>CAYXVG010000035.1:0-74934 GCA_964468205.1 uncultured Solibacteraceae bacterium | reverse complement strand
ATCAGCGAACTCGACAAAATTCGGCAACAACAGCAGAACTACAAGCCGTATCCGCAATTTGGCAGCATCAATCATTGGAGCAACTATAGCCACAGCACCTACCACGGTCTCACTCTCCGCGCGGAGAAGCGCTTCTCCCACGGTTTCACCCTGAACGCCTTCTACACCTACTCCAAGGCTCTCAACGATACCGACGGCGACGGAAACGTTGGCGGAATCACCTTCTACAACCGCGCCCTAGAGAAGGGCCGGGCCGGCTATGACATGACACACCGCTGGGTGACGGTGACCACATGGGAACTGCCGTTCGGTGAGGGTCGAAGATGGATGAATTCGGGCGGCTGGAAGAACGCTGTCTTCGGCGGGTGGGAATGGTCATGGGTCAACACGTGGCAGTCCGGACGACCGTTCACTTTGTCGGCGGCCGGCAGTCCCTTCAAGTACCTCGCCGGGGCCCAGCGGCCGGACATTATCGCTTCATCTTTCGACGGCGCGGTGGTCGACAACTGGGATATCGGTCCGCACCGGTTCCCCACCAGCGCCCAGAACCCGATGTTACATATTGAAGCCTTCGACTACGCCCCGGCCTATACTGCCGGAACACTGGGCCGTAACACCTTCGTCAGCAAGTCACTGTACTGGCCGCAGAGTACGCTTTCAAAACGGTGGAGTTTAAACGAGCGCTTCACCGCGAGCATTCGCTGGGATCTCAGCAACGTGTTCAAGATGCCCCAGTTCGTCCGGCCATTGACCAAGTATGACAAACGAAACCCGGGCAACTTCGCCCGGTTCACAACCGCTGATAGGGGCTTCGCCGGCATCGCCAGCGTGTTCCACCACATGATTGTTCTGCGGTTGGAGTTTTAGCCACCGCTTGCCGATTCAGCCCCCGGCGCCGAACCGGGGGCTGAACTCCGTAGATTTCGCGGGCTTTGCAGATGATGCGGACCCGAATCAGGCCGGTTGCTCGGCAGGCGGGCGGTTCTTAAGCCACTTCCGGAGGACGATCAGCACCACGATTGCACCCAATCCGAGAAATACGAACGGAACGACATTCATGATGACGAACAGGTCGCCTTCGGGCTCGACCAGGATGCGCATACCGTACTCTGCTTTATAGTGGTCGATAATCTCGCGGTCGGTCTTGCCGGCAAGTACCATCTGGGAGATTTCATCCTGGATTTCAAGCGCTATCTCGCTCCGATGATCGGCCACTGGCTCCTGCCAGCAGCAAGGAGCCAGAACGCGGTGCTGTAACTCGTCAATGCGCGCCGACTGCTCTGCTGTGGGTTCGGCAGCGGCGAGCGCGAGAAACAAGGTGAAAAGCGAAAATACAGTCCGGAAAATCATCACTACCCCTCTCTTCACAGTCTACCGCGGCCTTGGGGCCTGCCGTACCGGCCCCGCTGCCAGAGCGGCCGGCCGTTATCGTCCCGGATGTTCAAGGTCTTGTCCTGGTCGAGAAGCTTCACCGTTTTCGCGATCAGTTCGCTGCTTCCGCCACGAAAGCCCTTCACCTCCACCTTGTCGCCGGCGGATGGGTTGAAGTTGTGCTGCAGGAGGTAGCGCATGGACCCAAGGTGGATGCGCGTCGTCTCCCCCTCCGCCTCCACTTCGATGAACGGCATCCCCCGGCCCTTCGCGGCCTGAACTCGGGTGATCACACCGGTAAGCTCAACCACCGGACCGGAGGTGTGCAGAGGCGCCTGGCCTTCGGCCTGCTGCGCCACAGCGCCGACAGCCGTCAGGATGACAGTGAAAATCACAATCAGCCAGCGCATTGCCGCGACCTCCAGTTCCAATAGTACGACATGCAGGATGGTGTCCGGACTGTAACTGGCTGAATTTACAGCCCCAACAGTGGCAATCTCGCCAGAGCGACACCGCAAGAATTGCACACCATGGCACGATCTGCATTATTTCGATTTGCCGCGGGACGGTGTCACGCTATACGATGACCAGGATCCGGTTTCATCCGGGGCACAATCCCGTCATGACCTTCTCGATACTCACGAATTCCATCTTGTTCGCCATGGTCGCCGCGCTTGCGGCCTGCTCGACAGCGCCACCGGTCACCGACCCCGGAGTCCCACTATCCGGCGGTGACTTCCGGGCGCTTATGAAACCTGTACCGGCGAACGCCATGCTCACAGAAGACGGATGGGAGGTGTGGGGCGGCAGCATGGTGCGCGGCGACGACGGCCTTTATCACCTTTTCTATGCGAAATGGCCGTCAACTACCGGCCACGCGGGGTGGCTGAGCGATTCGGTGATCGCCCGGGCTACAGCCAGCGATCCACTCGGACCCTATGAGCCCCAAGGCATCGTTCTCGCGGGAAGCGGAGGCGCTCAGTGGGACGCCGAAATGACCCACAACCCGACGGTGAAGAAGTTTGGCGGCAAGTACTACCTCTTCTACATTGGGACGAGGAAGACGGAGGAGTTTGACGACTATCGCGGGAAGGGCGTTTTCGCGGATGTCGAGCATCAACTGCCGGACGACCGGGTAAACTTGCGCGTCAACCAGCGTATTGGCGTCGCTGTCGCCGATAGTGTCGAAGGACCCTGGAAGCGGTCGGAAATGCCCCTCGTCGACGCCGTCCCAGGCACAATCCGCCACTATTTCGCCGTCAACCCCTCCGTCACAGAAACTCCCGAAAGGGATTATCTGCTGGTCTACAAGTGCATGGACCCGGAGGGGCGGGTAGTGCACGGCGTCGCCCGCGCTTCGCGTCCCGAGGGACCTTACCGTCACTATCCCGACCCGGTGTTCACCGCCGAGGGCGAGGCATTCGCCGCCGAGGATCCGTTTGTCTGGTGGCAGGACGGCTTCTACTACGCCATCTTGAAGGACTTCCGGGGCGTTTTCACGGGGCGGGGCCTGTCGCTGGCCTTGTTTTTCTCCGCCGATGGCGTCGAATGGAGCCCCGCAGCCGATCCATTCCTCACCCAACCCGTCATCCACCGGGAGAGCGGCGAGACCGAAGAGGTCCGCCGCCTGGAACGCCCGCAACTGTGGCTCGATGCGGGCCGTCCGGCTGTTCTGTTCTGCGCGGCGCTGCCCCGCGACACGCGATCGAGCTTCAATGTTCACATCCCGCTGCGGTGACGCGGGTGAACGTGGCGGGTTATCCGCCGAAAGCGGATCGCATGCATCCGCTCGCCGGAACCTCCCCCGGCAACATGACGACGAGCGCGCACGCCGGCCTACAGCTTCACGCCGGCGTCGCCGTCCCACTCGACAGATTCGGGTATTGAGCCAGTACTAGCGATGAAGGCGCAGTAATCCGCCTGCACCGTGGTTTCAGCGGGAATCCAGCGGAGCGTGGGCGCTCCGAACAGCGGGCCCCGTTCCACCATCTGCCGCCGGGTCTCCGGAAAGGCCGAGACGCCGAATTCCATGCCGGCAGTGATTGTCCTTCCATTCCATGGCGGCGTCTTCCGCGAGAGGTTCTCCTCCCAGCGGCCGAGCCAAGGAAAGTCCTGACGGCGCCAAACGTAGCCGAACACAACTTTGCTGGCGGGCGACCAGGCGACGAAATGCGCATGCTCGCGCGCGGGATCCATCAGCGTGGTGGTGAAGCCGCCGGAGACGGGAGCCGAGGTATAAACTTGCAGGCTATCCGTGCCACCGTCTTTGAGCGGAACGTTTGGCCAATCGAATTCCGCGCCTGTTTTGTACCGCCCGTACTCCTCGGAGAACTCGGCTTCAGCCACCTTCGATCGAGCTCCGCTGGCGCGGAACTGGGTTACGCCTTTTTCAAGAAACGGAGGGCCGAGCGTTGCATGCTGCGTCCAGCCGATCGGGCGGTCGATGCCGCGCAGGTTGTGGACCGATTCCGAAATCCGAACAACTCCCCCGCCCGGTGCAAGGCGAATGCGGCGGATGAATACAAGACCGGCCTCCATCAGGTCAGCGCGGCAGACCAACTCATCGTCCTCCATCTCAAAGTGGTACGGCGCGACGGGCGCCTCGCCGTGCACACCGAGTCCGGCGGCTTCTTCTTCGGCGGAGGGAACACCGAAGATATCCATGCACAGATTGTGGCCCATGATGCCGGCGAGCAGGCGGCTTTCGACATTCCGGCCGTACTCGGGATGCTTGCCGGGGTCGTAGGCGGAAGGTTCGATCGATGGCCAGGGCGGTGTCCAGAGCGGGTTCACGCCCGTCGCTTTGTGGAAAATCCCGGCGATGTGGCCGCCCTCGAAAAGGACAATGACGCGCACACCGGAATTCTCAATCTGCACGGCGCGGCGGTTCCGATAGGTCACAATCTGCATGGCGGAAGACAGTGTACCACTGATGCCCGGCCTACGTGTCACGCCGCCGCCGGCAGTGCATCTACTATCATGTAAAGGAAATCAGAAAGGCCGGCTTCGACAGCAACAGGCTGGCTGCTAGGAAAACCTGGACGTTTGCTATGCCGATGTATGAATACCGCTGCAACAGTTGCGGTACTGTCTACGAGAAGCTTCGACGGGCGCAAGACGCCGACCGGGAGCTCAGATGCCCGGATTGCGAGTCAGAGGACGTGCAGCGCCTCATCTCCGCGTTTGCCACCAGCGGACCGGTGTGCGGTCCGGCCGGAGGTGGCGGCGGCTTTCGTTGAGGTGTCTGACCCAAGCGGCCGGTCGGCCGCTCCCACTCCAACAAGACAAGATGTGAGGAACCCAAGGCTGGAAACCGCGAGCGGGTCCTGACCGGTGGTATGCCAGCCCTGATAGACAGGCCATAGCCGGGCGGCCCGCTGGGCCACGCAGCGCTGGGAAGGGTGTGATGTAATGGGTTGCTTGAGCACTCCGACCCGTATCCGTCCGGGCTCTCCTTATCCTCTTGGCGCCACTTGGGATGGCGCTGGGGTGAACTTCGCGATCTTTTCCGAACACGCCACGAGCGTCGAGTTGTGCCTGTTCGATTCGCCCGATGATACTACCGAAGCGAGGAGAATCCAGTTACCCGAACAGACCGACATGGTTTGGCACGGCTACGTCTCCGATCTTGTGCCGGGGCAACTCTATGGATATCGAGTCGATGGCCCGTGGAAGCCATCTGAGGGCCACCGTTTTAATGCGCGCAAGATCGTCCTTGATCCCTATGCCAAGGTGGTGGGCCGCACCATCCGCTGGGCCGATGAGATGCACGGATACAGGGTCGGCAGCCCGAAGCAGGATCTAGAGCGCGATGACCGCGATAATGCTGCCTGTGCGCCGCTGGCGGCAGTGATCGACCCGGCGTTTACCTGGGGCGACGACCGGCATCCGCGGACCCCTTGGCACAAAACGGTAATCTATGAAGCCCACGTGAAAGGCTTCACGAAACTCCACCCGGAGGTTCCCGAGGAGTTCCGGGGTACCTATTCCGGACTTTCCTGTGAACCGGCGATCCAACACTTCAAGAGCCTCGGTGTCACGGCAGTGGAGCTGATGCCGGTTCACCACCATGCCTATGACCGGCATCTAGTGGAGAATAACCTGAGCAACTATTGGGGCTACAACACGCTGGGGTTCTTTGCTCCGGATAGCCGGTACGCGTCGGCCGCGCAACCCACGAATGTGGTGCGAGAGTTCAAACGAATGGTGCGCATCCTCCATCGGGCCGAACTGGAGGTGATTCTCGATGTCGTTTACAATCACACGGCCGAGGGGAATCACCTGGGGCCAACCCTGTCCCTTCGCGGGGTCGACAACGCTTCCTACTACCGGCTCTCACCCGAAGACCGGCGCTACTATGTCGACTACACCGGCTGCGGCAACACGCTGAACATGAAAAACCCCAGGGTGTTGCAGCTCATTACGGATTCGCTGCGCTATTGGGCGATGGAGATGCATGTTGACGGGTTCCGCTTTGATCTCGCCAGCGCTTTGGCACGCGAGCTTCACGCGGTGGACAAGTTGGCGGCCTTCTTCGACATTATTCACCAGGATCCGGTGCTCTCGCAGGTGAAACTGATCGCGGAGCCTTGGGATCTTGGCGAGGGCGGCTATCAGGTCGGCAACTTCCCCGTCGGGTGGACGGAGTGGAATGGGAAGTACCGCGATACCGTTCGCAGTTTCTGGAAAGGCGACGGCGGCGTCGTCTCCGAAATGGCAACCCGCCTGTCCGGATCGAGCGACCTCTACGCCCACAGCGGCCGTCGCCCCTACGCGAGCATCAACTTCGTGACCTGTCACGACGGGTTCCCGTTGGAAGATTTGGTGAGCTATAACGAGAAACACAACGAAGCCAACAAAGAGGACAATCGGGACGGCGAGAATCACAACCTGAGTTGGAACTGCGGCGTGGAAGGGCCAACCACGGACCGGACGATCGTGAATCTCCGGGAACGCCAAAAAAGGAACTTCATCGCGACACTGCTGCTTTCTCAAGGCGTACCGATGATCTCGGGAGGGGACGAGCTGAGCCGTACGCAGGGCGGCAACAACAACGCTTACTGTCAGGACAACGAGATTAGCTGGTATGACTGGAACCTCTTGGACCGGCAAAAGAACCTGCTCGAGTTCGTGCGCTATGTCGTCCGGCTGCGGCAGCAACACCCCGTCCTGCGGAGGCGCCGATTTTTCCAGGGCAGGAGCATCCGGGGTACCGAAATCAAGGACATCGCCTGGTACGAACCGAGCGGCGCCGAGATGAACGATGCGGCGTGGAGCAATCCGGCGGCGCGCTGCCTCGGCTACCGCCTCGCCGGAGATGCGATCGAAGAGTGTGACGAGATGGGCGAACCGATCGTCGATGACACTCTTTTCATCATGTTGAGCGCCTACCATGAGCCGGTGATTTTCGCCCTCCCGGCACACCAGGAAGGCCAGCGATGGGAACGGCTGCTCGACACGGCCGAGGCAAATTGGAGCCGCCGGTACTTCCTGCGCGACAGCCGTTACAAACTCCGGGGCCGGTCACTGGTGTTGCTGCGCCTGGTGGGTTCGCCGAAGTGAGACGGCGTGCACCGGCGCTGCCGGCGAACTCGTAATGTTACGATGAGGAAACGTCCGGCAAGGCCGGGTAATGGCCCGCCGGCGCCCGCATCGAATCCGAACTGGCGTATTGTGAAACATCCGGTCGTCATCGTGGGAGCAGGGCCGGCGGGACTGACCGCGGCCTACGAACTCTCCAAGAACCAGGTAACCTCGGTGATTCTCGAGAAAACCGCCGCCACCGGGGGCTTATCTCAAACTGTCGAGCACAACGGCTATCTGTTCGACATCGGCGGGCACCGGTTCTTCACCAAGGTTCCCCTAATCCAGCGGATGTGGGAAGAGGTTTTAGGCGACGACTTCCTGCGCCGCAAGCGGCTTTCCCGTATCTTCTACAAGTCGCATTTCTTTCGATATCCACTCGATCCGTGGAACGCGTTGCAGGGACTCGGCTTGGCGGAGTCGTTTCGGTGCGGCATGAGCTACGCAAAGTCAGCTCTTTTTCCCGCCAAACCCGAAGAGAGCTTTGAAACCTGGGTTTCCAACCGCTTCGGGAGAAGGCTCTTTGAGATCTTCTTCCGAACCTACACCGAGAAGGTCTGGGGCATGCCGTGCAGCGAGATCAGCGCGGATTGGGCGGCCCAGCGCATTCGCGGACTCTCGCTCCGGACCGCCCTCTGGAACGCCGTGCGCTACCGCAAAGCGAATACGAACGGCGCCGGCATCAAGACCTTGATCCATGAGTTCCACTATCCTCGCCTCGGACCGGGCATGATGTGGCAACGCTTTCGCGACGAGGTGGAAAGCCGGGGAAGCCGGGTGATCTTCAACGCGCCGGCCCAGAAAATCCACTGGGAGCCCGGTCGGGTTACCTCTGTGGAAGCGGCTGGGTCCATCTACGAGGGCGGCAATTTCATCAGTAGCATGCCGGTTCGCGATCTCATCCAATGCCTGCATCCCGCGCCTCCGCAAGAGTTGGTAGAGGCCGCCAGTCTATTCCGCTACCGGGACTTTCTTACAGTCGCGCTCATCTATCGGGGCCGTGACCTTTTCCCTGATAACTGGATCTACGTGCATGAACCCGGCGTCAAGGTCGGCCGCATACAGAACTACAAGAACTGGAGTCCGGAGATGACACCCAATCCGGAAACCACCTGCCTGGGCCTCGAGTACTTCTGTTTCGAGAATGACCGGCTATGGTCCGCTACCGATGAAGAGTTGATTGCCCTCGGGCGGCGGGAGATGGAGTCGCTGGGCTTGGCCTCCACGGCCGCCTTCCTCGACGGCGCCGTTGTGCGGATGCCGAAAGCGTATCCCGTCTATGATCGCGGATACCAAGGAGCCCTCGAAATTGTCAAGCGTTTCCTGCGGCAAACGCCGAATCTCCAACTGGTGGGACGCAACGGAATGCACCAGTACAACAACCAGGATCACTCGATGCTGACAGCCCTGCTGGCGGCGCGCAACATTCTGGGAGAGCAGCATGACCTCTGGAGCGTCAACGTGGACGCGGACTACCACGAGGAGGGCGGCGAACTCGACGTCGCCGGCCTGCGGTCCACCCAACCAGCCGTTCCCATTCCGCGCGTCCGGTTACCGAACGGCGACCGTAACGGCGAGTTGGCTTCTTAGCTGTCCAATTTCGAGAAATATCGGATGTGCCCCCGGCCGGAGGGATTGCGGAACTCGGGCGTTGACCTGCAACACTCCGGCGACGAATCCCGGGGCCCCGCCGGCATACTCGAGCGCGGCCTCCGCCCCTCCAATCCAGACCTTCACTGGCGCCAGTGGCCGCGGCGGATCGGGACCAACGATCTCGCCATCCACGCCAGGCGGAGACGTCTGCCCGGCGCCGGTTCCGTAGATGATGACGATCTCCCCAGGGGCGGCGGGATTGCCCGCGTGATTGAGGCTGTAGTCCTGGTTGAGGATTGCCCCCGGGCCCTGCCCGCTGGAGTCCACCGTGAAGATGCCCGGCGCAGCGGGAGAGAGCGTCAATTGCACGGTGGGCGACTGCTCACCCATATACTCGCCGACGACGTTCGCGGATCTGAGACCGGCAAGTGCGTAAGGAACGACCACGTTGACCTGCCGGGCTTGAACGTATAGCAAGGCTCCCGGAATCCCGTCGAACAGAACTCGAACTCCCGCCAGGGCCGTCGTCACCCGGCCATCCGATCCGATTACAAGACCGCTTCCTTCCTCGGGACCAAGATTTTGCCCGTACAGAGTCACCGTAGTGCCCGGGGCGACGGATCCGGCGGTGAGGCTGGCGCCATGAACCACCGCGCTGATCCTCGGCACAGATCCCTCCACCTCGAGTGTCACCGGGATGGATAGCGGGCTGTTGCCGGCCGCCGGCGCGTGGATGACGACCGAACCATGATAGATCCCCGTGGCGAGGCTAGCGGGGTTCGCCGACACCGCGATTCTGGCGGGGGTCGAATTGGCAGTCTGAGCGGCGGCAAGCCACCCGGCGGAAGCGGCCGTAACCGTGAATGCCAGCGGTGGCCCGCTACTTGAGACGGTCACCGGCTTGTTTGTGATGGAGGTGGAGCCCACGGCGGCGGCGAAGCTGAGGACAGTTGGCTCGGCCTGAACGGTGACAACATCCGTGATTTCAAAACTCACCTGCACCGTGGTTGGAACGGCCGAACCAGCGGCAGTGATGGAAATCAGCGCGTTGTAGACACCCGGAGTAAGACCGGCCGGCCTCGCGCTGACGGTTAGCGTGGCAAGAGTGGTCCCGGACTCGGGTGTCACCGCCAACCATTCCTCGCCGCTGGTGGCCACCACGAATGGCACTGCGCTGCCGCTGAGGCTGTCTACAACGAGCGACTGCGGATTTGGCGCGGCGCCTTCGCCGGACAGGAAGCGGAGGAAATCGGAAGAGACCGCCAGCGCCGGGCCGCCGGTTATGGTCAGCGTCACCGGAATGGTTACGGCCCGCTTCAGCACGGTCAGGATCACAGCGCCGCGATAGGTTCCCACCGGGAGTCCGGCGCCGTTGACGGTAATGGCGATCACGGTTGGCGTGATGCTGGCGGCAGGAGAAACCGAAAGCCAGCCGCCTCCGCTATCGGTCGCCGCGCGCGTTTCGATGAGGTGCGAATCTCCAGTTACGCTGGTGATGACCACATTCTTCGACTGCGGTGAGTCCACTCCGGACTTGGCCTGAAAGCTCAGCGCCGCAGGCGCGGCGGTGACAGGACTGGGCTGGGCGACAACCATGGTAACCAGTACCGTCCAGGCGAGCCTCCCCTCGGAATCGAGGAAATTGACCGCACCCTGATAGGCGCCAGGCAGAACATTCCGTTGCTCGACCTGTACTTCGACGGTGCTTGGCGTCAGCGCGTTGGTGGGACTTGCCAGCAGCCAGCCGTCACCAGAAGTGAATACGGAAAATGGTTTTAACTGAGTTGGTGGGGCGCTGACGGAGATCAATTGCGCCGGAGGCGCCGCTCCATTTGGAATCGCCTCAAAGAAAAGCTGTCCAGGGCTAACGACGAGGTCGGTGAATATCTCCTGCACGTAGAGGGTGACGGGCACCACGAAGATTCTGCCGCCGGAATCGATCCTCACCTGGCCGGAATAGACACCGGAATCAAGACCCAAGGGATGGACGGAAACTTGCACGGTATCCGGGGTAGTACCCGTTGACGGCGCGACGCTGAGCCACTCGCCAACGCCCGCTGTCACGGTGTAGGGCGCGCTCCCGCCCGTATCGAGCCCCACGCCAAGAACGCGGGGGCCCGGCAAAGCACCTCCGATCTTGTAAGTGAAGACCAGTGAGACGGGGTCCGCGACGATATTCTGGGCGGCCAGGGCGGCAGGCAGGAGAGTCAATCCGAGAGCGGCGAAAACGAGGCGGCGCATGGTAGGGGGCATCGGTTCAGCTCCAATTAAATGTTATTACGAACGGCCTGAGTTGGAGTCCGGAAAATTCACTCTTTGAGTCCGGACCGCGCTTCAGTTTTTCTTTCAAGCCAGCCAGCCGGCGGGCGATATGAACAGTGAAAGGCGGCTACGTGGAACCGCCTCGACCGGGGAGTGGCTGGAGAGCGCTCGGACCGTTCCGACCCTGCGGAATCGCGTCGTCCCACCCGCGCCGGACACTCAGACAAGTTACGAAGACAGGATGTAAGGGGAGGTATGAAAGTGAGTTCCCGAATGACGATTGGCAAGAAGCTGATATTGAGCTTTGCGGTGGTATTCGTGTTCATGTTGGCACTGGGCCTCTCCTCGTTGGGGACCATTCAACATCTTGGCGACGCTCTCGACAGCGCAGTGAACACCACCGGGCGCCGGTCTGACGGAATTAGCGGAATCCGGTCAGGATTTCAAGAAGTGGCAGCGCAGTCCCGCTATGCTCACATGGCCTTTGTGGTGGAGCACCTGGAAGCCAGCCGCACGGGCGGCGAGTCGGAGGAATCCTGCAGCTCCTGCCATGCCACGGAGATGGCGGCGGAGTCAAAGGAACTGGTATTGGAAGGCGTGACCATGGTGAGGGAGCAGGTCGCGTCGTTGCGCGACCTTTACGCGAGCGCCGAGGATTTGCAGTCGCTGTCACTCGTGGAAGCGGGACTCGATAAATGGGCGCCAGCCTATGAGGAGTATCTCGCGACGGCCCAAGGTGGCGATTTCGTCGCGGCGCACGAGATCCTAACCACCCGGCTCAATGCGGCCGGCCTTGAGATCGATCAAGCGACGCGGGCGCTGATGGGACGCCAGGGCGAGGCGCTGCAAGCGGCCAGCACACAGTCGAAGAAGGATGTGCAGGTGAGCCGTCTCGTGGCAATTAGCCTCGTCGGGTTAAACATCGTGATCCTGGCGGCCGTGATCGTGGTTGTCCGGCGGTCAACCGGATCGCTGCGCAACCTGGTCGGCGAGTTAGAGGAAGGCGCCGAGCAAGTCGCGAGCGCGGCCACGCAGGTCTCCTCTTCGAGTCAGGCGCTGGCCCAGGGCGCCTCGGAACAGGCGGCGTCCTTGGAGGAGACCTCGGCCTCCAGCGAGGAGATCAATGCGACGGCCCAGCGAAATGTCCAAACGTCGAAGGAAGCGTCGCAACTCACGTCAAAGGTGAGCGCGGGCGTGGAGCAGGCCAACACGCGGCTGGACCAGATGGTGGCCGCGATGCAGGAGATCAACACCTCCAGCGAGAAGATCTCGAAGATCATTCAGGTGATCGACGACATTGCGTTCCAAACCAATATTCTCGCTCTGAACGCCGCTGTGGAAGCGGCGCGGGCCGGCGAGGCAGGTATGGGATTCGCCGTGGTGGCCGACGAAGTCCGCAATCTGTCACAACGCTGCGCGCAGGCCGCTCAGGACACCTCGGCGCTCATCGAGGAGTCGATCCAGAAATCGCACGAGGGCAAGGCGACACTCGATCAGGTCACCGAGGCAATCCGGTCCATCACGGAAGACAATGATGCAGTGAAGAAGCTTGCCGGCGCGGTAGAGGAGGGCAGCCAAACCCAGGCTCAGGGCACCGAGCAAATTCTCAGCGCAATCACCCAGATGCAGCGCGTCACCCAGGAATCCGCGGCGAACGCCGAGGAGAGCGCATCGGTAGGTCAGGAGTTGGACTCCCAGTCCAGCAACCTGAAGCGGATTGTGGAGGACCTCACCGGCTTGGTCGGACAAAGCAAGAGATCCCGTGGCGACGAAGAAATGGTTCGAAGTTAGCCTTCGGCGTCGCGACGGAGTTCCTTCAGCCGGCTCCGTTCCTTTTTCTCTTTCAAGCGGCTCTCGATGGCGCCCTTCGCCGGCCGCGTACGCTTTCGAATCTTCGGTTTCTCGAGGGCCTTCGCGATTAAACGAACCAGCTTCGCCCGGGCGTCTTCCCGGTTCCGGCCCTGGTCTCGCGTCCGGCTGGAGGTAACAATGAGATCGCCCTCGGCCGTCAGACGCGAGGACAGGCGCCGCGACAGCCGCTCCCGCTCCACCGCGCTCAGAACCGAACTGGTGGCGGGGTTCCATCTCAAATCCACCTTCGTCTCCACTTTGTTCACGTTCTGTCCGCCGGGTCCGCCCGAGCGGGCAAAGGAAACACGCAGTTCCGAGGCCGGGATGGTGGTGCGTTCGTTGACCGGGAGATCTTCCATTCTTCGAGTTTCGCTGGCTGCGGCGAGCGCGGAGCCTCTATTCCAACTATAGCCGGGCGGCGCGGCTCCCTGGCGCAATCAGTAGTCGCGGAACGGACCCCGCGGTTCGGCCTCCTCCATCGTCCGCTTCCAAGCCGCAAACCGCTCACGGACCATCTCGAGCACTTCCGGCTTCTGTTGGGAGAGATCAGTGGTCTCGCCGATATCGGCATCCAAGTCGAACAGCCCGCCGCCTGCGGCCGACTCCACCCACTTCCACTTCCCCACGCGGGCAGCCCGGTCGGAGCGGCGCTCCCAGAACATCTCCGTGCGCTTCGACTGCGTGTTTCCCACGAGCACATCCATCATGTCGAATCCGTCCAGCGTCACGCCTTCCGGATGGCCGACACCGGCGGCTCCGAGTACCATCGGAAAGATCTCGAGCGAGGTGAGGAACTCATCGCAGACCGTTCCCGCGGGAATCTTGCCCGGCCACCGCACGATGCAGGGCACGCGCACGCCGCCCTCGAACATTCGCGCTTTTCCGCCGCGCAGCGGACCGTTGTCCGCCCCACCGCCACCGCCATTATCCGAAAAGAAGATCACCAGCGTGTTTTCGCGCAGGCCGTTTTCATCGACGAAATCCAACACCTCACCGATGGCTTCGTCCATGGCGGTGATGGAGCCAAGATAGCGTAGCCTGCGAGCCTCGCGGGTAGCCACCATGGCCGGCTTACCGTAGCGGACACCCTCCTGGAGTCCTTCCTTCAGATGTGGATACATCCGCTTGTAGCGATCCGGCGCCTGCGCTCCGGAACGAATGTCGGGATCGAGGTTCGAAGCGCTGTGCGGCGCATTGAACGGCAGGTAGAGAAAGAACGGCTGCTCGTGGTACGCGCGTAGGAAACGCATTCCCTCGCGGAGGAAAAGGCTAGTGCAGTAGGTCCCCTTGTCCTCCTCAGTGGGCTCATTGTCGCGGTACATCGACGGCACGCCGTACCTCTCGTGCGTGTAGTAGTCGATGCCGGTGTTGACAAACCCGTAGAACTCGTCGAAGCCTCGCGCCAAGGGGAGGAAGCGCCGATGCATGCCGAGATCCCACTTGCCGAAGATGCCGCCGGTGTACCCGCCTTTCTTGAGCATGGCGGGCAGGAGCGTCTCACGGGTGTCCATGCCGCCGATCCGCTCGAAGGTCACGGAGTATTCGGCCGGCGTGTACTCGTAGCCATAGTCGGGCGCCTCGTTGCGAATCATGTCGTAGACGCCGTGACGCTGTGGGTAGCGGCCAGTGAACATGCTGCCACGCGACGGCGTGCAGGCCGGCCAGGTGACGTAGAAGTTGGTCAGGCGCACGCCTTCGGCGGCAAGACGGTCGAGGTTCGGCGTGATCACCTCGTCACTGCCATAGCTGCGCAGGTCGCCGTAGCCCTGATCGTCGGAGACGATGATGAGGATGTTCGGCGGCGCGGCGGCGGCCGCCAGGCAGAACATCAGAACGCTGGCCAGAATCGCGAGTCTCATGAGAGACCAGGATATCGAAGGCGCGGCGGCTTTGCGGCAGCCAGGCACGGCTCGATGACCAAAGCGACCGGACTCAGCGACTGTGGCGGTTCGGGCTCAATGGACTACAAGCAGAGCGCCATGTGAGTTGGACCCAATATTTAGAAGAATCCCGGCTATCTTCAAATGGCGGAGCGGGCAGACCAGGAGACGGTTTGAGGGCCGCCCCTAGAAGCGGGGCGGCCCTCAATGGCGGGTCTTCAGCCGTGTTTAGTAGTGAAGCTTCAAGCCGAACTGGATAACGCGCGCAGGCTCCGTGCCGGTGATCACACCAAAGTTGTTATTGCCGAAGGTGCGCCCACCGGGGTTGTTGAAGTTAGGCCGGTTAAATGCGTTGAAGAACTCGCTCCGGAATTGCAGACGGAACCGCTCCGTAAGCTGGAAGTTCTTCAGGATGGACAGATCCCACGACATGTAGTCCGGTCCCCGAAGAGCCGAATTGTACATCCCGAGGGTACCGTAGGTATACTCGGGTGTGTCCTGGAACGCGGCTGGGTTGATCCAGCCATCGATGCGCTCTTGGTTGGAGCCGCTGGTTTGCATGTCCTGACCGAGCACATAGTCCGGCCGCTGGGTGCCGCCGAAGTTTCGCAAGGTGTTGGTACGAGACGTGATCGACATTGGCAGGCCGCTCTGGGCCGTGGTGATACCGTTGAGTACCCAGCCGCCGGCGACCAGATCCAGCGCCCGGCTGGAGTTAAGGAAGGGTTTCCCTTTGCCGAAGGGCAGTTCCCACTGGTAGTTCACGCTAAGTACGTGCGGAACATGAAGGTTGGATAAACCCTTATCCAGCCGGCGGTTATTGTGGTTGGTATAGCCGGGGTTCTCCTGCCCCAGAAAGCCCGCTACCGAAGACAAATCATCGATCGTCTTCGAGAAGGTGTAGGCGACCAGGAACTGGATGCCGTTCGAGTAGCGCTTGCGGAACTTGAGCTGCAGGGCATGGTAACTCGAGTGGGCGTGGGTGGCCAGCAGGTTATTCAGGCCGGTTAAGTGCGGATAGGGACGGAGCAATTGCCCGTAGGTGGTCGTTTTCTTTCCCATGCCACTAGCGGCTGGAAGAATCCCGAAAAACGGATTGTCCACCTTCTCCTGCAGCCTGTCGCCTTCGGAAAGCAAGGCGTCCGGCAACTGGTTGAGCTGACTCGCATTCGCTTGCAGATGGACGCCTGAGTTTCCGGCGTACGCCGCATCGAGCAGCATGTTCCCCGGCAACTCGTATTGAACGTTAACGTTCCATTGGATCGAATACGGCATATAACGATCGCGGAAATTGGTGCTGATGCCGGAGCCCACGTTCGTCATCTCGCCGTCAGACCCGTTCAGCGGAACAATGAACCCGTCCGGGAATGGGTCCTGAAGGGTGGCGTACGGAGTGCGGCCACCGTCGATCGAGCTGGGGATGCCGGTCTGGGAATTAAAACTGAGAGCGCCGGCTTTGGTAGGATTTGGACCGTTTCCGGTGGTCGGGTTGTAGAACATGCCGAAACCGGAGCGAAGCACGATCCGGTCGCTCAGTTTGTAAGCGAAACCTAGCCGCGGTGAGAAGTTCATGTACGGCAGGTCCACGATACCGCGCTCGCTGTTTCCGAACTGGTTATGGCGGCCCGCAAATTCGATACCGCCGAAGAACGTGCCGAAACCGGGAACCTCTAGCGGAAGCGGGATCCCGGTGTTGTACCAGGAGGCGCGGTCCCACTTCTCGGTGAGAGCACGGTCGGTTTCCCAGCGAAGTCCCATGTTCACGGTCAGCTTGTTGTTTACGCGCCAGTCGTCCTGAAAGTAAAGCGCGCCGTACTTCACCTGCTCGGAGAGTGAGGGTTCGGTGCGGAGTTGGCCTCCGGTTGGCAACCCGAGCAACATGGTGGCGATGCCATCTCCGCCGCTTCCGCCGTTGAACTTCTGGCGCGTCCAATTCATGTTGAATGCGTACTGCCCGTTCGGGTCCACCGGGCGGAAGTTGGAGACACGATTCAGCCGGTAGGTGCCGCCGAACTTCACGGTGTGGTTGCCGATCAGCCGGGAAGCGTCGCCGGAGAAGATGATGTTGTAGAACTTGTTGCCGATGATCCACGAGCCGTTCGTCCCAAGTTGGTTGTAGCCGGTGGGATTCACCCGGGGATGGATTCTGAACTGATTCACATCGTCGATGTAGCTGGGCAGTCCGAGTTGCGCGTTAATGTTCTCAACAATCGGCGTGTCTCTGGGGTTGGCGTGATAGGCGATTCCGGCGTTGCCGTGGAGGATCCACTGGCCCAACATATGCGTGTCGTCGATGGTAATCCCCTTGTTCCTCGCCCCGCTGTTACCGAGGTTCGGGGAACCTGGAGTTTCATAGTGATCCGGCAACTTGCTGTCGTTCTTGTCCCAGTTAATACGCCCAAAGAAGTTGTTTCGCTCGGAGAAACGGTGATCGAACTTCGCCGTGAGAGTGTAGCGGTCGATCTTGTTGCCCTTCGTCGTGAAGAAGTTGTTGAACGTGTTTGGAGTGGAGGGCGTCGGGTACTCGTTGACAAAGTTGACACCCACCGGGTCCAGCCGATCACCGGGGATGATATTTCCGGCGAAGGGTTGGCGGACGCCCGAACCATCGATCGTCATCGGGTCATAGATGATCTCGGAGATCTTATTGAGAGAAGGATCCAGCAACTCGGAGAAGTCGCCTGACCGCATTTTTGCCGTGGGCACTGTATGGGTGCCGCCTCCAGCGTTGCGCCGGATAAGGCCTTCGTAGTTGACAAAGAAGAAGGTGGTTTCCCGGGACGGCGTCATCGGACCGCCGAGCGTCGCTCCATACTGGTTGTACCGGAATCCGGACTTGGGCGTTTTGTTCCGGTTCTGGAAGAATGAGTTCGCGTCGAAAGCGTCGTTGCGGACGAACCAGTAACCCACGCCGTGGAACTCGCTGGTTCCGGACCTATGCACCATGTTCACCACGGCGCCGCCGCTGCGGCCATACTCTGCCGAGAGGGCATTGGTCTGGACTTTGAATTCCTGAACCGCGTCCGGAGAGGGCACGAACGACGGCTGATTGTAACCCATCACCTCCTGGGGCGTCCCGTCCAGCATGACCTGATTGGATACGTTGCGGCCACCGTTTGCCGAGAAAGCGACGGCGGAGATGCTGCCGCTTCCGGAAGAAGACGTCCGGTAACTGCGGGTAGTATTGATGCCCGGCGTCAGAGCCACTAGCTGAAGTACGTTCCGGCCGTTCAGCGGCAGGTTCTCAGTGGTAATTTCATTGACCACCTCGCCAAGGGTAGAGCTGGCGGTATCGAGAAGCGGCGTTTCCGCCGTGATCTCGACGGTTTCCGTAAGCGCTCCGACTTCCAACGGGACGTTGATCTCCGCGGTCTGGGCAACATTGATGATCAGGCCTGAACGAGAAAACTTCTTGAAGCCGTCAGCCTCGACCTCCAGACGGTAGTTCCCCGGCGGGATCTGCTGGAATGTGTAAGCGCCAACGGCATTACTCTGAGTTGTCCATGGCCGGTTCTGTTGCACGTTGGTGAGTGTCAGGTTCGCGCCGGGGATTACCGCTCCGGTCGAATCCTGGACAACACCTGTAACTGTGGCCGAACTCTGCGCGAGGCAGAGGGGAGCCATAAGAAGAAGTATGATCAGCGGCAGAAGATGCCGCAGTGGACGATCCATGTCCAATCCCCTTTCAAAGGAATTTCGTAATGACAGATTTTGCTCGGAGAGTGAAACAGGATCTGGGATGGCAGGCACAAGTGAGATTAGGGCGCGATGGTGCGGAACCGACCCGAAGACTCATTCTCCAACTCCGAAACGAACTCGTCACGTGCGGTGGCGATTGCAAAACCTGTCAATAGATATCACACTTCTACTTACAAAACAATCAAAAACGTCACATATGTCAACGAAAGTAGAAACGTCGCCTGTTGCCCGAGCGGTTGGGAAGTGCGTGCTATTCTGCGGTCGCCGGTGAAGCAGAGACGGGCTCTGCTGGCGAGCAACCCGATCAATGAATAGTCGGTCGGAACTCGTCGCAAACGATGAGCAGGACGCGGAGCAGTTTCTCCCGCCGCGTCCTTGGCCTAGGCCCGGAGGCCGACCAACGGGAGGCGGCGCCCGCCCCCCAGGCTCTGAGGGTTCGGTTGATCTCATCGGAGCGATAGATTCCGTCATGCCTTGAAAACGCCAGTCCGGGCCCCTTGGTTCGGCGGCGAGTGCGCACTGCCGGTGAAGAACCGTCCGGGTCACGGAGCGAGCGGGTGGACATCGACGCAAACTCTCTTGGGGCGAACGAAAATCCGGGTAGGTTTTTCGGTCGTCTGGAGAGTTTCCCTGTACAGGGCGTCTTTGGCCCACGACTCGCTCCTCAGCCCGGATCGGAAGGCTCACTCCCCAGTGCTTCCCCGATAGCCCGATGCTTGTGCTGCCTGCCGTACCTTCGGCCCTTTCTTCAGGTCGAAATCCTTGTTCCAGTCGCTGCCTTGACCACGGGGGCGACTGCTCTGGGTTGGCTTTTTCGGCGGCGCTTCCGGCTTGCCTGCCACGGCGCATTCCTTGACGGGCAGGTAGCGTTCACCATGGCGTACCGCCATGGAACCATCCAGCCGCTGCTCCACTCGCACCTTGGCTCGGCGCAACCCCGTCGTGCTTGCCCACCGCTCGATCCGGTACAACTTCTCATCCCAGCGCAAGGTGTAATCCCTCAGCACCTCTCGCCTCCCCACATGGCTCAACGGCGCCAAGGTGGTGGCTCTTATCCAGCGGCGGCCTCCGCCTGTGTAATCGATCTCTTCTGCGCCTTCTTTAACGCGACCAGACGGCCACGATGTGTTTGACCCATCTCTAGTAGTCCTTCCTGCATCCTCAGAGAATGGGGCTGTCAAGGCGACATTCCTACTTCGCTCAAAAACGACATTCTCACTTCACGGCCACAGCCGCAGTCACTCTAAGGAGATTCGGCGGTGGGGGTCTCGGTCTTGCCAGACCTCTATAGCTTCTCGTCCGGCCCTTGCCAGAGGTCGAACCAATAGGCGAGGAACCTCCATTCTCCCCAATCGTCGTAGATCGCCCGCACCTCGGCATCACTCGGCTTCCTCCCGCCGAAGTACTTCTTCGCAGCGAACTCGCGCGCCACTGTATCGACCGGCAAATCGTCGTAGCGGCCCATCAGCATAAGGAGGGTCGCCGCGGCGTATGGCCCGACGCCTTTCAAGGCGAGCACCTTTCTCTTCAATTCCCCGGATGGCGTGCCGGGTTGGTATAGAGTTTCCAGATCAAGGGCTCCGCTCGCGGTCAGCGTCGCCAGTTCATGCACGTAGGGAGCGCGATAGCCTAGCCGCACTGAGCGCTGGAATTCGGAGAGCGAGGCCGCCGCGATCGCCTCGGGAGTTGGGAAGCTTCCGGAATCTCCGTAAGCGTCAACCAAGCCGGCGACCATCGCCTTCGTTCCACCCCACTGGATATTGGTTGTGCAAATTACCTTGACGAAGTCCTCCCACAGGCTCGGCGAGCGGAGCAACCGGCCCATGCCCCCGGTCACCGCCCGCCAATGCCCACCCCGCTTGCGGCAGAGACGATAGAACGGAGTCAGGTCCTCGTCCAGACGAAGCATGTGGCCGACTTTGTGAGTGATCTCCCGGCGGGCGCGAATCCCTAGCCGCGTAGCCGAATCGACAACTACACGGATCTCCGGGCGGTGCGCCGTGCCTCCGCCAGCGATTGCTAACCTCACGGCCACGCCGCTTGACAACCGTTCGACGCGCCGAAGGGTCGCGCTTTCCGGATCCCAGGAATTCGGAGCCAGTACGACCCATCCATGCGAGTAGGCTGTGTTGACGAAGTCGAAAGGCGCCGGGGCTGTGAGAAGTAACTCGCAATGCATGCGCTCCATCTTGCCAGCGGGTGATGGTGGAACTCAACCAGACTGGTTGCGAACAACCAGCGAACTGGAATTCCGCACGTGCAAGTCTCTGATTCTCGACGCCCTTTCTCTTCGGACCCGTGCATGCTCTCGGAGAGGCGAAAGGAGGTTTCGATGAGAGCTTCGATTTTGATCCTGACGCTCTTGTTCGTTATGGGACTGCCGCTTCAGGCGGGGCACGGGAAGTATCGTCGCCAAGCCTCCCACTATGGGCCGGGCGTTGTTGTGAGTGTTCATGCCGGGTATCGAACCGGGCCTGCCTGCCTTGGCCCGTATCCGGCGCGCATCGGCGGCCCGTGCGTGCATTGCGGGAATCCCTGCGCGAAATACCGGTCGCACAAGAAGTATCGGAAGTGCGTGATCAAGCAACAAAAGAAGTGGCGCAAGCATTGCCGGAAGCACCCCTATGCGTGCTCCGCGCCCTATTTGCGCTGACATGCTCACCTGCTGGCGGATAGTAACTGCGCGGTCCGGCGCTAAGCCGCTCTGTGGGCTCCGGACCGCGCCATGATCGCCAGTACGAGCAGAGCCTGGCCATGCATCATCATCTCGACGGAGAGGAAAAGGCCGATCGCGAAGACTCCGGAAATAGGCCAGTTCAGCAGAATGAAGACACCGGCCAGCAGCGCGACAATGCCGCTCAATCCGAGCATGGCAGCCCCGGCCATGATCTCCTGGTGCTTCAAGGCCACGCCGATACGGACCGCCCCCATGGCGATGAGAGCGAAGGCAAGCATCACGGGCAGATAGCCTGCCGTCACCAGCGGGTCGGTCAGAATCAGGATTCCTGCCACCGAGTAGAGCGCCGCTTCCAACAGGCTCAGCAGGCTGCCTCGCCAATCTCTACACCGAAACGATTGCACGATTTGCGCAGCCGCGCCAAGCAACAGTAGGGCGCCGAAAAAGGCGACTCCGTGAATGGTGAACGCCAGCGTGAAGACCAGCCCCAGAACGCCAAGGAGATCGAAACTCAACCCGAGAGCGAACAGCCAGCCCCAGTAATTGCGCACGTCTTCCGGAACAGGATTTCTCGCCACCATCTGCCGCCTCCATTTCGCGGCCATCAGACTAGCACAGTCGATCAGCGGTCCGCTTCCGTTCCGGGTCGCCCCGCCCAGTGCGCCATTACGACTGCCAGCGACGCGATCGCGGCCGTTTCCGTTCTCAGAACTTGCGGCCCGAGTGAGACCGGCCTCCAGCCGGCATCCCTCGCAGTCTCGCGCTCGGTTTCCACCCAGCCGCCTTCGGGACCCACCAAAAGCGCAGCGGCCTCGTCACCCGGATGGTGGTGCAGCATGTCCGGCAACAGCGATGCGCCGTCGGCTTCGTCCAGGAAATACCGCTGCGCGGCTTGCGCGTCGCCGACGCCGGAAAACGGGATGGCTTCACTAATCTCCGGCTGGCGGACGCGCCGCGACTGCTGGCTCGCTTCGTGTGCGATTTTCGTCCAACGCGCCAACCGCTTCACTACCGCCTTCTCGAGCCCCTTTTCGCTCCGTTTCGCAATCACCGGCACGATACGTTCGACGCCGAGTTCCGTCGCCTTCTCGACCGCCAGTTCGAAGCGGTCGAACTTCATGAGCGCGAGATAGAGGTGAACCCGGGCCGGCGGGGGCACGGCGACCAGATTCTCCACAACATCGAATACGACCCGCTTCTTGGCCGCCAGGCTGACCTCGGCCAAGTAGACTCGCTCGTTATCCGATATCTCGTATTTCTGGCCTGCCTCCACCCGGAGCACGTTTCGTAAATGGTGAGCGGCTTCGCCGGTGAGTTCAGCCTGTCCGTGATGAACTTCCTCCACAAAGAATCTACGTCGCGCCATATGCAATAATGTACGCCTTCTGATGATTGCTTATCTTCGCGGCAAGATACTTGAGAAACACCCGAACCAAGTGATCGTGGACGCAGGCGGCGTTGGCTATGACGTGACGGTTCCGATCTCGACATTCTCCGGGCTGCCGGAGGAAGGCGCCGAAGTCCGCCTGCACGTCTACACGCAGCACACGGAGCAGTCATTCGCCCTGTACGGGTTTTTGACGCGCGACGAGAAGCTCGTCTTCGAACGGCTTGTCTCCGTTAGCGGCATCGGTCCGAAGCTCGCCATCGCGATTCTCTCGGGCCTCAAAGCGCGAGACTTGGTAGGGGCCATCCGGGGCGGCGCCGTGGACCACCTCACCCGCATCCCGGGCGTTGGGAAAAAGACCGCCGAACGCATGGTGATGGAGCTTCGTGACAAGCTCGACGATGTCGCCGCGGGGGCGCCTCCAGTGGAAGAACGGCCCGCGCGGGAAGTCCTCTCCGATGTCGAACAAGACGTCCTCTCCGCCCTTGTCAACTTAGGCTGTACGCGGCCGGCCGCGGAGAAGGCCATTCGCAAGGCGAAGTCCGCCGGCGCACCGGACGAGTTCGAACCCCTCTTCCGAAAGGCAATGGAGAACATCCGTTAACGGCGCCGGGCCGATGGCGGCCGACCGGGCCGACACTCGTGCGGTACGCTTATATTTCATGCGAGATCAGGGCATCATCTCGTCCGCCTTGCAGGAAGGCGAGAAACAGTTCGAGGCGAGCCTCCGCCCGACACGGCTCACCGACTTCATTGGCCAGTCCAAGCTCAAGGAAGTGCTCGCGATCTCGATCGAAGCGGCGAAGCAGCGCGGCGAGGCGCTGGACCACGTGTTGCTTTACGGCCCGCCAGGCCTAGGGAAGACGACGCTCGCAGCCATCATCTCCGAGGAACTGGAAGTCAGTTTCGATCAGACCTCCGGACCTATACTGCAGAAGAAGCTCGATGTCACGGGCATCCTCTCCAATATCAGCCTGCGGCAAGTCTTCTTCATCGACGAGATTCACCGGCTGCTGCCGGACGTGGAGGAGATGCTGTACTCGGCCTTGGAGGACTTTCGAGTGGATATTCTGGTGGGAACCGGGCCTGGCGCCCGCACCCATTCGCTCCCCGTGCCACGCTTCACGGCTATCGGCGCCACCACTCGCCAGGGGCTCGTGAGCGCTCCACTGCGCGGCCGCTTCGGCTTGGTCCTCCGTCTCAATCACTATGACAGCAAGGAACTAACTTCCATCGTCAAACGGTCGGCCAGGCTGTTGCGCATTAACGTGGATGATGCCGGGGCCGAAGAGATCGCCCGCCGGGGCCGCGGCACCCCCCGCATTGCGAATCGTCTGCTGCGGCGCGTCCGCGACTACGCTCAAGTGCGCGCCGACGGCCGAATAACCCAGCCGGTAGCCAAAACCGCTTTGGATCTCCTCGAGGTCGACCGTTTCGGCCTCGACGAGATTGACCAGAAGATCATGCTGACAATCATCGAGAAGTATCACGGTGGACCGGTCGGCCTGAACACTATCGCCGCCTCCGTGGACGAGGAGGCCGCTACCATCGAGGAAGTCTATGAACCCTACTTGATGCAACTTGGATTCATTGACCGCACGCCGCGCGGCCGCGTCGCCATGCAGCGCGCCTTCGATCATTTTGGCATTCAGCCGCATCGCGGATTCACCCCGCAGCAGGACCTTTTCTAAATGGCTATCATCTACCTTGGCCTTGGTTCGAACCTTGGAGACCGCAGCCAGAACCTGCGGCGGGCGAGGCGCCTGCTCTCCGACGACCTGCTGCGCATCCTCCGCTCGTCCAGCCTATTTGAAACCGCGCCGCTGGAACTGGCTGATCAGCCTCGTTTTCTAAACCAGGTGGTCGAGGCCGAAACCTACCTAACTCCGGACGAATTGCTGGCACGCGTCGCCCACGTGGAAGCAGAACTCGGCCGGCAGCGCACCATTCCCAAGGGCCCACGCACCGTCGACATCGACATACTTCTCTATGACGACATGCTGCTCGAGACGCGGGAGCTCACGATCCCGCATCCCGCGATGCACGCGCGCCGTTTTGTACTGGAGCCGCTGGCGGAACTCGCGCCCGGCTTGGTTCATCCAAAGCTGCAGCGCACCATACGCAGCTTGCGCAAGGAGACTCTCGATCAACAGGTGGATCGCTATTACGAGCCGTAGCCGGCTGTCCAGATATTGGAGCGGCCGGCCGGCCGTGGTGAAGATCGCGGCGGGACCCAGCACTTGGCGGAAGCTCTGGTTTGATTCCACCCTTGCTGTAGTTGAAACGTGCGGGTAGCGGGTCTTTATAGGTGAAACACAACCCGCACGTCCTCTATTTTCACAGGAGAAATTAAACCAAATGAAATCGATTACTATTCGTGCGCTCGCCGTGTGCCTGTTCGTTCTGAGTTGCGCCGGAGCGCAGCTTTTCGCCGCTCCGAAACTACGGCTTTCCACCACCACGGTCGGCCCGCTCGACGTTGCTCCGGGAGCCGACGGCCAGGTGCAGATCGTGGAGGCATGGAACGCCGGCGACGGAACGCTCGCTCTCGGGGTGTCGTCGCCCGACGCCTGGCTGTCTCCAGCAATTGGCGCCCCGCAGAGCTGCTCGTCCGGTCCCGGCACGTGCACGCCTATTCAAATCACGCTCGAAACGAGCAGCCTTGCAGAGGGGGTGCGTTCGGGAACGGTTCTGATCGCCGACCCAAGCGCCCTTGACGCGCCACAGACTGTTACCGTTACTGTCCGTATCGGCGGAGGCATCCCGGATGCAATTAGCTTGTATGCGCATCCCGGCGGGACGGATGAGATCCACTTCCAGACGAACGGCCGGCTTGGTGCAGAGGTCAGCACGCAATCCGGAGGAGACTGGCTCAGCCTCGGCATCGACGGAAGCGGGACATTTCGCTTTGTGGTCCCTTATCGCGTCTCCGGACGGCCGGATAGTTCACTCCACGAAGGGACTTATCACGGTAGTATCAACATCACCGCCTCTACATTTGCGCCCGACGTGAAGAACGTGCCCGTTACATTGCAGGTGACCAATGAGCCGATCGGCGATCTGTCAGCGAATCATCTTGACCTGGAGCTTGCCGCCGGCTCGGCGGCCGCCACACACTACGTGGCCCTCCGCAACCGTGGGTTGCGCGAGATTGTGGTCGAATCCGCTTCGGCCAGTGATGGAGCGGAGTGGCTGGCAGCGGAACTCGTCTCCAGCCACGTGAAGATCACAGCAGACCCCGGAGGCCTCGAACCAGGCCTCTACGCGGGGGAGGTCACCATCTCAGCCAACTCGGTGAATGCGCCGCACATGGTGCGGGTGCGGCTTCGCGTGACCGCCCAGGGACCGCCTGTGGCCCGGCCGCAAGGCGTGGTCAACAACGCCACCTTCGCCGCGAATGATCCCATTCCCCGCGGCGGTATCGCGGCCGTGTTCGGAGACCAGCTTTCGCGCGAGGCGCCGGCCACTGGAACCGAGCTGCCTTTGGTGCGCGAACTCGGCGGTGCAAAGGTCCTGGTGAACGGACTCGAGGCGCCTCTGTTTTACTCATCGGAAGGCCAGATCAACTTCCAGGTTCCGAATGAAACCCTGCCCGGAGAGGCCGTCGTCCAGATCTTCCGCAACGGGCAGCCCGGCAACAAGGTGACGGTGCAGATAGCGGAGAAGAATCCTCGCATCCTTACTTTCCTTGGCAACTACGCCATCGCCGTCAACACCGATGGCACGTTTCCGGTCCCCATAATGCCGGGTGTCGATGCCCGTCCGGCGCGATCCGGCGACACCCTGGTGATGTACGCCATTGGATTCGGGCCGACCTCGCCCGGCGTTCCCTCCGGCGAGCCTGCACCAGCCGACCCGCTGGCCCACGTGATACCCACTCCAACGGTTCTCCTGGGAGGTGGATTGCTGCCAGTTCAGATCACGCCAGCCTTTGCGGGTCTCACTCCGACATTCGCCGGACTCTACCAGATCAACTTCACCATCCCGGCGAACGCCCCGAAAGGCGACGCTGTCCCCCTCGTCATCCAAGGTCCCGGCTACCAGACCAACGAAGTCACCCTGGCGATACAATAGGCATACGTAACATGGGCGGGCCTCACTGGGCCCGCCCAAACGATCCGCCTGCTTACATTCGGGAACAGCTTTAGAAACGCAGCTTCAAACCCAACTGGAATACCCGCGGACCGCCGCGCATCTGCTGGATCTCCCCGAAGCTCGAATCGTCCATATCGCGTACCGGATTGCGGAAGTTGGGGGTATTCGTTATGTTGTAGCCTTCAGCCCGGAACTCCAGGTTGAAACGCTCGGTGAGATTGGTGATCTTCGACAAGCTCACGTCCAGACGCGTCTGATCAGGTCCGACCACGGTGTTGCGGCCGAGGTTGCCAAATTGCGCACCCGAACTGGCGAACGCGTTCCGGTCGAGGTAGTTGTCCACGCGGCTGCTGGTAGAGCCTCCGGTGAACTTCTGGTCCTCATGCGTGGCGCCGCGCGCGATATTCGGCCGCGGCGCGCGGGAAGCGAACAGGAAGCCGCTGAGCTCGTCGTCGACAATGGTCAATGGCCGGCCGGATTGCAGTGTGCCGATACCGCTCAGCATCCAGCCCTCGACAAACTTGTTGCCGCGGAAAGGAAGGTCCCAACTCCAGGAAAAGATGAAGCGGTGCTTCCGGTGGAAGTCCGACAGCCCCCGATTCAGGAACGGCCGGCTTTGGTCATGCTGCGCCTGGAAGATGCCTTCGTCGGAGAAATAGTCGATCGAGCGCGAGAAGGTGTAGTTGAGGTTGAACATGAAGCCGGAGCTGTAGCGTTTCTCCAAGCTGAGCTGCAATGAGTTGTAGATCGAGTTGGAGTCCGCGAACATCGTGTTGACGCCCTCGTCCTCGTCGAATCCGAGCATCCGGCCGCGAAGCTCCGCCGGAATCACGCAGTCTTCCGGATCGTCCGTGACGTCGCACGGCGGTTGTGTCAGGTTGACGAACTGGTCGTCAGGGCTGTCGAAGTAGTTGCCAATGAAGCCGCCGTTGGGCACATCGCCCAAGCGTGGTAGGAAGCCGCCGACAGCGGCCACGTCCAGCGCCTGGTTCTGATTGTAGATCTGGATCAATTTCGTACCCTTGCTCCCGACGTAACCGACTTCCGCCAGCCAGTTCGGGGCAAACTCCCATTGCAGCGTCAAGTTCCATTGCTGCAAGTATGGGGTGGACAGGTTTGGGTCGATCACCTGCGTCTCGAAGGCCTCGAATTCCTCGCCCGGGTTGTCAGCGGCCTCCAGTTGCGGTTCGCCATCATCGAACCCCACCACGAAGTTCGGAATCGGAAGCGTGTTGAAGTCAGGAGGCCAAGCGTTGTAGCTGCCAACATCGTCAAACTCCGCTTCGCGGAAGAACGGGGGGCCCTGACGGAGAGAGTTTACGAAAGCGCCCGTCATGCGGTCGTAGAAGATGCCGTAACCGCCACGCACAGCGACTTTCCGATTTCCTGACGGGGACCAAGAGAAACCGAACCGGGGCATGATGTTGTTGTAGTCGTTCTCAAGGATGGACTTGCTGTCAGCGATCCTCAAAGGCAAGGCTGCCGCGCCGGGAAAGTTCTGCTGGTCAAAATTTGACGCAAAAACGAAGCCGTCTTGCAGGGGAGTATCACTGCCTGAATCCAGAGCCGCCAACGCCGCGTCATAATCGAAGGTGGCGTGCAAGCCATCGCGCTCCCAGGGCATGCCAAACATCTCCCACCGAACGCCGAAGTTGAGCGTCAGATTCGGCGTGACTCTCCAGTCATCGGTGAAGAACAGTGACCAGTCTGACATCCGGTAGTGGCGTAGCGTCTCGCCGTAGTTGATCGACATGTCAAGCTGTTCCGCGTCGCCGTCCTCCGCCGGGTTGGCGTAGCCTACGGTCAGGAAATTGAGCCAGCCTTTGGCACCGATTTCACCGTTCTTCACCTCGCGCAGGTCTCCCCGGAGTAAATGACGCCGGAACTCGCCGCCGACTTTGAGCGAGTGCTTGCCCTTGATCACCGACACCGTGTTCCCGACGGTGAAGGTTTGCTGCTTGTCATCCGTGTCATCCGCTGGTGTGCCGACCAGAATATCGTCGCCGATATCGTCGCCACCTGCGATCTCGATCAACGCCAGATCCGGGCGCTCGTTGGCTATGGGATTGTTAATGCCGAACTCCGCGTTGGTAAAAAACGGCACCGCTATCCGGTCGTTCCGGTTGAAGAAGTAACCAAACCGGAACTCGTTGATTACGGCCGGACCCAAGACGTGAGTGTCGGTAATTGAAAAGGTGCGTTGCTTCGTGTCTTCGCTCGTCTGGAAGAGCGTGGCGGCGTCGGAGTCGGAAAACGGATTGAGGCTCGGCTGATCAGTATAGAAGAACTTGCCGCTAAGCCGGTTGGCGCTTGAAATCTCGTGGTCTAAGTTGACGGAGAACTGGTCTTGCCTATAGGTAGCCGGCTGGGTGTCGAGTACCTGGCAGGTAACGCCGAGATCCTCCTCCTCACAGTTTCGCCCGTTGGCGCCAGAGGGGATTAGGTACCGGCCGTCCGGGTACGTTGCCTGTAACAGGGCGATCGAGGTGTCGTTGAAAGCCGCTGGGTTGAAAAGCCCGAAGTTTTCCGGGTCCCAGATCGATTGGGCGAAAGAAGTGATACCGGCCACACTTCGGTCATCGGTGAGCGCCGCAGGGATACGAGTGGTAGTGCTGGCCGAGTCGACATAGGTGGTGTCCGCCTCTGTTCGCTGGTAGGACCCAAAGAAGAACGTCCGGTTCTTTCCGTTGTAAGCGCCCGGAATCACCAATGGCCCGCCAAATGTGAAGCCGCCTTCGTGCCGGCGAAGCCGCTGCCGGTCCAACTCGAATTTGTTAAAGAAGAAGTCGTTGGCGATCAGCTTCTCGTTCTGCATGAAGTAGTAGGCGCTGCCGTGGTAGTCATTCGTGCCGCTCTTGGAGACGAGCACGAAGTTGCCTCCACCGTTGCGGCCTGTGGCCGCGTCGTAGAGGCTCGTCTGCAGTTTCACCTCGGCCAGTGTCTCGGGCGCCGGCGCGATATTCCGCGAGAGAGAGCCGCCGCCTTCTTCGATGGTTCCGCGGTCGCCGGTGATTCGGCTGCTGCAGCAAAGCAGGTTGGTTACGTCGATGCCGTTAAAGACGAAGCTGTTGGAGGTGGTCCGGGCTCCATTCACGCTCGGCGAGATGTTGTTATTGTTGTTGGTCAGCGGCTCGGTCAGGTCAGCCGTAACTCCAGGTTGAATGATCAGCAACTGGGTGAAGTTCCGGGCCGCGGTCGGCAGGTACTCCAACTCGCGATTGTCGAGGGTTCGCACCACCGTCGCCGAGTCAGAGTCAGTCATTTCAGCGTCGGCGGTAACCTCCACTGTCTGTCGCAATTCACCGATTTCAAGAACCAGCTCGACGGTTTGCATCTCGAGGGAGGTCACCGTGATTCCAGACCTCACCAGCTTCTTGAAGCCGTCGCGCTCGACCTCGATCCGGTGCTGGCCGGCAGTAAGGGACCGGATCGCCCACGATCCATCTGCCGCGGCGGTGGTCGAACGCTTCTCTGCGTTCTCGACGTTCGTGACCGTGACCACGGCTTCGGGCACGGAATTGCCCGAGGGATCCAGCACGCGGCCACTAAGACCGGTTCCCGCCCCTACCTGCCCGAGGGCCTGAGAAAACCAGATCGCGAACATGCATAGGAACAAACAAATCCTTGGTATGTCTTTTTTCATGTGAAGTGTCTCCGGGAGTACTGCAGAACAACCTCGTTGAACACGGAGTGTAGCAAGTGAACTTGAACTATGAAGTACAGTTGCGTGACAGAGAGGTTACTGCGATGAGCTCGCAACGTGGATGTGGTAATTTACAGGGTTCATGCGCTCATTCCTAGCCATCGCAATCCTCCTCGCGGGGTGCGCTCCACCGGTCCAATATGATGCGGTTGAAATTGAGGCTACCTACGCCACTGACCCAGTCCCGGATGACCCTGATGACCCGGCAATCTGGTTGCATCCCGAGGATCCCGGGAAGAGTCTCATTCTTGGAACAAACAAGGTTGCGGCGCCTAATGGAGCGCTGCACGTGTTCGGCCTGGACGGGAGGATGCGCCAGACGATCAAGGGAATTGACCGTCCTAATAACGTGGACGTCGAATATGGCTTCCTATTCAACGGCACGCCGTTGGATATCGCCGTCGTAACAGAGCGCTACCAGCATCGCTTGCGGATCTTTCACATTCCCGCGGAAGGTGGCGATCTTCGCGAGATCGGCGCCGTCCCGGTTTTCGAGGGCCAGAGGGGCGAAGCCTCGGAACCGATGGGCATCGGACTATACAAACGGCCAACCGACAGCGCCGTATTCGCCGTGGTTAGCCGAAAGTCAGGTCCAAAGGAAGACTACCTGTGGCAGTATTTGCTCGAAGACGACGGCTCCAACGGAATCCGTGGCACGAAGGTCCGGGAATTCGGGACGTTCAGCGGGAAGAGTGAGATCGAGGCGATCGCCGTCGACGACGAGCTCAGCTTCGTCTATTACGCCGACGAGGGGCGCGGCATCCGAAAATGGGCGGCCGACCCCGACTATCCTGCCGCAAGCCGCGAACTGGCCCTGTTCGGTACTACTGGATTCCGGGGTGATCGGGAAGGCATCGCCATCTACAAGGAAGACAGCGGTACAGGCTATATCATCTGCACCGATCAGCGGACGAAAAACAGTCAGTACGTTCTGTTCCGCCGCGAAGGAGCCATTGGAAACCCGCACGACCACTCCGAGGTCGTCAAGGTGGTGAAGGGCCCTGCCGATTCCACTGACGGCATTGAAGCAACGTCAACGTTCCTTGGTCCCGAACTGCCCGCTGGGATCCTTATTGCCATGAACGAGCAAGGCAAGAATTTTCTCGTCTTCGATTGGCGTGTTGTCGAAGGCGCCCAGTCCGCCGCCGTCCGCGTGCCGTTCCAGTAGACAAGGCAAGCGGTTTTGCACCTCATTCTCCCCAACCGCGGCCCCGCCCCCGCGAAGCGGTCACCACTCCCGCAACCGGACCCGCGGCTTCGGCAAGTACTCGATCAGCGCTTCCCGGCCTCCGTTGAGAATTGACCGCCGCCCAGCCTCAATCACGAGCTCATTGTGCAAGCTGTTCGCCGGCGTCGCCATAATGCCCGCGGAATCGAACTGTTCGAGCAGCGCGTTCCGTTCTTTGTCCGGCGCCGTTTCCAATCGGATAATTGCCTGAACGATGTACTCGATGGAACGATAGCCATAGCCGGAAGGCACAAGGCCGGGACCGCCGAGATCTACGTACTGGAAGTAGTCCGTGTTTGGTTCCGAGCAGGCATTGAGGCCCGGCGCCGCTGGCGCTTCGGTGTAGCAGTGCTTTATGCCGCGATATTGATCCCGGTGCTCGATCCAAGCGCCTTTCGTACCGCTCGAGCAGTACATCGTCAGGCCCTGCATGTTGGAACCCGGAGCATCGTCCGGGAAGCCAAGAGCGTTCTGGACGTTGAGACAGGCGCCGTTGTTCCAGATGACGCGGGCGTCGGTCCAGAGGTAGCCTTCTTTGCCGTTTGGGTAACGGTCCACCACGCCGTAGACGCTCACCGAAACGGGCAGCAGTCCGGTGATGAAGTGGACCAGATCCACGTAGTGGCACCCGATGTAAGTAAAGGCGTCGGAGTTCTCCGTGGTGCACCAGTTCTGGAAGTTCGATTCCCGGTAGTACCACTTTTCAAGCAGGCATGATGTGCCAAGCTTAAATTCGCCCAGAAGTCCTTCGCGATAACGCCGCCGCGCAAGCAGACTGCGGTCGTCGAAGCGCTTGTGATACTCGATGCCGACCAGCAGGCCGCGGGAGCGCGCCTCCCGTTCGATCTCAAGTCCTTCCCCTGCGTTGAGCACGAGCGGTTTCACAACCAACACGTGCTGGTTGTGTCCGAGCGCTGTCATCACCACGTCGTAGTGCAACTGGTCCGGGACGGCCACTACCACAATGCTTCGCGCCGGCATCTCGGCGACCACCTTCCGGAAGAGCTCCGGCTCGGCCGCATCCGGGTCGGCTCTGAGATCGGGAAAAGCGCGGAATGACTGTCCTGGAAATGTCCGGGAGAACACCGCGGAATTCGCCAGCGCCTGAAGTGGCCGGGCGCTCAGCGCGCAAATGGAGATATCGCCAATGACGCGCTGCCGCTGCAGGTGATAGAAGGAGGGCAGGATCTGGTCATTGGTGATCATGCCGCCGCCGACTATGGTTACGGTGGGGACGGTCATGAAGTGTGGACCTTCTCCCCCTCACGCGCCGCCACAGCTTCGGCGAAGGCCTCCTCGAACACATCCAGGCTCTCGGTCATCGCTTCTTCATTGATCACGAGCGGAGGGCAAATCTTCAGCGTCCCCATGCCGGCGCCCACCGGCGCGAACATCAGGACACCCTTCTCCAGACAGCGCCACGTGACGTCTTTCGCCAAAGCGCCGTCCGGTTCCTTCGTACCCGGCTTCACCAGCGCCAGTCCCGCCACCAAGCCCCGGCCCGAAGCGACGAAGCCGATCTCCTTGTGCCGCCCCCACATCGCCTTTAGTCTTCGATCGAGAATCTCGCCCATCCGGGCCGAATTCTCCGTGAGCTTTTCGCTGAGTATCAGATCGATCGAGGCGAGCGTCGCCGCGCACGGTACCGGACTGCCGGCATGAGTATTGGTCATGCTGAGTGGCGGATGGAGGTCCATCACGTCGGCCCGCCCGGCCAGCGCGGACTGGGGCAATGATCCGGAGAGTCCCTTGCCGCCGGTACAAAGATCCGGCACGACACCGTAATGCTCGAAGGCGTGAAACTTGCCTGTCCGCCCGAAGCCTGCCTGCACCTCATCGAAAATCAGGAGGGCATTGTGGCCGGTACACCACTCACGCAGCGTCTTTATATACTCCACTGGCGCGAAGCTGGCGTTACCCCCCTGGTACGTTTCGAGCATCACGCCGGCGACGTCGCGCGGTTCAACTTCCTGCTCACGGAGGCAGGTCAGGAAGTAATCAAAGGAGGTGTTCTCACACAGGTATCCATCGGGAAACGGAACCTGGACAAAACCCGGGTCGAGATTCACGATCCACTCTTTGAGGGAAGGGATCCCGCCGGCCAGTTGCGAACCCAAGGTCCGGCCATGAAAAGCTCCGGAAAAGGAGACAATTACGTTCTTCGAGCGTCCGCCCACGCGCAAGCCATGCGTTCGGGTGAACTTGATCGCATTTTCGACCGCCTCTGAGCCAGTTGACAGAACCAGCACTTTGTTCAGGGGATCCGGATAAAGTGACGCGAGTTTTTCCACCAGCCGCGCCTTAATTTCACTCGGGAAAGCGAAGGTGGTCAGAAGGGGCTTGTCGATCATTTCCCGAATTGCATCGACGATTTCTTTCCGCCCGTGGCCCGCGTTCGTGATCAGGACGCCGGCGGACCAGTCGATCCAGCAATTACCGGCGTTATCGAAGACCTGAAAGCCCTCGGCCCGGTCCCACACCACTGGCGGCTGCCCCTGCAGGGCCCGGGGCTCCAGCTCATAGAGCTTTTTTATGATTGGAACCGATTCCGGCGCGGGTATGGCGGTTCGAATTCGCCTGAACCGGGTCTCCACCGGCGGCACTTGCTTGGGGGTGAGATCTACCGAGTATTCCATTGTGCTCCCATTCTATCCCGCCCAAACCCACTCAATGCGTTCAGGACGGAATCCTCGCAAGGCAGCGGCCCGCCGTAGCCCTTGACCGGTCATCGAAAGGCTCCCCCGGGAAGGCGACCTGCAAGATGGACAAGAGAGAACGGCCTCTACGGCCGCGGTTCGGTCAAGGGGATCCAGCGCCAAGCGATCGCGAATCCCACTCCCCGATGACCGCTTCCAACTCGGCGAACACCTCGGCGCCTACACGGCGCCAACTGCGGGACTGGCCCCATGCGGCAATAGCGTCCCGATCCCACTCTCTAGCGAGAGCGGCGCTCATCGCTTTCTCCAGCGCCACGTCGTCCGCCGGCTCCACCACAATTCCGAATTCTTCGCCCGGAATCAGATCCGGCACCGCTCCAACGTCGGTCGCCACCACTGGAGTCCCGCAACTGAGCGCCTCGTGGACAACATTGGGCCAGCCTTCCCGGTCGCTTGCCAAGCAGAGCAAGTCCGCGGCATTCATTAGCTCGGCCAGCACAACCGGGGAGACGCCACCGAGGAACCGCACTGCACCCGCGATCTCCGGTTGGTTTGCGAGACCCTTAAGCCGAGATTCGAAGGAAGCTCCCCGGCCGGTCTCGCCGGCGATCCACAAGCGTACGTCTTTGGGAAGTTTGGGCAATGCCGAAATCACTCTATGATGCCCCTTCCCTTCGACCAGATGTCCAACCGAGAGGAGTACCCTGACGCCATCTTCAACTCCATGCTTGCGCCGGCATTCCGAACGGTCAAGGGCTCGAAAGACCTCGCTATTAACACCGTTGCCGATCGTACGGATCCGTTCCGGCATCACTCCTTGGCTCGCGGCGAAGCTGGCCAGGCGTCCGGATACGGCGATCACACGGCCAGCCTGGCACAGGCTCCAACTCATGGCCCGGCGGCGCCAGGCATGGCGGGAGTGTACCGGTTCGTGGCCGCGTAGGGTGACGACGAAAGGACAGTTGAGTTTCTGGGCCAGCCGGGCGGCGGCGACGCCTTCCGGATGCCCGAAGTGGGCGTCAATTATGTCGAATCGGAATGACGAGCGCAAACGGCGGATTCGGCCGGCGATCTGCTCCGCCAAAAGATAGCCGTTGAGCGCGCCTCCGCCCGGCGGGTAGAACCAACGGGGATAGGTGACTTCCAATCTGCCATCGGTAGTCCAGCCCGGATCGGCCCGCCGCGCGGCAATCTTCTTATTGCGAAGGACGGCCCAATCCGCCGCCGGGACCGGGCAAACAACCCGCACGTCACAATAATCCGCGAGATGCTGAAGGCGCGAACGAACAAAAAGACCGGACCGCGGATCAAGGGGATTCGGGAAAACGGTGGTGAGACTGAGAATTCGGAGCCTCATGACGGCGTCGCTGATTATTGAATCACTATTCGGCTGGTTTCCGGACCAGGAGCAAGAACGTTCTTCTGCCTCGCAACTATCATACGCTCTGGCCTATGAGCTGTTCTTCCGGCAAACGGAGGGAATGACTATTCCAGCGGAGTGTGCTGACTAAGGAGATAGGAAATGCACCGCCCGGCGTTCCAGGGGAGATCAGCCTCCTGGTGCGCCGGGCGGCCTTACCGTAACAAATCTAGACGGAGTGACAATCGCCTCGTTAAGGGATCACCGTCTCAATCTGGCTCGAGTGCAAAACCTGACCGTTAGTAAGATAGTCAACCTGATAACTCATCGCTTCGCGCCGGCTGGCCGGCAACGAGACGGTACAGCCGCTGACACAGGGAATCTCGCCGGTATTCTCATCCAAAGATGTTGCCGGCGCGCCGTAGCGAACCAGAACATCGGTAACAGACGGGACGCTCGCCGGATTGACACGCAAGAAGAACATCGTCGCCTCAATCGTGCCCCCTGTCAGCGCGCTTCCAGTGGCTGGAGGATACCCCAACGGTTCGTCTTCGCAGGTGATCCGGAAGTAGTACTCGCGCCCGTTCTGCAAGCCCGAGCCAAGGAACTGGCGCTCGCGAGCGCCTCCGCCGTCATTTGCTGATATAACGGGGCTGGAGAACTGCTCATCATCATCGATGCTTATAGTGCACTGTGACTGCGTTGGCGCCACATACCGAAGCAGAACCTGAGAGGCTCCGGTTTGAACCTGCTTTACTCTGGTGGCATCGAACCGGGGGGCGTGGTTCCAGACGACCTGATTGTAGTCGCCCGATTCACACGCGCCCGCCGATCGGTGCTCCGCGTTCGGAATGTTGTTTTGATCGGTCCACCACGCCCATGCCATTTGGAAGTTGGAATGCGGTACCGGGTAGTGCTGGAAAAAGGTGAGTGCGCTGCGGAAGTTGAAGTAGTAGCCGTCTTCCCAACAGTTCTCGATCGGGTCGATATTAGTCGCACCATACGCTTGCCCGGTTGCGTTCCAAACGTCTCTGTGCTGCAGGACAGAACGCGGGAAGCCGCCACCTTCGATCTCCGTGGGCGACCATCGTTTGACGCCCAGATAGGGATTATGGTCCGGATGAAAGTACGCAAACACGAAGCGGCTCCAATAGCGCATCAGCGGATCCGCCTTCAATCCCATCTCGCGCAGGTGGCCGACGCCGGCGTGCCATAATGACCGCTCCCACTGCTGATGTGCCGCGTCGATATTGACCATGTCCCCGGATGAGTGGATATTCTCGATCTGCCAAGTCGGAACGCCAAGAGGGTTGAAGGCCAGCGCCCCGGACTTCAGGTGGTAGTCACTGTAACAGAAGGGGTTCTTGTCCACCCACTCTACACCGCTGTAGTTGAACCCGGCGCATGGATCGTTTTCCGGGTTTCCGATCAACTGGATGAAATGATCCCCTTGGAAATGCAGTTTTCCCCGGCCTTCCCACTCCATGAGCTGATTCTCGATCTTGTTCATGAAGTACTCCTGCTCGACGGTTCCGTCCGGAGCCATGAGAGCCGCGCGGCCAAGGTGACGGAATGGACGGCCCACACCTCGAACCTGGTGGCCATCACTCATCAATCCGTACTGGTGGCCCCGGTGCCACTTGCCCGGTCCGGGGTCGGCTGCGAGTTGATTGCGCCCCGCCCAGAAATAGAGTTCCTCCAAGAAGTACAATTCTCCGGAGAGAAGATAGGGGACATAGATCGCCGAGTGCTGGTGCGCCATGTCGACGCTCCAGCCGTCATAACTCTCCGCGCAACCCGAGCAGACAGTGAGACTATTAATAAAGAGACTTCGTCTGGCGTCCAGGCTGATCGTCCGCCCGTGAGCTTCGTTCCCAGCCACATTATCGTCAGCGTCGTTGAGCGTCGTGCCATTCCCATCCACGTCAACGAAGTAGATGGTCTCACCGGCAGCGTTTGACTCCCGGTAATGAATCGGGATGTGACCCGCAACGTTGCTCTGGTCCCATACCACCTGCCACAGCCCTTCATGGAATGTCTGAAGGTAGGTGGAGGTCCAGCGCGGGAACAGGCCCAGTTCCGGTCTGCCGCCGGTGGTGCCAAAGGCCCGCGTATAGTTCCCATCCTCTCCGAGGTCCACCTCGCTATTTCCAGCTAGCCCCAGCATCACCGTCGCCTCGACACTGTCGATAGTGACGTCGTCAGCAAAGACCGGGATGGCGCCAGAGTACTCCAGATAGGATTCGCCGTGGTCAATATTTACCGCTCCGGGTTCAGTTCCATCCCAGTACACTTTCCGCCAGCGAGTCTTGGCGAAGTGGTTGAATCCCGTCTTCGCGTACTCGGTCACGCTCAGGTCAGACGCCGACTTCAACGCCAGATCATACCGCTGGTCCTGCAGATGGTCCTTCCAGACAATCTCGCCGATGTACTCGACACGAACCGAAGATGACAAGGCGCTGTAGAACGAGAGGACGAACGCTGGCGAAAAGCTCCTATGCGTGGCGCTGGTACTCCATGTCGACGAAGAGTAGTCGTGGTAAAGATACCAGCCGCTCGCGCCAGCGTAGGCTGTGATATCGGCCGCAGCTCCGCCCTGCGTGGCGCTGCACTGAAAGGTGTCCGCCGTCCGGTTTACCACCCAACAGGTGTAGCCGAGGCCGGTGAGCGACTTAGCGTATTTCCAGTAGTCAAAGAACTTAATCCTCGTGCCATTTTGGAAGCCGTGGCCGGCAATCGTGAACGTGTCGGTAGAGATGTTTAGGAGGCCGCCGCTGCTGGTGAAGTCATAGGGACCCGGCGCAGTACACAGGCTCTGGCACTCCCACCCCAGGTCGTAGGTCCGGCTGGGGGAGTGGTCCCGAACAGTTACCTCCGTCAGTACCGGCCCCATGATCCAGTACTCGTAGTCCCCCGCGTTCACCATCGTCCGGGCGTTTGCAATCTGCTTCGTACCCTGGGTGAGTTCGATACTCGCACCCCACCCGGAGCTGTCCCACCCCAGCATCTGCACTCCGGTGAGCGCGGCCGCCTCACAGGTGGCTTTGCTGCCGAGATGGCAGTGGTCACCACCAGAGTCAATCATGGTCACCCTAACGGAACCGTCTGCTGCCAGAGTCGGAAGATTGAATACCGTGATTGCGTGTTTAACGCTTCCCGGCCCCGGCCCGGTGGCCGTCCCTCCGGAAGAGTAACCTCCGTTGCCGGCCGAACCGCGCAGAAAGAATTGATTTCGGGAACGCCGGATCACCTTCCAGGTCCCGTTGGCGGCAGTGTTGCCCGCAACACCCGACACTTTGACGAGATCCCCATTCCGGAATCCATGATTCGCGCAGGTTATGGTGATGGGCATTTCGTTAGTGGCGCCCGTAATGTCGCACGACGCCGAGCCATCCCGCCAGCGAGTTTTGACCGTGCTTTGCCACTCGGTGATCGCCTGTCCGGCAACAGACGGTTTCGGGGCGTGCCATACATCGCCCTGATGGTACATTCGGCCGAAACGAACCGGACGGCTCGATTGGGAAGAGCCGGAAGTGTCAAAGATTTCAAGTTGGTTCGCCGGCGGTCCGGCAAACATGGGAACTGATAGTAGGATTGCTGCCAGAATTCGAATCGTCATCTTGTCCTCCAGTAATGCGCACACATTCTTGTCTACGGTGCGGTTGCGAGCGCGGTCCATCCGTTTCCGCTCGCATTGCATACCAGAAGACTCACATCGTCGGTGTCCAAGAATAGCTCTTCACGAGCGATGCAGTTCGCCGGGGGCGTGGTTCCGGTTTGTATCGGCCGGGTTGATTTCGCACCGGAAAAGTCCACCGACGATACGGGACCGCTGGCGACCAGACCCTGAGAAAAAACATTATCCCCGAGGAACGCGTTAGCGTTTCCAAGCGTAGGGATGACAGCGGTATCGACGCCCAGTTGCGCCGAATCAATAAACAGCCCGGGCCCTACAAAGCGCCAATCCGAATTGACCCCATCGTTGGAAAGAAGCTTGTGCTCGTTTCCCGTGGTATCCGGCAGACTTCCCATCCCGCCTGTCTCGTCAGTGCTGCAAACCGGTTCTCCTCCCACCCATTTGAGAATCTGGCCGTCAGAGCAAGACGGCTTCGGCAGTTTTTCGTCGTCCAACTCAGCAATCGCGGATTGAACGTTCGTGGCGGCGATATTGCCCGTCGCGAGACTGGAGACTTGGCTGGCTGAGTAGTCGCCGGCCTGTGCGGAAACTGCGCCCGTGCGGCCAAATACTGAGTCAACCGCGCTGCCGGTTCCACCGCCGTCACCTAACAAACTCCAGGTGTTCGTGGCCGTACAGCCGTAGAGGTTTTCACCGGCTAGCGCGTTTGTCTTGAAAAACTGCTCTCCTACTGAGCAAGTACCAGGCAAGCTGGTTCCCGCCTTCGCGGGCTTAGTCGCACTGGCGCCGCTGAAATCGATGTCGCGAGCTTGTGTCCGAAGTGTAATAGCCGTTTGCCCTTGCGCCGTCGCGAGAAAAGCCAGCCCGAGCAATGCAATCTGATAGAGTCGTGCCATTTCCAAAGATCCCTCCCTGTCGTCTGTACGCAGCAGGAACATGCGCACTCGGAATTCAGCCTAGTACACGACAGAAGCCACAGCCGCGCCACCCAGAGCTAAGTTGCTCAATGGAAAGCACATCATAAAATCCAATATAGGTGTGACTGACTTTTCTGAATTCCTCGTTTCAGCGGCACAATCCGTTTAACGGTACTCGACCCAAACCGGACTCGACCAAGCTAGCTCCCCGTTAGCTTGTTCAATCCGTGTGTAGTACCAGTGTGAACCCTCACCGGCCTCGGTATCCACATATTCCAGGTCTATCTCACGCTCACCCGGCTGGGCTTCGTAAATGAATTGGCCATCGCGAATCAGGCGGACCGCGGAAATCTCTCCCGTTCCGATCGCACGGATCCTGATGCGCTGATTCTCCCGCGCTTGGAACTGATCTCCCATCAGGTGATCACCCACCCAAAACTCCAATACGATGTTGTCCGTCGCGCCATAGGCGTGCCGCTTCTTTAGCGACTCAAACACATGCTCCCGCAGTTTTCCGGCGGCATAGATCATCGCGTAGGAAATGTGTGTCGAATAATGATCAGAGCTGGCAATGACACCGAGCCGGTAGCCCTTCTTCCAGGCATTCCAAACGAGTCCCGGCTCCTGGAATCCGCCCACGGCTTTGTCTTCCGCACCATCCTGGATACCCCGGGGCGCGTTTTTGTGCTCGTAGTTCATCCGGTCGCCTTGGTAGATTTCCACCGCGACATCGACTTCTGGATCGCTGGCGTGCCAGTCCGTGCCCATGGCACTGGAACCGGAGGTGTGCGGAATCGCGATTCCGCCAGACTCCTTCACGGCCTCCAACAGCAACTTCGTGTCATTGGGAATCGTCGAGCCGAAGCTCATCGAATTGAACGTCAAGAGTTCGCCGTCGGGGGAATCCGGCAGCATGAATCGCGGATCGATCCGCTGGAAGAAGGGCACGATCGGATAGTCTCGCGTCGGATGGAAGATGTTGCGATGGCCGTGCGGATTGCCGGGATTTCGCTCATACGCATAGAGCGGCGTGAACCTCTGCGGGAAGTAGTACATGTCGGCCATCTTCTGCGTCAGCGTATTCCAGTAGTCATGTCCGCCGCCCTGGTGATCGGTCGACGCCCCGAAATCCATGTCCGCGGCGTCAATCATGTAGCGGTAGAATTCGACAATCGTGCCCTCGTCGATATTGGAATCCGGCGACAGTTCGGTGTGCCGGTGCAGGTCGCCGCGGAGAATCTGGAGTGTCGTGTCGCCATAGCGAATCCGGTGCGCCCGGGCCGTTGCCACGTCCCCGGCCTCGTCCGGATGCACGGTCGGCGCCGGCGAATCCTGCGGCCGGAACGCAGCCAGAACAGGCTCGGCCCCGGCTGCCGGAAGCGGCAGTGACCCCGCGATCACACGATTCGCGTACGGACGGCTGGTGAAGTCCCACTTGCGGCTCTCACTCGGCCAGAACGCCCACAGGCGTCCGCCCGCCGATGCCAAGCCCATACGAATGCTACGCCTGGTAAGGCTATTTGGCAGCAAGATCGGATCCGTCCAGCGGTCTCCGTCGAGCCGTGTCAGAAAGCTTTCCCAGTGCGCCATGGGGCGCCACCCTTGCCTGGCGTAACACCGGCGAACCACCATCCAGATGCCGCCGTTCGGGCCCGTGTATAGCCTGGGCACTCCTACGTCGGAAGCCCCAACAGCAAGGGTGTCCGTGAACTCAACTGCCGCCGGCGCCTTCCACACATTGTTATCGAGAACCGCTACCTCGATCGTCCTGCGGCGTCCAAGCGGCGTGCCGGGAGAGTCCTTTCCTAACAGCGCGCCAAGATCCTTGCCCCAGTTCACATCGCCGCGCTCCCAAGCCACCCAGGGACGGCCGTGTTCGTCCACTGTCACGCTGGCATGCGCCTCAAAACGGTTTGTTGTCGCGACGGGGCGAATAGCACCAAGTCCGGAGCGCGGATTGTAGGAGCGGCAGTAAACGTCATAACTCGTCCCGTACCGGTCCCACGCGATCCAGACTGTACCGTCCGGCCCAACCCCAAGAGCCGGTTCCCACTCGTTCGCCGCCGAATCGGTTATCTTTACCGTCTCGGACCATTTGCCAGCTCGCAAGTACTTCAGCCGGATCTGCGAGTGCCGCCCCCGCAGGGCCTGCCAAACCACGTAGACAGTCCCGTCCTTGGCGCGCACGGCCGCCGGCTCGATGTCGGGCAGCGGATCCGTGGTCAAGCGCGTCAGTTTTCCCCACCGGTCCACTTCCCAAGGCATCGCGTAAAGATCCCAATTGCCGTCTTCCTGTTCAGACCAGATGAGCCAGGGAACGCCATCCGCATCGACCGTGACGTGAGGGCGCCAGAGGTCCTCATCCGCGCGCGGGACCGGGATCAGACGGGTCCACTCTCCGTCCTTGTACCGGCGAAAGTTCAGCTCCTCACGCCGGTCGTGGTAACTCATCCAGGTTGCCCAAATCGCGCCATCGGCATCCGCGGCAATCGAGGGAAGATCGTGTTGCCGGAACTCGGTACCGCTCAGATCCGTAGCGGGAATAATCCTTTGCGCCTGCGCCCGGCCGCTGATGTACTTTTCCGTTTCCCCGATGTCCATTGCCATCGGGAGAAAGGCGAAGCCGCCATGGTTCGTCTCGACGGATACGCGCGTCGCCGTACTGCCGCTACCGCGTATGAGCAGGCCTTTCGGCAAAAGCAGTTGCCGGCGGTCAGAGAAGGTCTGCTTGTCGTAGAGAACGGTATCCACCTTGGGTGAGAGTCGCCACCCGCCTTCGGGAAGCACACGATCATCCGGCAGCTCAAACCGGTAGCCCTCGATTGTGTGGATCTCACCCGCGCTCGCAGCCACTTTGCCCGTCCAGGTGGAAGCCTCCGTGTCGCCAGCGCCGAAAAGGACGAGAACCTGCCAAAGATTCTCTTCCGGCGTTCCCCCGGGCTCCGTGACGCGAGCCTTCGTATATGCGATGTCACGCTTGGCCCCGCGCTGCAGCGCCTCAACCCCCGACTCGGCCGAACCAGGAGCCTGCCCGTGAAGCGTTGTGGCGATCAGAAACAGCGGCAGCAAGAACGAGGGAAGCGTACTCTGCCGAATCCTTGAAGTCATGGCATCTATCCTTTCCGCCGCAGTCTCTTCCCGACCTCCCGGAGGGTCTTCACGTCGATATCGTGAATCGATCCGTCTGCAAGCGGGCCAGTATTCAGCAACAGGTTCGCGTTGAGACCTTCGGCTTCCTCGAGAGCCTGCATCACCCAGTCCGCATCCCGGTGCTCGCTATTGTTGCGCTTGTCATAGCCCCACACCCGCGGTTGCAGTGTGTCACAGATTTCGCCGCGCTTGCCTTTGTTCAACTCCCAGGCCCGGCGTCCAACTTCGCCTCCATTCCGGTGGGCTTGCATTGTCCGCTCCGGCGCGACATAGTCTTCATCACCATTCGCCCCTTGTTTGAAGCAAATCAGGCAGCCGGGCTGTAATCTCCGGATCAATGCATAGGTCTGGTCAATCGGAAACAAGTCCGGTCGCGCGTAGTAGCCCATGATCGGATCCAGCCACATCCCGGAGATTTCGCCGTACTGGGTGAGCAACTCCTTGATCTGAGCGTGCGCGAAATCGATGTACTTCTGGAAATCCTCGTCTTTTTCCCACTTGTACTCCGGCTGCGGCTCAGTGTAGTCGGGCCGCGCCGAACCCCAAATGGGCAGCCCCGCCTCGCGAGAGTAGAAGTAAGGATGCTTCCAGTCAGCGGCGTAGGAGTAGTAGTAGAAAATGCCGAGCCCTTTCCGCTGGCACGCGGCGGTCAAATCCCCGATCAGATCTCTCCCGGCCGGGGCGCGCATGCTGTTGAAGTCGGTCTGTTTCGTATCAAATAGACAGAAGGAGTCATGGTGCCGCGCGGTGAGATTCACGTACTTCATCCCCGCTTCAAGCGCCAGGTCCGTTATGAAATCAACGTCGAACGAGTTCGCTGTAAGCTTCTGCTGCAGTTGCGCGTACTCGGCCACCGGAATCTTCTCCCGCAACTGCACCCACTCGCCGTGCTCTAGAAGCGAGTACAAGCCATAGTGCATGAAGAGCCCGAACTTCGCTTCCTCGAACCAGTCCAGCATCTTCTCGCGGGTGCGCCCCTCCCCGGAAGGCGGCGGAAGCGCCTCAGACGACTGCGCAGGGCGCGCCAAGACATTCGCTCCCGCCATAGCCACACCAGCCGTTTTCAAAAAATGTCTCCGATTGGTCATACCACCGCTCAGTCTATCAAGCGCACCGGTAAGGCGTAGCCGCCGTTACGGCAGGCTCCAGCGATCGACGGTAATTCTTCCGCTTCGGCCCCCGCCTGATCTACAGACCAAGCATGGCGCCCAGCGTCGCCAATCGCCGTTTTCACGCCTGTAGCGCACCGAGGCGTTGCGGTAATCGCGAAATCGCGATCGCTCGCTCTAGCCAAGACGCGGTAGTTCGTAGCCCTTTCGCCTCGGGCGCGAGAGCTTGGCGTTGGCTTCTTCGTCGCCAGTGAATCGCTCCTTCTTCGGGTCCCAACGCAATTTGCGTCCCACCTCACGACAGATGTTAACGAGGTGGCACAGGGTGGTAGACCGGTGGGCGATCTCCACATCTGCGTTGGGTTCCTTCCGCGACTTAATGCAGTCGACAAAATTCTTGATATGGAACGAGTTCTCGCCCGGACCTTCTTTGGTGATCTCGGGCGCGCCTTTCTTCAAATCCGGATCCTCGGGGAAGAAATCGCCGCGAACGATTTGCAGCCGGCCCTTTTCGCCAACGAAAATCGCCCCGAGCTGTTGATGATCCTTGATGATCTCCTGCTCCAGCTTCAGTAAGGCTCCGTTGGCGTATCGCGCCATAACCTTGGCGGTGAGGCCACTACCCTCCGGCCAGATCTCCACCGGTCCGGTGAGGTCGGTTCCGAGGGCTGTCTGCACTTGGTCAAGCGAGTGCGTGCCCCAACCCGTGACACCCCAGGACTGGCCTCCGCCATCGTAGGCCCACCATCGCGCCCACCTCCGGTGCAAGTCCTCGTGATAGGGCCGCAGTTCCGTCTGGTTGCACCACTGGTCCCAATCGAGTCCTTCGGGTACGGGTTGGGCCGGCTTCGGCGTCCACCGCTCAGGCGATAGGAAATTACAGACGATCACCTCCTTCACCTTGCCGATCTTCCCGTTCCGCACCAGACTGCTTGCATAGATGTTGATCGGCATCGAGCGCTGCTGAGTGCCTGTCTGCAGCACCCGCTTGTGGCGGCGCACGAAATCCGTCAGAACCCGGCCCTCCTCTACCGTCAGCGTCAACGGCTTCTCCGCGTACACGTCCACACCGGCCTGAACCGCGTGGATACAAACCAGCACGCGGGCGTGCGTCGTCGTCTCCACAAATACGCCGTCGAGCTTCTCCTTCTCGAGCATCTCCCGGTACTCGGCATACTTGGCCCAGTTCTCCCCGTCGGGGTGGACTTTGACAGCTTCGGCAATCGAACCGGGATAGATGTCCGCGACGGCGATGATCCTTGCCACTCCAAAGTCCTCGTGCTGGAGGAGCCACCTCGCCCGGCGGCCGACGCCGATGAAACCGATCTCCGCCCTGTCGTTCGCCCCCAAAATGGTGGACTTGGCGACAAACGGAAAGCTCACCGCCGCAGTGCCGCTCGTATGCAGAAACGTCCTTCGTTGCACTTTGTTATCCTCGTGTCCGTTGGTATCGCATTTCTTCTGCCTGAGTCAACCGAGCATGCCGCCTCGAACCGCTATTGGTAATCGGCGCCGGACAGGCTGTTCAGCACGGATCGCTGCCAGTCTCGAAGCCGCTTCTCCAGGTCCGTGGCGATCTGCGAATTGATCTGGCTCAGATTATTCGCTTCCGCTGGGTCCTTACGTACGTCGAAAAGCTTCCTCTCGGGTCCTGTGTCGACGGTTTCCGGCGGGTCTTGTACGACCAACTTGTACCGGTTATCCAGAATCGCCTTCGGACCTGCGAAATCGCGGTCGCTGATTCGCGGGTGGCGGAAATTCCGGAAACTCCGTGTAAACTGGCCGTTCATCTGCTTGACCAGAGGGGTCGTACCTTCCTGAAGCTTGGGATCGATATACGGTTCTGGATCGCCCTCAGTTGCGTGGCGAATGTCATAACTCCAAAAGCAGATTGGTTCCGGCCGTGCGGTCATCTTCCCCTCAACAAGTGGCCTCAGACTGATACCGTCGAGGGGCCGCTCCGGCAATGGCGCGCCGGCCAAATCGCAAATCGTAGGAAGCATGTCGCTCGTGACGCTATTGACGCCCGTCGCCCGACGCCGCGGTATCCCTGCTGGCCATTCGATGACGCCCGGAACGCGCACGCCGCCTTCGTACACATCGCCCTTGCTGCCGCGAAGCGTCTCGGTGATGCGACCCTCGCCCGGGACGCCGTTGTCGCCGCAGTACCAGAGAACCGTATTCTGCCGCAAGCCCTCGCGCTCAAGGTATTCGCGCAATTGCCCGATCGAGCGGTCCATCGCCGTGATTTCGGCGAATCGCGCCTGCAGCACCTTGTCCAGGCGCAGTTTGGCCGGTAGTCCTGTATCCATGCCCGTGATTCGTGCGTAGCGTGATCGGAACGCTTCCGGCAAGTGCCCGTAGAGCGCCAAGTCCTTTTCCAACCCGCTGTATGGCTCGTGCGGCGACCCAAACCAGACGACGGTGAAAAACGGCCGCTTGCTCTTCCTCGCCTTGCCGATGAAGCGCGTCGCTTCGTTGACTATGATCTCCGAACTCTCTCCCTGGAACTGCTCAGGCGAACCACCATTCCGGGAAAGGTGGGGATCCATCTCGAAAAAGTTGTCGTGAGACAACCATTCCTCGAAGCCCATCGCGCCAGGGTTTGTCGGCGAGTCTGCCTTCACCGGACCGACGTGCCACTTGCCAAAGTGACCGCACGCGTACCCGTTCTTGCCAAGAATGTGGGCGATGCTGATCTCCTCGGGCCGGATCGAAAAGTTTGCCGAGAACGTGCCGCAGCGATTCGGGTGGCGGCCGGTAAGTACGCTGCTGCGGGTCGGCGAGCAAACGGGCGCGGCGGAGTAAAAGCGATCCAGGCGAAGGCCGGACTCCGCCATCTCGTCGAGCACCGGTGTCTTAAGGTATGGGTGTCCGTTATAGCCGGTTTCTTCCCACCCGTGGTCGTCGCCCATCAACAAGACAATGTTCGGCCGTTGGCCGGCAGCCGCCAGAAAAGGCGCTGCTGCGAGCCCTCCTGCCAAAACTGAGCTTCCTTCAAGGAAGCGGCGGCGCGTTATCGGCTTATTCATTTCGTTTGCCTCCTTGGATACTTCCCAGCGAACCTACCGCTCCTGCCGGAAACGCACTTCAGCTCGCCCTCGGGAGCATGGCTAATTCCACTTCTCGCGGAGCTTCGCCAGTTCCTCACCCGTTGGCGGCCGGAACTTTGGGTCTTCCGGTTCGGCGGACATCAGTGGCGCTGTATCGCCAAGTTGTTGTTGCCACGCCTCCATTGCGGCCATCATGGCCTCAACTCTCCTGGCGTAATCCTCGTTTTCGGCCAGGTTATTTCGCTCGTGGGGATCCACTTCGAGGTCGAACAACTGCTTCATGTTGTTATGTGGATACACGATCAGTTTGTATCGCTCGTCGCGAATCGCCCGCTGAACATCCTTATAAGAGAGAAAGAGCGACTTGCGAACCCGGTCTGATTGGCCGTAAATTAAGGGGGCCAGAGTCTCCCCATCAAGCCCCTCCGCCGTGGGCGCGCCCACCAGGCTCAGAATCGTGGGGTAAAGATCCAACAGGTATACCAGTGCATCAACTCGCTTCGGCTGAATATCCGGGCCAGCGATGATCAGCGGCGCCTTCGCCGAGTGCTCGTAAAGATTCTGCTTACCCATCAGGCCGTGGGAACCGACGGCGAGCCCCTGATCCGAACTGAAGATGATGTAGGTGTTCTCGTACAAGCCGTTTTCCTTCAGAAACGCGATCAAGCGGCCGATCTGCTCATCGAGAGCCGTGATAACAGCATAGTAATCGCGAAGATGTTCTCGAACGGCCTGTTCAGTGCGGGGCCAATCCTCAAGCAACTCATCGCGCACCAGCATCTCGCCGTTGTCGAAAGGATGTACGGCCAGATAGTCCGGCGGCAGCGGGATAGTCTCCGGCGGGTACATATCCAGGTGCTGCTGTTTCGCAACCCTGGGGTCGTGCGGCGTAGCAAAGGCTAAATACATGAAGAATGGGCGTTCACCGCTCCGTCCAGTCAAGAACTCGATCGCGCTGTCGACGATCTCCTTGCCAGGCTCGCCGGAATTCCTTACGCGCCTGTCCTCAAGGTACTTTGTATGGTCGAAGCGCTTGTGGATCTCTTGCGCCGTGTTTCCCTTCTTGCCGTGATGATAGGTCTCGTAGCCGAACGACTTCATTGAATCGGCGAGATTGGCCGGTTCAGGTGGCGCGAAGCGGCCCTCCCATCGAAAATACGCCCGGCCGGAAAGGATCATGTTCCGGCTCGGCGCGCAGACGGCTGGCACGTTCGAACCCAGGTTGTAGGCGTTCGTGAAGACAGCTCCCGATTCTGCCACGGCGTCAAGGTGTGGCGTTACTATCCGCGGGTTCCCAAGCGTCCCGATCGTATCCGGGCGCTGGTCGTCCGTCAGTAGAAAAACGACATTGGGTTTGGACGGCACTTCAAGTCCGCAGCCCATCAATAGCAGAACAATCGCGAAGGGAACGAAGTGCAGCATAACGCCCCTATTTAATCACGTAAACCACGAAGACCGAGTTACAGATTCGGTTGAACGGCCGCTCAGATTCCCGGACCGAGGCGGTAGTGGAGCGGCGGGGTGCAGAGTGCAGCGCTCAATGGGACTTCGCTTCGTACAGCCGCGCGAAGCCGGTTGGCCTCGAAACAGTTACCAGGCGATAGCGCTCGAGTTCGCTGGAATAGAGGCGTCGCTCCGGAAAAGCTTCGCCGTCTTCCGGTGTTGAATAGGCGAGCAGATAGTCCACACGCCGGCCCGAGTGGTTCTCGTAGCGATCAAGGTCAAATCGGGGTGGGGTGGCTTCGAGACCCTCGCGGTCTCCGAGATATCGATAGGGATCCACTGCAGGCTGGTAACGAGTGAGAAAATGATCCGTGGCCGCCTCATAGTTTCTCAGATTGATAATCCGGCGCGCAGTCATCCGCCCCACCGCATGGAGGTTGGGGCGCATATACTCGAGGCGGTCGAGATCCAGACCGAGCACTGTCGCCCCTTCCCGGATCTCATCCTGCACGCTCACAATTTCCAGCAGCGGTTGGTTCCACCTCCGGTAAGCATCCGCTCTCAAGCTGGCGCCGGCCAGCAACAAAAGGCTCAGTGCAAACACAATACCCCACTGCACGGGTTTCGGCCATTGCTGGCTCGACAGCCAAAGCAACAGAAACAGCAGGAAGAAGAGGCCAAGACGGGTGCGAACCGTTCCCCCCTGGCCAATATGGCTCGGTCCAAACGCCGTGGCTAGCGCGAAGAGGGTGGCTAGCGCGAGATAAGTGTCGGCATACCGGATTCGCGGCCGACGGATTCGACCCAGGATGGCCAGGATAACCAGTCCCGCCACAAACAGAGCCAATAGCTTTCTCAGAACAATGGCTTCGTGGAGATACATCTGTAGATAACCGAAGCCGTATAGGTCCCACAAGCTACCATGCTCTCCCGAACCGTCAGAAGGAAGCCCCGTATGGAGATACGCTATGGCCAGCGGCGCGACAGGGACAAAAGCCAGCGCTGGCTTGGCAGCTTCCAACAGCCTTCGACTCCAATGGCGTCCGGTTCCGCTCCCGGCGGCGAATCCGGCCAAGGCAAAGGCGCCAATAGCCGCTCCGGCGACGAAGCAAACCATCATATGGGCGGCATACGTAAGAGAGACAATGACACACAAGACCAACGTGTTGCCAATCCGCCAATCGTCACGGTTTCGCAGGTAGTAGCCGAGGCCAAGTAACCCAATCGGCACCGCTAGGCAGAAGTTCCAGAAGCCCATGAACAAAAAGAAACTGAAGCCAATCATCAGGCCAAACAGGCAGAAGTACCTACCATTCTCTGTTAGGGTACGGCCGAGATAATAGAAGGCAAAGATGTGCAGGAGGAGGATGATTGTAACAGCGGCCTTTTCGGCCACCGCCGGTTCCAAGAACCGCAGCAACCCGCCGAGAAGGACGTGACCCAACAAGTTGCCGGCAGGCGTCAGACGTAACGAGAAGAACTCTTGATAAACAGGCTCGGAGCCCAAGTCAGCCATGATCGTGGCATTGTAAATGTGGCTTGGTCCATCCTGGGAGGGAAAGTACGGCTGTTGCCAAATCGGCGCGATGTTTGCGGCAACTACCGTCAGGACCAGTGCAAGGTACAGGAAGCCACCCGGATCGAGTGCACCCGGAATAGCCGTGCGAAGAAGAGCGGGGCGTGACATGGGTCTACCAGCTAGTCCCCCGCTTCCTCCTTCGGTTCATCCCGCGAGGCGATTTGCGACACCAGACTGGCGACGCCCGCCCTCGCGTCGAGCACCAGGCTGAACAGGCTTGGTACCAGGAACAGCGTGAAAACCGTCGAGACGACCAATCCGCCAACCACCACACTGCCCAACCCCCGGTACAACTCAGATCCCGGTCCTGGGAACAGCACCAGTGGAAGCATGCCGAACACGGATGTGGAAACAGACATAAAAATCGGGCGGATGCGGCTGGCAGTGGCCGTACGCACGGCCTCCCGGTGCGGCATGCCGTCATCGCGGATGTGGTTCAGCGACTGGTGCACTACCAGGATGGCGTTATTCACAACCGTGCCCACGAGAATCACAAATCCCAGCATCGTCAGGATATCAAGCGGCTGGTAAGCGATAAAACGGTTCACCGCGGCAAGCCCCAAGAAACCGCCGGCCGCTGCCAGCGGCACGCTAAACATGATAACGAACGGATAAAGAAAGCTCTCAAACAGCGCCGCCATGAGCAGATAGGTAATGGCCAATGCGAGAAGAAAATTCCATTTGAATGACTCGAAGGTCTGCGTTAGTTTGTCTGCCGTCCCAGAGAGGTCAGTGCGGTAGAGGCCCCCTATCTGCCCTGACGCCCTCATCGGCTCAATGATCTCGCTCTCGATCGTCTCCATCGCTAGTTCCAGTGGCATCTGCTCGTCCGGAGTCACCTGAATCGTGATGGTTCGCTCGCGCTCCTTGTGATTAATGGTCACCGGACCGGTGGTTTCCGACACTTCCGCTACGGAGCCGAGCGTAACGAGCTGCCCGTCCGGAGTCGCGATCGGCATCTGGTCCAGCAAGTGCGTCCGGTGAGCGAAGCTCTCCTCGGCCATGACACGAAGATCGATCTCGTCTCCTTCGTGTTGGTAGTCGCTGGCCTTCGCTCCGTCGACCAGGGCGCTGACTGTGAAACCGAGGTCCCGGTTGGAAATACCTAAGTCCGCGGCGCGCCGGCGATCAGTCTTAATCTGAACCTCGGGATTTCCAAGGTCGAGACTGGGAATCGGCCGCGCCTGAGCCCCCGGGAGCTTCTGCATCACGTTACCGAAGATCTGACCTCCAAGGGCGATGAGCTGTTCGAGTTCAGGTCCGGTTATGTCGATATCGATGTTTCGCCCCTCTCCGAGACCGCGTTGGAAAATGCTGGCCTGGTCAATGAATCCGATCGCTCCGGGGATCGAGAAGTTCACTTTCTGGAACTCCGGAATCAGCTCGCGGGCGCGTTCCGGATCCCGCGACCGGACACCCATGAAACAGTTCTGTGGCATAGCGATGAAAAAGAACCCCTTCACCCCGCCACCCGGCAATGATGCGGACTCCTCCGGTGGCGTCTCCCATAGATGCTTGAGGTTCTCGGTGTAGCGGTGGCGGAGTTCCGCAACCTCGTCGACATTGTAGCCAGGCGACGGTAGTAAAATGCCAAACAGAAAATTCACGTTGCCGAGGGGCAGGTACTCCGTTTTCGGCATCAAGTTCAGACTGATCAGCAAGGCTGCCGCGGTCAACCCGCCAACGACGATCAGCCGCCTCAAAACCCCTCCACACAGCCAGTAGATGAAGCCGGCGAATTTGTTGGTAATCGTTTCCGCCGCGAGCGTAAGACCAAACAGGTTGTGGAATCCGTACTTCCGATGGCCGCCTTTGGCTACGTGGAGAATCTTCGCCGAAAGTGACGGTATCACGGTAATCGCCACAAGCAGACTCAGGCCGACCGCGCAACTGATGGCAATTGCAATGTCGCGGAAAAGCTGGCCCGCCTCCTCTTCGACAAACACCACCGGTACGAAAACGGCGATCGTCGTGAGCGTGCTCGCCAGCACCGCTCCCCAGACTTCCCGCGCGCCGTCGTAGGCGGCGTCAAAGCGGCTCTTGCCCATCTGACGATGCCGGTAGATGTTCTCGAGCACAACAATCGAGTTGTCCACCACCATGCCTACCGCGAACGCCATTCCCGCCAAGCTGATGACGTTGAGGGTCCGGTCAAACCACAGCATGGCCAAAAAAGTGCTGATCATGCTGATCGGGATGGCCACGGCAACGACCAGAGTGCTCGTGACGGATCGCAGGAATAACAGCAGCGCCAGGATGGCGAGGCACCCGCCAAGATACAAGCTCTGCTGGACCAGATCAATAGAGCTCTCGATATACTCGGTCTCGTCCATGACCTGTGTGAGGGTCAAACCGCGGGGAGCGAGCAGTTCCTCGTTCACGCGGGCAACCGTCGCCTTCAGTTGCTCCATCACCTCCAGCACGTTCTCGCCTGGTTCTTTTACGGCGTTCATGGCGATCATCGGCTCACCGAAATAGAACGGTTTCGCCATCGGCTTCCGATAGCCCAGTTCCGCATAGCCGACATCGCGAACGTACACCGGCACCCCGTTGCGGACGGTAATCACAACGCTTTCAATATCCTCGGTCGATTGATACTCTCCCACCGTCCGGACGATATAGCGGCGCTTTCCCTCGTTGAAATCACCGCCCGAATAACTACGGTTCTCGCGGTCCAGCGCCGCGCCTAGCTGATTCAATGTCACCTTGCGTGCCGCCAGTTTCGCCGGATCGACGACCACGTGCATTTCACGCTCGGTACCGCCGTAGATATTGGCCTGGGCGAGGCCGGGAACGCGTTCGAACTCCGGCTTAACGTAGTCATCCACGAAATTGAACAGAGTGGAGATGTCACCTTCGAAAGGCTCGTCGCCGCCAGGTTGCAGCACAAACCAGGCGATCGCATTCGCTTCCGCGGCCACGCTGTAAATTACGGGCTTGTCGGCCTCGGCGGGATAGCTCGGTACCTGCTGCAGCGCATTGGATACCTTCAACAAGGCGGCGTCTTGATCCGTGCCGATCTGGAAAGTCAGAGTGATGGAGCCGTTTGAGTCCGAACTGGAGCTCTCCATCTCGATCAAGCCCTCAAGAGACTTGAGTTGCTCTTCCTGCTCCTCTATGATTTCGCGCTCAACCTCGAGCGGACTCGCACCAGGCCAGTACGTCGTCACGGTTATCTCCGGCTCCTCCACGGTGGGCGTAAGCTGCACCGGGATGCGCCGCAAGGCAAGCGAACCAAACAGGACAAGCAACAGTACACCCACTGTCGTCGTGACCGGAAATCGTATCGCGTCATGAACGAGCTTCATGGCAGTTTGTACTCAACAGGTTCGCCCCGAACTGTTTGGCCGGGACGCAGACGCTCATTGCCCCGGGTGATTACTTTCGCTCCGGCCTGCAAAGGTCCACGAACTTCAATCCAAGCGCCCTCTCCTGTGCCGGTCTCTACGGTCATGGGTTTTACTTCGCCATCACCGCCGAGCGTCCACACCGTTTGCTGAGACCCTTGGCGAACAACTGCATCCTTCGGCACGATCACGGCGTTGCGCGCCCCGCGTCCGCTTATTGAAACGCCGTCCAACGTCACCCGTGCCAGCATGCCCACCCCGATCTTCTCGTCGGCCGGAAAGCGGATCTTGATGGGGAAGGTGCGCGCCCGCTCATCGGCCTTCGGTATGACCGTCGTAACTTGGCCGCGCAAGGTGCGCCCCGGGTGCGCCTCCAACGTCACACTGGCGCCAGCGCCGATTCGGATCGAGGGATAGTACTGCTCGGGTACGTCAACACGGACCTCGAGCTCCTCAAGTGATAGAAGTTCCACCACTTCATCACCCACCCCAAGCCATTGCCCCAATTCCGTCCGCTTGCTCAGGACCACTCCGGCGAACGGCGCTGGGATCACGGATTTCTCCAAGTCGTACCGAATGCGCTCCATCTGAGCCTTCAGGCTGTCAACTCGCCCCCGCCAGGCTTGGTACTCGTACAGTGTGTCGTCGAGCTGCTGCTGGCTGAAGATTCCCGATTCGAACAACTCCTCGGAGCGTTCATAGTTTCGGAAAGCAAGCTTCGACCTCGACTCCGCTTCAGCAAGATCGGCGGCTACCCTGGCGAGATCCAACTCGCGATCCCGCTTGTTTAGACGAGCCAGGAGTTGTCCTTTCTCGAGCCTGTCTCCCTGCTTCACCGGGTACTCGATGACGAGGCCGGATATCTCGCTCGCCACCATCGATGTCACATTGGACTCAACGGTTCCCGGCAGAGTCAGCCTGCCCTCGACGCGGTGCTCGCGAGCCTCCGTGTAACCGACCGGGCTCGGCGGCATCTCCTGTGCTAGCAGACATGTCGGTATGATGAACAACAATGGGCTTCGTAGCATGAATATTTCCGCGAGATTCCGACCCGGCGCCTCCTACCAGCTTACAATGTCCGCAAAACGGAAGAGTAGCTGAAAGAATGGCTCGCCCGCTTCAGCGTTTCGGCGACTTGTTATTCCAGTCAGAGGCCGAGCGCGACGCAGCATTCCGCGACCACATCCACTTGCAGGCTCGTCAGGGTCTGCGGCTGGTCGCCGGGACCATCATTGTATTGCCTCCGGTGATGACAGCCGCTCTGCAACTGGCCGCGCCGGATGTACTGAGCCCCTCGGTCACGCTGGCGGTCGCATTTTGCATGATGGCGGCCGGCGTTGGAGCCTGGGTCTCGACAAAGGTTCGGACCACCAAGGACCATCCCCGCACGGTGGCGTGGCTGGTCGGTATCGTGGTGGCAACCTGTCTCATCTGGTCCTCGCTATTGCGCGCTCAGGCAGAACCGATGTTCTTGACGCTTATTAACGCGCAAGTTGCCTTAGTGCTGCTAATCGTCTTGATGTCAGTGCCGTTTCGGCCCGCCCACGTGTTTCTGCTGGGACTCGGCACGGTAATTTCCTACTTGGTTTCATGCCAACTTGCGGTGGACCTCGGAATCATCTCAGGGTCGCAGGCGCGAGCATTGAACATGGTGTTTCTTGTTATGGTTGTGCTTCTCAGCACCGCCGTTTCAGCGAACCTTTACCACCGGATCTGGGAAACCTTCCTCGCCCATCGCGAGCAGATCCGGACAATGAATGAAGTCCGCGATTCCCAATGCCGAATGCTGCTCTCCGATAGCGCCGCGTCGATGGGCCGGCTGGCCGCCGCCCTGAGCCACGAACTGAACAATCCGCTGGCCGTCTTGAAGAGCAACCTGGACACGCTTCGCACCCTTTCGTCAGGGAACAAGAGTCTTCCGCCCACTAAGCAGGCGGACCGCGCACGCCTGGAAGCCGACCTCTATGAAAACGCCACGGAATCCATCAACCGCTTGCACGCCACCGTGCAGCGAATGCAACGTTTCACCAACCTGGACAGGGCAGACGTCCTTCCAGTCGACCTGAATAACTTGCTGAGGGACGTCGCCGAGCTGGTTGCCGATTCCGTTCAACAGAAGGCCTCTTTCGAGTTCAACCTGCAACCTTTGCCCCACATCGAGATCCGGCCGCAACCAATGAGCGCTGTCTTCTCCGCAATTCTTCAAAAAGCTCTCGATGCTTCCGGGGAGGACGCTGCCGTAACCATCGCCTCTACCCTTCACGGGGACTTGATCGAGGTGGAGATCCGCGGCCAGGGGCCGGGCCTTCCGGAAGAAGAATTGCGTCACCTTCTCGATCCCGGCTTTCGCGTCGCCGAAGGACGCGTGGCCTCCTGCAACTGGAGTTTGTTCGGCGCCCGCCAAATTGTTCGGCAACACGGTGGGGAGATCTCGATTCGGAGTTCCCCGGGGCGCGGCGCCACAGTGATCGTAAGTCTTCCTGTCGTTCCGACCCGCGTCCGAACCTGACTACATCGACGACTGGCGATCTTCTAGTAATAGAATATTCATTCAATTGCCACGCATTCAGGCTTTAAGTTTGAGTAGGTTGTGTCGATCTTTTGTGTGAGAGGTTTATCTGAAATCGTCCTGGACCTGATTGCCTTAGCTCATCAGCCGGGCCGCTCACAAATCTCCCGCGCCTCGGGCCAGAACTTGACGAGCCAGGAAACTGGAAATTGGCGCTAAGAGAACAAACTCATGAAAAGGGCTGGTTTTCGATCGCGACAATCCACCACAATCGTGCTGATCCTCATGATTGGCGGCTCGCTGGCAGTCCTTGCCGCTCTAACGTTCTGGAACATTGAGCGCCGTTCGGTGATGGCCCGGTATGAGGACGCGGCTGAAAACAGGATTTCCGCCTTCGAGCGAGAGATGGCATCGGAGGTAACGAATCTAACCGCCGTGTGGCTCCACACCCGAAACGCCCCGGAGATGACCCAGGAGGAATTCACACGATTCGTGGGTCATGTCCTGCCAGACCGGGAACGGCGGAGCACGTACTTTTGGGCGGTCAGGGAACAGCTTGGAGGTCCATTTCGCATCCAATCCGCCGCGCTGGGCGGCGCCATCGCTGAATCCTTCGGCCCGTACGTAATGTCGGAACCGGATTTGACAGAGGCGGCGGAATTGGCCCTACGAATCGGGAAGATCACTACCACGGAGCGCGTCCCGGTCAAAGAAAAGGCAAATGCGTTTGGTGTTTTTCTGCTCTACCCGGTTTTCGAGCAAAGCAAGGTTCCGTTAACCCTCGAAGACCGTAGGCAGCGTCTCCTCGGCTTTGTCGGAAGTTTTGTCGAGGTGGGACAAACCATGGAAAGAGGGTTGCAACACCTTCGCTCCTACGGTATTGATGTTCACGCCTTCGACCTTGACGCACCTGCCGCTCGCAGCTCGCTCTATAGCCATTGGTCAAGGCGCCGCGACAATAGTCCGCAACCCGCCGAACCTCCCTCGCTCGAGCAGAAAACACGGGAAGACTACGAACGGATCGTCACGGTCGGAAACCGCTCTTGGCTTATCCGTTGTCAACCGGTTGCCGAGAAGCTGGCCTCCGGCTACACCGGGCATCCGTGGATCATCTTCGGGGGAGGGTTAGTTATTAGTCTTCTCACCGCCGCCTCATTCCGTACGCAGCAGGATCGGACGGCCAAAGTCGAACGCTTGGTGACAATTCGCACCAAGGAACTGTCCGCGGCAAATGAAAGACTTCGGGACGAGGTTCAGGAGCGGAAGCGCGCCCAAGAGGAATTGGCGGTCGCTAGGGACGAGGCTCTCGAATCGTCCCGTTTGAAATCTCAATTCCTTGCGAATGTAAGCCACGAGATTCGTACCCCGCTGAACGGGATCCTTGGGATGACGGACTTCCTGATGGACACCCAACTCTCAGACGAGCAACGGGAGCTTGCCGGGGTGATTCAAAGCAGCGGCCATTCCTTGCTAGCTATCATCAATGATCTGTTGGATATGGCGAAGATCGAGGCCGGCAAACTGGCCTTGAGCAAAGAGGAGTTTGAATTGCTGGATCTCGTCGACGAGGTGCTCTCGCTGATAGCCGGAGAGGCGCGGAAGAAAGGACTGGAACTGAACCTCCGCATCGGCAAGGGGACGCCGAACTTTCTTCGAGGAGACTCGATGCGGCTTCGACAGGTGCTCCTGAATCTGCTGGGCAATAGCGTGAAGTTCACCAACAACGGCACAGTTCGGCTCGACATTGCCGTGGAGAACCGTCAGGGAATTGACTTGCTTCTTCGGTTCGGAGTGCAAGACACCGGTATCGGGATTGAGCCGGAAGCGCAGAAACGCCTCTTCCACCGGTTCACTCAAGCGGACGGGACCAGTTCCAGACGATTTGGCGGTACCGGTTTAGGCCTCGCGATTTCTAAGCAGCTTGTCGACTTGATGAACGGTGACATCGGAATGACCAGCGAACCGGGCAAGGGATCTACGTTCTGGTTCACCACCCACCTGGAGACCGTCAACAGGCCCCGTCAGCGAAGCTGCTCTTCGGACTTGTGCGATCATGCGAGGGTATTGATCGCCGGTGTCAGCGCAACCAGTCGGCAGCTTCTTCGCTCCTACACGCAGGTAGAAGGGCTGAAAGTCGCCGAGGCCGAATCCGCTCTGGCTGCCATTGAGCTGGCTCGCCGGGCAGCCCCGCGAAAGCCGTTCTCGCTGATCATCGTTGATGTTGAAAACGACCAACATCAAGGCGGAGACTTGGTCCGCTCACTCCAAGATCAATCGGCAACTGCGGATACGCCTCTGATCCTGGTGGGCCCGCCAGGTGCGGAAGGCTCGCCCACGAAGCAGAGTGATAGGCCACTCTTATGGATCAACAAGCCGGTGAAAAGACGTCTTCTCGCCGCGAAGATCTGCGAGGCGCTCTGCTCGCGGATACCACCGGCGCCTGACTTCGAAGCGCTTGGGCTTGAGCCAGATGTCCAGTGCCGCGTTCTGCTCGCCGAGGATAACCCGGTCAACCAACGGGTCGCCGTGCGATTCCTGGAGAAACTCGGCTGCACGGTGGAAGCGGTGGCCGATGGAAGCGCCGCGATTTCCGCAGCCGCGAGGGCCAACTACGACGTGATACTGATGGACTGTCAGATGCCGGAGGTCGACGGTTTTCGGGCGACTCAAGAGATCAGAGCCCGCGAGAGCGGGGGGCGCAGAACTCCGATCGTCGCCCTCACGGCCAACGCAATGAAGGGTGACCGCGAGCGCTGCATTCAGGCCGAGATGGACGACTACCTTCCCAAGCCGATCCAGTTGGCGGCACTGGCAGCAGTGCTTAGAAAATGGGGCGCGCCTCGGAGGAACGAAGTATCCCCTCGCGGGAAGTCGACTGCATTGTGAATCGCCCAGCGTGGTCGCGGTGCTGCAGAGACAGCACCGCGACCCCAGGTATCGAGTTCGTTCGGGGCCCTAAGACTTCTCCGGGGGTTCTTCGCCTTCGATCTCCCGGCCTTCCTTTATTGCCTGCATCCGCTCTTCCTTGCGCTTGGCGCGGTCAGCGGCGCGTTTGATCAACTTCGCATCAACGAGCTCCAGCATGGCCAGTTCAGCGCCATCGCCTTTTCGCGGCCCAATGCGGACAATTCGCGAATAGCCACCCGGCCGTTGACCAAATCTCGTTCCCAGCTTGTCAAAGAGCTTCTTTACCGCCGCCGGAGTCGTTAGAAAGGCCGCTGCTTGACGGCGGGAATGCAACGTGTCCCGCTTGGCAAGAGTTATCATCTTATCTACCAGCGGCCTTGCCGCTTTGGCCTTGGTCACGGTGGTGATGATCCGCTCGGGTTCCGCCTCAATCACGTTGGTGACCAACCCGCGGAGCAACGCCCGGCGGGCGGCAGGGTCTCTTTGTAGCTTGTAGCCACCTTTTCTATGTCTCATTTCAGATTCCCGTTTCTCACCACTAACTAGAGTTCGCTGGTTTGCGGACTGCCCTCTCCGGAAGCATCCAGGACGGCCGGCTGGCCCGACGGCGTCACTAGCCGCCCCTGCGAATCGAATCGCATTCCAAACTGCAGGCCGAGACCGCCGAGTATCTCTTTGATCTCATTGAGCGACTTCCGGCCGAAGTTCTTCGTGCGCAGCATCTCGGCTTCGGACTTCTGCACCAGATCACCAATCGTTTGAATATTGGCGTTCTTCAGACAGTTGTAGGAGCGAACCGAAAGCTCAAGTTCCTCGACAGATCGGTTCAGCACCTCGTTCATCTGGTTCACCGCGCGATCGACGGGCTCGGGCTCCGGCTCCTCAATATCTTCAAAGTTGATGAAGATGGCCGTGTGGTCCCGCATCAGCTTGGACGCGTGTCCGATGGCGTCCTGCGGAGAGATGGCCCCGTTGGTCCAGACTTCCAGCGTTAGCTTGTCGTAGTCGGTCATCTGACCGAGACGGGCGTTCTCAACCGTGAAGTTCGCCTTCCGGACTGGCGAATGGACGGAATCGATTGGAATCGAGCCCAGTGGAAGGTCCTCGTCATAATTGCGGTCCGCGCTCACGTAGCCGCGTCCCATTTTCAGCCGCATCTCAACGATTAACTTGCCGCCCTCTCCAACGGTGGCAACGTGCATATTCCGGTCGAGCACCTCGACTTCGGAGTCCGTCTCAATCTGTCCGCTGGTAACCTCCCCAGGTTCCTCGATGTGGAGCCGGGCGGTCCGGACACCTTCGCCAGTCATCTTGAACGGGATCTGCTTCAGATTGAGGATCACGTCCGTCGCGTCCTCGGTAACGCCCGGAATGGGACTGAACTCGTGGGCGACACCTTCGATCCGGACCGCGGTAATGGCCGCGCCCTCAATGGCGCTGAGGAGAATGCGGCGCAATGCCACGCCGATGGTAGTTCCGAAACCGCGCTCGAAGGGCTGGGCGTAGAACATGCCGTACCGGTCGGTCAGGGTTTCCGTATTGGCAACAAGCCGCTTGGGCTTCTGAAAGCCGATGTACATCCGTTTCTCCTTCTTACTTCGAGTACAACTCGACGATAAGCTGTTCGTTCAACTCGATCTGAACGAGTTCGTCGCGCTTGGGGCTACCGATCACACGGCCCTTCATCGCGTCGCGATCCACCTCCAGCCAGCTCGGGGTAGGCTGATGCGCGGTCGCCTCGAGAGCGCTTAAGATCATACCGTTTTGGTGGCTCTTTTCCCGGACCTCGATCACATGGCCCTGCTTCACCTGAAAAGACGGTATGTTCACCTTGCGGCCGTTCACATGAATATGACCGTGACGAACAAGTTGGCGGGCCTGGTTTCGGCTGGTGCCAAAACCAAGGCGGTAAACCACATTGTCCAGACGGCGCTCAAGCAGTGAGAGCAGGTTCTCGCCCGTGATTCCCTTCGACTGGGCCGCTTTCTCGTAATAATGCCGGAACTGCCGTTCCAGTATTCCGTAAACCCGGCGCGCCTTCTGCTTCTCGCGCAACTGGAGACCGAAACTCGAGACCTTGGGCCGGCGGTGCCGGGTCTGGTGTCCGGGCGGTACGTTGCGCCGTTCAATGGCGCACTTTTCGGTGTGGCAGCGCTCCCCTTTCAGAAAGAGCTTCATGCCTTCACGCCGGCAAAGCCGGCAAACTGAACCTATATAACGTGCCAAACTACCTATCTCCTTTCGAGCAAAGGTGCAGTTTACAGCGGTCGAATCTGAATGCCAGACGCTATGCGCGAATCCTCTCGCGTTCGCGTCACTTCCTGGCAATCCACTTCCGCCTTCCTCCTGCTTGTTCGTTCACAAAAATCAGACGCGGCGGCGCTTCGGGGGACGGCATCCATTGTGCGGGATTGGCGTCCGGTCCTTGATCCTGCGCACGTTGAAGCCCAACGTGGAAAGGGCGCGAACCGCGGACTCGCGGCCGGAACCCGGCCCACTCACCCGAACCTCAACAACGCGCATGCCCGCTTCCCGGGCTTTCTTACCCGCGGTCATCGACGCTTGCTGGGCGGCAAACGGCGTCCCCTTGCGGGAACCCCGAAAACCGAGAGAGCCCGAACTCGACCACGCGACTACATTCCCCGTCGGGTCCGAGAAGGTCACAATCGTGTTATTGAAAGTGGCCTGAATATGGACAATCCCCTCGGGAATGTTCTTCTTTTCTTTCTTCTTAAAGGTCTTCTTCTTGCCTTTTGCAGCCTTGGCCATATCTCAATCCGTTCCTGGCAGCTTCCGACTCGAGTTCTTACTTCTTGCCGGCCTTTCTCTTTTGTGCAACGGTACCGCGGCGCGGACCCTTCCGGTTCCGGGCGTTAGTATGCGTGCGTTGGCCGCGGACCGGAAGTCCGCGTCGATGCCGGAGGCCGCGATAGGAGCCCATCTCGATCAGCCGTTTGACGTTCATCGAGAGTTCCTTGCGAAGGTCGCCCTCAACCGCACCTTCTTCCTCCAGTATCTGGCGGATACGGCTGACCTCGTCTTCATCGAGATCCCCCACCTTCTTACCGAAGTCAACACCGGCCCGGTGCAGTATAGACCGCGCCCGGGTTCGGCCAACGCCGTACAAATACGTCAGACCAATCTCGGCCCGTTTGCGATTGGGTAAGTCAACACCAATAATGCGCGCCATATATTTCTCCCTTTATCCTTGACGCTGCTTGTGCTTCGGGTTCTCGCAGATCACGCGCACCACTCCGTGCCGGTGGATGATCTTGCACTTATCACATATCTTCTTTACTGAGGCCCGTACCTTCATGACTTAGCAGCCTTCCGTTTCTAATTCAGCAATCTCAAGATCCGCCCTCGCGTCGGGTCGTGGGGCGAAATCTTCACCTCCACCTTGTCCCCTTCGCGAAGCCGGACAAAGTTCTTCTGCCCGGAACTGGCCGCATGGGCCAGAACACTTCGCCGATTGTCCAGCATCACGCGATACGTTGCGCGCGGCAATAGTTCGACAACCGTGGCCGCGATTCCCGATTCGCCGGGCGACTTCTCGTCGAGCATTCGCGACATAAACCAAGCTACGGCCGGGTCAGTACCCATGGTCCGTTGGCAGTGACCGCAACACAGTGTTCGAAATGAGCCGACACCGAGCCGTCCTTCGTCACCGCTGTCCACCGGTCCGCCGTAAGGCGGCTCCCGGCCTTTCCGGCGTTCACCATCGGCTCGAGCGCGAAAACCATACCCTCTTTGAGCCGCGGATTCGCGTTGCTCCGGTCAATGTAATTTGGAACCTGAGGCTCCTCGTGGAGCTGAGTCCCGATTCCGTGACCGACGTACTCTCGAACAATACTGAAGCCGTTCTCCGTGACAAACCTCTCTACCGCTCCACAAACATCAAACAGGCGATTGCCTGGCCGCATCTGTCCGATCGCCCGCTCCAAAGCTTCGCGCGTTACCTCGAGCAAACGCTGAGTCGAACCGTTCACTGCGCCGACCGGCACGGTAACGGCGGAGTCGCCAAAATAACCATTCAGCTTGACTCCTGTGTCAATCGAGACCACATCGCCCTTCTTGAGTGCACGCGTCGCCGACGGTATCCCATGAACGATTTCGTCATTAACCGACGTGCATAGCACGGTCGGAAACCGAGCCCCAATGGCCGGAACATAGTAACCTTTGAAGGCCGCCTCCGCGCCTGCGTCCGTGATAATCCGATCCGCCTCGATCTCCAGATCCATGGTGGTCACTCCTTCGGCGACCATCTCACTGACTGTCGAGAGGATCTGGTGGACAAGCAGGCCGGCCGCCCGCATCTTCTCAAGTTCAGCCGGACTTTTCCGAATGATCATCAATATCCTGCGTGGCGACTCGAGCAGGGCTTATAAGTTATTGTAACAAAAGCCATTGCACCAACGCCCGCGCCAATTGCCTCGATGCTCCCTAGAAAACGCTCCGCCGACCCCGGATTCGCCCGGACCGCGGCGTAAAACCTTCGTAGTGGCGCATGATGAGTTGCGCTTCAATTTGATTCACAAAGTCCATCGCGACACCGACCACAATCAACAGCGATGTGCCGCCGAAGTAGAAGCTCACTCCCAATCCGTCGAGCAGCCAGCGCGGGAAGTTGTTGTCGATGAAGTTCCCGATCCCCGGAAGCGTCTGCAGCTTGATGCCGGAAATCATGATTTCCGGCAGCAGCGAGAGTAGCGCGAGGTACAGACCGCCAACCATCGTGATCCGGGTGAGAATCTTGTTCATATACTCGGCGGTGTTGCGTCCCGGCCGTATCCCCGGAACGAACCCGCCGTACTTGCGCATATTGTCCGCCGCCTCGTTCGGGTTAAAGATGATCGAGACGTAGAAGAAACAGAAGAAGATGATGCCGATCGTATAAATGAGGTAGTAAAGCGGCTGGCCGTGACTCATCGCATCCAGCATTCCACTCAACCAGACGTTGTCGCGAATGAACGCTACCTGCCGTAGCGTCTGCGGGAAGGCCAGCAGTGACGAAGCGAAGATCACGGGAATAACGCCACCGGCGTTCACCTTCAGCGGAAGATGGGTTTGTTGACCGCCCATCATCCGGCGCCCGACTACTCGTTTGGCATATTGCACCGGAATTCGCCGCTCGCCGCGCTCTACGAGGACGATGAAACCGACAACCGCCACCATCATCAGCACGATGATCGCAACCTGCAAGATGTTCCACTGCCGGGTTACAAAAGCGTTCGTATAGATCTCGCTCATCGCCGACGGCAGACCAACCACGATGCCGGCAAAGATGATCAGCGACATCCCGTTACCGATACCGCGCTCGGTAATCTGCTCGCCAAGCCACATGATAAACGCCGTGCCCGTGGTCAGCGTGAGGATCGTCATCAGGATAAAGCCGACGCCCGGATTCACGACGAAGCCGCCTTCGGAAGCCTGCAGGGTAGTCGCAATCGCGAAGGACTGCATCAACGACAGACCGATCGTGAGATAGCGTGTCCACTGGGTGATCTTTCGGCGGCCGAGTTCGCCTTCCTTCTTCAACTTTTCCAGCGTCGGAATCACCACTGTCAACAACTGGAGAATAATTGACGCTGTGATATACGGCATGATCCCCAGCGCGAAGATCGTCATGCTCTCGAACATGCCGCCCGAAAACAGATTGATGAAACCGAAAAGAGTGCCCTGGTTGGCCTGGAAGAACTCTTTGAGACGAACCGTATCGATGCCCGGGGTAGGGATGAAGGCTCCAAGCCGGTAAATCGCGAGCATCCCGAGGGTAAAAAAGACCCGGTTTCGCAGGTCAGGGACCCGGAACACATTCGCGACTGCCTCCAAGAACTTGTTCATGGTGAGTTCTCTCTACGCTTCCGCCCCGCTCTCGGGGCAATCCTCTGCTAAGCCTGAGAATCCTCTGCGGATTCATCCGACCGCGATCCGCTGGACGGGGTGGCGCCAGGCGGAATCTTCTCCACGGCGCCGCCGGCCGCGGTGATCTTCTCCTCGGCCGCCTTCGAGAACTGGTGCGCTTTCACGGTGATCTTCCGCGTAACGTCGCCCGTGCCGAGCACCTTCAACCCGCTCTTGAGCTTCTTCACCACGCCCATCTCAATCAGGATATCGGCATCGAAGGTGTCGCCTTCGAGCTCGTTGAGCCGGCCAACGTTGACCACGGCGTACTCCTTGCCGAAGATATTTGTGAAGCCTCGCTTCGGAAGCCGGCGGTGCAGCGGCATCTGACCACCCTCAAAGCCGCGTTGGCGGCTGAAGCCGGAAATCGAGTGCTGCCCCTTGTGACCACGGCCGGAGGTCTTTCCATGCCCAGAGCCCATGCCCCGGCCGACACGCTTCTTCTTATGAACTTGACCCTTCGGGGGCTTGATATCGCTTAAATTCATCTCTTCACCCATTTCAACCGGAATCGCGGCCCGCATCAACGGGGCGCAGCCGGTCCGCTCCGCCTACTCGACGATTGCCAGCAGGTGCGGCGCCTTGGCGACCATGCCCCGGAACTCCGGGCCGTCGGGCCGCTCCACTACCTGATTGATCTTTCGCAGACCGAGACTGCGGACGATCTTCTTCTGCTTCTCCGGCCGTCCGATCGTGCTTCGCACTAGCTTGATCTTAATCGCCGCCATCGTTGAGTCTCCTTGTCTTAGCCCAGCCGCTCGACATCTATGCCGCGCAACTGTGCCACCTGGTCGCGGTCACGAAGCTGCTCGAGCGCATTGACCGTCGCCTTGACAACGTTATGCGGATTGTTCGTCCCAATGCACTTGGTCACTACGTTCGGGATTCCCACCGCTTCAATCACCGCTCGGACCGGGCCCCCGGCAATCACGCCGGTCCCGGCGGGAGCCGGCTTCAGCATCACCTCTCCAGCGCCGTAACGGCCAACCACCATATGTTTTATCGTTGTCTCGAGGACATGAATCTTGCGGAGATTCTTCTTGGCGGCCTCAATTCCTTTCTTGATCGCCGACGGAACCTCCTTGGCCTTCCCAGTGGCATAGCCCACGAAATGCTGATCGGGGTCGCCGACCACCACCAGAGCCGCGAAGCTCAGGTTCTTTCCACCCTTAACTACCTTGGTGACGCGATTGATGGAGACAACCTGCTCTTTAATGTTCAGCGCCTGCGGATCGATCCGCTCATACATTGCTGCATTTGTCATGCCACTAGAACTCCAATCCTGATTCCCGAGCCGCGTCCGCGAGCGCCTTCACGCGGCCATGGTACCGGTAGCCGCCGCGGTCGAAAACGATCTTCTTAATACCCTTCTCCTGCGCCCGCTCCGCCACTAGCTTCCCGACCGTCTTGGCAGCGCCAATGTTGCTCCCCTTGACGGCGGCATTCTTCTCGAGTGTCGAGGCGGAGGCGAGCGTGTGCCCGGCCTTGTCGTCGATTACTTGCGCTTGGATGTGCTTCAAACTGCGGTAGACCACTAGGCGCGGCCGCTCCGGAGAACCGCTGAGCTTGCGGCGAAGCCTCAGGTGTATCCGCTTCCGATGCGTGTTCCTTGACTCTTTACGGATCATGCTTACTTACCTCCGGCGCCGGCCTTGCCGACCTTCTTGCGCAGCCGCTCCCCGGTGTACCGGATCCCCTTATTCTTGTAAGGCTCCGGCGGCCGAAGCCCACGAACAATAGCGGCAACCTGGCCGACCTGCTGCTTATCATTGCCGGTGACGACGACATGATTCTGCTTGTCGATCGTCACGTCGATACCCTCCGGCAGCAAATACTCGATCGGATGGGAGTAACCGAGACTGAAGACAGCCACCCGGCCCTTGACCTCGCCGCGATATCCAACGCCGACAATGTCCAACTCCTTCTTCCAACCCTCACTTACGCCGACAACTGCGTTCGAGGCCAGGGCGCGGGTCAGTCCATGCTCGGCCGCATGCTTGTCGGAAGCGCGTTCCAACCGCAACTCTTGATCGTCCTGCTCGATCGTGATGCCATTGGGAATCGGGACCGTGAGCTTCCCCTTCGGCCCTTCTACCTGTAGCGTATCGCCGATCACGATTTTGATTCCCTTGGGTAACGGGATCGGCTTTTTTCCAACTCTCGACATGGCTTCTTTACTCCGTGGTTCCGGCCGCGGCCCTACCAGATCTGGCAGAGCACCTCGCCGCCAACTCCTTCGGTCCGGGCTTTCCGTCCCGTCATCACTCCCTTGGGAGTAGTCAGAATATTGACGCCCAAGCCGCCAAGGACCCAGGGAACCGAGTTGCTGCCAACGTAGACGCGGCACCCAGGCTTGGAAACCCGCTCGATCCGCGAGATGGCCGGCACGTCACCCGGGGTGTATTTGAGATAGATCCGGATAAGCCGCCTCGAACCTTCGTCAGCGGGCTTGTAGTTCAAGATATATCCCTCGTCCTTGAGAATCCGGGCAATCTCCATCTTCAATCGCGACATCGGGATATCGACCTTCGGATGTCTCGCCTGCAGCGCATTTCGAATGCGCGTCAACATGTCGGCAATGGGATCCGTATTCATACTCGCTCAACCTCTCCGCATATCCTGGTATCGAACCGCCTACCAGCTCGCCTTGATCACGCCCGGAATTTCGCCGGCTAGGGCGAGCTCACGGAAGCAGATCCGGCAGAGATTAAACTTCCGGATGTAGCCGCGCGGCCTGCCACAACGGAAACAGCGGTTGCGGTGGCGGCAGCGCAGTTTCGGTTTGCCGGCAGCCTTCGCCTTGGCCAGCTTGCGGTCTCTTGCGATCTTGGCTTCTGTTGCCATTCAAATACCTTTCGTAATCCGATAAAACCTGTCCACGGCCCAGCCTATTTCACAAACGGCATTCCAAGATGCCGCAACAGGGCCATCCCCTCGGCGTCGGTGCCAGCCGTGGTGGTGATGCAAATATTCATCCCTCGCGTCTTGTCGACTTTGTTGTAGTCGATCTCGGGAAAAATAAGCTGGTCCTTAATGCCCAGCGTGTAGTTGCCGCGGCCGTCAAAGGCCTTCTTCGAAACGCCATGGAAGTCCCGCACACGGGGAAGAGCGACATTGAACAGGCGGTCAAGAAACTCGTACATCCGTTCCCCGCGAAGCGTCACTGCGCATCCAATCGGCATGCCCTCACGTAACTTGAACTGCGCGATAGACTTGCGAGCTTTTGTAACCACTGGCCGCTGGCCCGTGATCTGACCAAGCTCCTTTACGGCCGGCTCAATCGCCTTGCTATTCTGCGTGGCCTCTCCCACGCCCATGTTCACCGATACCTTCTCGAGCCTTGGAACAGCCATGATGTTCGAGTAGCTAAGCTCCTTCATCAAGGCCGGAATAATCTCTTCCTTAAAGCGGACTCTCAGCCGGGCCGGAGTCCGGGGCCCCGAGGGCGCCTTCCGCTCTTCATTCTTCTCTTTCTTACCAGCCATTGTCTTTTCGCGCCGGCGGGCTTTGTACCGCCGGCCTCCCTATTTAGGCCTGGCTACCGGACGGCTTGCTATTCTTCCTACAACCTCCGCCCGGAGCCGGTTTTTCAACTTCCCGACTTTCTATCCAATACCTCGCCCGTGCGGCGGGCGATGCGGACCCGGCGGGACTTACCGCCCGCTTCCTCAACCCGGTAGCCGACGCGCGTTGGCTTTCCGTCAGCCGCAATCAGCATCAGGTTTGAAAGGTGAATCGAAGCTTCCCGCTCGGCGATTCCGCCCTTGATCTGCTTCTGGGGATTGGGGCGGGTGTGAACCTTCGACATATTTATCCCCTCCACCAGCGCTCGCCCTTTCACCCGGTCAACATCCAGCACCCGGCCGGTCTTTCCCTTGTCTTTGCCCGCAATCACAAGGACCGTGTCATCCCTGCGGACGTGTACCCGGCGCCTCAGCGCCTCCGCTTTTCGTTCTGCATTGTGGCGACCCATCTAGATAACCTCCGGTGCCAGCGAGACGATACGCATGAATCGTTTATCCCGAAGCTCACGGGCGACCGGCCCGAAAACTCGCGTCCCAAGAGGCTCGCCGGCGTCATTGATCAGTACGGCGGCGTTGGAGTCGAATCGGATGTACGTTCCATCCTTGCGCCGCGTCTCCTTCCGCAGACGCACGATGACACAGCGCACCACCTTGCCCTTCTTCACCTGGGACTCGGGCGCGGCCTCCTTAACGCTGGCCGTCACTACGTCACCAAGACCCGCTCTCTTGCCGACATCACCGCCCCGCGGCAGAATACACTGCAGCTTGCGGGCGCCGCTGTTGTCGGCCACCTCAAGAACGGTTTGCATTCCAATCATGACGGTCTCCTAAGCTCCTCTTCCGCTCAATTCCCTAAATCGCCGCCCACTTACTCCGGCTTTTCCAACACCACGGCCCGGCGGATTACCTCGCTCAATTGCCAACGCTTGAGCCGGCTCAGCGGACGGCACTCCGTAATTCGCACGAAATCGCCCACCCGGCACGTGTTCTCCGCATCGTGGGCATGGAACTTCTTTCGCCGTTTCACCACGCGCTTGTAGAGTGGATGGGAAACGCGGCGCGTCACTTCAACCACGATCGTCTTGTCCATCTTCGTCGAGACTACTTCACCGACTTTGCTGTTCTTGCTCTTGTCCGCAGTTGACTCCGGCATCGCTTATTGTCCTTCTGCTTCCTGCGCCGCCGTCTCCAGCTCGCGTTCGCGCAACACCGTGAGGAGCCGGGCGCGGTCTTTCTTCAAGACCCGGTACTTCTTCAAGCCGTCCATCTGGCCCATCCCCATCTGGAAGCGGAGCCGGAACATCTGTTCGGCAATCTCTTTAATCTGCGCGCGAAGCTCTTTTTCATCCAGCTCGCGAAGTTTCTCAGCTCTCATCTTTCCCGTACCTCCGCCGCGGCATCAATCAAAAGGCCGCCGCAACACCATCTTGCAGGGAATCGGAAGCTTCTGCGCGGCCAGCCGCAAAGCTTCCTCGGCAATCTCCTCTTTAACACCTTCCATCTCGAAGAGAATTTTGCCGGGGCGCACCACCGCAACCCACTGTTCCGGATTTCCCTTGCCCTTACCCATGCGGACTTCCGCCGGTTTCTTCGTAATCGGCTTGTCCGGGAAAACCCGAATCCAGACCTTGCCGCCGCGCTTGATATGGCGCGTCATGGCCACGCGGGCAGCCTCGATCTGACGGTCGGTGATCCAGCAGGCCTCCATGGCCTTTAACCCGTATTCGCCAAAAGCGACGGTGGAACCGCGCCAGGCCTTGCCGGCCATGCGGCCGCGCATCACCTTTCTGTGCTTAACTTTCTTTGGCATCAACATGGCTAGTTCTCTCCGTCAGGTCTATTCCTGTTTGGGCTCGTCTGCGGACGGCGGCGTTGTTTCTTCCGGAATTGCTTCCGGCTTCTCGCCTTCAACCGGCTCGCTAGCAGCCGGCGCTGTGTCCGCGGACGTCGCCGGCGGAACGGCCGAAGCCTCTTCCGCGGGCCCTTCCTTCGCTTCTTCCTTCCAAGCCGGCTTGGGCGGAGCCAGTGGCGGCATTATCGGCGGCTGCTGCGACTGCGCCGGCTTCGGCATCTCTCCTGGAGCGGGCTGAACCGGCGGTCCCGCGGGCTCGGCGGCTTGCACCGGCGGCGCGCTCCGCGGCGGGCGCCGGTCGCGATCACGGTCGCGCCGCGGCATCCGGCGGGGCTCCGGCTCGCGATTCAATGTCGGGTGCCAGGAATCGTCAAGGATCTCGCCCTTGTAGATCCAACACTTGACTCCAATCACCCCATAAGTCGTCTCCGCCTGCGTGAACCCGTAGTCGATATCCGCGCGCAAGGTGTGCAGCGGCAGACGGCCCTGCAGATACCACTCGCTGCGAGCGATCTCGGCGCCGTTCAGGCGTCCCGATACGCGCACTTTAATCCCCTTGCAGCCAAACCGCAGGGCGCTGTCAACCGCCTTCCGCATCGCGCGCCGGAACGCTACCCTCTTCACTAGTTGCATGGCAATCGATTCGGTGACCAATTGCGCGTCCAACTCCGGCTTGTGCACTTCCTGGATGTCGATGTAGATCTCTCGCTTCGTGTTCTTTGCAAGGTCCGCCTTCAGCTTCTCGATCTCGCTGCCCTTGCGGCCGATAATGATGCCTGGCCGTGAAGTCCGGATTGTGATCCGCAGCTTGTTGCCCGGGCGGTCGATTTCGATCGAGCTGATACCGGCTGATCTCAGGCGGTGGCGCAGTTGCTTCTTCAGGTCCAGGTCTTCCTCGAGCAGTCTGGCGTAGTCGTGCTTGGAAAACCAGCGCGAACGCCAGGTCTTGGTGACCCCCAGCCGAAATCCATATGGATGAACCTTCTGACCCATGTTTATTCTTCCTTGTCTTTGTCCGTGTCCGTGTCCGGCGCCGCCACGGTAACTACAATGTGCGACATTCGGCGCTGATAGCGAAACGCCCGGCCCATCGGCGCCGGACGAATGCGCTTCATGCGGGGACCTTCGTTTACGTACGCCTCGCTGACCACGAGTTCGTCCACATCCAAGTCTTCAAACCGGTTCTCCGCGTTCGCGATGGCTGACTCGAGAACCTTCAGCACCGTCGGCGCGATCCCTTTGTTGGTCAACTGCAACATGACACGGGCCTTCTCCGCCGACTCGCCGCGTATCATATCCACCACCAGCCTCGCCTTCTGTGGCGATACCCGAATGAATCTGGCTTCCGCTCTTGCTTCCATGTCTTTTTCCTACCTGCGTCCGGATTTCTCCGATTTGCCCGCGTGCCCCTTGAACGTCCGGGTGGGCGCGAATTCGCCCAATTTGTGCCCAACCATGTTCTCGGTTATGTAGACCGGAATGAATTTCTTCCCGTTATGAACGGCGATCGTGTAGCCAATGAATTCCGGCAGGATCGTGGACCGGCGGGACCACGTCCGGATCACCTTCTTCTGGTTGCTTTCCTTCTGCGCCTCCACCTTTGTCAAAAGATGGTCATCGGCGAACGGTCCTTTACTCAGTGAACGGCCCATATTCTTACCTTCTCTTCTTCGACTTCTTGCTCACGATGTACTGATCGGTCCGCTTGTTGTTCCGGGTGCGGAAACCGCGCGTCGGCTGCCCCCACGGCGTCACCGGGTGGCGGCCGCCGGAAGAGCGCCCCTCGCCCCCGCCGTGAGGATGGTCCACCGGATTCATCGTCACGCCGCGGTTGTGAGGCCGCCGCCCCAGCCAGCGTTTCCGCCCAGCCTTGCCAAGCGACACATTCTCGTGCTCAACATTGCCGACCTGGCCGATCGTGGCCATGCATTTCGAGAGAACCTTTCGGACCTCTCCGGAAGGCAACTTGATCAACGCGTACTTCTCCTCGCGTGCAACCAATTGGGCCGACCCGCCGGCCGAACGCACCATCTGGCCGCCCTTCCCAGGCCGTAATTCGATGTTATGAACCAAAGTGCCGGGCGGTATGTTCTCCAAAGCGAGAGCGTTTCCCGTCAGAATGTCCGCCTCCGGCCCGGACATTACGGTTTGTCCCACTTGCAGGCCAACCGGAGCCAGAATATAACGCTTTTCGCCGTCGGCGTAATGCAGCAACGCAATGCGGGCGGATCGGTTCGGGTCATATTCTATGGCCGCTACCTTGGCCGGAATACCAAACTTGTCCCGCTTGAAATCGACCTCGCGGTAGGCGCGCTTAGCGCCGCCGCCGCGGAACCGGACGGTAATCTTGCCGCCGCTGTTCCGCCCGCCGGAGCGATTCTTGCCCTTGGTCAACGACTTCTCGGGCTTCTGCTTCGTCACTTCCGAACGGTCAAGAACCGTCTGGAAGCGTCTCGTCGGCGTTGTCGGGCGATAACTCTTAACCGGCATGGATCCCTACTCCTGTTAGATATCCGCGAATTCCGGCATCTTCTCGCCGGCCTTCAACTTCACGTATGCTTTCTTCCAATCAGAACGGTAGCCCTGAAACCGGCCGCGGCGGCGCAGCTTTCCGGTCATGATTGCCGTGCGCACCTCGTGAACCTTCACCTTGAAAAGGCTCTCGACGGCGGCCTTGATCTGAGCCTTGTTGGCGGCCTTGGCTACCTCGAAAACCAAAGTGGCCTCGCCTTCCTTCTTGTCCACGCCCTTCTCGGTAATCAGCGGACGGCGGATGACTTCAAATTTGTCCATTACGCCAGCACCTCCGAAAGCTTCCTCGCCGCCGCTTCCGACATCAATACCCGCTCGTGGCCAAGCAGGTGATACGGTGTAACGTCGCGGCTCCGCAACAAGGTCACGCCTGGCAGGTTCCGCGAGCCAAGCTCCAGCCTGTTGTCCTCGGGATTATCGACCAGGAGCACGGTACGCCTCGCTTCGAGTGAATCAAGCGCAGCCCGCACTGACTTGGTCTTGTGATCCGCCAGCGAAAACGCATCCACCACCGTCAGGGCGTTGTCCCGAACCTTCGCGCTCAGCGCCGACCGCAAAGCGCCAATCATCATTCTTCGAGGCAGCCGGTAACCATAGCTGCGCGGCTGCGGACCGTGTACCGTTCCGCCATGACGCCAGATGGGACTGCGGATCGAACCCACCCGCGCCCGGCCGGTGCCCTTTTGACGCCACAACTTGCGTCCAGATCCGGAAACCTCGCCCCGCCTCTTCACCTTCGCCGAACCGGAACGGCGGCTCGCCAAATGATGACGAACCGATTCGTACAGCAGCGCTTCATTCACATCCGCGCCGAAGACGCTGTCGGCCAATTCAACTTCGCCAACCTTGTTGTTGTTCAAGTCAACTACGTCTACCTTCGGCATCGCGTTATCTCCTGTTCGCCCTTCGGACGACCACATAGCCGCCGTTCGGACCGGGCACCGCGCCCTTCACCAGCAACAGGTTGTCTTCCTCGTCCACGCCGACGATCTCGAGGTTCCGCACCGTCACCCGCTGCACGCCCATGTGACCTGCCATCTTCATTCCCGGCCACACACGCGAAGGATAACTGGACTGCCCGATTGAGCCAGCCCGGCGATGGAACATCGAACCGTGCGTCGCGTCGCCGCCGGCGAACCCGTGCCGTTTCACAAGGCCCGCAAACCCGCGCCCCTTGCTCGTGCCGATCACGTCCACCTTCTCGTTCGGCTTGAATTCAGTAACCAGCACCTTGTCGCCAGCCTTCAAGTCGTCGTCTCCAGGACGCATCTTCAACTCGCGGAAGTAGCGCACGCCATCAACGCCGGATTTCTCCAGGTGACCCTTGATCGGCTTGTTGATCCGGCTCGCCTTCGCATACTCCATCAGCCCCAACTGCACGGCGTCGTAGCCGTCCTTGACAGGGGTCTTCCGCTGTACCACTACGCAAGGACCCGCCTTCACGAGCGTAACGGGTACCACCTCGCCATCCTCGCGAAACACTTGCGTCATTCCGATCTTCTTGCCAAGAATTCCTGGGGCCATAACACTTTCAAGGAGCCAGCGGCCAGACAACTGATCCGGAAAACGATTCTCTCCGCTATCTGCTCGGTCTGGCTTACTCCTTCCTCTCTATTTGCCCGGTTCCAGAGCTCCGTTCCAGCCGCCCGCCGCGACCGTCGGGTTCCAGCGCCAAACAACAACTACTTTCCGAACGCCTTAATCTCCACATCCACACCCGCCGGAAGATCGAGCTTCATCAGCGCGTCAACCGTATCTTGCGTCGGCTCGAGAATGTCGAGCAGACGCTTATGGGTGCGAATCTCAAACTGCTCCCGCGACTTCTTGTCGACGTGAGGCGACCGCAGCACGGTGAAGCGGTTCTTCATCGTCGGCAGCGGTATCGGCCCGGCGATCTGAGCTCCCGTGGTCCTCGCGGTCTTCACAATCTCCGTCGTGGACTGGTCCAGGACACGGTGATCGTAGGCCTTCAGCCGGATGCGAATTCTTTCTCTCAGCGATGCTGCCATTTGTTTTCTCTTACTGACCGGAGGGTGGCCGATAAGCCGCCCCCCTAGTCCAGTCTGAAAGCTACTCCACCACCTCGGTCACCGTGCCGGCGCCGACGGTGCGGCCACCCTCGCGG
>CAYXVG010000034.1:0-75569 GCA_964468205.1 uncultured Solibacteraceae bacterium | reverse complement strand
GTTAGTCACCGAGAAGCATTGCCCAGCCGGCCGGGTTCTGGCGTTCAACCCAGCGCGCATCGAAATCGTATCGAGGCGCTGCTTCAGCCTGTGGCAGTCATCGTCGTCCCGATCGACAATCACGAGGATGTGCCACTCCTCAGGCAACCAGCGGGCGTACCCAGTGAGCCGATCGGGCAGTTTCTGCAGCAAATCGTGCTTGCCCTGGTAAGGGTAGATTTCGAATGAGAGAGGTGCAAGCACCGGCGGGAGAAGAATCCGTAGAGCAGCCTCCATTGAAAGCTCTTCCACCAGTATTTCGAGGTGCTCTACAGGCATCACTTCCGCCGACATATCGAGGGTGCACCGGCGTTGACGAGCGGATCGCCAATGTTGAAGAGGCCCTCAAGCCAAAGATGTCCGACCGAAGCACCCGCGTCAACGAATTCCTTTATTCCGGCGATATCGGACGCCCGCTTCACCTGCGTGTAGCCGTTTTCGTCGCGATACAGGATTCTCACTTCTTGGGGCCTCATACCGTTCACAAAGAAAGGGGAATGCGTCGTGACAAGGAACTGCGACCGTTGGGCTGCCGCACGACATTCTTCGGCCAACTCCGGCAGGAGTCTTGGATGGAGGAAGTTTTCCGGTTCTTCGATGCCAATGAAGCGAGGCGGCTGGGGATCGTAGAGAACAGTGAGATAGGCCAGGAGCTTGAGCGTCCCGTCGGACGCGAATCTGGATAACACCGGCCGCTCGAAGGGAGCATCTTTGATTTGAAGCAGCAAACGGCCGTCCGGCATAGCCTCGGCGACAACCTTTTCCAAGCGAGGAACTCGACGGCGGAGTATTCTAAAGATCTTCTCGAGGCGATTCGGGTGTTGCTCGGCGAGATACTGGATTACATTCGGGAGGTTGTCACCGGTTTTGTTGAGGCGTTCCTGGGGACCGGCCTCCGGCTGGCTGCGAGTGTCGTCCACAGACAGGTAAGACACGTACCAATCCGTGATGAATTCGCGGAGAGCGGCAACTCGAGGGTGCCCCGCGAACTGTCCTAGTGTGTTGACCGCGATGAGATCAGGAGCCCGGAGAGGGATCTCCACTCGCGTATCCTGCTCATCTGGAACCTCTCCGCTTGCGGCGCGGCCTTTCCCCTGAGCGTATTCAAGAAAACGGAATGGTTTTCCGTACGCACCACGGCGCCACTGCAGCCACTCCTCGGAAACCACTGGTCCCCGCCCTTCCTCCTCGATTGCCAAGTGATATGTTATGACGGGTTGGCGGGGACGCTCCCGATACTTGAGCTCAAAGACAACCGGTCCCGACTGACCGCGGGTCTTGAGTTCCTTGGCCCGGCCACGACGGTCCCAAGCGTGTCTGAGTCCGCACTGGAAGCACTCCGCGAGAAAGTTGAAAACATCGAAAACCGTGGATTTTCCGCTGGCGTTGGGGCCGAGCAGGACGGTAAGCGGCGCAATATCCTTTAGCTCCACCGAACGGAGGGCACGATAATTTTCTACTTTTATGGATTCGATACGCGGAGGCCCGGTAGAGCCGGTCTCGGTTGCGATCGCGTCTTTCATAGAGACGCCTGTCGCCCACTTATTCTACGGCATCGAACGATCCCACGAACCGGAGTCAACATGGCTCGAGGATGGAGCGGGCGGCGGCGGCGATGTGGGCGGCGGTGAGGCCGTAGCGGGCGAGGAGTTGGCGGTAGTCGCGGGCGGAGCGGGCGAATTGGTCACGGAGGCCGATGCGCTTGACGGGGCACGGGGCGTGTCCGGAGACGAGTTCGGCGATGGCGCCGCCGAGGCCGCCGAGGATGTTGTGGTCTTCGGCGGCGACGATGCCTCGGGTTTCGGTGGCGGCGGCGAGGATGGCATCGTGGTCGAGCGGCTTGATGGTGTGGCAGTCGAGGACGCGAGCATCGATGCCTTCCCTTGCGAGTTCGGCGGCGGCGAGCAGGGATTCGCCGACCATGTTGCCGTGGGCGATGAGCGCGACGTCGCGGCCAGGACGGAGTTCAATGGCTTTGCCGAGTTGGAAATCGACGGTTTCGGCGTGGAGGATCTCCGCTTTTTGCCGCCCCAGCCGCATGTAGACGGGACCGTCATAGTCGGCGAGTGCGAAGGCGGCTTTCCACGTGGTGACGGGGTCGGAGGGGGCGACCACGGTGAGATTGGGCAGCGACCGCATGACAGCGACATCCTCGCAGGCCATGTGGGTGACGCCATCGCCGGCAATCTCGACGCCGGCGTTTGGGGCGACAATTTTGACGTTCAGGCGCGGGTAGCAGATGGAGGTGCGGACCATCTCGCAGACGCGTAAGCTGGCGAACATGGCGAAAGTGTGGGCGAAGGGGCGGAGTCCGGTGGTGGCGGCGCCGGCGGCAACGCATATCATGTCCTGCTCGGCGATGCCCATGTTGAAGAAGCGGTCCGGGTGCTCGGCGGCGAAGCGCCAGGTGTGGGTGGACTTGGCGATGTCGGCCTCGAAAACAATGATGTCGGGGTGGAGGCGGCCGAGTTCGGTAAGGGCTTTGCCGTAGGTGGCGCGGTTGGGTTCGGAAGTGAAGGTCATCGCGAAAGCCCCGCATGGAGGAAATTGGGGAGCCACGAATGAACCTGCATGACGACGAACTGATGCGGTGTACCCCGGTGGGAGATTTGCGTACAGGTCATTTTACGCCTCTGGAGAGGATTTGTTGGATGTAGATTTCGGCGGCTTCAGGGGTTGGGGGCTTGCCGTGCCAGTCGACATTGTTCTCCATCTCGGGTACGCCTTTGCCTTTGACGGTGTGAGCGATGATGGCGCGGGGCTTGCCCTGAGGTGGTCCGAGTTGCTTGAAGGCCTGGTGGATGGATTTGAAATCGTGGCCGTCGCATTGGACGGTGTGCCAGCCAAAGGCGGTCCAGCGGGTAACGACGGGTTCGATATTCATGACGGCGCAGGTGGAGCCGTCTACCTGGAAGCGGTTGTAGTCGACGATGGCAGTGATGTTGTCGAGGTTGTAGTGGGAACCGGCCATGGCGCCTTCCCAGACGATGCCGGCCTGGTTTTCGCCGTCGCTGAGCATCGTGTAGACGTGGAAGGGGCGGCGTTTGATCTTTGCGCCAAGGGCCATGCCGACCGAGCAGGAAAAGCCCTGGCCGAGAGAGCCCGTAGTCATGTCGACGCCGATGGTCTTCCGCATGTCGGGATGGCCTTGCAGTGGGCTGTCGATGTCGCGAAGTGTCCAAAGGACGTCCTCGGGGAAGTAGCCGCGGGCGGCCAGGGAGACGTAATAGGCCGGACAACAGTGACCTTTAGAGAGGACGAAGCGGTCGCGATCGTCCCAACCGGGGTCGGCGGGATCGATGTTGAGGCGGTGGAAGTAAAGGTAGGTGAGGAAGTCGATGGCGGACAGGGAGCCACCGGGATGACCGGAGCCCGCACCAGCGATCATGCGGAGGATGTTGACGCGGAGACGCGTCGCGATGCGGCGGAGTTCTTCGAAGTTGGGATTCATTTAGCTTTGGATGATCGAGCAGGACAAGTTCTGTTATAACTCAGGTAGCTGCCGCCGGTGGAATCGGCCATAAATGTGCTGGGGCGCGCGGGGCGATTGCCGGCCGGGCGATTATGAATTGGGTGGAGGGATATGCAGGATACGTTGGCGATTTTGATGGCGGGGGGAGCGGGACAGCGGCTGTCCCCATTGACCGACCACACCGCGAAGCCGGCGGTGCCGTTTGGGGGCACATACCGGATTATCGATTTCACGCTTTCCAACTGCATCAATTCGGAGGTCCGGCGGGTATTTGTTCTCACCCAGTACAAAGCGCTGGAGCTGACGCGGCACATACGGGACGGATGGAACATTTTCTCGAGCGAACTGAAGGAATTTATCGAGGTTGTGCCGCCGATGAAGAGAATTCACGAGGACTGGTACCGCGGGACGGCGGACGCCGTGTATCAGAACACGGAAAGCATCGTAGCGGAGCGCCCCAGAAGAGTGCTAGTGCTCTCCTCCGACCATATTTACAAGATGGACTACCGAGGAATGCTGGCGTGGCACGAATCTCACGAGGCCGATGTGACATTGGCTACGATTCAGGTGACTCCGGGGGAAGCTTCGCGTTTTGGCGTGGTGGAGATCGACGCGGACCAGAGGATCATCGGCTTCGAGGAGAAGCCGCAGCACGGGCATCCGAGGAGGAGCTCGTTCAACGAGGATATGGTGAGCGCCTCGATGGGTATCTACATGTTCGAAACGGACGTGCTGCTGCCAGCGCTGCTGGAGGATGGGGAGGACGAGAATTCTTCACATGATTTTGGGAAAGACATTCTGCCGCGTTTGATCCATGAGAAGATCGTTTGCGCGTACGACTTCCCCGATCTCAATGCGAAGGAAAGGAAGTACTGGCGCGACGTTGGGACGCTCGACTCCTACTATGCAGCGAACATGGACCTGGTGCGGGTAACTCCGGAGTTGAATCTCTACGACCCGGAGTGGCCAGTGCGGACGCGCCCGCGGCAAGCGCCGCCGGCGAAGTTCGTATTCGCGCAGGAGGGAAGGCGAATGGGGCTCGGGATTGATTCGATCATTTCCTCGGGCTGCATCATTTCAGGGGGCCGCGTAACCCGCTGCGTACTCGGACCGGAAGTGCGGGTGAACAGTTACTGCGAAGTGGAAGATTCGATTCTACTGCCCGGGGCCAACATCGGGCGTTATAGCCGCGTACGAAATACGATCGTCGACTCGGGAGCGGATATTCCCGAGGGGTCGGTGATTGGCTACGACGTGGAGGCGGACCAGGCAAAGGGCTACCGGGTGACCGAGAGTGGCATTGTGGTGGTTCCGGCGAACCGCGGGACACTCGCGGCGGTGGCCGGCTAGCGTTTGGCGGCGGAGGGTCTGGGTCCAAGCTTCCGAACCTGTACCCTCAGTGTGATAGATTCGGCCGCATGCGGCGAAGAAACTTTCTGAGCGCAGCGTTTGGAACGGCGGCGAGTTACGGAGCGGAGCGGCTGGAGATCAGCCGGGTCCGGGCAGCGCACGTGCCGTTCCGTCCCGCCAACGCGTTCGGCCACCGGAAGTTCGCCGGTGATGAGGACCCCGCGCGCCACCGCTGGTTCGGTCCGTTTTCTCAACTCACCGGCGAGATTCTGGTCCGGATCGACACGAAAGACGGCCCGACGGGATGGGGACTCGGCGGGGGCGGGGGCGCCTCGGTCCACGTTATCGAGAACCACTTGCAGGATCTGCTGGTGGGGGCGGATGCCCTTCATCCCGAGCGGCTGATGCGGCAGACGTTCGACTCGTCGTCGTTTTACGGCCGCAAGGGAATCGCGGTGATGGCGATGAGCGGCATCGATCTGGCGCTGTGGGATATCAAGGCCAAACATGCGGGCAAGCCGGTTCATGAACTGATCGGAGGGGCGGTGCGGGAGCGTGTCCCGGGCTATTATACGGGCAACGACGCCAGAAAGGGGCTGAAGCTCGGTTTCCGCAACTTTAAGATTCCGGTGACGGCGATGCCATCGGAAGGCAACGCCGGAATGCGGCGGGAACTGGATCGTCTGCGGTCAGTGAGGAGCGAGGTGGGTGCAGAGGCGAAGTTGATGATCGACTGCTTGGCGCGGTGGAACGTGGAGTATACGATCGAGTTCGCGAAGGTGGCGGAGGACCTCAGACTGTACTTTATAGAAGAGCCTTTATATCCTTATGATATTGATGGTTATGAGATACTGTGCCGAAGGATCGACAGCACATGGATTGCTTCGGGCGAGCATGAATATATGCGTTACGGATTTGCGGAGTTGGCGCGGCGGGAGGCGGCCGATGCGCTGCAGCCGGATCTGACATGGTCGGGCGGGTTGACCGAGGGCCGGGAGGTCGCTCGGATCGGCTCCGAGCATGACCTGCCGGTGATTCCCCACCGCGGCGGGAGTCCGTACGGGCTGGCGCTGATCTTCGCGTCGCGGAACTGCCCGCTGGCGGAGAGCTTCGGAACGGGGGAATCGAACGAGGTGTGGCAGCCGTTCACCGCGCGGTACGAGGAGGGGCACTATCTGCCAAATGAGAAGCCGGGTTTTGGAGTGGAGTTGAGCGCAGGGTGGCTGCGGAAGTTCGTGCCGGCGCTGTTGTAGCAGGAGCAGTGCGGCGGCCGTCCGGAGCGGAATGATCCAAACTCAGCAGGTGTTTCGCTTTAGTCCGTTGCCGGCCGGAGAGGCGCCTCCCAGTAGTGCAGCATCACCGGTCCCGCGCTGGTTTGGATCACTTGGCGGAAGAAATCTTCGTGCAAAGCGGCGGTTCGATCGCCGCCACAAGGGGACATCGGCGACGGCGGTTCTACAAAGATGCGAAGACCATCGTTGTCGAGCGTCCGGCAGGCGTTACCGACGATCACGTTGAGAAGTTCGCAGAGCATATCCGCAAGCAGCGACGGCATTTCCGCGGCCGACACCGAGTTCCCGAGCATCCGGTTAACGATTTCAGAGATGGTGCGTTCGCCGGCGGTGAGACAAATCTGTCCGTCGAAGGCGCCGGCGATGCGGAGCGTCGAGGTGAGTTGGGGACGGACGGGCCGGTGGCCGGTAGCCGAGAGAGCGGCGTCGAGCCCAATTTCGTTGGACAAGTAGTGAATTGCCTGATCCACGACTCGGTGCATCAGGCTGCCCACTTGCACTGCCGCTGCCGTTTCCGCTCCCATCAACAGTCATATCGGCAGGCGTAGAAGGCCTGTGAGGCGTTTGTTATTGACTTATAGCGGGCACTTCTTTGGCAACGTTGTCGCCGATTCGTAATCCTTGTTCCGAGGTTTTGCCTGGCTCCCAATTCCGCCGTTCCCGGAAGGTGGGTGGCTCATAGGTGAAACCCGCCGCCAGCCGCTTGGCCTCGCGTTTCGAGGACCAGAGGAGGATGGGCCCGGCGACGGCCGCAGCCACCCGGGAGACGAGTCCAAACTCGCGGTGGATCTCTTTTCGCAGATTCCTGATCTGGAGGCTCACCGCCTTGTTGGTTTTGCGAAGCTGGCGTTCCATGGCCCATAACACGCCAGAGTACGCGGCGCCCAGGGCGTCGGCCTCGTTCTTCATCCGGCGCCGGATGCGCTCGTCGGCGTGGTGTTTGTAGCGCCGCCAGCCCTCAAGCGTGGTGCGGCAAATGCGAAAGATGCTGGGACCGTTGCGCTCGAAGTCGCGCCGGAAGGCCCAGTCGAGGAGTTTCTTTGAATCTTCTCGGCTGATGGCGGCGTGCTTGAAGTTGAACTTGTATTGCCCGTGGATATCAGCGAGATCGATGCCGTCGAGCATCCGTCCCTCCTGCTTCATCTGGAAATACAGAGGAGTTCCGGGGACTGGAGTGTAGAGCATGAACTGGTGAAAATCAGTTTCGTGAGAGATCGCATACTCGAGCTCATCGTGTATGTTCTCTGGGGTGTGATGCTCGAGTCCAACGATGGTGGAGCCGAGCAGCTTGATGCCGTGGGACCGGAGGCGGCGGGAGAGCTCGACCGTGTTGGTCCCGTTGAGCTTCGAGTAGGACGAATTCGGCGATTCCAGCCCGAGCCAGATCCAGGAGATGCCAAGGGCGGCCAACTCCTCCATCGAGTACTTGCGGATGGCGTTGGCGGAGGAGAAGACGTAGAGCGACCAGGCCTTGTCGTGCTGCTGCATTCGCTTGAGCAATTGCATGGCGCGCTCCTTGTGGAGGAGGAAGTTCTCGTCCATCACGAAGAACGACCGTACATCCATCTCGCGTTCCATGCGCGACATAATTTCGAATAGCTCGTCGCCGGTTTCGAAGAAGTTGAGGAACTTTCCTTTCCCGCCAAAGAAAGAGGAAGTGGTACAGAAGTTGCAACCCATCGGGCATCCCACCGATGGAATCAGGGTGGCGGCGACGGTTCCCTTCTTCTGCGGTTGCGCCAATCCGAGCGCCCGGGTTCCGAAACCGGAGACGATGTTTGGGTGACGGATTGGCATTTCGGGGTCATCGCCGAGGAAGGAGCGCATCCATGCGATCCCCTCGCCGCGCACATAATGGTCGGCGTCGACGATCTCCTCGATGCCAGGGATGGCAGTGACGTGGCCGCCCACGATCACGGTGGAGCGGGGCGAAATCTCCCGGACCATGCGGCACATTTCCTTCACCTTGCCGACGTTCGCGATGATGCCGGAGATGCCGACCACGTCATAGTCGTTGGAGCGGAGTTCCTCGGCGAAGTCCTCGCGGGTGGCGAAGTCGAGAACGGTGGAGGGGGCGGAGATATTCTCCTGGATCATCATAATCCCCCAGGAACGGTGGAACATCCGCAGCGAGAACGGGCCCTGTTCCCGGGTGACCTGGTTGTGGTAGAGCTCCATCGGATTGATGGCGCGGCTTCCGAACTCGTCGTCCCGGGCGTAGGGACCGAATACGGAGCTAAGTAGGATGCGGGCGCGTTTGCCCTTGGGATGAACATTCATAAGTGTGCTGTGCTTAAGTGAGACTTTCAGCCCCTGAAGTCCATGATACTCGCAGTTAGGTTGCAATTACAATCGGGAAGATTCCTTAGGGCCGGATACGGAGAAGCGGAATCCGCCGCAACGGAGAGAAGCCGATGCGAGTTCGTTGCAGCAGACGCCGGGGGCACGAGTGCGGTCCTCGGAGACCGGTGGCCCTCCCCGCGATCCCGATTTGCATTCTAGTCCGCGTACTTGGCAGCCCACGCGTCAAGTTGTTCGCGGAGAGAATCGCGTACCGTGACGATGCTGGCGTTCGAGTATTCGTTTCGCAGTTCCCGGGGATCGAGGCGGTTGCGATAGAACTCGTTCGGTCCGTCACCACCGTTCCGGACGACCAGCTTGAACCGATTGTCGCGGGCCATCAGGGTGTTTTGATAAGCGCCGAAGACTGTGGAGGGCCACCTCTGCTCGCCTTTTTCGAGGGGAATCCGCATCATCATCTTGTGGAAGCCGCGGCCGCAGAGGTCGCGCGACTCGGGGACGATTTGCCCGCAGACCGCGGAGATCGTCGGCAGGACGTCATAGGCGCTGACCATCTCCGGGCGCGAGGCCTCGACCGGAATCTGACCGGGCCAGGAGGCGAGTAGCGGGACCTGCACCACTTCGTCATACATGTTGGGCGGATTGGACGCGAGGCCGGCGCCCCACAGGCCGTGCCGGCCCAGGAGATTGCCGCAGACGCTGGTGAAGACAACAAGCGTGTCCGTCCAGAGCTTCTTCTCCCGCAGCTTCGATTGCAGGACCGGCAGTTGGTGATCGAGGGCGGCGAGTCCGGCGGCGAAGCGTCTGGCGGCCGCCACCGGGTCCTCCATCAGGTCCGCATCGCGCAGTGTGTTGTCCGCTTTCGGAAGCCAGCCGAGAGACTCGAACTTCGACCCGGCGTACATATCGTAGAACTTCTGTGGGTGACCGTCATAGGGATCCGCCGGGTTGGGATAACTGACGCAAAGGAAGAACGGCCGCGAACCGTCCTGTTGAGAGATGAATTCCGAGGCCGCTCCGGTGATGAGTCCCGTGAGGTAGCCCCGCTCGTTTACCGTCTCTCCATTACGGAACATCCGCGGGTCCTGATAAGGCTCTTGGGGACCGGCGGTTATGTAGGAGAACGAAATACCGTGTCCTGGCTTGGAATCGCTCCCCATGTCCCATTTCCCCACGTATCCGCAGTTGTAGCCGGCCTCGGAGAGAATATCCGAGAGCAGCAGCTCCTGAGAGAACCAGGGGGAAGGAGCAGCTTGGCCCTGCGGAGGATCTTGAACCGGATTGGCGGTGATGAAGTCGTGAATGCCGTGCTGGGCCGGGGTGCGGCCGGTGAGGATAGTGGCGCGCGAAGGCGACCCCGCTGGCGTGACGACGTAGGCGTTGAGGAAGCGGACTCCCAAGCGGGCGAGGAGATCGATGTTGGGTGTCCGGATTTCCTTCCCCCCGTAACATCCACACATCCAGGCGCCAAGATCCTCGGTGAGGATGAGCACGATGTTGGGGCGGGTTGTACCCGTGCCTGCCGTCTGTGCAATCAGGGGCGCCGCAGTGGCGCCGGTGAGAAAACTGCGTCGCGAGAGTTGAAGCATATTCTTACTATTAGAGTACGTCGGCGAAGCCGCGTTTGAGATGGCGGAAGAAGAGTCCGCCAATAACGAACGACGCGATTCCCCAGCCCGCGAGTACAGCGATCTCTTCGATGTCGGGAACGCGGCTGCTCAGCAGGCGTTCCCGATAGGCTCGCACCACATATCGCATGGGGTTCCAGGCGAGGAGGAATTGGGCCGCTTGCGGATAGCGTTCCTCGGGGATGAAGATCGGCGTCAGCCAGAACCAAAGAGTGAGGACGACCGAGGTTACCTGAGCGGTGTCACGTAAGTAAACATTTAGGCCGGCCACGATCCAGCCCACTCCCACGGCCAAGAGTCCGAGCAGGAGCATGTAGAGCGGGAGGACGAGCAGAGCGATGCTGAAGTGCTTGAGAACGATGACGACGGCGATCACCACCAAAGTCAACGTGAGAAGGTGCGAGATGAGCGCCGACAGGAACACGGTGACCGCGAGGATTTCCGCGGGGAACACGGTGCGCTTGATCAAGTTGGCGTGATCGATCAAGGCCGCGGGCGCGCGCTGAACCGTCTCTTGAAAGAGCAGCCAGGGCAGGAAGCCGGCCAGCAGAAACATCACGTAGTTTTGCGTCACCTCGCCGCGCGGCAATTCAACCTTGATGCAGATGTGGAAGACGAAGGTCCAACTCAGGAGTAGTACCAAGGGATGGATGATGCCCCATAGCCAGCCGGCGGCGGAGCCCACGTAGCGTTGTTGGAAGTCCCGGCGCGCGAGCTGGTAGACAAGGTCCCGGCGTTCGACGAGATTCCGCAAGAAGTAGGTACCCGGTAAGCGTGCCAAGGAATTAGGATATCTCGCTTACGGACGGTGAGCCCGGAGCGTCGCGCCGGGTAATATGCTTATCTTATGGCGTTTCCCATGCAACGACTCCGCCGTCTGCGTTCCTCGGAACCATTAAGACGATTGGTTCGCGAGACCGTGCTGGACCCGGGGGATTTTGTACTCCCGTTGTTCGCCTGCCCTGGGGAGGGGGTCCGGAAGGAAATCGGCGCGATGCCGGGGAACTACCAGTTGTCGGTGGACGAGCTGGTGCGGGAATGCGAGGAGGTTCAATCGCTTGGCATCGGGGGCGTGATTCTATTCGGGATTCCCGAGACCAAGGATGAGCACGCTTCCGGCGCGTACGATGACGACGGTATCGTGCAGCGTGCTGTTCGCGCCTTGAAGCGGGCGCTTCCAGGGTTGCTCGTGATCACCGACGTTTGCAACTGCGAATACACGAGTCACGGGCACTGCGGGTTGGTGCGGGACGGCGATGTGGACAATGACGCGACGCTGGAGTGGCTGGCGCGCACCGCTGTTTCGCATGCCCGGGCGGGCGCGGACGTGGTGGCGCCGTCGGACATGATGGATGGCCGGGTGGCCGCGATCCGGGCCGCGCTCGACGGGGCGGGGCGCCACACGACGCCGGTTCTCTCCTACGCGGCGAAGTATGCCTCCGTCTTCTACGGTCCGTTCCGGGAAGCGGCCGAGTCGGCTCCGCAATTCGGCGACCGGCGCAGCTATCAGATGGATCCGCCGAATGCTCGCGAGGCGATGCGCGAGATCGCTCTCGACATCGAAGAGGGGGCGGACATGATCATGGTGAAGCCGGCGATGCCATACCTCGACATTGTGCGGACGGCGAGCGAACGCTTTGCCGTTCCGGTAGCCGCTTATCAAGTTTCCGGCGAGTTCAGCATGATTGTGGCGGCGGCAAACAACGGCTGGCTGGAGCGCGATCGAGCCATACTGGAATCGCTCGTCTGCATTCGCCGCGCCGGAGCGGACTTCGTCTTAACATACTTCGCCCGTGAGGCGGCGCGACTTCTGTAGCGGGACCGGCAAGAACGCCGGCCTTACCGTGCCGGCGTCCCGCGGCTTTCCTTTTGGCGGTTGGAACTACACGCCCAAGGCGCTGGCGGCCTTGCGCACGTCCTTGGGATCCACCTCAATGAGTGAGCCGAATTTCGTTCCCACGGCGACTGCCTGGGCCGCGTGAATGGTGATGCCCTTCGCGGCGAGTTTCTCCAGAACCGGCAACAGGGCTCCGGTCTTGTTCTTGCCGACGACGCAGAAAGCAGCGCTTTCCTTCTTCGCCTTAATCTTGGCCGCCTTGCAGGCCGCTTTGAAGGCCGTGGAATCTTCCGGAATGATTTCGACCTTCTCCGCCTCGCCAGCGGGATAGGCCCAAAGAGCAATGACGCCCGCTTTGCCTTCGGCGAGCGCCTTCAATAGCGCCAAACCCTGTCCGGGCTTCTGCGCGACCTCTACGGAATATCGTTCGACTTTCTTGATTTCGTCTGCCATCAGAATCCTCCCAATGAATTGAACTATCGAGATGTAGATTAACGACAGGTTATCGCTGACTGGACCAGGATGCAAGCCCATAATCACAATTCCCGTCGAAAATGTTCTGTTGCAAGAGACTGTAACTTACCCGACACGCGGCGGGCCGCGGCCGCTGTGATAAATTGGTCGGTTAAAACTATATGCCTGAAATCAAGTCTCTTGACGAATTACAAGCGGTGGCGAAGAAGCTGCGCCGCAACATCGTGACGATGATCGGAGAGGCGAAATCCGGACACCCGGGCGGTTCGCTTTCAGCGGTTGAAATTCTGGTCACACTTTACTTTGATGTGATGAGGCACGACCCCGGCAACCCGGGCTGGGAGGATCGCGACCGCTTCATCTTGTCCAAGGGGCACGCCGCGCCGGTGCTCTACTGCACATTGGCTGAGTGCGGTTACGCGCCGGAAAACGAGTTGAAGAATCTGCGCAAGCTCGGCTCCATTTATCAGGGTCACCCGGACCGCCGGTTCATGCCGGTGCTGGAGGCGTCGACCGGTTCGCTGGGCCAGGGATTGTCGGTGGGCCTAGGGATGGGTTTGGCCGCCCGGCTCGACGGTAAGGGTTACCGCACTTACGTATTGTTGGGCGACGGCGAAATTCAGGAAGGCCAGATTTGGGAAGCGGCGATGTTCGGGGCCTTCCACAAGGTGGACAACGTGGTGGCGATTGTCGACTACAACAGGATCCAGTTAGATGGATTCGTGAAGGACATCATGGAATTGGAGCCGCTGGCCGCGAAGTGGGAGGGCTTTGGCTGGAACACGATGCCGGTTGACGGTCATGACATTTCCGCCTTGCAGAAGGCTTTCGCCGCGGTGGAGGCGACGAAGGGCAAGCCCTCGGTCATCATCGCCAACACAGTCAAGGGGAAGGGTGTATCGTTCATGGAGAACTTGCCGAAGTGGCACGGCGTGGCGCCGACGCCCGAAGAGGTGGAATCCGCGCTGAAGGAGCTTGCATAAATGCCGACGAAATCGAAATTCGGATTAAAGAAGGGCGTCGCGACCCGGAAGGCGTTCGGGGATGCGCTGTTGGAACTCGGAAAGAGAGAGGACCGGGTGGTGGTGTGCGATGCGGACATCTCGAAGTCGACGATGACGCACATGTTTCACGAGGTATTTCCGGAGCGCTTTTTCTCCTGCGGCATCGCCGAAGCCAACATGGTAGCGGTCGGGGCCGGGCTGGCCTCGGCCGGCAAGATCGCCTTTGTGTCGAGTTTTTCGTGTTTCGTGCTGAACAAGGGATTCGAGCAGCTCCGGGTGACGGCGGCCTATCCGCAGTTGAAGAATTTCGTGGTGGTGGGTACCCACAGCGGCATCTCGATCGGCGAGGACGGCCCGTCGCAGATGAGCGTGGAGGATCTTGCCCTCACGTGCGCGCTAGCCGGGTTCACCGTGCTGGCTCCAGCGGATGAGGTGGCGATGCGAGCGCTGGTGCCGAAGGCCGCCTACCATGACGGTCCCGTATTCCTGCGCGCCGGGCGCCCGGCCGTGCCGATCATCTACGAGGACGGCGAGGATTTCGCGATCGGCGGATCAAAAACGCTGATGGACGGTTCGGACGTCACGATCATGGCGTGTGGCCTGCTGGTAGCCGAGTCAGTTCGCGCGGCCGAGGCCCTGGAAGCAGAGGGAGTGAGAGCGCGGGTGGTCGATTTGTACAGCGTGAAGCCTCTGGACCGTGACGTGATCGCAAAGGCGGCACGGGAGACCGGAGCAATCGTCGTCGCCGAGGAGCATCTTGTCGACTCGGGGCTCGGCGTGAGGGTAGCACAGGTTGTTGCACAGACAGCGCCGGCTGTGATGGAATTCGTTGGGATCGAGGACACGTATGCCGAGTCTGGCACGCCTGATGAACTACTCGAGAAGTACGGCTTGGTAGCGAGCAACGTGGCGACCGCGGCCCGCCAGGCGTTGGCCCGGAAGAAAGGCTCATGACGCATCCATGACACAATCCGGTAACGCCCTCGCCCGGCTGTTGGCCGCCGTTGTCAACTCCCGGGAGCAAGAGGGCGCCCGGGTTGCCCGTCTTCTACACGACGAGGTCGGCCAGATTCTGAGCGCCGCCGGGCTGCACCTCGATGTCCTCCGCATGGACATCGAGGATGACACGCCGGAGGTGGCACGTCGCATCAGCGAGACGCAGAAGCTGCTTGAGCAGGCCGTCGACCAAGTGCGGGCGCTCAGCTACGAGTTGAATCCCGAGGTAGTGGAGCGGGCCGGCCTTCCGGCGGCGATGGACCAACTGGTGGGCCGCTACCGCAACAGATCGCAGATCAAAATCCGTCTTCTCTTCGACGCCTCGTTCCGGCTACCAGGCCATGTTGCCACCGCCGTCTACAAGATCGCGGACCGGGCGCTGGACAACGCGGTGCGCCATTCCGGGTGCAAGCGCATTGAACTATTCGTGCGGCCTGCGCGGCAAGGAGTGGTTTTGGAAGTCCGGGATAACGGCTCCGGGTTCGATTTCGAGGGCGTCAGCGAGGAACCAGCCGGCCTTGGCTTGCTGCTGATGGGGTGCTACGCTGAACAGGGCGGATTGCAGTTCGAAGTCCAAACCGGTCCAGGGAAGGGTACAATTGTGAAGGCTTGGACGACCGAGCCCGCTCCGGCCTGATTCAAAAATGTCATACAGTGTTCTGCTCGTCGATGATCATAAGATCATGAGGGATGGGATCAAGGCCATCCTTGGGCGCTCCGGGGAGTTTCTGGTCAGCGGCGAGGCCGAAGACGGCTCCGAGGCCCTCCGCATGTGCAAGGATCAGAAGCCAGATCTAGTTCTGATGGACATCGGCCTGCCGGGGTTGAGCGGGATCGAGGTCACAACCGAGGTGATGCGGCATTCGCCCCGCACCAAGGTGGTGATCCTGTCAATGTACGACGACGAGCATTCCGTGGTGAGCGCAATCCGGTCCGGCGCCCGCGGGTTCGTTCTCAAAAAGGCTTCGGACAACGACCTCGTTGAGGCTTTGCGCACGGTCGCCAAGGGCGGCTCATATCTGAGCCCGCAGGTTTCCGACAAGCTACTGATGCGGATCCAGCGTGGCGACCTGGAGGCGAAGCCGGCTCCGAGCGGACTCGAGGATCTTTCTCCGCGGGAGTTGCAGGTACTGCGGCTGGTGGCGGAAGGGAAGACGAGCAAGGAGATCGCCGTGATTCTCGATCTCGGGTTACAAACTGTACGCAGCTATCGCAAGACGATGATGAAGAAGCTGGGAGTCAACAACGTCGCCGGGTTGACGCAGCTTGCCTTGGCGGCCGGTATTACGCACTTCCCTTCTCCCACCACCATGCAGGAACCGGAATCCTGACTGCTTGCCTGGTCCGATTGTGATCCGACACACCGCATAAGTTACGCTGTCTTGGAGGGGACTGTTGCATGAAATCAGCATGGGGCGAACTAGCCGTCAACGATTGCCATATCCACCTGTTTTCACATCGATTCTTTGAACTTCTGGCCAAGCAGCGCGCCGATTTGACGGTGGAGCGTATCGGGCAGATTCTGAGTTGGGAGATGCCGCCGGAGGACCCTCGAGAACTTGCCGAACGCTGGGTGAAGGAACTGGACCACGCCGGGGTTTCGCGGGCGGCACTGATCGCCAGCCTGCCGGGTGACGAGGTCTCGGTGCTGGAGGCCGTCCGCGCCTTTCCGGAGCGCTTCCACGGCTATTTCTTCGTGAACCCGCTGCAGCCGGACAGCCCGAAACGCGTGGACGAAGCGCTGTCGGCGGGACTGCAAGGGGTCTGCCTTTTCCCCGCGATGCACAGCTACTCGGTCCACGACGACCGAGTCCGGCCTATCTATGAGCTGGCGGCGGCATACCCTGGAAGCGTGGTCTTCGTGCATTGCGGGGTGTTGACTGTCGGTGTGAGAAAGAAGCTCGGGCTGGCGTCGCCGTTCGACATGCGTTTCTCGAACCCGATTGATCTGCACGCGATCGCCCTGCGCTATCCGGAGGTTAATTTCGTGATTCCCCATTTCGGCGCGGGCTACTTCCGGGAAGCATTGATGGTGGCCGGCCTGTGTCCGAACATCTACCTGGACACTTCGAGCAGCAACTCGTGGATCCGCTACCAGGCGGCGCGAATGGACCTGCGTAGCGTGTGGGAGCGCGCGCTCGAGGTGTTGGGCCCGAACCGGCTTCTGTTCGGTACGGACTCATCGTTCTTTCCGCGTGGGTGGCATCAGGCGGTGTTCGATTCGCAGGCGAATCTGCTGGCCGTACTGGGGTTGGACGCCGGCGCAGCGGCGGCGATCTTCGGCGGGAACCTGGCGCACCTGCTTTCCCGCCCACAATCTTCCTGAGAGGATTTCGTCCCTGTGGGAACTTCTTCGTCTAGGCGTCTAATGCATCGAGGGAGATTCATGCGACTGGTCAAACCAGCAGTCTGGCCGCCATGGCCGGGACCGTTTCATGGTTCCGCGCGCGCGCCCGGAAACCACCCGCCCTGGCTTCGGCGGCGAAAGGCGCTTGCTCTCGACCCGTGGTTCCCTATGGACCGCTGGAGGGTGCAGTCCCTGCCTGGCGGCCTTGCGGCGGGCCGGAAGGGCCGCTGGGACGTTTTGGCCGGCAGCGCGGACGCGCTTTCGACGCTGCTCGGAGCGGATACCGCCGGCGGCGCCGAGCACTTCCAGGTGGATGCTGCGGTGGTGGTCTTCACTGGGGCGGGGCACGGCCCGTTGAGCGAGGAACTTCGGGGCCGCCTTTGGTCGCGCTTTCACGTCCCGGTGTTCCAAGAATTCCGGGCCCGCGACGGGCGGCTGCTCGCCCGGGAATGCGACGCCCATTGCGGACTGCATATCGAGATGGAGACGACGAGTTTCGGGATTTGCCCGGAGAACGGCGAGCTTCGTTTCACCGTCGCCGACGCGGAAGCTCACGCCGGCCGGTCCACCAGTACGGGGCTGACGGCGGAGATTGTCCGCGAAACGTGCTGCTGCGGGCTGGCATCACCGCGGTTGGTGGAGCTTCGTAGTTTGGCCGTCCGCGAGGTTGCGGAGGCGGCCGGCGCGGGTGTCTGAGCGGACGCTGGATGCTATCCTACAAATAGTCTTCAGGCCCCGCACGCGGACGTGGCGGAATTGGCAGACGCGCTGGATTTAGGTTCCAGTACCCGCAAGGGTGTGGAGGTTCAAGTCCTCTCGTCCGCACCACATTCTGAATTCCTGTCAACTGCTGCCCACATTGGCCGCGAGAATCTGATGTAGAATGAATCGGGATTGAGAGGGGCTCCATCATTTCACCCCCCTACGCGGGTGGAGAGCGGGGACTGGACGGTGGGTGGGGCTTCCTCCGCTGAGGCAAGCATCTCAATGGTATCGCTCAAGTGGGGTGATGTTCTTTCGACGCTTCTGCCGGGGACAGTCGCCCTCTTCGCGCTCGCTCCCTATTTTCCGCTGCTGGCGGATCAGTTGGATGACATCGGACAGATCGGGTTAGCCGGCGGGGTGGGCCTGCTGATAGCCGCTGCCCTGGCGGGCGGTGTCCTCGAAGCGGTGACTCGCATTTCCTGGGAGAGGTATTGGCTTGTGCGCCGGTGTCCGCCGCCGCGGGATGTCCTCAGGAAACTCACATCCAAGAACATCGAATTGTACGAACGCGGCGTCCAGAGCTCATACAAGTATGCGACGTTCTACGCGAACTTCGCCTTCGCCACGCTCGCATTGCTCATTAGCAGGTTGCACAACAACTTCCGGCTGTCCGAAGCCAACTTCATACTGGCCGTTGCGATTGGAATTCTGCTGTTTGCTTCTCATATCCAGTGGAAGTATTACGTGAACTATCTGAAACAAGTATTTGGAGGCACAACAGATGCTGATCAACGACCCGCCCCCGGGAACAATAGTGCGGTTCACCAGGCCGGTGCACCAGGCGAGGCCCTACGAGACAGCGACCCTGGTGCGGGCAGTGCGGAAATACGAGAGGGACCACCCGGAGGATGAATTCATCGTGCTCTACCGGGAGGAGGAGATAACAGTCCAGCGTCAGGACATTCAGAAGATCGAGAAGGACCTCTGGCCCGCAACGCAGGAAGAGTGAAGACTCAGCGTTCCGCACCCTATGTTGGAACAGCCGGGTTTACTGCTCGGCCAGGCGGCGAATCCGCGGGTCGTTGATTCTCAGGATGTCCAAGCTGTGGTCGTTCCGCGCGGTGACGTAGATGTGGCCGTCGCGGTAGACGAGGTCATGGGCGTTGTCGAATTTCGGCGGTCCCGGAAGTTTTTCGTAGCGGCGGGTGGGGAAGAGGAGACCGCCGCGGTATTGCGCCACGGAGACGGGGCGCGTGGGATCGGAGACGTCGCTGGCGAAAAAATCGCGGGTTCCGAGCATCAACACATCGCCGGCCAGCAGGACGGTTTCGGCGTCTTCGTACTCGACCGGGTCAATGGGCGACCCGAGGAGTTTCGGGGCGGATGGATCGGCGACGCTAATGATGGCCAGCGAACCGCCCTTTCCGGGGACGAAGGCGAGATTGCCCTCCAACTCGACGTCATGCGCGCGGTTCAGGGCACGCTCGTCGCGAGTCAGGCCCACTAGCTCCAGCGAGCCGGACGGGCGGACCGAGGCCGTATCAGCCGCGGGCTGGCTCCATGCCGCAACGGCGCCGAAGATCACCCAGTGTCCGAAAGCCGCATGCAAGAACTGCCTCAAGATTCACCTCTGCAATTCGGGAGCGCGTTGTCTCGGTCGCACGCGTTCTCTTACGGGACTCCAGCTTAGCACCGCCCCGGCGCATTCACCGTTTGCCGGCCGGTTTGGATAAGATTGGAGCCGCACACCGCCCAGGATCGCCGGCGAGCGCCGGGCGGGGAGAAAACCATGAAGCGCCGCACCCTGATCACTCTTCCATTTCCGGCTACCGTCGCGAGCCTGCTTGGCAGCGGAGCCATCGCCCAACCATCGCCGCTCAAGATCACTGGAGTGCGCCTTGTCCGGTTACGCGAAATCCGGGAGGTAGGCTGGCTGGAGCCGGCGTGGAGTCCCGGACGGCGGAATCGGTACACGGTTGGCGGAGGCGCCGCCCTCGAGATCCAGACCAACGAGGGACTCACCGGTCTTGGCCCGCAAGTGCCGGATTCGTATCTGCCCGCCGTGACGAAACAACTTGTGGGGCAAGATCCCTTTGACACCGAGAAGCTCAACGCGTCGCTCGCCAGGCACGCCCGCGGAAACGCTTATAGCGGGATGGGGTGCGTCGACATCGCGTTGTGGGACTTGGTTGGAAAAACCTCGAACCGGCCGCTCTACAAGATTTTCGGCGGCGGCCGCGAGAAGGTTCCAGCCTACGCCAGCATGGTGCAGCTTTCCACCCCCGAGGAACGGGGCCGGCTTGCCGGGCGACTCGCCGACGAAGGGTGGAAGGCGATTAAGCTGCGGCTGCATCACGAATCACTGCGCGAGGATATACGCACGGTGGAAGAGGTGCGCAAGGCCGCGGGGGAACGCATGGCTATCCTCACCGACGCGAATCAGGCGCAATCAGCGAATCATGACCAGCCCGGCGTGCACTGGGATCTGCGGCGCGCGATCGAGACAGCACAGGAACTGGAGCGGCTGGGCTGCTATTTCCTGGAGGAACCGCTGCCCCGCTACGCGTTTGACCGGTTGGCGGAGTTGAACAGCAAGGTCGAGATTGCTATCGCCGGCGGCGAGAACAACCCGTATTTCCACGAGTTCACCACGATGGTGAAGTCCGGCGCGTACGACATACTACAGCCGGACGCCCTGGTGTGCGGCGGTCTCACCGTGCTACGCAAGATCGCCGCGCTCGCCGAGGCTTTTGAAATGCCGGTGATTCCGCATCACGCCAAAGGGAACATCGGCGCAGTGGCGCAACTGCACCTCATCGCGACCTGGCCGCGTTCGCCATACCTGGAGATCCTGCACGACCCGCCGATCGCGGACTACCGGAACACGATGGCGATCCTCAAGGATCCACCGCTGGTGAACAGCGATGGGGACGTGGCGGTGCCGCAAGGGCCGGGTCTCGGTATCGAGCTGAACCCGGATCTTGTGCTGCCGTCCTGACGGGCCCCCGCTTAGATCATGTACATCCCGCCGTTAAGTTCAATCGTCTGGCCGATGACGTAGCGGGCAGCGTCCGTACACAGGAAGAGGGCCACGTCGGCCATATCCTCGTTGGTAGCGAGGCGGCCGAGGGGAGTTGCGGCAACCACGCTGTCGAGCATCTGCCGGCTGGAGAACTGCTCGTGGAAGTAGTTGTCCACCGTGCCCGGGCTGATGGCGTTGACGCGGATTCCCTTGGGCGCCAACTCCTTGGCCATGCCGCGGGTCATTGCCGAGATGGCCGCTTTCGCGCCCGCGTAGACGGTAGCGCCAGGACCACCGCCGGTGCGCGCGGCAATGGAGCTCACGTTCACGATCACCCCGCTGCCCTTATCGACCATAGCGGGAGCCACGGCCTGCGTGATCCGCCAAACGCTCTTGACGTTGAGGTTCATAACCTGGTCGTAGACTTCGGGAGGGCAATCGGAGAGCGGCGCCCGGCGCACGAGAGATCCCGCGTTGTTCACAAGGATGTCGGCGTCCGGACAGACCTTGCCGATTGTCCGCACGCAGGCGTCGATGCCGTCGACCGTACCGAGGTCAGCCTGAATGGAGGCCCCTTCAGCGCCGTGGTTCTTAACGGTGGCGAGCACCTCATAAGCCCCTTGCTGGTACGCGTTGTAGTGAATGACCACCCGCGCGGCGCCGGCACGAGCCAGCGCGATTGCGGTGGCGGCTCCAATGCCTCGGGAAGCCCCGGTGACGAGGGCGGTTTTGCCGGAAAGTTCGTTGGTCAAATTGCCTCCTTGTTTTGCCGTTGAGGGCGGCCACACCCAAGGTGTCACTATACCGCGGCAGAGAGAGCGCCGCGGCGGCGTCAACGGTGCGATGCTCCTCTGCCCGCCTTATTGCTGGAGAATGGCCCGCCGAAGCAGCGGAATAGGCATCGGTCCCCGCTTCAGGAACGCGTCATGAAACGCTTTCAGCGACTGGTCTCCGAATTCGCGCTGGTATTCTTCCCGCAACTCCGTTATTAACTCCTTGCCGAGGGCGCCAGCGAGCGCCAGCGGATCGGCCGCGCAACGAACTGCTTCGAGGCGGGCCGCTTCCGGGGTGAGATACGTATCGTTCTCGAACAGTTGAATGGCTTGTTCGAGTGATGCCCCCTGGGCGTGAATCCGGATACAAGCGGCAAAGCGGCCACTGGCGAGCAGGGACCGATGAGCCAGGAGAAGCTCTTGGAAAGGGTCATCGGCGCCGAGTCCGGCGTCCGTAAGAAGTTGCTCGGCATAATAGCCCCAGCCCTCCCGCGTTACCCGGCTCTCGAGAAGCAACCTGATATCGGTCTCGGCTCCCAGCGTTTCGCGCAGTTCGAGGGAGACCGCTTGCAGATAGCGGCCGGGAACCACGGCGTTGGCGGCGGCGAGCCGGAAGCCGGCGGGGACTAGATAGGCAGAGTGTTCCTGACCTATGGACGGGAGCCAGCCGCGGTCCGGACGGGAGAGGAGCAAGTATCCCTCTTTATCGCTGTTTGCCGCGAGCATCGGAGGATCAAATAGAAAGTAGCGAAGCGCCGCCGAGCGGTGGCTTGGGGTCGCGGCGATGTGATAGCGGCGTTCGTCGCCGGCGCCGCCGATTTCAGGGGGCACGGAAAACAAGTCGCGTTCCCGGATGATCGACAGGATCTCCAGCACCGCGGCATTCGTCGCGGACACAGCGGCTCCAGTTGGCAGCGAGGCCGCCGCGAGATCCTCACGCACACGCGCGAAAGACGCTCCGGGGCTAACTTTCGCAGCAGCGGCGGTAACTGCCTGCTGGTACCTAGCGATGCCCTGTTCGGCACGGGAAAGGAGATCGCTGACACGGATTTCCACCATCGAATCAAAGAGGAGCGCAATCACGAAGTTCTCGGCGCCGATTCCCGCCGGCGACCGAGCCGTAGGCAGCGAATGTTTGCGGATCCAATCGAGCGACTGGGCGACGGTGCTGGTGGCGCGGGCAAGCCCAGCCGAAAAGCTGCTCTCAAGCCGGGTATCCACACCGGCCGAGGCGGTCCCCCACCGGGGCAACTCGTTTTGGAGCAAATCCAACAAGAGATATCCCGTGTCGAGGCCCACCTCCACCTCAGCCCGCGACGGAGCGTCGAGATTCGCCCTCATGGCGGCGAGGACGGCGTCGATTTCGTTCACGGAGATTACCACGGCCTTGAGGCGGTCCGAAGCGGGCGCATAGACGTGCCGCATGGTGCGGTCAATGGAGAGCAACGGAATTTCCAAATAGAAACTTGGGTCGCGCTTCCAGCGCTCCAGGCGCTGGAAGGCGGCCAACTCCGCCCGGATCCGGTACTCGAGGGCGGCGGCATCGAGATCATCCTCAAACGGCAGGTTCAATGTGCGGATCCGTTGAATCCGCGGCAGCATCCGTCCCAATTCGTCGGCGCGGCGGGCCAAGGCCAAGCTGCTAACGTCATCGAGCCTTCCATCGTATTGGTGCAGTCCGATCGCCGCCGCAGTGGCAGGCCGTGCACCGAACAGCGCGTTCATGTAGTCACTGCTGACCCGCGTGAGGGCGCCGGACTCCTGCCCCGGGCCGGCACAGGCCGCCAGCAAAGTGAGAGCGAGCGAAATTAGACCCGCAGAAATAGCCGCAACAGGCCGCAGCGTGAGCATGAACTACTATCTTAGCGGCACTTGCACCTGCGGCTCGTCTGCACAACCGGCCCCGGCGGTGTCCCGCTTATGCTCGTTCCTGCGTTTGCCGTTTGCTTTTCTTAGTCCGTTTTCCAGGCACGATCGGAGCGCTCGGGACGGCCCATCGGCCAAGCCGGAACTTGCGTTGGTAGCCGGAGGTTAGATTAACGATCTTCACGGTGACGCTGCCGCCAGAGTCGCAGGAATAGGCCTCCTCGATCTCCTGGTTCATTACGCAATCGGAGTGGCCCACGCCAACTGCTTGCAGCTTTCGCTCTTTGCGCAGCGATGGATCGAACGGGAAGTAGATCTCGTCCCACACGGTGATAGCTCCGGCGGGGCGTCCGTCGCGCTCGCGGTGGCTGCACTCGAGGTACCGAAAGTGTCCGATGTTATGGACCGGATGATACCGTCTCGCGACCGTGAGCGGAGCCTCCTTGGATCCCGGCAGCGCCGTTCCCTTGTGAAAGAGCGGATCAAAAACGATGCTCCTGCCTCCCTCGCCTTCGCGCCAGACGCCGAAGAAACGGGTGAAGGTCTCCTTCAAGTGGTAGCCGGCCTGCTCGTCGGCCTGGATAGCAAGGCCGATCGCGGTGGCCGAATGGGTATAGGCGGAACGCCGCACCCTGCGTCCGTACACTTCGCGCAACGCGCGGGGCACGAGAGGCAGTTCGCTACCCCCGCCGGCGATGTAGATTGCGTCGGGCGAAGCCTGATGTGCGCTCAGCAGATCCTTCACGGCGTGGATCGTCTCTTCCACCAGGGGGCGGCATTCGTTGTAGAACTCGTCGACGGAAACAGTAACCGGGTCGAGGGAAGGCCGCACGGATTCGAAGTCAATCGTTATGCGGCGGGTGTTGGGGTGTAGCGCTTCTTTCTTTTGCCGGCACTCTTCGTGAAGACGGAACCATTCATTTTGGGAGAAGCCATCCCGTTCGGCCGGCTCGACTCCGGCTTCCTGCAGGGCCAACTCGGCCAGAACGGTATCGAAGTCGTCTCCACCCAACGTGGTAATGCCCTCGGAGGCGATAACTTCGTGGAACCGCTCCTTCGTGCTTACCAGCGAGGCGTCAAAGGTGCCTCCGCCGAGATCGTAAACCAGCAATGATCCACGCGATTGCGCCGCCCGCCGATCGGCGTTAGCATGGGTGAACTCGATGGCCGCCGCGGACGGTTCGTTGAGCAAGCCAAGCACTTCAAAGCCGGCGCGCCGGAAGGCCTCGACCGTGAGAAATCGCTGGTTGCCGTTCGCATTGGCCGGCACGCCGAGCATCACTTCGATTTTCCGGCGCTTCCCGGCGCTGAGGCTGGATTGTTCCAACAGACTGCGCCGGAGGGCGGACATCAGCTCAGTGAGCAGGTCTAGCATGGGGATCGACTGACCGGCGATGGCGACTCGGGATTGCGGCCCCGCGTCCTCGAGGTAGCGCTTGAGCGACCGTATGACGGTCCACCCCTGCGTTTGCTGCGCCTGCCATGCGTCCCACCCATAGACGCGCTTTTCTCCGGCGATGGCGACAAGCGGGGGAAACCAGTCATAGCGCTCGCCTTCGGGCGTTTCGAAGGTAACCAAAGGATAGTTCCCGCGGTCAACGGCGGCGACCACGATTCGCGTGGTGCCGAAATCAATACCAAGCTTCATTGATCGTTAGGATATCTCGCCCATCCTCCAGCGTGGAGGCCGCAAACTCTCATGCCGGGTTGAGCTCCACCAATTCGATCTCCATCCGCAACTCCTTGCCGGCGAGAGGATGATTGCCATCGACCTTCATTTTGCCGCCCTTGATCTCTGAGACGAAGGCGTCTGACTCATGTCCGTCAGCGTGTTTCACACGGATTACACCGCCGACCTCGATTTTGAGATCGGTGGGAGCCATGTTGCGGTCAATCCACGCGGTCATATCTTCGTGATAGGGGCCGTAGGCGCGCGACGGGGGAATCGACACATTCTTCCTTTCGCCGGGAGTCATGCCGAGGACGGCTTCCTGAAGTCCGGGAATGACTTCCGCCCCGCCAAGGAGGAACTCCTTCGGCTCCCGCTCCCGGGTGGACGCAAATACAGATCCGTCAGCCAGTGTACAGACGTAGTGAACGCGCACTGTGTCACCTTGTTGCGCGCGCCGCGAGGTTACGGGCTCTTCTTGGGAACTCATCACCTGCTGTTCATTCTCCCAAGCGGCCGGAAGAAGTGTCAAAAAACCGCCGCGCCACGGAGACGCCGCGTCGAGTATGCTGGTTCTCTAGCTGTAACCAATTCAGGAGCAGACAAGGAAGCCATGAAACTGAAAATCAAAGCAATCGCGCTGACCGCCGGGTTCTTGCTTGTAAGTCAGGCGTTCGGCCAACTCGGCATGTGGTCAAAGCAGCAGCGCGAGGAGTTCACCCGCGAGTGGAAGGGGGATCGTTTCCCTGATGGAAGGCCGAAGGTTCCAGAAGAGATTGTGCAGCGCTTGAGCAAGATCTCGGCCGAGGAGGCGTGGGGCGTTTTGCGAGGCAAGGGGTTCAATCAGCAGTTCGAAGGGAACTGGCAGGTGATCAACCCTGGTGAAAAGCGTTTGGCCGGCCGTGTGGTGACAGCCGTGTTCATGCCGCAGCGGCCGGATGTACACGAGGTCATCAATGACTATGGCAAAAAAGAGAAGCGCGTTTCCCGAGGGCAGAATTCCTGGGTGATCGACATCCTGGAAAATGGTGATGTGCTGGTTGTGGATATGTTCGGAAAGGTGAAAGACGGCACCTTCGCCGGAGACAACCTCGCGACTTCGATCTACGCGAAGAGCGGGACAGGACTAATCGTTGACGGTGGGGTGCGTGATGTCACCGGCATGCAGAATATCGTTGGTTTCCGGGCCTATGTCCGGGGCGCCGATCCGTCGGCGATCCGGGACGTGACGCTCATGGGGATTAATGTTCCGATCCGCATTGGCCAAGTGACGGTGATGCCAGGCGACATCGTTGTGAGCGACCCGGAGGGTCTGACATTCATTCCTCCGCAGCATGCCGAAGAAGTAGCCGACCGGGCCGAGCTTACACAGGCAAGAGACACCTGGGGCCATCAGATGCTGCGGGAGGGCAAGTACACACCGGGGCAGATCGATACACGCTGGAGCGACGAGATGATCGACGAATTCAATGCGTGGGCCGAGGCGCAGGGCCTGAAGGCTCGGATGGAGAAGCGCAAGCGGGAATAGATTCTACAGGGGTTAGCGTTACCCGGCGGCAACCGGAGCACAACCTTCGCAATGAGGCTGTGCTTCGGCTTAGCTGTCCCGGTTGGCTGGGTTGTGCCGCGCGGTGAATTCCACGCCGACGACCGCGAGATTTCCTTTTGACTCGACACGCCGGATGATAGCGAACGCTTCGAGTGGGATGCGCGGGATTCCGACGGTTACGGTATCCCCTTGCCTGACCGAGAGCGGAATCTCAATCATGGCTCCTGAGACAGAAATGTTGACACATTTGCCCGAGACGCGCCGGTTTCTGCCCTTCTCATCGGTCCACGAAACCCACGCTGCGACATTCGTTAGAACGCGCGCGTGCCGTCTTCGTTTCATGCCTGTCAATACTCACCGTCCAAATACTCATATCGGCTGTTTTTCGCCTTCAAACAAGGGATTCACCGCGCCCCCTCGAACTCTTCTATCCTGTTGATAGATGGTCAATTGGGCCGCGATACTGATATCCGCAACGGCGCTGACGCTGGGAGCGGCATCCTACGAGGACGAGGTCCGGCAGTGGCGGGCGGAGCGGGAAGCGCGGCTTACGTCAGACACGGGGTGGCTGACGATCACGGGACTGTTTTGGCTCCGGGACGGTGACAACCCCGTGGGCGCGGCCGAGTCCAATCGCGTGATTCTTCCAGCGCACTCAGCGCCGCCTCGATTCGGAGTGATTGAGCGCGCCGGAGAGCGCATCGTATTGCGCTATGCGGACAGATCAAAAGGTTCGGTCGAACTGAAGCCGGACTCCCGAGGCGAGCCGACGACAATCCGGATGGGCGACATCGCTTTCTGGGTTATCGAGCGGGGCGGGCGTTTTGGAGTGCGCGTGAGGGACCAACGCAGCGAGTTCCGCCGGAAGTTCACTGGCTGCCGCTGGTACCCGGTCTCGCCGGACTACCGCATCGCCGCGCGTTTCGTTCCGGATCCGAAGATCGTCCGGGTCCCGACGGTGATTGGCATTGCTGAGAAGGGAGAAAGCCCGGGCTACGTGGAATTCGAGCTTCACGGGAAAAGTGTTCGGCTGCGCCCGACGGCATCGGGCGACGAACTATTTTTTGCCTTCCGCGACGAAACGAGCGGCAAGACCACTTACGGCGCGTCACGCTTTCTATACTCCGGTTTACCGATCGATGGGAAGGTGATACTCGACTTCAACAAAGCGTACAATCCGCCCTGCGCCTTCACCCCTTACGCTACCTGTCCTCTGGCAACCGCGGAAAATCGGATTCCGGCGCCGGTGGAGGCGGGGGAACTCGCCTACGAACAGCACTAGCTACGAGCCGGGGCTGCAGATCAAACGTACTCGAAACCCGCTACGAAGTACGGGCCGCTCGCGGAGCAGTGCCGAACCCGCGCCGAGCGTTGCAGTTTGCGCACAGGAACGCCGATCGTCACCTTCGCGTCTAGCGGGATCGGCCGGTCGGTTTCGATGCGGATCCCGCTGGCCGATATATCGAGGCAATGCCCGCGTAAGTGCAGACGAAGGCCGGAAGGATCGGTCCAGGCGACCCAGGCGTCTGGCTCGGCAATGTATCGCTCTTCCCGCCGGCGTTCCGGGACAGGCTTTCGATCCATGTTATTGCTCTCCAGTCTATCGGCCACCGATATGGCGCGCTTCACACTTCTGCTCAAAGCGGCCTGCTAACGGAGGCGCCGGAGGGCCTGTTCCACCGGCAGGAGCGCCTCACGGGACTCGGCAGACCGCCGCTCCAGCGTCGCCACTACGTGCTCCAGAAGACCGCCTGCGATATCGCGGGCAAAGGCCAGCGCGGTATCCCGGCTTTCGGCCACAAAGCGGGACTCGGCGTTCACGAGCCGGCCGTTCAGAATCGAGTAGCGGGAACCTCCAAACGCCGGAGCCAGGTTCTCCACATAGCCGTCTCGCACGTGAAACTGCCGGACAATGAGATCGGCCAGCCGGCCGGCGGCCTCGACCAGTCGCCGGGAAGCCTCGGCGCTGGCGCTGCCGGCTTCCGCCAACCGTTTCAGATCGTCGATCAGAAGGCTCATTGGATTTCTCTCGCGCGATGGGCCGCCCCGCTTTGGCGGAGGTTTCGCTTTTCAAAGTTTATACGTTCCAGAAGGGGCCGGCTTGTTTCTTTTTCGTTTTTACCCAAATGCCGTGCCGGCGGCGGGCAGTTGGGAGGCCCTTGGCGGAATGACGGCGGGAATCATATACTGCGAATGGCGAGGCGCCGATGGCTTCATCCCACTTGGAAGACGACTTTATTCTGCGGTGGGACGCCGCCGATCCGAAATACCTTCCACTGTTGAGCGAAGGAGGGATTACAGCCGTTCTGACGCCGGATCTTCCCGCTGGCTTCCGGGAGAGTTGCGCCCGCGCTGGAATCTCCGTGGAGGAGGCCGGGAATCTTGCTTTCGCTTCGCTCGAGGAGATCGGACACGCCGGCTCCGATGCACCGGTGGTACTGGACCACGGCCTCTGGCCGGGCGCCGGGCAGCCGCCCTCGGTTGCGGGCGGCGATCACGCCGTGGCCGGCGCGAGCGCGCAGCCATGGATTGATGCGAACATGCACTGGTTTTCCTGGCTGAGAGCCTTGTATCCGGGACGTCCGGCCGTGCTCGGCTACCTTCCCAACCGCAAAGCCGGACTCCCAGAGGACCGGCTTGTACCGTACGAGACTCTGGAACTTGCGCTGATTGAAGCCCGTATGAGCGGCGGCAACTACGTTCTAGCCTTGGAGACACGCTACCGGGACGCCCTTCTGAAAGGGGAATCGAAAGCCCGGAACGCCTGGAGGGGGTTGGGCCGGACCGCCCGGTGGCTGAGGGAGAACGCCCAGTACTTGCGCCAGCCGGCATTGCCCGTGATCACCGGGCTGGCGGATCCCGGAGAGGAAACGGCTGAAATCGCCAACCTACTGTTTCGCCAGAACGCTTCACCCGCTCTGGCGGCGCTGTCCTCTCCACCGCGGCCGGACCCACGGCGTATCCGCGCGCTGGTCGCCGTCAATCTCCACAACGGCACGCCGGCCTCCGGACCGCGGATTCTCGCGCACGCCAACTCCGGTTCCACTGTGGTTCTGGATGACGGAGACACTGCCGGTTGGTGGAGGAGCAGCGCCGGCGGACGTCTTCGGGAGGAGCACGACCGCGAATTCTACGAGCTCGGCCAAGGGCGGCTGGTAGTCTACAAAGAACGAATTCTCGATCCCAGCGAGTTCGCGCTGGATGTCATCGACCTCGTCACTCACCCGCGGCGCGCGGTGCGCCTTTGGGGTACGAGCACGGTGATTGGAGTGCTGAAGATACCTCCTGCAGATCACGCCGATGGAAAGACGGCCACACTGACGCTGGTGAACTACGGATTGCGGGTGCAAAGGGACATTCTGGCGCGAGTGCAAGGCAAATTCCACTCGGCCAGCCTTCTTCGGCCCGAGGCCGGGCCGCTGGAATTGGAGACTGCAATACGGGGAGGAAGCACGACCGAGATTCTGCTGCCGGAGATTCAAAAGACTGCTATAGTGCTGTTCAGGTAGGGGAAGCAACAATGACGGCCACTCGCCGAGATTTTGTGAGATCGGGCCTGCTGACGGCCGCTGGGTGGGCGGCTGGCGCGAATCTGGCAGCCGCGCCGGTCCGGATACCCAAACCTTTCTTCGGGGTACACCCGTTCATCGAAGAGAATCACAGGGCGGTTTTCATACGCCGAACCGGAGTGCCCCATAAGATGGCGACACGCGAGAAACGCGCCGAAGGTCTTTCGTTGGCGCGGGAAATCTTCGTACCCCTCGAGGAGCGGGGCGTGCCGGTTACTCACCGCGTTATCCTGAAGCCGAACATTACCAGCGTCCGCTCAAAAGACCGGCCGGATGAGGAGAATTGGGGTACCGGAACTGACCCGCAGTTCTATGAAGGTCTGGTCATGGGTCTCCAGGAGTTGGGACTGAAGCGTTTCCACTGCATCGAGGCAAACAACTTCCGCGGCTGGAACTTTCGCGGCTTCGTCGACATCAACGAGCGGCTCGGGGTGGAGATGAACGAGCCGGAGCGGCGGGAACGCCACTTCCGGTATGGGTATGGAGTCAACTGGTCAGAAGTTCCCGACTCCGTCGTCTACTCCCGCATTCCCCATTACGCCCCGGTTAATGAACCGGACACGTGGCTGCTGAACATCGCCAAATGGAAAGCGCATGGCATGTGCCTCACCCAGTCCGTGAAGAACGAGCAGGGGCTGGTGGTTGTTCCCTACGTCCGCTTCTGTTCCGGATGGCGCATGGTGACCGGAGTGCCGGGTTTCATGAAGCCCGATATTCATCCCGAGGTTGAGTCGAGGGTGAACCGGTACTTCGAGAACCACAAGCGAATGAACTACGCGCGCTATGACAGCCAAGCCGAGTTGAGTCCAATCCGCCAGGAGATTTGGGCTCAGAAGACCTGCGACCACCAGAGTGTTTTGAAGACCGGACTGGCGATGATCGAAGGCATCTATGGAAGAGACGGTGACGGTTTCGGCGTGGGCGACGACCATCTCGCCAACCTCGTTTTGTTCGGCAAGGACAAGTTCCGGCTCGACGTGGTCGGGCTCTACCTGGCGGGCCACGAACCCGGCAACATCAACCTTTATCGAATCGCCAAGGAACGCGGACTCTCCGATACCTTCAATCCATGGGAAATCCCGATCTACGAGTGGACCGGCGGGAAGGCCGTGCCGCGGAAGCTGACCGATTTCCCGCGCACACCGCTGAAAACCTACTACCTCCAGCAAGAGGGTGAACCGCTCTATCACCTCGTCAACGAGCCATTCGATTATGACCGCTACCGTCTATAGCGGCCGCTGAAAACGCCCGGCGCTGAGTTACCGGAGTCTTTGGAGCAGGTCGATCGCGGCCGCGATGACAGTCTCATCCGCGCCCGTTCCGTAGGGGCTTCGCTCCACTTCATAGCCGCCGTGCTGATATTCATCGCTGGTGGGCAGGTAGTCGCCGCCGATGCCGTCCGAGTAACCGCAGAACATCGTGTTGTCGAATGGGGAAGCCTTCTTGACGGCGGCGCCGATTGCGGCGAACGGCTCTCCAGGCATGGCGACGATGGCCTGGCTGCCGATACGCAGAGCTTCTATCTCGATGCGCAGAGGAGACGGATCGGCCGGCTGCCTCCATTCTTCCAGAAGGTCTGAAAAGCGGCGGACGCGGGCCGCGGCCTGGTACTCCTTCCACGAATCCCGGTCCGCGCGTGCCACTTGGAGTTGGTTGCTTGCCTCGTCGAGCCGTTTCTCCATCGCCGCGATCTCGCGGCTCGAATACTGGTGGCGGGGAACTTCGACAACGGTTGACGCGAAGCGAAGAGTTGCATCGCGCGGACCCTTCACGCGCCAGTGCTGCTTTGCCTGGTAGGCGGTGGATTCGACGAAGCCCTCGAAGACCGGCTCCCGCCTCACGGTGTCGGTCTGGAGAGCCAGGGCGACGGCCTGATGGCCGAGTATAGCGCCAAGACGCCTGGCGACAGAGAGGTCTCCGGTGAAGCCCTCGACCGGCCCTTGGTCGCCGGCCGCTCCCTGGAAGAAGAGACAGAGGGCGCCCGGGAAAGCCTCCTCCACTACTTTGCGCGTCATGCCGATCCAGTCGGGCGAAATGATCTTGTTCTCGTAGGCCAGCACGGTCCCGTGGCACTGGAAGTTGGTGAGGATTGCCAGCGGCCGGCCCTGCGCGTCGTCAATCCGGAAGACTACGAGTTCCCGATCAACGAAACCATCCGGGTTACGGCCGACCGCCGGCGGATTCCCGGCGGCCGCCCGCACCCTGCGGTTGATGTTGATTGTCCCCAACCCGCTCCGGCCTCCCAGGTGAACCGGTTGGAGCCGCGAGCCGGCCTCGACAATCGCGCCGGCAATTCTGTCGATGACTTGCCGCCGGTGCTGTTCAGCGGCTTTCCGGTAGGGAGCGAGGTCCACGCCCGGCGGTCCCTTCGCGGCGGAGACAGCCGGTCCAGCGTGCGTGTGGCTGGCCGCGAGCCGGATGTGAGCGGCGGGGATTCCGGCCTTCTCCGCGGCGCGTTCGATGGCCGGTTCGAGACCTCTGACCGCAAGGCAATCGATGTCCACCATGGCGAACTTCGCAGTGCCGTCGGAGAGGACAAGCGCTGTGGCGGTCATGCGCAGCGGGTCGTTGCCCGCCGACTCGATGTGCGTCTGCGATCCCCAGTTCATCTGGGCGATGCCGGCTGGCGGGCTAATGTCCGCGCGAGCCACGCCGGCGAGCAATCCGGAGGGTCCGGAGTCCTTCGGTCCCTGTTCAACGCCAGAGGCGCCCAGTAGCGCGACCGCGGCCAGACACGCGATAGCGGCAGCTCGTATGGGCATGAACCACTCCTTCCGGCATACCAGGTCCTTCGCTACAGTACGCCGTACTTTCGATATACGTCCCGCAGGTATGCGCCCTGGCGGAGTTCGTCGCGCGTCCGGTTTTCGCGGTTGACCTTATCGGTCGCAAGGCGGATTGCATCCTCAACGGCCGCGGCCGGAACGACGACGATTCCGTCCGAGTCAGCGACCACAAGATCGCCCGGCGACACCGGCACACCGCCACACTCCACCGGGAGATTATAGTCCATCACGATTCCCCGCCCCATGGAATCGACGGGCTTGATGCCGGCGGCGAAGACCGGAAACGGGATGCTCTCGATCTTCTTCACATCCCGAACAAGGCCATCGACGACAGCGCCTCTTGCCCCACGCACCTTAGCCGCAGTGGACAGCAGTTCTCCCCACGGGGCGTTCCGAATCGACCCGCCGGTGGCAACCACGGCCACTTCTCCCTCGAGAAGGGAGTCAACAGCCTCGATTTCCTTGCCGTATGGGTCATCCGGTACATGGTATTGGTCAATGCACGAGATGGTCCGCGCCCAGCCGGCGGTCGAAGCATCCGGATAGACGGGGCGCAGGTTCTCCCGCATGGCTTGATTACGCAGGCCCAGCTCGTCCAGCGAATCGCAGAGGACCGCCGTATAGAGGCCGCGCTCGATGATGTCCAGCAGTTCGAGTTGTCGATCCATGTCGCGGGCCTAACGCTTCTTGTAGTGCTCCTCCCAAGGCTGGCCGGCGAGACCGTTGAGGTCGTAGACGACGCGGCCTTCGCGAATTGTCAACTCACAGACGAACTTGCGGTCGCCTTCCAGGACCGCGTCGTTTACGTCGAGGAAGCCGAACTGGCCCTTCTGAACGCCCAGCACGGCGATGTCGGCGACCGCACCAGCACTGAGGTGGCCAAAATCCTGGCGGTTGATGACCTGTGCGGGCTTGTCGGTTGACATGCGAATCACCTCGGCCAGCGGTGCGCCAAGGTTCAGGAACTTCGACATTACATTGAGCATGTCCTTCATCCCCTTGCGCATGGAGCTGATGTGCAGATCCGTGGAGATAGTGTCGGGCCAGAAGCCCTGCCGCGTCGCGGGTATGGCGTTGTTCCACCAGAAGCTGCCGCCGCCGTGGCCGACGTCGAAGATCACGCCCCGCTTCCGTGCTTCGTGGAAAAACTGGTTCACTTTGCCGTTGTCATCGAACCAGGGAACGCGCCCGAGGTAAGCGTGGGTGTAGATATCACCGCCCCGAAGGTGTCTCGTGACCAGGTCCTTGAACGGGCGAGCGGGGTGGAACACAGAGGAGGATTCGCAGTCGCGGCAACCGCCGAAGTCGACCATGACCATGCCACCGAACATCGAGGCTGCTTCTACGGAACGGTCCACCGGTTCCCACTCGGGGCCCATGTAGTGAGCCGTTTTGACTCCAACAATGATCTCAGGATATTGTTTTGCGGCCCAGGCCGTCGGGACGGGCTGCATATCGTTGAGATCCTGTTCGAGCGGACCGCCGCGCATTCCCTTCCCCACTATGTTGATGAAGGCGAGCACGCGCGTGATGGAGCGGTCAATGATGCGGTCCTTGAAGTCGTGGAAGTTGGTCCAGCCGGCCCCGCCGGCGTCCACGGCCGTCGTGACGCCGGAGCGGAGGCAGTGGTCATCGGGATAGACGGAGTTGTCGCCGGCGTAGGAACCACGCTCTCCTGTGCCGGCGTAGACGTGGACGTGGATATCGATCAGTCCGGGCGTCACATACAGCCCGGCCGCGTCGATCGTCTTGCCGGCTGTCCCGTCAATCCCGGGGGCAACGGCCGCGATACGCCCGCCGCGGACCGCGACATCCATCGGCCGGTCGATGCCGTTGCGCGGATCAATCACGTGCCCGCCCTTAATGATCAAATCGTAGTCTTGCGCTGCCAGCGCCAGGGCGGACAGAAGGCCGGCGAGTAGCAGCGTTTTCACTGTGAGCATCACTCAGGCGTCCAGGCAATCATCTCGATCTCAACTTTGGTCTTCGCGTCGGGAAACTCGACGCCGACAGCGGATCGCGATGGTCTAACAGGCCCGGTGAAGAACTCGCCGTAGACTTTGTTCATCGCCGGTTTTTCCACCTTGATGTCCGCCATGTAGACGACCACTTTGAGCACGTTATCGAGCGATGTCCCGGCCGCCTCGAGGTTCCGCTTATGCGCCTCGAGCGTCATTCGGGTCTGCTCCTCGATAGTGCCGCCGAAATCGCCTTCGGCGACGCCGGTAAGGCCTGACGTAAAGATAAGATTGCCTATCCGGAGCCCGGCGGGCGTCTTTTCGATTTTGCCCCCCGCCGCGGCGGACGGGACCGCGAAGGCCAAAGCAGCCGCGCCGGCGGCGCCACCCATTCGCGCGGCGTCCGATAGAAACTTTCTGCGGGGATTCTCTTGTTCCGGCATCCTTCCCTCCCTTCCTCGAATCAAGTTGGTTCCGTTCTCGACGGCGCTATCGGAAGCGCCCTCAGGGATCGTAGCAAACAATGGCCCTCCTCTTCACGGTTTATTTCGATCCGCGACCGAATGTTCTCGGACCACGATAGTGGTAGTTGGTATCGTATTCGATGGGGCTGATACGCCTCTCTGCTGAGGAAGCCGGTTATGAAGATCTTCCTGGTCCTCTTGATGGCCGCACTGGTTCTCAGCGGCCAGACTCGCAAACCTCGGATCGCTATCGGCGGGATTCTGCATGAATCCAATACGTTCTCGAGCGACAAGACGAGCCTCGATGATTTCTTGGCCCGTATGATCCGCCGCGGCGATGAAATCTCCACGGAGTTTGCAGCGTCGGCGCACGAGGTCGGCGGCTTCATCGAAGGCGCTGAGCGCCATGGGTTCGAGCTGATCCCCACGATTGTTGCCGGGGCTACGCCCTCTGGCCCGGTGACGGACCACGCGTTCGACACTCTGACTGCGGAGTTGATCGAGCGCCTCGAAAACGCTCAGCCGCTGGACGGCGTTCTGATGGCTCTGCATGGAGCGATGGTCGTCGAGAGCCACCCGGCCGGCGACGCGGAGGTTCTGCGGCGGCTGCGGCGGGCGCTTGGCAATGAGTTGCCGATCGTGGTCACCCACGACGCTCACGCCAACGTCGCCCCCGAAGAGGTGGAGCTTTCAACGGCGCTGATCCTGTACAAGGAAGTGCCGCACATCGACCAGCGCGAGCGCGGCAATCACGCCGCCGATATCATGGCGAAAGTCGTTCACGGCGGAGTGAAGCCGGCGCAGGCGATTGAGAAGCCCCCTCTGCTCTACAACATCCTCTACCACAACACGAAGAGTGAGCCGATGCGCCCGTTGGTCGAGGAGGCACGCCGTCTGGAAAAAGAGAATCCGAAGATTCTCGGCGTGAGCGTTCCCGTCGGATACCAGTATGCCGATGTGCCCCAGATGGGCCCGAGCGTGGTGGTGGTCACCGACAACGACCCCGAACTGGCAAGGCGGGAGGCGAAGCGCCTGGCCGGCATGATGTGGGAGCACCGGCACGTCATGAAGCTGGATCTTCCGGACGCGGCCGAAGCGGTGGGGCGCGCGATGCGGGCTGCGAAGAAGCCGGTGGTGCTGGTCGAGATGGGGGACAACATTGGCGGCGGGTCCGCCGGCGACAGCACCTTCATGCTGGAACAGCTCGTCAAACAGGGAGCCGCCGGGTATGCGGTTGCGATGTATGACCCGGCCGCGGTCCGGCTGGCGGTGAGCGCCGGTATTGGCGGCAGTTTTGACGCTCCGGTGGGAGGCAAGACGGACAAGCTGCACGGCGAGCCGGTGAGAATCCGCGGCACGGTCCAGCTCATCTATGACGGCGCCTACGTCGAGACAGCGGTCCGTCACGGAGGCCGCCGCTATCTGGATCAGGGGCTTACGGCGGTGATCCATGCGGAGGGTTCGACACCCGATCTGCCCAAGATCGTGCTCGTGAACAGCAAGCGGCATACCCCGTTCAGCCTGGGACAACTCACGAGCGCCGGGATTGCGCCGGAAAGGCAGCACATCCTCGTCGTGAAGGCCGCCGTAGCATACCGGGCGGCCTATGAGCCGATCGCGGGAACAATCATCGAGGTGGACACGCCAGGTCTGACCGCGGTGAACCCGAAACGGTTTGAGTACCGTCACGCCCGGCCTGATCTCTATGGGCTTCGCTAGCGTGATCTTACCGCGGGATCTTACTGCGGGATTGATTCCGGCCGGGAGAGGGAGTACTCTCATAACCAGCTAGGACTGTGGAGGAAACGATGCCCACCCATCCTTTCAAGAGTTATTTGGACCGAAGTCTACAAGGAATCAACCGCCGCCAACTCTTCGGCCGCGGAGGCCTGGCCGTGCTCGCCGGGATGGCGGCAGGAAACCGTCGCTCGGCCGCGGAACCGTTGCGGTATGGCCCAGAAATCTACCAGTCGATCGGCGTGCGCCCGGTAATCAACTGCAAAGGGACGTTTACCATCATCGGCGGATCGTTGATGCTGCCCGAGGTGAAGCAAGCCATGGAGGATGCCTCCCGGCACTACGTCCACCTCGACGAGTTGATGGACGCCGTCGGAAAGCGTCTGGCGGAGTTGACGCAGGCCGAATGGGGAATCGTAACGGCTGGGTGCGCCGCGGCGATCACCCACGCAACCGCCGCCTGCATCGCCGGCGCCGATCCGGAGAAGCTCCAACGCCTGCCATACCTCGACGGCCTCAAGGACGAGGTCATCATGCCGCGCTACTCGCGCAACGTGTATGACCACGCCGCGCGAATGCTGGGCGTGCGGATCGTGGAAGTCAACAGTATTGAGGAGTGCGAGCAGGCGTTCAACGACAAAACCGCAATGGTGATGATCCTCGGCGGTCCTGGAGATGATGGGCCGCTCGGTGTGGAGCCGGTCGCGCGGCTCAGCCGCCGCCACGGAGTACCGTTGCTGGTAGACGCCGCGGCCGAACACCTTATCATTCCCAACCCGCACCTCGAGCAGGGCGCCGACATGGTGGGCTACAGCGGCGGCAAGTGCCTGCGCGGTCCTCAGTGCGCCGGATTGTTGCTCGGACGGAAGGACCTTTTGCAGGCAGCGTGGCTGCACAGTGCTCCGCACCACGCCTTTGGGCGATCGATGAAAGTCGGCAAGGAAGAGGTGATGGGCATGCTGGCGGCCGTGGAGCTCTGGGTGAAGCGGGATCACGATGCGGAGTGGAAGCAGTGGGAGTCTTGGCTCGATACGATTTCCAAGCGCGTGACCAAAGTCGATGGCGTCACGACCGAAATTCTGCTGCCCAATAGCCTTTCGAACCGCTCCCCAAGGCTACGGATCGAATGGGACGGCAAACGAATCGGTATTACCGGTACTGAGCTCGAGCGGCTTCTGCTCGACGGCGAACCGCGCATCATTCTTGGAGGGGCCACTGGAGACCGTCGTAGCGGCGCGGAGAGCAGCGCCACCATCATGCCGTACATGATGAATCCTGGAGACGCGGAGATCGCCGCCAAACGGATGCAGGCGCTGCTTTCCAGTCCGCCACAGGTGAAGCCGGAATCGCCCGCCGGCGCCCCGGCGCGGATTGCAGGCCAGTGGGATTTGCATCTGAAATTCTTCCTTGGCGAAGCCGGCCATACGCTCGTCTTTGAACAGTCCGAGGGGGACCTGGTTGGCACTCACACCGGTGAGACGCTGGCCGGCCACCTGCGCGGTTACGTTGAAGGCAACCGGGTCTCCTTTCGCAGTTCGCAGAAGTACGAGGGCACGCGGCTCATCTACGAGTTCGAGGGCGAGGTTTCGGGCGACAAGATGAGCGGCTCGGTGGGGCTTGCCGAATACGGCCAGGCTGAGTGGCAAGCGCAGCGTCACCGATTCGATGCTCCAGGAGGAATCGTGAGGCCGGTCAAGAACGTCTAGCCCGCGCCGGATCCCAGGCCACACCGGGAAGAAAAACTTGGAGCGGCTGGCCAGCGCCGTCTCACTATCCGGTAGTATACGGACTGAGCGCCGGCAGTGCAGCCAAGAGAAGACCCGCTGCAACTTTCGTGCATTCTCCAATCCGGAGCGACTCACATGAAGAAGCTGATCAACCACCCCCAGCACGTTGTGCAAGACTCCGTGGCCGGGCTCTCGCTGGCCCACTCCGATATTCTGAAGGCAAACGCCGACCCCCTCTTCGTCGTCAGGGTGGACGCCCCCACTCGAAACAAGGTGGGACTTGTTTCCGGAGGCGGCAGCGGCCACGAGCCGATGCATGCCGGATATGTGGGCAAAGGCATGTTGGACGCAGCTTGTCCCGGGCAGGTTTTCACGTCTCCGACGCCGGATCAAATAGAGGCGGCCACGTTGGCCGCAAACGGCGGTAGCGGCGTGCTTCACATCGTGAAGAACTACACCGGCGACATCATGAACTTCGAGATGGCCGCCGAGCTGTGCGAAGCGCAAGGGGTCGAAGTGCGCGCGGTGGTCATCAATGACGATGTGGCCGTCGAGGACAGTCTTTACACCGCCGGCCGTCGCGGCGTTGGAACCACGGTGCTCGCCGAGAAGATATGCGGCGCGGCAGCCGAACGCCGTCTCGATCTGGCGCAGGTGGAGACCGTCTGCCGCAAGGTGAACGAGAATGGCCGGTCCATGGGACTTGCCTTGACCTCCTGCACCGTGCCCGCCGCCGGCAAGCCTACTTTCGACCTCGAAGAGAACCAGATCGAGATGGGCATCGGCATCCATGGCGAACCCGGGCGCGAACGGATGCCAATCGCGCAGGCCCGGGACCTGACCGCCCGCATGGCGGAAACGATTGTGGCGGACCTTCCTTTTCGGAGCGGCGATCGCGTAATCGCGATGGTGAACGGGATGGGGGGAACGCCCCTGCTCGAACTCTACATCGTGTACCGGGAGCTGACCCAGGTTTTGGAGCGAATGGGAATCGGCATCGCCCGCAACCTGGTGGGCAACTACATCACGAGCCTGGATATGGCGGGATGCTCCATTACTCTGCTCAAGGCCGATGACGAGCTAGTGTCCTTATGGGACGATCCAGTGTTGACGCCTGGCCTGCGGTGGGGGTGTTGAGCGCATGCCGGTCGGCAAAGAGCAAATTCTCGAGTGGTTGGACACCCTGCAGCAGGTCTACGCCGAGAACAAACAGCGGCTGACCGAGCTCGACTCCGCTATTGGAGACGCGGATCACGGAATTAACATGGAGCGAGGCTTTACGGCGCTGCAGTCCGAGCTGGCTTCAAAGCCCCCTTCGGATCTTCGCGCGGCGTTGCAGACGGCCGCCACCGTCCTCATCCGGAAAGTGGGCGGGGCCGCGGGCCCCCTGTACGGCGCCTTCTTCCTCCGGGCCGCCGCCGCTTGCAACGGGCTGGCGGCGCTGGACGCGGCCGGCGTGGTGAACATGTTTCGCGCCGGCATCTTAGGTGTGCAACAGCGCGGCAAGGCCGAAGCAGGCGACAAGACGATGATGGACGCCCTCACTCCGGCGCTCGCGGCGATGCAACAGGCCCTGGATGAGGGCCGCAGCTTGGCGGGCATTCTCAATGCGGGCATCGTGGCGGCGAGATCCGGGATGACAAACACCATCCCGATGCAGGCCCGAAAAGGAAGAGCCAGCTACCTGGGGCCGCGCAGCGTGGGCCATCAGGATCCGGGGGCGACTTCCGCCTACCTGCTGCTTGAGGCCGCGGCGAAAGTGTGGACTTCGGCCTGATGCCCTACCAGGGGAACTCATGATCGGCTTGGTAATCGTCTCTCATTCGGCGAAGCTGGCTGAGGGGGTCTGCGAACTTGCCGGGCAGGTGGCGGAAGGGAAGGTGCGGCTGGCGGCCGCCGGTGGCACTGGCAATCCGGACAACCCCATCGGCACCGACTCCTTCCGGGTACTCGAGGCAATCGAGTCGGTCTACTCCGAGGATGGCGTACTTGTTCTGATGGACCTCGGGAGCGCCGTGCTGAGCGCGGAAACGGCGGTGGATCTGCTCGATGAGGAGAGGCGGAGCAGCGTTCGACTGTGTCCAGCCCCGCTGGTGGAGGGCGCCGTGGCGGCAGTCAGCCAAGCGGCGGCCGGCGCCGGACTGGAAGAGGTGGTGCGCGAGGCGCACCGGGCCATGGCCGCCAAGGAAACGCATCTTGGCTCCGGCTCCCCGGAGCAAGCCGCCTCCGACGAAGGGACTCAGGATGCGGCGGAATCGGCCGTCCTTCTGCCAAACCCTCTCGGACTGCACGCCCGTCCGGCCGCGCAACTCGTGCGCCGGGCTCGCTGGTTCCGCGCGCGAATCACGGTCGAAAACCTGACCGCGGCGGCGGGTCCGGTGGACGCCGGGAGCATCAATGGCGTTCTCAGCCTGGGGGCGCGTCAGAACCACCAGTTGCGGATTCGCGCTCAGGGCCAGGACTCTCGCAAGGCCGTCGCCGCATTAACAAGCTTCCTCGCTTCGGGCTGCGGCGAGTCGGTGGAGAGTCCGGGCTCCGCCACGGCGGATCCGACTCCGGAACCGGCAGACTCCCTCCCTGGGCAGCTTACCGGGATTGCCGCCTCGCCGGGCATCGCGGCCGGGCCGCTGGTGAGACTCAAGCCAGCCGCCATGGCGGTTTCCAAGCGGCTCGTGGATGATCCCGAGGACGAACGGCGGCGCCTTTCGGAGGCTATAGCCAAAGCGCAAGAGGACACACGAGCGCTCTATGAGTGGGCGCGCCGGCAAGCCGGGACCACCGAGGCAGGCATCTTCGACGCTCAGTCGCTTTTCCTCGAAGACCCGGCCCTGGCGGGCGAAGCCGAGCGCATCATTCTCAGCGAGCAGTGCAATGCGGAATATGCCTGGCAGGCCGCTGCCGAGAGGGCGTCCCGCCGGCTTGCGGAGTTGGCCGATCCCTATCTCCGCAGCCGCGCCGTGGACGCCGGAGACGTCGCTAACCGGGTGCTGCACCGGCTCACCGGCTGCGGGAAGGCAACGGCTGTGATCGCCGAACCATCGGTGGTAGCGGCGTACGATCTGACTCCCTCTGAAGTGAAGGAATTGAACCTGGGTCTCGTGGCCGGTCTGTGTCTCGAAGCGGGCAGCGGGAGCGCACACAGCGTGATCTTGGCCCGGGCTGTCGGGATTCCAGCCGTGGTGGGGCTGGGGCGCGCGATTTCTGCACTGGAACCCGGCACAACCGTCGCCTTGGACGGGGAACGGGGAGTGGTCTGGGTTGAGCCCGGGCCACGGCAACTCTCCGCACTCGAGAACCGCCGTCAGGAGCGGCTCGCCGCAAGGGGAGCGGCCCTGGAGGAGCGGCGCAAACCGGCCTTCACGCGGGACGGCCGGCGAATCCGCGTGGTGGCCAACATCAGTGGCGTCGCCGAAGCTGTGGAAGCGCTCGAGTGCGGCGCGGAAGGAGTGGGCGTCTTGCGGACAGAGTTCTTGTTCCTCGGCCGCGAGACCGCACCCTCGGAGGAGGAGCAACTCTCCGCATACTCGGCCATCGCCGCATCGCTCGGGGACCGCCCGCTTTGCATCCGAACACTCGACGTTGGAGGCGACAAATCCCTTCCCTATATCGCCATCAGTAGCGAAACGAACCCATTCCTCGGGCTACGGGGCATTCGACTCACGCTGCAACAGCGCTCCCTCCTCCGGACCCAGTTGCGCGCGATTCTCCGCGCGGCGGTCGGCCATCCGGTCGAGGCGCTTTTTCCAATGCTCTCGACATTGGCCGAGTTGCGCGAAGCAAAAGCCGTCCTGTTGGAGGCGGCGAATGAACTGGATGCGGAGGGGGTCTCCGTTGCGCGCGGTATTAAGGTGGGCGCCATGATTGAAGTGCCGGCCGCCGCGGCCATCGCGGATCAACTGGCGCGGGAGGCCGCCTTCTTCAGCATCGGTACCAACGATCTCGTTCAATACGTGATGGCGGCCGACCGGACCAACTCCAGCGTGGCGGCAATTGCAGACCCCTTCCAGCCGGCCGTGCTGAGGATGATTCACCAGACCGTGCAAGCCGGCCGTCGAGCTGGTATCAATGTCGCCCTCTGTGGCGAGTTCGCGGCCAATACGCTGGCGGTCCCATTGCTCCTCGGCATGGGACTAGAAGAGTTGAGCGTCAGCCCGCCGTTTGTTCCGGAGGTCAAGCAAGCCATCCGCCGGTGGGACTTCCCGGCGGCAGAGTCCGTGGCGCGACATGCACTCGAACTCGATTCGAGCGAATCCGTCCGGCAGTACCTCGCGACGGTCGCCGGATAACCCGGCGGGCCTCCCCATTGCCAAACGCAGCGGCCGCTTAAAAGGATCACCGGCCGGACGGGCGCAGATAGCTCTTCCTGATCTTCGCCACCACCGTGAAGTGGGGATCGACCACGTTCGCGATGTCGTATTCGAGCGCATGGCCCAACAGCAGGGAAGAGCCTCGTTCGTCGAAGCCGTAGTCCGCCATCAGCCAGCGCTGCAACTCGGTGGTGGCGTGCTGGAGGGCTTGCAGTAGAGGCCGGGCGCTTCCGAGCACCATGATGTGCTCTGCGGTTTCGAGCCTTGGCCAGCCGATTCTCTTCCGCTTGATCAGCCCGACTGTGAACTCGACATCCATCGAGGTCTCGAGCGCATTACCCACCAGTTCGCCATCTCCTTGGCGCGCGTGCCCGTCGCCAAGAAACAGGAGCGCGCCGGTTTCGTAAACGGGCAGCATCAGAGTCACGCCCGCCACCATGCCGGGATAGTCCATGTTCCCGCCAAAGCGGTCTGGCGTGCTCGTCGAGATCGCCTCCTTGCGGTCAGGGGCGGTCGCGACGCAACCCAGCATGGGCTGGAGCGGAACTTCGATTGCCGTGGGCTGGAAATTATCCGACTCGATGCGGGCTATACCTCTTATTTTGTCAATGGTCCACGTTTCGGTGGTCTGCTCCCTTTCGGCCTCGGCGCGAAGAAAGCCGGGATCGACCGCATAAGGGGCGAGCAAGCTGCTGGACCATGCCGTTCCTCTGTTCGGTTCGATCTTCTCGAGCCGCACAACAAGCGTGTCGCCGGGTTCGGCTCCGACGATGTAGAAGGGACCGGTTTGAGGATTCGGGCGTTCCCCGACCTGTTCATTGCGGTGGTCGACCCCCCGCGCGTCGATCGTTCCGGTGACGACGCGGTCTCCGGGCCTGATTCGCAGGACCGGCTCGTGGGCCCCGGAGAAGGTGTTGTGGTAGGTTTCCGGCGTGAACCGGTGGGTTTCACTGCGCCCGTGAACGGCGCCCACGATCACTAGCACCGCGGCCGCTCCGAGCAAATAATGTTCCGTCATTTGTAACCTCCCGAAACCGCCGTTAGGATAGCATCAACCTGCAGTCGCTGGAGCGATGCCCGCAAGCTCCACTGAAGAGGTACGATAGCTACCCAGGAGCACAGTCGCTTCACGCGACACTCAGACCAGGAGCATCGAAATGAAACGTCGCGACTTTTTCAAACATGCGGCCCTGGCCGGATCCGCCGCGGCTCACCCGGCGTGGTCGAAACCGGATGATGCGAAACTCGAGGCGGCAGCCACGTTGATAGATCGGGCCGTCGCCGGGGGGCGGGTTCGCGGCGCCACGCTCACCGTCTCTCAGAACGGGCGGAGTTTCCGGCGGGAGTTCGGAACAGCCGGCTCGCCGCACGCTATCTTTCTGATTGCCTCCATCACCAAGCCGATGACGGCGGCCGCGGTGATGACACTCGTGGACAAGGGAGAACTGGCGCTCGACGACCCGGTGATGAGGTATATTCCGGAGTTCGGCGAGGGCGCGCGCAAGCGCATAACCATTCGCCATCTGCTTACCCATACTTCCGGCCTGCCGGACCAACTGCCGGATAATGTCGAACTGCGCCGGCGTCAGGCTCCACTCGAGGAGTTCGTTGCCCGGGCCATTCGCACGCCGCTGCTGTTTGAGCCCGGCGCCCGCGTGAGTTATCAGAGCATGGGCTTCCTGCTGGCCGCCGAAGTAGCCAGCAGAATTACGGCGATTCCCTTCCCCGCGTTCCTCGCCCAAACGGTTTTCGAGCCGCTGGAGATGCATCGGACGGCGCTGGGATTGGGCCGTTTTGCCATCAGCGATACCCAACTTAGCCAGGCGGACGAAGCTCCGGCGCTTTATGGCGGGTCGGCCGGCGACACTCGCGACTGGGATTGGAACAGCGAATATTGGCGGAACCTGGCCGCTCCCTGGGGCGGAGCGCACTCCTCCGGTCCGGATATTGAACGATTCCTCCGCTATTTCCTGGCCCCGGACGGATCGGTCGTGAAGCCGGAGACGGCGGCAGCGATGATCGTCAACCAGACACCCGGCCTGAACGAGCCGCGCGGGATCGGTTTCGTCGTCAAGCCCGGCAGCTTCGGCAAAGGCGCTTCGACCAGGGCGTTCGGTCACAGCGGTTCCACCGGAACCCTGGCGTGGGCCGACCCGGCCACCGGTCTGAGTTGCGTAGTCCTGACCACGCTTCCTGCCCGGATCTCAAACGACCTGCTATTGAAACCCACCGCTGATCTGGTGTCGGAGGCGGGCCGCGATAACACGGCCGCAAGCCGGTAGATTCGACCTCCCGCGAGCCGCCACAGAAGCCGTCCGGCCAGTTCAGTGATATATGATATGCTGACGGCAAATATGGGCAAACTTACGAAACGAAGCCAATCCGGCCGCCGGCGCTTTCTCCGCCAATGCGGCGCGGGGCTAGCGCTCTCTGGAGCGTCACGCGCAGCGGGTTACGCCAGGCAGAGGCCAAACATTGTTCTCGTCGTCACCGACAACCTCGGCCGCGATCTGGGCTGCTACGGGAACCCGGTGATCCGGACTCCCAATATCGACCGTCTGGCCGGCGAAGGCGTCCGCATGACTCATGCGTTTTGCACGACCTCGAGTTGCAGCCCGAGCCGGTCAGTGATCCTCACCGGCCTCTACGCCCACGCCAACGGAACTTACGGACTCGCCCACGCCTACCACCACTTTTCGTCGTTCAGCGATGTCAAGAGCCTGCCGGTGATGCTGTCCGAGGCGGGTTACCGCACCGCCCTCGCGGGAAAGTTGCATGTAGAACCGGAATCGATCTATCGCTTCGACAGTACGGTAGAGGCTGATTCCCGCAATCCCGTCGAGATGGCGGAGCGATCGAGAGATTTCGTGGCGAACGGAGACTCGCCATTCTTCCTCTATTTCTGCCCTTACGACCCGCACCGCGGGAGGCCGTTCACCACCTGGCCGGAGCCGAACCCGTTTGGGAACCGGCCGGACGGCTATCCCGGCGTCCGCACCGAAGTGTACGACCCGAAAGAGGTCGTAGTGCCGTCGTTTCTCACTGACACGCCGGAGTGCCGGGCCGAGATCGCACAGTACTATCAATCAATCTCCCGAGTGGATCAGGGTGTAGGCAGACTGATGAGCCTACTGAAGGAGAGCGGAACATATGACAACACGCTGGTGATGCTTCTCTCGGACAACGGAAGCGCCTTTCCTGGAGCATTGACGACGCTCTACGACCCGGGGATGCATCTGCCATGCCTTGTGCGCAGTCCGTACCAGAAACGGAAGGGGATCGCGTCCAGCGCCATGATCAACTGGGCGGACCTGGCGCCCACGATAGCGGACTTTGCTGGACTGGACCACGAGTCCCTCGGATTTCAGGGGCGCTCGTTCCGGTCCGTCCTCGAGAGCGAGAATCCTCCGGGGTGGGACCAGATCTATGCCTCGCACACTTTCCACGAGGTGACCATGTACCAGCCGATGAGGGTTCTCCGCACGAGGCGGCACAAGCTCATCTGGAACATCGTGCATGACCAGGAGCTGCAGGTGACCCGGGATCTCCGCGAGTCCTCTACGTGGCGGGCGCTCCATCACCGTGGATACGACAGGGTGGGTAAACGGAAGATTTCCGCTTTACGCCGCCGGCCTGAGTTCGAGCTCTATGACCTGCGGGACGACCCGGACGAGATCAACAACCTTGCGGACCGTGATGACCACGCGGCTGTCTTGAACCAGATGACTCACGAGATACGCGAATTCCAGGAGCGGACCCGGGACCCCTGGGTGATCGCCTGGGAGGGCCACCCCGGGGTCAGCGTGGTCGAGAAACACTAGCGATAAGAGGTTTTATCCCAAAATTCCTGAAAAATCTTGAGCCCGCGGTCGGTAAAGGGGTGGTCGAACGCGCCCTTATAGACGTCAAATCCGGCTGTGGCGATGTCGGCGCCGGCCACGGCGGCGTCGGCCAGGTGCCGCCCGCTGCGGACCGCCGCCACCAGCACCTGGGTCGAAAACTGGTAGTTGTCGCGAATCATGACGATGTCCTCGATGAGACTCCGCGTCTCCTCAGCGCTTGTCTCCTTCCAACCGACGAACGGTGAGACATAGAAAGCGCCCTGGCGCATCGCCTGTAAAGCTTGGGTCGCTGAGAAAGCCAGGGTCAGGTTCACTCGGATTCCCTTGGCCGCAAGCTCCGGGATGGCGCGGAGTCCGGCCTCGGTGGCCGGCATCTTGATGACGAAGTTCGGGCACAGAGCGGCGAGTTCCACGGCTTCCGTTACCATCTTCTCGTGGTCGTCCAAGTGAGGGTTCAATTCCACCGAAACGGTCTTGTCCGTGCCGGCCATCAACGCTCCGATCTCCTGAATCACTTCCAGAAACGGCCGCCCGGAGGCTTGAACGTGTTTTGGGTTGGTTGTCACTCCATCGATCCGCCACGTTTCCAGGGCATAGCGGATCTCGTTGACGTGCGCGCTGTCCAAGAATAGCTTCATTACATCCGTCCTCCCGCAAGATTGAGCACCATCAGTTTCATTTCCGTCATTTCCTCGATCGCGTAGCGGGGCCCCTCGCGGCCAATGCCGGAGCCCTTCACCCCTCCGTAGGGCATGTGGTCAACACGGAAGGTAGACACATCGTTTACTTGCAAGCCGCCCACCTCGACAGACTCGAAAGCCTGCATCACCCGGTTCACATTCTGCGTGAAAACGCCTGACTGCAGCCCGAAATCGGTTTTGTTGGCGCGCTCTATCGCCTCGTCAAAGTCGTCGTAGGCTGAGACGGCGATCACGGGGGCAAAGATCTCCTGACAGTCCGCTCTCATTTCCGGCGTAGTTTCCGTCAGCACGGTCGGCTGGAACATGGCGCCGTCCCGTGCGCCGCCCAGAGCCAGCCGGGCGCCGGCATTCACGGCTTCCTGCACCCAAGCCAGCGCCTTTTCCGCCGCCTGCTCTTCAATCATCGGGCCGACGTCGGTATCCTCCTCTCTCGGGTCGCCCAGCTTAAGCGCGGAAACCCCTTCGATGAGCTTCGCGAGGGTCTCATCGTAGATTGGGCGGTGGAGGAGCACCCGCTGCACGGAGATGCAATTCTGGCCCGCGTTGGTGAATCCGCCGAGCACGATGCGGCTCACCGCGAAGTCGATGTTGGCGTCCTCGTGAACGATGGCCGCGGCGTTGCCGCCGAGTTCCAACCCCACGCGCTTACGTCCTGCAATTGCCTTCAGATGCCAGCCGACGTCGGAACTCCCGGTGAAGGTCATGAACGCAACGCGCTCGTCCGAGACCAATTTCTCGGCGTCAGAGCCGCGGCAGACAACCACACTGAGCGCTTCCGGGGGATAACCTGCTTCCAGCAAGGCCTCAGCCAGCAGCAGGGCCGAAAGTGGTGTCGCCGAAGCCGGCTTTAAGATGAAGGAATTGCCCGAGGCGACGGCGGGGCCGAGCTTGTGGCAGGCGAGGTTCAAAGGATAGTTGAATGGGGCGATGCCCACTACGGGACCAAGGGGCAGCCGGCGGACAAAGCCCATGCGCTGTTCGCCGGCCGCGGTCCAGTCGATCGGGATAATCTCGCCACCGATTCGTTTCGCTTCTTCGGCCGAAACCCGGATCGTCTCCTTGGCCCGGCCGAATTCGCCCTTAGCGACGCCGCGCGTTTTGCCGCCCTCGAGGATCATCGCCTCGACGAAGTCGTCCGCCCGCCGCTCCATCTGCTCCAGCAGGTTGTACAGAATAGTCGAGCGCTCGTGCGACGGCATCCGCCGGGTCGTCTCGAATCCGGCGGCAGCAGCGCTGATTGCGTCTTCGATGTCGGCCGCCGCTGCCTGGCAGACCTCGGCAATCACTTCACCGTTGTAGGGAAACCGGACTTGATTCACACTGTCGCTGGTTCGCCACTTGCCGCCAACCAGAAAGGGTCGCTTTTCCGTCATTAGAAGGTCCTCCTTCTTTGTCTCGTTTCGCTAGAGTTCCAGCACCGGCAAGTCAAGCTGCCGGGCCAGCAACCTCAGGGTGGAGAGATGATCGCCATAAACAAGAGCCATGTGGTGCTCCAGTCCCTCGGCCAGTATCCTCTCCAGGAACCTACGGGCGGGCTGTGCAAAGCGGCAGCGGCCCGAGGTTCCCGTAAAACTCTTTTCCGCGCGAAGCATCTCGCCCTTCGCTATCGTTAGCCGGTAGTCTCCAGTGGCCGCGCTGAGCCGGGCGAGCGTCACCGTACCGGGTTTCAGCGGGAACTCCCATAGTAGCGGGAGTTTCCGGTTCGAATGGATAGTCGCTTGGGGCTTCCCTTCGGGGCCGGCCAGTGAGAGCGGAGCCTTCCCGCAATGCCAGAAGACCACCGCATCCGCCGCTTCATCGAACGCGACCATGTCGGTATCGAAGGCCGGCGCGCCAGCCACCGATTGCAGGATCCACTGGGTGATGACTCCGTTCACGTCGGATTCGCAGCCGGCCGGAATCATCCGGTCGCTCAACAGCGAGAGCGCCCCGCAGGCCGCGCAGCCCATCTGGGTGAAGAACTCGGGCCAGCAGCGGACGGCAAAACCATCGAGATGCTGGCGCTCGGAGAGGCGTCCAAGTACGAGATAGCTCGCCAAAGTGCGGTCCGCCGGGACACGCTCCACCTCGTCAATCCCGCTAACACTTCCCCGCAGCGACTCTCGCAGTGCGCCGGTCTCTTGCGCCCCAACCGTTCCCACTTCGGCAAAGAAACTATCCAGTTCCAGTGGTACGACCTCGACGCCGAGTCTCCGTTGCAGAGCAGCCGGATCCACCACACAGCTCTCGAACCCGTCCGGATTTGTCCCGAGCCTGCCGAGCCTCAAGTGCCGGAGCCGCCTGGCCACGCTACCCGCCGTCGCAATTTGCCGAACTCGCTCCGGTACGGTTGAATCGCCGGGGCCGGCATACACCGACTCATACTTCCGGCCGGCTCTCGTCAGCGCATGCGCGGCCAGATTCACTCCGCAATAAGAGTTCAGACGGAGGCGGCCGCCGGATGGTTCTTCCGGCACGGCCCAGAGCAACAGCGGCGCATCGATGCCGCTGGCCACGGCACACGCCGCATCGCTATCCGCGAACGTCGCCTGAAAAACGACGGCAGCATCCAACCCATCGCGGCCGAGATCCGCCAGCACCGCGCCCACTTCCGAAGCGTCGGTGATGGGGTCCTCGGGCCCCTGGGGCTCAAGCCCGGCGGCCCGCAGATTCTCTCTTGCCTCGCGAATCGTCTCGCCTGCAAGCGCCATGTCAAAGGTCGTGCGGGCGAGTGCCAGGAAAGCCACTTTCAGATTGTCTTTGGTATCGATCATGATTGTCTCAACGGTTCATAAATCTGCGGTAGAGCGCTATGACCGAACAGAGAGCGAGCACGAAGGTGGCGAACGGAATGACGTATCCGAGATAGTCTGGCCCGATCCGTTCGGACGCCGCCAGCAGAGCCGGCAGGAACACCTCAAAATGCTGGCTGTTCACGAGCGGCCTCCCTTCTCCGGTTCATCGGGGAATCTCTCGTGATCCGCCGGGGTAGCCTCCCGGCGCCTCTTGGCGTTTCTCTTGTAGGCCCACACCGCAATAAACATCCCCGCCAGGGAAGCGAGGTAGGAGATCGACATCCCGAGGACGACCGCAAGTTCCTTATCCATCCAGATCCTCCCATCGCATGATCTTTTCGAGGCGCTCGAGATATTCCTTTTGCTTCGTTTCGTATTCCGCGGAGACGGCCTCGAGCTTGGGGTTGATGATCCAGAGCGTAACCCATCCGAGCAGCGCGCTCGCTCCCAACAAAACGAACCCAACGGGGCGGAGTAGAAAGGCGTACGGAGTGCCGATAGCAACCGCCACGAAGCAGAGAACACCGAGGCCGGCGGCTATAAAATCCTCCTTCGACCAGTCGTCGGCCTCGATGGTTGTCCAGTGGCGCTTCAACCTCAGTTTGGAATTCATAAGTCACTCCCAGGGACCCTCGTCACGGCCTGCACAAGCCCGCGGCGGAGCGCTTCCTTCCTCACGGGCCCCCACCAGCCGATCGGACGGGTCATTACGTAAAACCTTATCAGGTGCTCCATGTCCTCCGGCTTGGTAAACAGTGTAAAGGGAACAAATACTATGGCTCCGAGCCCAAGCAGTACCCAAAACTGCAAGTGATTCGGCAGCACCGGCAAAACGCCGAATTCTGGAAGCACCCACACGACGAGCCAACTGAACAGCAGGCTCGAAACCCATGCCGACAGATAGCCATAGGCATTGAATCGCCACCAGACCACCTGCAGGACGTTCGGCAGCCACACACCGGCGAACATGATCCACATGGCAAAGATCAGCCAGGACGTTATCTCGGTGATCATCATGCCGTAGATGAAAGAGCCAAGCAAAAGAACCAGCGTGCTGATACGGCCGGCCCACACCAACTCGCGATCCGAGGCGTTGGGCCGGAGGTAGTGGTGGTAGAGGTCACGGGTGGCGTACATCGCGCCCAGATTGAGGCGGGTGGATACCGTTGAGAGATGAATGGCAACAATTCCCGCCACGAAAAGTCCAACAACACCGACCGGCAGATACCGGAAACCGGAGGTATACCAGGAGGTTTCCACCTGCCCGACATTCGCCACGTGTGGCGCCAGCGTGAACAGCCCGAGAATCGCGGCCACCCATATCCCATTGCGAAAGACGACGGAGATACCTCCGCCCAGCATGGCCAGCACCGCGCCCTTCAGGGTATCGGCGGACTGCATGCGCTGGGCTTCCACGAACCAATCCGAGTTGGTGCCGACTCCGAGGCCGCCGATGATTGCCATCACCAGCATTGTGAAGAACCAGAAAAGCGGAAAATCGCCCTTGAGCCAGCCGGTGAAGGCGAACGGGTCCATTCGCCAGGCTTGGCCGTTGCGCGGCGTGTCCGATATCAGGCTCCAGGTCTCTCCGCCATCCGTTGACAAGGATAGCCGCAGTTTCTCAATTCCATCCAGCCGCGACCAGATAACCTTGACCTGATCGCCGGACCGCAGCCGGTCACCCGGTTCCGGGAACACAATCCGAAGCTCACCCTCAGCTTGGAAAACTTGCTCACGCGTGGGCGCGGCGCCGGCGGACGCGGAACCTCCGGTAGCCGGCTCGATGGCGAAGTAACCATCGCTTCTCGCCTCCACGAAGCGTTCTTCGCCCTGTCCCTCCACCAACAGCAGACATTGCTCCGCCGTTTCGGAAACCTCGGGCACGGTCCACGAATAAGTGCTGTTCATCCGCTCGAAATTCTGCACGATCTGCGCCGGCCCGCCGGCGGCGAGGATTCCCCAGACCGATACCAGAACAATGAGAATAAAGGCGATAATGCCCTGCTGGAAGTCCGCGACGATCACCCCCCAGTAGCCGGCCGCGAGAACATAGATGGCGCACAAGGAAGCGAAGCCGACAATGCCGACCCAGCCCGGCCATCCGAACAAGATGGCGCTCACCTTGCCCATCGCGGCGCCCACCCAGCCGAGCACGAACATGCTCATGAAAAACTGCCAGCCGGCGAACCAACCCCTCAACATTTCCGCACGGATACCGCTGAAGCGGAGGTTCTGCCACTCCGCGATGGTGTAGGCGAGCGAGCGGCGGAAGATTCTGGTCGAGGTAAAGGCGCTTACCACGACCCAAACCGGGAAGATCAGGTACCAGACGCCGGAAACTCCGAAAAGGAAGACAAGACCGGTGACATATATGGCCGTGTCGGTCGCTGTGTGGGTCGCATAGACGGACACCGCGGGCAACCACCATGGAAGCGTCCGGCCGGCGAGGAAGAAATCTTCCTCGGAACGGCGGGCCAGGCGATAGAATGCGACGCCTGTGCCAATCATGAGGACTACGAATACGATGAGCCAACCCCAATCGCGCGCCGCCAGATACTGTGTTGTCGGTTCCACTTCGTTTCTTCTCTTTCTTTACTCGATCACCTTGAGCAGTACGTTCCGGTACTCGACCCACTCCGCCGGGTGGTGCACCTGAAAACCGATTCTGCCCGAGGCTGGGCGGTCGAAGTACGCCTCGGCGGTCTTCTGCCGGTTGACATAGGTCACCACATGGTCTCCGCGGACGTAAATCCGGTAATGATTCCAGCGTTCCGGCCGGTGGATGGGCCGGTTCCAGGCGGTGGTTTCGTAAGCCCGGGCGAGGGAGTAGACGGAACCGGTGGGGTTGACCTCGCCGGTGTCGGCGATCTGGCATTCGAAGCCGAGAAACGCTGGTCCCTTGGTGGTATCTCCTCCGTCCGGCCATTGAAACCGGTGGCACGTCCCGGCGTTGCCGCCCTTGCTCAGCCGGTAGTCAAAAGCAAGTATGTAGTCCGCGTAGTCGCCCTTGGCGAAGATCCAAGCGATTTCCTCTGGATTCTCGCCGCGCAAGACGCCGTCGCTGAGAGTCCATTTCGCGCCCGCTTCCCAGTAGATGTCGAAGTCGTTCATCGTCTTGCCCGCCAGGAAATCGACAAACTCGCCCGGGGCGTTCTCCAATTCCTCCGCGAGCATCCTGGTCCGGGTGGGCCCTTCCGGCAACTCCATCAGCTCGATGTTGCGCCACCGGTACTCAGCGGCATCCTGTCCGCCGTGCAACTGCAGGCCAATGGCTCCGAAGAAGGACCGCCGGGTGTGTGTCTCGGCGGTCTTCTCCCCGTCGATGAATGTCGCGATGCGGTCGCCGATGCAGTGGACCTCGATCTTCGTCCATGTATCCGGCTTAATCTCTCGCGGATAGGCGCGCGCAAGATCGTAGATGGAACCGCTCGGGTTGGCCGCCTTCCCTTCCTGGTGATCCAGCAATTGCAGCTCGAACCCGTTGAACGCGGGACGGCCTACTTTCGAGTGGCCGGGATCGCGAAACAGAACGCCCGAGTTGAAAGGCAAATACTTTGTCTTGAATTCGAGCCGCAGCCTAAAATCCGTGAATTCGCGTTCCGTCACCAGCCACCCTTTGTTGGTCTGGCCCTCCTCACGACCGACGACAATATTGCCGTCTTCCACTCTCCAGTTCGCGTCCCCGACGTTCTCCCAGCCGGCGAGGCTGGTTCCGTCAAACAACGCTCTCCATTCGCCGTTCGCGGCCTTCTCCGGAGCCTCGCCGCCGCACGCGAGAACGGCGGCGGCGAGGGCCGTCATCGCGACAGCCCGCCAGCGGTACCCATGTATCCTTCTGCACATCGCGAACTCCTTCATCTTTCGTCCAGCGGCGCCATCGCCGTGATGGGAAAATGCTCCGAGTCTGGCGCCTGCCCGAGCATCTTCCTCGTTTCGTCCACGTTCTTCCTCACCGCGCGGGCCAGGGCCTGCACATTGCGCGCGATGCACGCCTCGAGAATCCTCCGGTGCTCCTCGAGGGCGCTCCGCGCCCGTGACGGCCGTACCGTCACGACATTGCGGTATCGCGAACTCCGCATCCACAGGTCATCGAGAATCGCCAGTAGATGACGGCGGCCGCAGGCCCGGTAAATCCTGAAATGGAATTTCCGGTTCAGGCTCACGAGACGCTTGTAAGCGCCAGCGTTCGTCAGACTGTTCATCTGGCCGAAGATCGCCCTTAGATCCTCCAGGTCCGCGTCCCGAAGGTTGTTGAGGGCGAGACGCGCCGCGAGCGCCTCCACCTCGGCGCGCACGAGGTAGAGATCCTCGATCTCGTCACGGCACAGCGGCTTGACCCGAACGCCGCGGTGCGGATAGATATCGAGGTATCCCTCCGCCTGAAGTTGCTTGAAGGCCTCGCGCAGCGGGATGGCGCTCACACCGAACTGCCGCTTCAGTTCGTTCTGGTCGATCTTCGTGCCCGGAGTAAGTTTTCCGGTCAGAATCTCCTTTCGGAGTTCCGCGGCGACCGTTTCGCTGACCGTGCTATAGACCATCCGGCGGTCCTCCGCTTCCAACCGGCACAGCGACCTCGGCCAGCGTCGAGGATGCCTGAGGAAGAACGCAGACGGTCCCCGCATCGGAGATCAGACGCTCCACATTCGCCCAGTCCTCCAGCGGCTGCATGAACCACGAACGCACCTTCTCGGGCGGAATGGCCGAATAGAGGTAGACAGTGACGCGGCTCAGTTCCCGGGCGATCTGGTACGCCTTATGTCCGCCCATCACGAAAGCCTGCTTGATGCGCGTCACGACCTCGTGCGGCTCGAACGCCTCTTCCATCCAATGCTCGAACAGTTGCGAACCACTGCCCTCGGGACACGCGGCGGCGAGGACCACTTGCCCTCCGGTCCGGGCGGCCGAGGCCGCCACGCGCAGCGCTTTCTGCGCTTGGTAAAGGGTTCCGTCCTTGGGATGGCCTCCGGGCGAGGCGATCACCAGATCGGCCGGCTCCGGCAAGCTCACCCGATAGATGCGATCTACTACCGGGCAGGCTTCCCGGAACGCTTGGAACCAGTGGCCGGCGTGTACGCTGACCACCTCGTGGCGGGCATTCAGAACCACTGACAGCAGAAAATCGATGCCCGCCATGGCTCCTACCTCGTCAATCTCCCGACGGACGGGATTCTCGTCAAGAACTCCTGGCGCGGCGCCTGGAAGATCCATTCGCGAGTGATTGCGCCGGATTGACTCGCTGTCTACCAGCCCTGGATACACGCTCTTCGCGCCTCCGCCGAATCCACAGAACTGGTGGTGTTCCACATCGCCGGTGAGAATCTTCAACTCGGCTTCGGCGAACGTCCGGTTCAGGCGGATCCTGCTGCCCAAACTCGTTACTCCGAGTTCGACGAGGCCGTCCTCGGCCTCTGCGTCGTGGTTCTCCGCCCGGACTACTCCGTGCCAGCGGCCGAGCGTGTGGCGAAATTCTTCGTCCGTAACCGGACGGTGCAACCCGGTAGCGGCAAGCACCGTGATTTGATTCAGCGCAATGCCCGCCGCCTCCAACTCCGGGATGACTCCATCGAGGAGCAGCGCGTTCGGCACGGCGCGGGTGCTATCATCAATCACCACCACCGCCGATTGCTTTCCGCGCGCCAACTCCCCCAGTGGTGGCGATTCGAGGGGATTCCTCAGAGCGCGCCGGATCTCCCCGCCGGGGTCGGCCAGTGGCGTCACGGCCGCCGGGGCGAAACTGCCCAGCAGTTTCTTCTCCGGTACTTGGAACCGCAAGCTGGCCGTCGCGTAAGGGATTGTAAGAGTCTTGCTCATACTCTCGCGGTCCTTTGGAATCCCCACCAAACTCAAGCGCTCCGGTAGAGTTTGGTGAGAACGAATTCGCGGTGGCCGAGCGCTTCGGCACAAGTCAAGCGGCCATTCGCCACGCGAATCATCATGTCCCACAGCCGGTCGCCGGCTTCCTCGAGCGCATATTCGCGCTGAATCAGACCCGATACATCCACGTCGACATGCTCGCTCATGGTCGCCACTGTGAGCGGGTTGCCGGATAGCTTGATGACAGGCTCGATCGGGTTGCCGATGATGTTGCCCTGACCGGTCGGGAAAAGGTGAACCACCGCTCCGGATGCGGCCCACAGAGTAACCGCTTCCGCCGCCGCCGACGAGGTGTCCATGTACCAGAGACCCGGCCCCCGCGGCGCCTCGGCCGGTTCCAGGCAGCCAACAAAGCGGCACTTCTTCCCGATCTTCTGCAGGTTGCCGAGCGCCTTCTCCTCGATGGTTGTCAGGCCGCCGCGGATGTTGCCCTTCGTCGGCTGCGAGCCCAACAGGTCGACGCCCTGCTCCATGATGAACTGGTTATAGGCTTTGAAGATTCGCATGAACTCTTCGCCGGCCTCGGGTGTCGCCGCCCGCGAGGCGCAGATGTCTTCGGCGCCGGTCAACTCGGAGGTCTCGCCAAAGCTGGTTGTCGCCCCGATCTCGTCCAGGCCGTCAAATACGCTGCCGACCGTCGGACAGGATGCAAGACCGGTGGTTGTGTCGGACTCCCCGCATTTCGCCGAGACGTACAACTCTTTCACGTCACACTCCTCGCGGCGCAGCTCGCTCGCCGATTGCAGCAACTGCTGGGCGCGGCGAGATACAGCTTCGATCGTTTTCAGATCGCCCTGGCGCTCGATCGAAAAGCCCTCGACGGGCTTCCCGGTTTGTGCAATTCCCTCCACAATCCGGTTGGTCCATTCCGGTTCAATGCCGACTACCAGGCAAGCCGCGACGTTGGGATTCGCGCCGGTCCCGATCATGGTGCGGAAGAAGAGTTCCAAATCCTCGCCGAACTGCAGCCGCCCATAAGCGTGCGGCAGCGCCAGCGTTCCCTTTATGTTGTTGGCCGCCGCCTCGGCGCAAGCGTTCGAGATGTCGTCAACCGGAAGGATGACTACATGGTTGCGGACTCCAACCCGTCCGTTTTCGCGTCTGTATCCAAAGAATTTCTGGGCTCTCACTGTTACCACCTCGCCGTCTTCAGATTGTGTGTGTGCACGTGCGCGCCTTCGGTGATTTCCTGGGCGGCGTTGCCGATCGGCACGTTGTACTTGATCACCTTCTCGCCCGCTCCGATCCGCGCCAGTGCGATCTTGTGGCCAAGCGGAACAGGTTGCCGGGCGAGCGCCTGCAGCGTCTCGTCGGTCTCCATGTTCCAGCCCGTGGCTTGTTGGCCGCTTTCGAGATCGACAACCGCGACGCCCACGTTGTCATCCTTGCCGTGTGCAATGAAATGAATCATCTTTGTCTCCCGAAACTTCTCTTTTGGTGTTCGCTAGTCCAATGTCTTGATGAACAGGTTGCGGAATTGAACCGGGTCTCCATGATGCTGCAGCCCCACCGCTCCCTTGGCCGGCACGCCGGGCAGGGGCACGCTGTCGAGCACCGTCTCTCCGTTCAGAACCACCGTCATCCGGTCACCCCGCATCGTGATGAGAAATCGGTTCCATTCTCCGAAAGGCTTGTCCGCGCGTTTGGTTGGGAAGTACCGTTTCCGCAGCTCGTCCGGCAGGGATTTGTTCTTGCGATAGACATTAATCTCACCGGACCCAAGCCACTGGCTCCAAATGTTGATCTGCGCGTCCATCGAGCCGCGCACATAGATGCCACTGTCCCCGGCGTCGAGACGCATCACCGTTTTCCGCTTCCCGTTCTCGTCAAGATCGAAGTCGCCGTTCGGCAGGACAATGGGATGCGGCTTCATGGTGGGCTTTCCAGGGAATCGCCACTCGACGTGCAGTGTGAAGTCTTTGAACTCTTCCCTGGTCCACAGATCCTTGTCGGGACGAGCCTTCGACTCCGCCTTGCCGTCGTAGTCGATGATTCCGTCTCGCGCCACCCAATGGCCCTCGTGACCTTCCTTCACATCCCAACCGTTAAACGTCTTTCCGTCGAAGATCGGCTTGAATCCCGCGGCGATCAGCTTCGCCCGCGCGGCATCCGGATCCTCCGGTAAGTTCAACTCGGCTGAAGCGGCGCAAAGAAAAAGTGGCGCCAGCAAAAAGGCCGCGAGAACCGGCCGCCCCATGGCGGGGACTCTTCGTTTCTCTTTCATTCCGTTAACCTCCTTCCGGACCGTGTCTAGCAAAACTACGCCTCCGGCATCCGGCAATGTTGCCGCAAAAACTCGATATTCTTCCCGGTGGCTTCGATGACATTCTGCTGGCTGCTGTGCTGCGACTCGAAGACATACCACCCGTCATAGCCGATGCTATTGAGCGCATCGAAGGCCTTCTCCCAATCGATGGGCCCCGGTTCGGAAAGCAGCTTCTCGCCGTTCTTCACATGCACCTGGCAGATTCGCTCCTTGCCCAGCAAGGTAACTCCCGGGATGGCCTCCGCCCGGTGGCCGTAGTTCGCCATGTTGAACAGGTCGTAGTAGACCTTCACGTTGGGGTGGCTCACCAAATCGACGAGTTTCTTGTTATCCGCGGGGCTGAGGGAGTTCTCGAGACCGATGATCACGCCAGCTTCGGCGGCCTTTGGCGCTCCCGCCTTCAGAAGATCGACGACCGGGCCGTAAGACGACTCGTCATTCATGTCGGGAGCGTTGTCCCGGAAGAACGCCGCCAGAATGACACTCGATCCGAGGAACTCGGCGGCGCGAATCGCCTGCATTAAATTGATTCCCGCCGCGGGCGAATGGAGGATCGAAACGCCTCGCTCCCACAGTCCGGCCAGCGAAGGGATCATGATCCCCCAGCGGCTGGCCTCACTCTTGTAGCGCCGCAGGGCGTCCCAGTCGTGCAAGTTCGGGTTTCCCGCAGTGACCTGAAGCTCCACGCCCAGCAATCCCGGGATCCTTCTGGCCAGCTTGAAGACGTCAAAATTTCCGACCATGTCCATGCTGGCCGCCCGGTGGCCGATCTTGAGCGGGATGCGCTGCCCCTCTCCGCCACGGCTATTGGCCTGAACCGCCGCCGCGGCCGGGGCGGCGAACGCCGCCGCTCCGAGGAATCCGCGGCGTGTCGCATGTCCACGCAGCGCATCACTCTTGCATCCTGCGGAGCGCATTACGGAATCTCCGGCGCCCTGACGTGCCGGCGTTCCGAGGCCGACAACTGGGACCCGCGAGCGATCTGAATGGCCGCCAGGTGATCCCGCGCTGACGGGAATACGGGCTCCTTGCCCTGTACCGATTCCCGGAAATATGCGAGTTGAAGAAATGTCGTGTCGAGATTGCTCGACGGAAGCTGAATCTCCTCGGAGCCGCTGTCGGGAGACTCCACGGTGTTATGCGGCCGCCAGTAGGGGCGCTTGCGAATAAGTGCATTATCATCGTCGCGGTTGCCGAGTTCGAGCGTTGCGCCGTCGCCGAAGAGGATGTTCGGCCCTGGACCGCCGCAGGAATACAGGTTTCCCCCGTACGTCATCAGCGCACCGTTCGTGTACCGCACGACCAGTCCCGCGTGGTCCCAAGAGTCCCGCTTCTGCAGGCGTTTGTTGTGTGTTCCGCCCATGCAGGTGACCTCTGCGACGTCACTGTCTATCAGCCAGTTGAAGAGGTCTATGAGGTGGATACCCATCTCGTACACAACGGAACCGCCCTCGGACTGCTTCATGCGCCAGTTGAGACGCGAGTCCTTCTCCGGATCCGGATAGATCTTGCGCCAATCCGCGCGGAAGGTCTGGTTCCAGCCGTAAAGGACATTTCCGATGAGTCCGTCGTGGACCTTCTCCGCCAGCGCCTGGTAGCCCGGAGAATGACGCCGCTGCGTGCCGACCTGCAGCACCTTCCGGTTGCGGTCGACGGCTTTGATAATCTCCTGGGTGTCCGCGACATCAATCGTCAGAGGCTTCTCGCAAAGCACGTGCTTGCCGGCGTCCAGCGCGGCTACGGCGCCCTCACGGTGGAGGGTGTTGGGCAGGACGATAACGACGGCGTCGAGGTCATCGTCCTTGAGCATTTCCTGGTAGTCCTTGTAGAGAGTCGGACGCCCGCTCTTCACGAGCTGCCGTTTCTCTTCCAACATCTCCGGAAGGATGTCACACAGAGCCGCAATCTCGATCTGCTCCGCATAGTGATTAGCGGCGGCTATGTGCGATTTGCTGCGGTTGCCACAACCAAGGATCCCGATTCGCAGTTTCTCTCCCGGTTCCAGTTGAGTCGGAATGATCGATTGCTGCGGCGCCGGCGCGGCGCCATGCAGCGCCATCCCGGCCAAGCCGGCGCCCGCCGGCGCAATCATGTTTCGCTCAAGGAAAGAACGGCGAGTAAGTGGTCTGTCGCTCATAAGGCAAGTACTCCTATCCGGCCCGGCCGCCGGAGGAGACCGGAACCAAAATAATTATATCATATATAATATATTTGCAAATGTTAGAATATGCGGACCGTGTTCGCTGTTCAAGCCGGAAACTCCTTCCGCGTCACGATCCGGCCTTCATCAATCGACTTCTGTGCCATCAGCGGAATCAGGATCGCGTTTTTCCCCGCCTCACCGTCCACTAACGGCACTCGCCCATACTTAACACTATCGGCGAACGCCTGGAGTTGCGCCTGTTCAGCGGCCTTTCCGACGACTCCGGCCGGATTTGCCACGCCGCCGGCGGCCTCTTCGGCCGCCGTGTCGATCGTCACGGGGCGGTTGGCGGAGTTCTTCTTAATGGTGAGCCGGCTGGCTTCCGTCACGAGGTGACCGTCCGCGCCGGCAACGAGGATCTGCTCCAGCCGCTGTCCCTTCGCGAGCAGGCAGAAGCCGAAGTTCATCCGCGTTCCGTTTTCGTAATCAACGACAACGGCGGCATGGTCAATGGTTTCGCGGTCCCTGAACACTGCATTGCCGCCGCTGGCATAAACGCGGGCCACGGGAGAGTTGATCACCCATTGGAGAATGTCCAACTCGTGTACGCCGTCCTCCAGCATGCTGCTTCCGGTCCACTCACGCAGAAACCGCCAGACGGTCGGCTTGCCTGTTTCCGGATGGGGGACCTTCCAACTCCTCGGGTTCCAGTCGCCGCGGTGCAAGTAACCGGTGACAAACTCGACCGGCCCGATTGCCCCGTTCCGAACCTGCTCTGCAAGTTGGGCGAACACACCGCGGAATCGCATTTGGTGGCCAATCTGGAGAACCTTGCCCGATTTGTTTGCCGCCTCGATCATCCGGTTGGCATCTTCGATTGACGTCGCCATCGGCTTCTCGCAGAGTACATGCAGGCCATGCGCAAAGGCGTCCGCGGTCACTCTGGCGTGGAGAGAATCCGGCGTGACGATCACGACGGCGTCGAGATCGTCTCGCTCGGAGAGCATCTTGCGGTAGTCCGAGTAGAGGGCTGTTTGACCGCCCGCGAGCGTGGCGGCGCGGTCGAGGAATTCGGGAGTCGGGTCGGCAAGGGCGACGATCTCGAAGTCCTGGATCTCCTTCATCACCGGGATGTGGATCCAGGTGCGGTGCCCCGTGCCGATGAACGCGACGCGGATCTTCTTGTCCGTCTGCGCCGCGGCTAATGGTGCGGCGGCAGAAAGCAGGACGGACCGGCGAGTTAGTTTGCTGGACACTGGTTGTCTCCTCTTCTGGTTTGCTGAGTAAGCGCCGGCGCGGTCAGTTTCTGCCTATTATTAGGCCAGTTCCTGGTCCGCGCCGGCATCTCGGGTGGCGTCAAAACATCAGCTTCAGGGCGAGCTGGATGACCCTGGGGTCGCCGGTTGAAAGGATCCTACCGAAGTTTCCGCTGTTCAGGTTAGACACCGGTCCCCCGAACTGCGTACGATTGAACGCATTGAACGCTTCTCCGCGGAGTTGCGCCCGCAACGCTTCCGTGATCGGAATGTCCTTGAATACGGATAGGTCTACCCCCCATCGGGCCGGTCCCCTCAGGAAATTTCGACCAGCGGTTCCCACCGTCCCGAGGGCGGGCAGGGCGAACGCATCCCTATTGAAATATTCATTGATCGTCCAATTCTCCAGTTTCGGGTCGCCGATCAGATCCGCATGATCCCGATTCACGCCTGTAAGCGAGCGGTCTCTTCCGGCGGTGACGCTGAACGCCGAACCGCTGCGGGCGCTGATGATGCTGTTAAGTTGCCAATTGTTGACAACCGCCCCGACAAACCCGCGCTTTGTAGTCAAACGCGGTATGGGATAGTTCAGCGAAACGGTCAAGTCATGCGCGATGTCACCGTTGACGGGGCCACGGTCCAGCAAATAGTTGAACGGATCACGAGGCCCATTTCCGGTGCCGATGGATGAATAACTCGCTATGTCTATCGCCTTGCCGAAGACATAGCTGGCGATGACGTTCAAGCCAGTCGGGCTGCGGCGCGTAAGGCGCACTTGCAAAGAATCGTAGCGGCTGTCTCCAAAAGCGGTGGTAACGAGCCCCACACTGGCGATGCCCTCGAGAACCCGGCGGCTGTTTATGTTCCCAGTTGTTGCTCCAGGACCATATATACCTGGATTCCCCTCGCCGTGGACCAGTTGTTTCAAGCCGTGACTCCCCACATATCCAACGGAGAGAGAGCTACCTCTGACCAACTCACGTTCGATAGTGAAGTTCCAGCTCTGGACATAGCTGGAACGGGCAGTCAGATCCATTGCGGCAGTGCTCACGGGGCGCATGAACTCAAACTGCTTCAACTCACTGACCGGCGTTGCTTCGAAGGGAAACGGGCTTCCTCCTGGCGTATCCGTCCACGGGTCCGCGACACCCGGAGGATCGAAGACATCTACCTGCAATCCGGAGTACGGCATTTTCTGGAGGTTGTCACGCAGCACGTTGAAGGGAGGAGACCGGTAAAAGACACCGTAGCCTCCGCGGATGATCGTTGTGCTGTCACCCAAGACGTCCCATGCAAATCCGAAGCGTGGCGCAAGGTTATTCAGATCATTGGCAAAAATCTTGCCACGGTTGGGCAAGTCCGAGATGCCGGCTCCCGCAAATATCAGCCCTGTGGGCGCATTGGGTAATTCAGTGGACTGCACCCCTGGGGCGAGGCCAGTGAACGGCGCATTCAGATCGGTGAAGGGCAGCCAGGGTTCGTAGCGAAGACCCAGGTTGAGAGTCAGACGTGAATGGATTTTCCAACTGTCGTTTACCCAGAAATGAAACTTGCTCTCGCGAAATCTTTGGTAACTGCCGCCTCTTTGCATAAAGCGGTTCGGACGACCAAGAATGAAGTCAGCCATGGGCAGCCCAGACTGCTTTATGTCCGGCGAGGTAGTTCGATTTCCGTTGTACCAAAACTGCCCCGACCCAGCAGAGAAATCAAACGAATTCATGACGTACCGTTCAATGTCGGCTCCGAACTGGAGCGTGTGCGACTTCAGCAGCCATGACACGTGCCCCTTCGCCTCGTAGATTTGAGGCTCCATCTGCAACAGGCCGCCGGAGAAGAATCGGGTGTACCCAGTCGGGAACTGGCGGATTTCCCTTGGAGTCTCCTCGGTCCCCAGCGGGTACGTCGCACCCAGTTCATGCAACGTGAAAGGGCTCTCGGGAGACAGCCTGTTTTTTGTCAAAGTGTAACTGAAGGAAGTCGTCAACAGGAAGTTTGCGCTCGCTGTATAGGTATCGTTGACGCTGACCAGATAGTTGTCGAAAAGCGGCCTGCCAATAATGCTCGCCAGCGAGTTGGTGTCGCGGACACTGTCCTCATTACTGTAGAAGAACCGGGCATCGATCTGATGCGTTGAGGTGAAATAGTGGTCTACGCGCGCCAGGTATTGGTCCTCGTTCTGGGACACGTTATAAGGCCGGGTGACGTTGCGTGAGCTCCCCACCGGCAAAGGATACATGTCTATCAGCGCTTTTGTGATCGGATCAAAGCGGCCGCTGGGAATCTGGTTCGCCGGAAACGGAACCCCGGCAGCTTGATCGAAGATCGGTTTCTGTCCCGAGAAATCACCGTTTCTTTCCGCGGCAGTGGGCACGGTCATGGTTCGCACGTTCGGGTCGCCGCGTTTCCGGGTGAACTGAACGGACCCGAAGAAGAACGTCTTGTCCTTCTTGATCGGACCGCCAATCGTTCCACCTACCTGATTGCGGACGAAGTGTTCCCGGGAGGCGGAAAAGAAAGGCCTCGCATCCAACTTTTCGTTCCTAAAGAACTCGAACACGGAGCCGTGAAAGTTGTTCGATCCGGACCGCGTGGAGAACTGCACGGTAGCGCCCGCGCGCGCAAATTCAGCGCTGTAGTTGGAGGCTTTCACCGTGAACTCTTCGAGCGAGTCCGGGTTTGGCAAGGCAGGCGCCGCGTTGACCAGAGCGTTGTTGTAGTTGGCTCCATCAACCCGGTAGTTATTGTCGTTTGTCTGGAGGCCGTTCACAGCGACGCCTGGGTTTTGCATCCATCCACCGTTTTCCGGGGTGTTGAACTGTGCTGACTGAGAGAACCGGGCGCCGGGCGTCAGAACCATCAACTGCAAAGCGTTCCGTCCGTTTAATGGCAGCTCTCTCATGGCCCGGCTGTCAATTGTTTCCTGCACCTCTGCAGACTGAGATTGAACAGTTGGCGTCAGTCCCACCACCTCTACCTGTTGCGTGACCGCGCCCACACTGAGTTGCAGGCGCAGATCCGTGGTCCGGCCCGTGATCACCACGACACCCGTTCGATGCAAGGTCTGAAAGCCTTCGAACTCGACGGTCAGGTCATAGCTGCCAATGGGGACTTGCACCATTCGGAATGAACCGTCGGCCTGTGTCGTCTCGGTGTGGGCAATATTGGTTGCTGCGTGCAGCGCGGTCACCTTCGCTCCGGGGACACTGAGTCCGGACTCGTCGGTAACCACTCCGACTATTCCACCCGTCGTCTGCGCATGAATCGCGCCTCCCTGCGGCATGAGATGCAGCACGCAGAAGACGCAAACAAGACACCTCAATGTATACGCTAGTCTCACCTGAATCTACTCCCTTTTGTTATCCGTCGTCTTCCTTCCTTCATCGGAATCGCAATAAATCGCCCGATTCGTGCGAAGGATGCGCCATTCAAGACGCTATCTGTAGGCCCCGGCTAAACCAGAGCCCCAGAGTTGTCACCGGTCTGCTGGCGAATGTCACCAATCAGAGACATTTGCAACATTAGAAGATATATCATACATTAGATATCTCGTCAAGAGATTCTTTGCCAGCCAGTCTTGCTTTCGGAACTTGGAACTTGTGTGGAGAGAAAGAAGTCCGCCAGCATAGCGGTCACAGTGAGGACTGGCGCCGCGTCGGAGGTACGGGCCGTGACGGACAGGGGAGACTGGCGCTTCGAACAGACGCCGGTGGGTGACGCGGACCTTTATCAGGCTGCGGGAGGGCTGGACACGGAGGTAGATGCAGCCTCACCCACATCCTCCGTATCACCATCGGAGGATGGCGACAGATGATGCAGCAGTTTCTGGCAGGTCTCCCGTAGATGCTCTCGCATCAGATCCTGGGCCGCGGACCGGTCGCCATGGGACAGGCGCTCGGCGAGTTTGGTGTGCACTTCCACGGCTACGCTGCTTGATATGTCGTAAGTCTTCAAGCGCAGCAGTCGGAGCAGGTTCTGCAGGTTCTCCAGTTCCCTGCACAGCAGCTTGTTACCGGTGGCCAGAGCGACGATCGAGTGAAAACGAACATCCTCTTCGATGTAGGCGATCTTGTCGTCACCCTTCCGGTAGGCGCGATGACGCCGGACGCTCTCGCGAAGCTCGGAGATCACTCCCTTGGTGATCTTCGCCGAACCCACCGCATGCACCTCCAGCGCTTCCCGCAAATCATAAAGGTCAGCGATCTCATCGGGTGTGAAGCTGCGGACACTGGCCCCCTTGCGCGGTTCAATGTGGATCAAACCTTCGGCCTCGAGCCGGTTCAGAGCTTCCCTCACCGGGGACTTGCTGATACCTAGTGTGGTGGAGATGAACTCTTCGGTGAGGCGGTCGCCTTCCTTGAGTTTGCCTTCCAACACGTACGTCTTGATGTGCTTGTAGGCCAGCGTGGTTAGGTTATCGGGCAGCTTGATCGGTCTCATGAAGCACGTACTTATTATTTCAAGTATAGCGGAATACCGGCAAATGGATCATCTGACCCTCTCACGCTGAGCCTTCCCGCGACCCGTACCTGCTTTTGGTAAGGATCTTTCCGTCGCGCGCGCATCACCGCCAGGCGATCGATTGATTCTTCACGCCCGCCAACTGCGAAGCGGAAAACGTGGATGATCCGATACCATATACAACCAAGATGAACGAAGTCCGCTTTGCGTTGATCGGATACGGATCCTGGGGACGCTGCCATGCCCAGGCGATCCTGGAATCTCCCGGGTGTGACCTGGTCGCCATCTGCGCCCGTACGCACGAGAGCCGCGGACTCGCCGCGGCCGAGACAGGCGCCGCCGTCTACGATGATTTCCTCGAGTTGGCGCGGAGGCCGGATCTTGACGTCATCGATATCGTGCTTCCCAACCACCTCCACGAGAGCGCCGCTGTCGCCGCGTTTGAAAACGGGAAACACGTGCTGCTCGAAAAACCCATGGCGACCGATGTGGACTCCTGCGCGCGCATCTGGCAGGCGGCGCGGGCGGCCGGCCGGATTCTCTTTGTGGGTCATGAGATGCGCTTCTCGCCGCTGTGGGCGCGGATCCGGAGTCTAATTGAGGCCGGCGAACTCGGCGATGTCCGTACCGTGGTGATTGACCTCTGGCGGCGCCCTTATCGTCCGGGCGCCGGCGGATGGCGCGGCGATCCCGCGCGCGTCGGAAACTGGACCTTGGAGGAGCCGGTCCACTACTTCGACCTTGGAGCATGGTTTCTTCAGGAAGCCGGTGAGCCGTCGAAAGTCTACGCATTTGGGAATCAGCGGGAAGCCTCGGCCGGATACCAGCCCGAGATGAGCGACAATTTCACCGCCGTCGTCAGTTATCCGAACCGTTCCTACATGAACGTGTCGCAAAGCCTGATCGCGGTGGAACACCATCTGTCGGTGAAGGTTTTCGGGGCCCGCGCAATGTTGCGCGCCGAGTGGCATGCGGAGGTAGACCGTTCCGAGAAGCCGGCTTATAGTCTTCAGATCTCGGAGGACGGCGCCCTCCGGGATATGCCTGTCGAGTCAACACCCGGCGAATTCTTCGAGCTGCGAACCGAGATATCCGCGATGGCCGAGGCCGCGCGAAGCGGAGGGCCCATCCCGATATCGCCCGGAGAAGCCATGCGAGCGGTCGCCTTCTGCGAGACGGCCAGGGCGTCGCTGGTCAGCGGATTGCCCGAGGAAATGCGCCAGGGGAAACTCGACACCACCGGCGCTCGCTAAGTGGCTCGCGGCCGGCCGGCCCTATCGGCGCACTCGCACGGGGACGCGATGCCATGCATTGTTGGCGTAGCCTTTGTAGTTCCAGACGCTCTCAACGCGTTCCGGTTGGCTGTTTGCGGCGGAGTCGGTAGCCCGGACAACGAGCGTGTGATCGCCGGCAAGAAGCTCCGCTTCCACTTGCCACAGCCGCCAGACATAGGGTTCCGCATCGTTCAGAAGCCTGGCGCCGCACCAGCTTCTTCCCCCATCGGTCGAGACGTCCACGCGGACCACCGTCCGCTCGCCGCCGGCAATGGCGTATCCGCGAATCGAGACAACCCCCTCCTTGAGCTCGCCGTGGGGCGCGGGTTCGGCGATCACTGAATTGACCGCAAACTCCGCCAACATCAGCCCCGAGGACTTGTCTCCATTGTTCTGCGAGATATAGCTCGGGTAGAGACGATAGGCTACCTGCTGGAAGTAGTTGTCCGAAGGCCGGTCCTGTATGGTGATCCGTGTCACCCACTTCACGCTTCTTGCGCCGATGTAGCCGGGGACCACGACACGCAAAGGAAATCCATGCCTGGCCGGGAGCGGCGACCCATTCATCATAGTGGCCAAAATCGTCTGCGGGTGCATCGCCTTCTCCAGGGGAATGGAACTGCCGTATGGGAAGGGGCGGCCGCCGTCGTAGCCAGGCTGGGCCACTTGGTCCAGGGCCAGGAATGCGGCATGCCCGGACCGGGCCGTGCGCCCGGACGCGCCAATCACCTCGGCCAAGCGGAAGCCAGCCCATTTCGCCGTGCCAATCGCTTCCGCGCCCCAGTTTAGCTGGTCGTCAATCGGGGCAATGGCGCTGATCTCGCTGCGGCGGTTACCGGCGCACACGAGCGTTGCCGGAACTTCCACAACTTGGAACTCGGCTTCCAACTCCTTGAGCGTCCACTCCCGCGCCCGGCTCACGTCGCCGTCCACGGTGAGGCGGAAGCCGTCCGGATCGATGTCCGGGATAACCGCGTGATTGCGGCGGAAGAACCATTCGTTCGGCGTGATGCGGTTGGCCACCAAGCGGTCCAAAGGGGGGCCGGAGTTGATGATTTTTGGCATGTAGTTCTCCCTTCGCTCTCTTTTCCTGTGGTATCCAGAAGAACCCAGTCGATTCCCTATAGCAATTATATATCAGATACTATATATGGAACAAGTTAATATCTGAAGCCAGGCCAAGCTGATTGAGAGATGAGCAGAACGCTCTACGCATATTCCATAATCTGCAAGTGGGCGGTCCCGGATCCGTCCCGGAAAGGTACAGAGAGATGCACGCCAAACAGATTGCCGCTTTGATGGAGCTTCCCGTGGAGGAACTGCGCGAGAAAGGGCGAATGCCCTTTCGGCTGCTGCCGGACCGGGCGGCGCTGCTGGATGACTTCGCCCGGTCAATTGCAGGCCTGATCCAAACGCGCAACCGTTCCGGCAAGCCAACGCGAATGATCCTTCCCGTTGGCCCGGTGGCGCATTACCCGGCGCTGGTCGGGATCTGCAATCGCGAGCGGATCAGTTGGAAGAATGTATTCACCTTCAACATGGACGAGTTTCTTGACTGGCAGGGCCGCCCAATCCCGGTGTCGGATCCGCTCAGTTTCGAGGGATTCATGCGCCGTGAGGTGTTCGCGCGGCTGGACGACGAGTTGCGCATCCCAGACGGCCAGTGCTACTTCCCGCATCCGTTCCGAATCGACGAGATCAGCGAAGCAATCGAAGCCGTGGGTGGAATCGATTGCTGCTATGGAGGCGTCGGCTACCACGGTCACGTCGCCTTCAACGAACCGCCGAACTCCCGCTGGCGGCGGATTGCGGTAGAGGAATTGCGCGAATCGAAGACCCGCGTGGTGGTGTTGGGCGACGACTCGATCGTGGTGCAGAGTATTCACTGTTCCGGAGGCAATTCGGCGGCGATCCCGCCCCTGGCGGTCACGCTGGGAATGAAGGACATTCTTGCTTCGCGCCGGATCCGGCTTTACTGCGCCGCCGGCGAACGGCACCGCGCAATCTTCCGCGTCGCCGTCGCGGGCGACGTCACAACGGATTTCCCATGTACGCTTGTCCAGGGGCATCCGGACGCCGAAGTTATCACCAATGAGGCGACCGCGGCTCCCGTTCACGTTAGCCTCGGCTAACATCGTCGAGATCGAACCGGCGCCGTTCGGAGTTATACTGCGAGGGGACTAATTATTATGTCGAAACTATCTCGCCGTACCTTCTTCCAGGGGGCCGCTGTCGCCGCCTCCGCCACTCGCGTCTTGGGAGCAAATGACCGGGTGTCGATCGGCATCGTCGGCGTCGGGGGCCGCGGCCGCGCCCACATCGGCCGTTGGAACACCATCGCGGGAGCCTCGGTAGGCGGGCTCTGCGACGTCAATCAGGCCAGCCGGGAAAGAGGCCAGGCCATTCTCAGCAAAGCCGGACAGCCGAAAGCCGAAGAGTTCCGCGACATGCGGGACATGTACGCCAGCAAGGCCGTGGACGCCGTCGCGATCACTACGCCGAACCACTGGCACTCGCTGGCCACCATCTGGGCTTGCCAGGCCGGCAAGGACGTCTTCTGCGAGAAACCCGCCTGCCATAACCCATATGAAGGCCAAAAGATGATCGAGGTGGCGCGCTCCACGGAGCGCATCGTGCAGATCGGATCTCAGAGCCGGTCTACCGCATACAAAATCAGGGCGATGGAACTTCTCAGGGACGGCGTCATCGGCAAGCTCTACATGGCCAAGGGGCTGTGTTTCAAGCGGCGCAAGAGCATTGGCCATACTCCGGCAGAACCGGTTCCTCCGGGGATCGATTGGGATCTGTTCCTCGGACCCGCGCAAATGAAGCCCTTCAGCCAAAACCAATACGCCTACAACTGGCATTGGTTTTGGGATACCGGCAATGGAGACATCGGCAACCAGGGCGTACACGAAATGGATCTCGCTCGCTGGGGGCTTGGCGAACTGACCATGCCGAAGTGGGTGTTCTCAAACGGCGGCAAATATATCTACGACGACGACCAGGAAACCCCGAACACCCAGTTTGTCACCCTGGACTACGGAGATATGCAGATCCAGTTCGAGGTTCGCGGCCTGCTGACCGGTCCCGAGGGCGGCGAGCCCGTCTCGCCGGGCAACGACGTCGGCGACCTGTTCTTCGGAGCCGACGGATGGATGCACCTCGACGGGCGCGGGTTCAAGATCTACAAAGGCGAACGCGACGAGTTGGTCATGGAAGAGAAAGGCTCCGGAGACGGTACGAAAGAGCACATGGAAAACTTCCTTGCCGCCGTCCATAGCCGGGACCACACAGACCTGACGGCGGACGTCGAAGTGGGCGTCATCTCGGCCAACCTGTGCCACCTCGCCAACATCAGCTACCGCGTCGGCCGGCGGCTCGTGCTGGACTCGAACCGTTCGAGCTTCGTGAACGATTGGGAGGCCAACAAGCTCCTGACGCGCGATTACCGCGAACCGTACGTCGTTTAGGCGGGCCTGCGCCCGGCGCCGCCGGCTACGCCAAAGCGCCTCTCAGCAGATCCAATGCATGGCGTACGGCCCGCAGCCGCACCCGCTGGCGGTCGCCGAGAAACTGGAAGCGCTTCACGGCCGTTCCAGTGGGTCCGGTCAGCCCGAGATACACCGTACCCGGCGGATTGCCGGTCGCGCTCTCCGGCCCTGCCTCTCCGGTGACGGAAAGGGCGTAGGTTGCTCCGGTGCGCTCACGCGCCGCCGCGGCCATCGCGCTCGCAACCTCCTCGCTCACTACCGAGTGTTGCCGGATCAACTCTGGATCCACGCCAAGGAGCTTGATTTTCTGCTCCGCCGCATAGACGAGAAATCCGCCCGCGAAGTAATGCGAAGCGCCGGGCACGGACGTGATCGTTTCCGCCAGCAAGCCCCCGGTGCAGCTTTCGGCGACCGCGACCGTCGCCTGGGCGGCCAGGAGCATCGCCCCCACCGTCTCCTCCAATGACGATCCGTTGCGGGAATAGATCCGGTCGCCGAGCAGTTCCTCAACCTGCGGCCCCACCTCCGCCAGCAGGGCGTCCGCCTCCGCCGCGGTTTGGCAGCGGGCGCGCAGGTGGACCTGAATGTCGCCGGGGGAGGCGAGCACGGTGGTGACGGGGTTCTCGTAGCGTTTGTAGACCGGCGAAATCAATTGGTCCAGGTCCGATTCGGCCATCCCGGTCACCCGAAACTGAAGAGTCCGGATAGCGAGAGGCGGAACAACCTGCCGCAGGCGCGGCAGGCACTCGGCTTCGAACATCGGCTGCAGTTCCCGCGGCGGACCCGGAAGCAGGCAAACCACTTTTCCGCCATCCGTGGGGACCCATAGCCCGGGCGCGGTTCCGTTATTGTTATCGAGCGCCTCGGCGCCCTCTATGACGAAGGCCTGACGCTGGTTGATCGAGGCCATACGGCGGCCCATCCTCTGGAACAAAGCCTCGATCCGGTCGCAAAGCTCTTGCCGGAAGACGAGCCGCTTCCCCAACGCCGCGGCCACGGCCTCGCGCGTCAGGTCGTCTTCGGTGGGTCCAAGCCCTCCGGTGGTGATGACGATTTCCGAGCGCTGCAGCGCGCCCGCGACGCAGGCGGTGATCCTCCCCCGATCATCGCCGATCACCGACTTCCCGGCGAGTTCCACCCCGAGGGCGTTCAGTTGGTCCGTCAAATAGAGCGAGTTGGTGTCGATGCGGGCCGCGGTGAGCAATTCGGACCCGACGGCGATGATCTCGGCGTTCATTCCGGCAGTACGCTCCGCCTACGGAAGCGGCCGTCCCTGAATGTCAGCCTCGACACGATAGAGTGCGTTGTTGGTGGCGACGATAACCGACCTCGACGGAGAAAACGCGAGTCCGACGATGTTCGGACCGGAAAGGAACAACTCAGCGTTGGCTTCAGGATCAATACGCACCACGCCCCGGCGCCCGCCCAGCGAGGCGGCAACATAGACATTCCCCGCTATATCGAGCGCAACGCCCTGCGGGCGGCCCAACCCCCGGTAAAAAGGTTCGACGTCGCCGTTCGGATCCACCCGGTAGACGCAGTCAAAACTCGACGTTGTCGGGCCAGTCACGAAGAGATTGCCGCCGGGACCAAATGCCAGATGGTAGGCCGAAATCGACGGCTCCATGGTGGCGAAGACGTAGATCTGCCGCTCCGGATTGATCTTGAAGATCGTCCCGCTGCGGTCTCCCACATAGAGATTCCCTTCCTGATCAAAAGCCATGCCGGTGGCGACCCCCATGCCCTCGATGAAGATCGACGTGGCGCCCGACTCCGATACCTGATAGACGATGCCCTCGTGCCGGCTGCTGACATGCAGCACACCGGCCTCATCGAAGGCGAGTGCCGTGGCATTCATGATCCCGGTGGCGAATGGCTCGACGTTGTAGTTGAGATTCACCCGGAAAATCGAGACGTCTGTCTTCTGCCCGCGTGAACCGCTCACCGTGGTGTACACGTTGCCCATCCGGTCCACCGCCGGATTGGCCACGGGATGAAGTCCATCCGCGATTTGCAGTCCAATATCGCAGACCCACGGTTTGCTGGCCTCGTCGCCGCTCAGCACGGTAATCTCGCCCACGGTCGCGTTGTCGGGTACCCGGGCGATCACATAATTGTCGGAACCGATGATCACCTGAGCGGGCTCCTCGCCAATCAGGACCTTGGGTTGCGCTGCCCTTGCAAATCCTGTGCCGCGAATCTGGAATTCTCCTCCGGGAATTGCGGAACCCGGCGAGAGGGTTCGGATTTCCGGTGTGCCGTTCATACTGCTTGAATCTGCCATGACTTAATAAACGCTCCAGCCCCCCGCAAGGTAGAGGACCACGGCCCCATACGCTCCTGCCATCACGTCATCGGCCATTACACCAACCCCGCCGTGGAGTCTTTCCAGTTGCCGGACCGGCGGAGGCTTGAGAATGTCGAAGAAGCGGAACAGAAGGAATGCTCCGAGCCAGCTCTTCCAGTTAAAGGCGGCCGCGCCGGCCAGCGTAATCCACTGTCCGGCCACTTCGTCTATCACCACTATACCCGGATCTTCCCGGTCAATGCTCTTTGCGACGGTCTGCGCCGCCCAAACTCCGGGAATGCAAAGGGCCACGCCCAGCACAGCGAACTCGACCTGCCCGAAACCGAGCCAGCGGTGCAACCCAAGCGCCAACAGAATCGCCACTGCCGAGGCGGCGGTGCCAGGAGCAACGGAAACGTATCCCGAGCCAAACCAAGTGCCGGCGATGAACGCGAGCTTAGTTATCATCGCCGTCTTCCGGCTCCTCGGGCGAGTCTTCAATGTCCGGCACGATCGGTGAGGAAATCACATAGTCCCCGGAAGCCCACTTGCCGAGATCGATCAATTTGCAGCGTTCGCTGCAGAATGGCATGTGAGGATCATCGAGCTCAACTTGCTTTTTGCAGATGGGACACTTCATAAGCCGCGAGATACGGAGAGCGTACTCTTCTCGCTCAGAATCGGAAACACGCCGGCTGGAGACGGCGCCGCCTCCCGCGTGGGTTCGTCAATCAGTGGACCCACGAGGTCATGGTCGTGCGTCTCCTCGACTCGCATCATCCGCATCTGGCCGGCCTCAATAGAGAAACCTCCGTCGTCATTGATGTAGCATACACCATCGATCTCCGGCGCCTGTGTGGCCAGCCGGCCTTCCCATAACAGCTCTGTTTCGGCGGACGGCCCTTCCACCAGTACTGGCAGTTCCCTGCCCCTCAGCATTCGGTTTCGTTTCCGCGACATCCTGCGCTGGATCGCCATCAGCCGCCGCCTGCGGTTGTAGATGTCGCGCTTGCTCACCTTGCCGTCGAGAAGAAAAGCCGGGCTGGTTTCCTCGTCGGAATAAGAGAAGACACCGAGCCGGTCGAACTGCGCCGCCTCGACGAACTGGCAGAGTTCCTCGAAATCGCGCTGCGTTTCACCGGGGAAGCCGACGATCATGCTGGTGCGTATGGCGACGCCCGGTATCGTACGCCGGATCCGCTCCAGCAGCTTCAAAAAAAGATCGCCGCCGCCGCCCCGCTTCATGCGCTTCAGGACGCCGGCGCTTGCGTGCTGCAGCGGAATGTCGATATAGTTCACGAGCGCGTCATGAGCGGCGATGGTCTCGAGCAGCCGGCTGGTGACCCGGTTCGGATAGGCATAAAGGAAGCGGATCCACTTCTCGCGCGGCGACGGAATCTCCGCCAGCCGCCCGAGCAGCGCCGCCAGTCCGTCCTTGATACCCAAGTCCATGCCGTAGCTGGTGGTGTCTTGGCCGATCAGATTAATTTCGCGCACGCCCTGGGCGAGGAGTCCGGAAACTTCGGCAACGACGCTTTCGAAGCGGCGGCTGCGAAAGCCACCTCGGAACTGCGGGATTACGCAGAAGGTGCAGGGATGGTCGCAACCCTCGGCGATCTTCACGTAGGCGAAGTGCTTGGGCGTGGCCAACACGCGTGGCGTGCCTTCGTGGTAAAGATACGGTTCGAGAGGATTCGATTCTGGCTCCCTCCCCTCGCAAGCCGCCACGATGTGCTCGACCTCATTGGTGCCGATCACGGCGTCCACTTCCGGCAGATTGCTCCGGATCTCCCCGCGATACCGCTCCACCATACAGCCGGCCACCACAAGACGCCGCGCTTTCCCTGATTTCTTGTAGCTGGCCATTTCGAGGATGGTGTCGACCGATTCCTGTTTGGCCGGATCGATGAAGCTGCAGGTATTCACCACGATCACGTCCGCCTCGTCCGGACGCGGCGTGAGTTCATGGCCGCTCGCGCGAAGCTGGCCCATCATGACTTCGGTGTCAACGAGGTTCTTCGGACACCCTAAACTGACGAATCCGACTTTCAACGTATGAGTACCCAGGGCAAAAAATACCGTCTCTTTATCAGAGTATCACCGCAAAACCCGGCGCAAAACCCGGGGACAGCCCGCGTGTTCCCCCAATCCCCTCCGTATCCCTCCCGGAAAACCCGGGGACAGCCCGCGTGTTCCCCCAACCCCCTCCGTATCCCTCCGCTCAAAACTCCCCCATCGCCGGCTTAACCCCATAAGTGCACACCCCAACCCTTTGTGCCCTCTGCAGTCACACCCACTTCCCCCAATAAACTCAACAACTTCCCCGAA
>CAYXVG010000033.1:0-77414 GCA_964468205.1 uncultured Solibacteraceae bacterium | reverse complement strand
AATCTGTTTTACTTACGACTGCGAAGTGTTAGTTGTTTTTGCGTCCGCTCTTAGTAATGGAGATCGGCGCCGTTTCAGAGCAGATCGAAGTCACAGCGGACGTCGTGCAGCTCAATACGGTGGAGGCTAGCCGCGGCCAGGTTATTGAAAACCAGAGAATCGTCGAAATGCCACTAAACGGCCGCGACTACAACCAACTTGCTCTCCTTTCGGCTGGCGCCGTGCAACCGCTCGCCGGTAGCCGCTACGGCGGTTTCAGCGTCGGCGGAATGCGCGTGACGCAGAACAACTTCCTGCTTGACGGCGTGGACAACAACGGCATCGAGCTTGCCGGCGCCCAGCGGCAATCCGAAATGGTGAAGCCGTCCATCGACGCTATCCAAGAGTTCAAGGTGCAGACCAATGCATATGCGGCAGAGTACGGCCGCGCCATGGGCGCCGTGGTAAACGTCACCACCAAGTCCGGCACCAACGACCTGCATGGAACGGCGTTCTACTTCATGCGCAACGAGGCCCTGGATGCGAAGAATTACTTCGACCCGCCAGACAGGGACAAACCGGCCTTTAAGCGCCATCAGTATGGATTCTCGGTCGGCGGCCCCGTCTATCTCGGCAATAAGCTCGACTGGAGGAACAAGGTCTTTTGGTTCGCCGACTGGGAAGCCACCGACGTGCGGGAATCCCGCACTGCCACCACCACGCTGCCCACCGCCGGGATGCGCTCCGGGGACTTCAGCGACCTGCTGGCCCAGCGAAACAAAGCCATTAAGGATCCGTCGACGGGCCAGCCATTCCCAAGGCAACATCATACCCGCGGACCGGTTCGATCCGCTCGGCGCCAACCTGATACAGCTCTACCCCCTTCCCCAAACCGGTTCCGTTTCAGCCAATTATGTCTACCAGTCGCCGCGGGTTCAGGACGTGGAGCGCTGGGACGTGCGGATAGACGCGAATCCTACCGGCAACGACACGGTCTTCTGGCGTCTGAGCAAACAGAACCTTGGCAATCCAGTCGCCCTCACACTTCCGCCCCCGGCTTATGGCGGCGGACAGTTTGACTGGATTACCGAGGGTTACAACACTAGTGTTACCTGGAATCACATCTGGACACCCAACCTGATCATGTCCGTTCGCGGTGGGTGGAACCTCGCGCTGTTCAAACGCGACAACCCCGCTCAGACCGGCGGCGAGTTCCTCAACCAGAAATACGGAATCAAGGGTGGGAACCCTAATATCCCTGGTGGCATGTCGAATTTCGGAATCACCGGGTACACAACTCTCGGATTGGGTGGATTCAACCCCGTGGATCGCGATTCACAGAACCGTCAGCTTCTCGCCGACGCAACCTGGACAACCGGGAAGCACACCGTTAAGTTCGGCGGGAACCTACTGCGCAGCCAGAACAACATCTTCAACATCCGGAATGAGATCGGCAATTACACATTCAACTCTCGATACACCACTGACGGTATGGCCGATTTCATGCTTGGCATGGCTAGCGCCTATGCCTGGAACACGCGAATTCAGGTTGACCTGAGAATGTGGAACGCCGGTTTCTTCGTCCAGGACGACTGGAAGATCACGCCGCGGCTCACGCTGAACCTCGGCGCCCGCTACGAAGTCGTGTTGCCTTTCGTGGACAAGCGTGACCGGATGGGGATTTTCGACACCTACACGGACCCGGCGAATCCTCGCCTCATCTACGCCGGGCAGGAAGGTTCTGACCGCTTCAACCGCGCGATGGTGGCTACCGACAAGGACAACATCATGCCACGGATCGGCTTCGCCTACAAGGTTAATGATAAGACCGTGGTCCGCGCTGGCTACGGCATCTTCTTCATGATGCTCGAACCGTTTGGCGATGCGGAGTTTCTGATCGGCAATCCGCCCAATGCCTACGGTGTCAATCTGTCATCAAGCGCGACGACTCCGGCCGTTCTGCTTAAGGACGGACCGCCCGAGGGCTCGCTGGAACTGGCCAACGCCACCGGTTTGACTTTCGTCTCCTACGAGCGCTATCCCAACCAGAGCTACGCCCAACAGTGGAACTTGAACATTCAGCGCGAGCTGGGTACGGACTGGCTTCTCGAAGTCGGCTATTCCGGCTCTAAGGGGACCCATCTGCTGTTACGTTATGAGGACAACTACTCGCCCCCGGGACCGGGCAACCTCAATGCGAAACGCCGCTACACGAGCGCGGAGATTCCCGGCACCGGCATCATCACTTCGCCGCTTGGACCGCTCTACGGGTATCACCACAATGGCAACTCGATCTACCACGCTCTGGTGAGCAAACTGGAGAAGCGTTTCTCTAGCGGATTCACATTGCTCACTTCCTATTCATTCTCGAAGGCGATTGGGGACACCTGCGGCGGAGCCGCCCAAGGCAACACCGCTGGCTGCGGCTACCAGAACATCTACAACCTCCGGCCGGAACGCTCGGTCGATAACCAGGATGTGCCGCACCGCCTGGTGGTGAGCGGGCTGTATGACCTGCCATTCGGCCGCGGGAAGCGCTGGGGATCCCAATGGCACGGGGCCGTCGACGCGATCCTTGGCGGTTGGACCGTCGGCAGCATCGTTAGCTACTCGAGCGGCCGGCCCTACAATCCGGTTGTCTCTGGCAATCCTGCCAATATCGGGGACCGCATGGTCGTGAACCGGCCAAACGTGGTGGGGGAACTGTGGAACCTCGAACGGACGGTCCAGCAGGATTTCAACACCAGCGCTCTGGTACCGAACAATCAGTACGAGTTCGGCAACGCCGGCCGCAACATCCTGCGCCAACGGGATCTGTTTGGATGGGACTTCTCGGCGCTTAAATCCTGGCAGATTACCGAGCGTGTCGGCCTACAGTTCCGGTTCGAAGCGTTTCAGTTCACCAACACGCCCCGGTTCGGCCAGGCCGGCAATACGGTTGGGACCAACACCTTTGGCCAGATTACCAGCGCGGAGACCCCGCGCAATCTCCAGTTTGGGATGAAGTTCATTTGGTGATTTTGGTAGGGCGGGTCTAGACGGCCCGCCCTACCTCCGGCGTTCGCGGGGACCGAAACTGGGATCCGGCATGTTCTGTTCCGTGGTCATGAGCCACTTGTCAAACTCAAATCCGTCTTCGCGCATCGCGAAGGTGATCGTGTGGAGACCCGGCTTCTCCACGTCCAAATAGAGGATACCCGGTACACCCGTGTGAACTTCCCGGGTGCGCTGTTTGCTGCCCCAAGCCCAGTGGTTCTTGGCGGTCCACTGCATGCGCCGGCCGGATTCGGGCCACTCTCCGTCGAGACCGGCGTGGAGGCCGTTGTCCTCGGTGGTGGTCGAGTAGATGCGCGCCCAAACGTAGTAGCGGCCGGGCGTGTTGAAGTGGACCTTGTAGTGGAGTACAGCCATCTTCCCGGGTTCGTTGCTGAAGTTTTCGCCGTGGACCAGTCTGTCGTCGTGGCTGCGGCGAGTGTCCGGGAGCGCTTCCAAATAGGCGCCGCCGCTGGCGCCGGCGGCGTGGTTGGGATCGCCATCCGGTTCGACGGACGGCGCGTGTTCGACGGTTGTGATATGCCACTTCCGAACGGCCGTCTCGGTTTGCCGGAAGAAGTGTTCCGCCTCTACAGCCACCAAGCCCCCGGTTTCTTCAAAGACGACGTCCTCACCCACGATCGGGTCTCCGCTGGCGAGCAGCGGCATGGCAGCGAGGCCACACAGTAACCAATGAGTCATTCGGATCACAGAATATCTCTACCACATGGGTTACACTGACCGCATGTCCGAGGCGAAGAGATTGAAGGGGGTTGCGATGGGCGCCGGTTACTTCTCCGGCTTCCAGTACGAGGCATGGACGCGGATTCCCGAGGTGGAGATGGCGGCGATTTACAACCGCACCGAGTCCAAGGCACGGGAAAAGATGCAGAAATACGGCATTCCCGCTTACTACAGCGACTGGCGGGAAATGATCGATACGGAGAAACCGGATTTCGTGGACATCATTACCCCACCGGAGACCCACGAGGAGATGTGCGCCTATGCCGCTGCGCGCGGGGTCCATATCATCTGCCAGAAGCCGCTGGCCCCAACCTACCAGGAGAGCGAAAGGATCGTGAGAAACGCCGCGGAAGCCGGGGTCCGGTTTATGGTTCACGAGAACTGGCGCTGGCAGCCTTGGTGGCGCAAGATCAAACAGATACAGCAGTCGGGCGAAATCGGGGAGTTCACGCACTTGATGTTCCTGATGCGGATGGGTGATGGCTGGGGCGAGAACGCCTACATTCCGCGGCAGCCGTTCTTCAGGGATTATCCGCGCCTGCTGGTCTATGAAACAGGAGTGCATTTCCTCGACACGTTCCGTTACCTCTTCGGCGAGGTGAGGAGCGTGTACGCGCACCTGCGCCGTCTGAACCCGGTTATCAAGGGGGAGGAAACAGGGCAGCTTTTCTTCAAGTTCGAGAACGGCGCGACGGCGATCCTGGACGCGAATCGCTACAACGAAGTCGAGTCCGAGACGCCGCGGTTCACCTTCGGGCAGGCACGGATTGACGCAATGGGCGGCCATCTCACGATGGACACCGCTTCGAATATCCGGATGAAGAAGTTGAGCAGGCCGGGCGAGGATGTCGAGTACGAGCGCCAGCAGATCAATTTCGCCGGCGATTGCGTTTATGCTTTGCAGCGGCACTTTGTGGATTGCATGAAGTCGGGGGAAGAGTTCGAGGGGAACGGACCGGACTACCTGCGGACGCTGCGGGTGGTGGATGCGGTGTACGAGTCGGCTGAACGCGGCCAATCCGTTGTCTTGTGAAAGGCAACGCCGGTCGAACTGTTCCACGCCCGACGCCGGTGTTGCTCTATCGCCTCCGGCGGAAGAACCCTTGCAGCAATTCGGTGCACTCGGCGGCGAGGATTCCCTCGGTCACGTCTACCTGGTGGTTGAGGATGGGGGAATCAGCGACACGGAACTTGCTGCGCACACCTCCAAAGCGAAGGTCCCGAGCTCCAAATACGAGCCGTTGGACGCGGGCGTTAACAAGGGCGCCCGCACACATCACACACGGCTCCAATGTCACATAGAGAGTGGCGGAGGTGAGCCGGTAACTGCCCACGGCAGCGGAGGCTTCCCGCACGGCGATCATCTCGGCGTGAGCAGTGGGATCGTGCAGGGATATGGGAGCGTTGTAACCGCGGCCAACAACCACACCATCGACGACAATGACTGCTCCCACCGGCACTTCACCGGCAGTCTCAGCGTCTTTGGCTAGCGCCAGGGCCTCGCGCATGAACTGTTCATCGGAAGGGTCGTGGGTTTGGTCCATCAATTACCGTCATTCATCCGAAACCGAATTCCGAGGCCCGGAATGGACATCCTACAATAAAAATACCGCGATGAAGTTTTTGCCTCTCATCCTCAAGAACAGCCTCCGCAGCAAACGGCGAACTCTGCTGACCATTCTGAGCATCGCCGCGTCACTCTGCCTGCTGGGTGTGCTCGGTGCACTCTATCACATGTTCTTTCTGGCCGAGGCCACCGAGGAGTCCAGCCTGCGATTGGTGGTGCGAAACCGGATCTCCATCACCCAAACGATGCCATTGTTCTACCGCGACAAGATCGCGACAATTCCCGGTGTCGAGGAGGCGATGGTGTATCAGTGGTTCGGAGGAGTGTACAAAGAAGGAGACGCCCAAACCTTCTTCGCCCGCTATGCGGTGGACGAGGGCCGCCTCTTCACTGTCTACCCCGAGTACAGGCTGACGCCGGAGGAAAGACAGGCCTTTCTGTCGGAGCGCACGGCCTGTATCGTCGGGCGCAAACTGGCGGATCAGATGGGCTTTGAGATCGGAGACAAGGTTCCGCTGCAGGGTGACATCTTCCCGGTCAACCTGGAGCTGACGATTCGCGGAATCTATGAGTCCAAGGTCGACAATGAGAGTCTCCTCTTCCACCTGGACTACCTGAATGAAGCGTTGCGCGGAACCTATATGGACAGCTTCGCCGACATGGCGGGAACTTTCGCCGTGCGGGTGGAATCGGCGGAAGAGATTCCACGGATCGCCAATGCAATCGACGATATGTTCCGCAATGCGACCGCCCAGACAAAGACCGAGACGGAGAAGCAGTTCGCACTGAGTTTTCTCTCCTTCCTCGGCAACGTGAAGCTGTTCCTGTTATCGATCTGCGGCGCTGTCACGTTCACCATCATGCTGGTTTCGGGTAATACGATGGCGATGGCTGTCCGCGAGCGGGTGCGGGAGGTGGGAGTGCTCAAGACGCTTGGCTTCACCCGGGCGACGATTCTCGCGGTGCTCGTCAGCGAGGCTGTGTTGATCTCATTGATTGGCGGGGTGCTGGGGCTTGCGTTAGCGACAGGCATTTGCGCGATGATGCGCCAGATGCCGAGCGTCGCCGCGGACACAAGCCGGATTGTGATGCCAGCGTTCGTGTGGTGGGGCGCATTGGCCGTTGCTGCGCTGATCGGCGTAATTAGCTCGATTGTGCCGGCGTGGGGGGCTTCCCGCCGGCCCATTGTCGAAGCGTTGCGATACACGGACTAGGAGCAGCAGATGGCGATACCAATTTCCTACAACATACGGAATCTGATGGAACGCCGTACGACCACCATCATGACTGCACTCGGGATCGCGCTCACAGTCGCGGTGTTGCTCGCCGTTCTTGCCCTGGTCGAAGGCCTGCGGACTTCGCTCGCGGCCACTGGGGACCCCCAGCACGTGCTCGTGATGCGCGTCGGCGCCACTTCTGAGCTCGTTAGCGTGATGACTCGCGAATCGTTCGAGATCCTCCGCTCAAATCCCGGCGTGGCAGTTGATGAAGACGGCAACCCGATGGCGTCGCTCGAAATGGTGACCATCATCACGCTCGAAACCCTTGATGGAGAAGACGGGAACGTAAACGTCCGGGGGCTGCTGCCAGCCGGGATCAAAATGCGGGATCTCGAACTCCTCGAAGGACGTTGGTTCGAGCCCGGAAAGCGGGAAGTCGTGGTCGGCAAGTCGGTAGCGGGAAGGTACCCAAACGCCCGCGTGGGCGGGACGATCGAGTTCGGCCGCGACGCCTGGGCCGTGGTTGGCGTGATGGATGCGGGCCGTTCGACGGCCAATAGTGAGATCTTCTGCGATGTCAATCAGGTGAGTGCGGATCAGGACCGGAGCGGGGGGCTAAGTTCCGCTCTCCTCCGAGCCCGGGACGAGGCCGGCGTGAGGGCGCTCATCAACGAGATTGAAGCCGACCGGCGGCTCAACGTCACGGCGATGACCGAACGCGAGTATTACGAGCAGCAGCAATCGTCGGCCGGCCCAATCCTCGCCATGGGCACCTTCATCTCTATCATCATGGCAGTCGGAAGCTGCTTTGCGGCCATCAATACGATGTACGCCGCGGTAGCCAGGCGCTCCGCGGAAATCGGGACGCTCCGCGTTCTTGGCTTTACCCGATTCAGCATCCTAACCAGCTTCACGCTCGAAGCGCTTCTGCTCTCGCTGCTCGGAGGAACGTTGGGGATCTTGTTGGTTTTGCCATTGACAACCGTCAGCACAAACATTATGAGTTTCACGACATTCAGCGAGATCTCATTCAACTTCCATGTCAGCCCCGCTATCGCGGTTGGCGGAATGCTGTTTTCGCTGCTAATCGGCCTCAGCGGTCTGTTGCCGGCGGCGTCGGCGGCCAGGAGAGAGATCTTGGACGCGCTCAAGCAGGTCTGAATTGTATATGCCGGGAGACCTCAACAAGCTTCGCATCGACAAGGCCCAGAAGAATGGTGCGGACGGACCGCCGAAGTGGGCGGTGCGATGGATTCTTGGCGGCGTCACGGTCATCGTGCTGCTAGGCCTGGGCAGTTTCGTCTACAGCCGGCTGAACGCCGCCGTGGAGGTTGACGTACAACGGATCTCCGCCACGCAGTCCGGGGCGACGGCGCAGGGGCGGCAATTGATTCTGAACGCGACGGGTTATATCATCGCCGCCCACAAAATTGAGCTTGCCTCAAAGGTTGTTGGCCGGGTGAACTGGATAGGCGTGGATAAGGGAGACAAGGTCACGAAAGGCCAGTCGATCGTCCGGTTGGAGGATGATGAGTACCGTGCCCAGTTACAGCAGGCTGAAGGCCGGCTCAAAGCGCTGCAGGCCCGGTTCCGGGAACTCGAAAGCGGGTCGCGGCCAGAAGAAATAGCCGTGGCGGACGCCAACATGGAGCAAGCGAAGGCGGATCTGGAGAGCGCCAGGATCGACTTGGAACGAACCAAGCAGCTTGCCGCCGAAGGGGTAGTTGCGTTGCAGATTCTCGACAATGCGCAGGCCCTGTACGACGCCCGGCAGGCAAGGGTCCGTTCGCTGGAACGAACATATGAGCTGGTTCGGATTGGGCCGCGGCAGGAACAGATCGATGCGGTCGCCGGACAGATTGAAGAGGCACGCGGCCTGGTGGCTCTGTACAAGACGCAGCTTGACAACACGACAATCCGCGCACCGGTGGACGGTACGATCCTCGAGCGTGAGGTGGAGATCGGCGAATATGTCACGACCAGTTTTGTTGGGGAGCGTGGCGCCAAGGGTTACGTGGTTTCGCTCGCGGATCTTACCGATCTGCAGGTGGAGTTGGACATCAATCAGAATGATTTCGCGAAACTCGGTCCAGAGCAGAAGGGGGTGGTCACCACCGACGCCTATCCGGACCGGGAGTACGAAGGTTTCATCGAGGAGATCGCACCGGAGGCTGACCGGCAGAAAGCGACCGTGCAAGTGAAGGTCAAGATTATCGAGCCAGATGAGTATCTGCGGCCTGAGATGAATGCAAGCGTCGCGTTCTACAGGGAGGCTGAGGAGCGCAACGCTTCCGCGGCGGAAGCCAAGCCCGTTATTTTTGTGCCTTCGGGTGCAGTGCGGAACGGAGCCGTCTTCCTTGATGTGGACGGCCGTGCGGTGGAGCGGCAGGTTAAGACAGGCGGCATAACGCCACAGGGATTGCGGATTGAAGACGGCCTTTTCGGTGGTGAGGACCTGATCGTCAACCCTCCCGCGGAGCTTGAGGACGGAGACAAAGTCACCCCCAGACAGGGATAGGGAAAATGGGCAAGTCGATTATCACAACCCGGCAGCTAACCAAGGAATTTCTCCGCGACAGCTTTCATGTCGTTGCTTTGAGGGATGTCGACCTCGATGTCGAAGAAGGCGATTTCATTGCGTTGATGGGGCCCTCCGGCTCGGGGAAGTCGACGCTGCTGCACCTGGTGGCGGCGATGGACCGCCCGACATCCGGACAAATAAGCGCTGCCGGTCAGGACCTCGGCAAGCTGGACGACAATGCGATCGCGCGTTGGCGGAATGCGCATATTGGGTTCGTTTTTCAAAATTTCAATCTGATTCCGGTACTCACCGCCCTGGAGAACGTCGAGCTTCCGCTGAAACTCACGAAGCTCAGCAAGAAAGAGCGCATCGAGCACGCGCGGCATGCTCTGGAGCTGGTGGGACTTGGCGACCGGCTGGGGCACACCCCGAGGCAGCTATCCGGCGGGCAAGAGCAGCGCGTCGCTATCGCCCGGGCCATTGTCACCGATCCGGATCTGCTGCTGGCCGACGAGCCTACCGGGAACCTGGACTCCGGTTCAGCGCAGGAGGTGCTCACTATGCTCTCGCGCCTCAACAAGGAGTTTGGCAAAACGGTCGTAATGGTCACCCACGACCCGCACGCCGCTAAAACGGCAGCCAGAATCCGCTACCTTGAAAAGGGCGAACTCCTGCCCGAGGGCCAGGTTCCCGAGGATTGGGCTGTGCCGGCGCCCAGAGGCTAGCGAAACCTGGGACGGTTGTGGCACTGCCTACAATGTAGGTAGCAGATGCAACCGATTCAAATCATTGGCGGGGGGTTGGCCGGGTGCGAGGCCGCTTGGCAGGTGGCGCGAGCCGGTCAACGAGCGGTGCTCTGGGAGATGCGGCCGCGGCGTCAGACCCCGGCGCACAAGACTGACCGGCTGGCCGAGCTGGTTTGCAGTAACTCCCTCAAGAGCGAGTCAGAGAATAGCGCTCCCTGGATCCTGAAGCGGGAGTTACGCACTCTTGGCTCGCTTCTTCTCGACGCCGCCGCGGCGGCGCGAGTTCCTGGCGGACAGGCGTTGACCGTGGATCGGGACGTCTTTGCGGCCGAGGCCGCTGGGGCGATCGAGCCGAACCCATTGATCGAGGTCCGGCGGGAGGAGGTCCGCTCTCTTCCTGCCGGCGGAATCGTGATTGTCGCCACCGGCCCGCTCACGAGCGACGCACTGGCGGAGGACATCGGGCGCGTCACCGGCTCCGGGCGGTTGTTCTTCTATGACAGTATCAGCCCGATTGTGGAGGCGGACTCCATCGACCTGAACATCGCGTTCCGGGCGTCTCGATATGACAAATCACTCGACGGAACGGGCGACTACATAAACTGCCCGCTCGACAAAGATGAGTACGAGCGGTTCGTCGATGCGCTGCTCGAGGCGCAATCGCACACGCCACACATCGACGATGACGTAGCCTACTTCGAGGCTTGCCTTCCAATCGAGGAATTGGCGCGGCGAGGCAGGGACACGTTGCGGTACGGTCCGATGAAGCCGGTGGGGCTGACAAATCCCCGGACGGGCCGCTGGCCCTGGGCGGCAGTACAGTTGCGGCAGGAGAATCTCCGCGCCGACAGCTATAACCTGGTTGGCTTTCAGAATTACCTCAAGTACGGCGAGCAGAGGCGCGTGTTCGGCATGATTCCCGGTTTGGAGAATGCTGAGTTCTTGCGCTTCGGCCAAATTCACCGGAACACCTACATCAACGCTCCGGTGCTGCTTACCCCTACTCTGCAGCTTCGAGAGGAGCCGCGCATCTTCTTCGCCGGTCAGATTTCGGGTGTGGAGGGTTACGTGGAGTCGATTGCAACCGGGCTGCTCGCCGGGCGCCACGCCGCGGCTTTCGCTGCCGGAGAACCGGTGCGGCCACTGCCCCGCCAGACCGCCTTGGGTTCCCTTTGCCATTACGTTTCTGCCGCTGATCCGGTAAACTACCAGCCGGCGAACATCACGTTCGATCTGCTTCCGGCGCTCGAAGATAAGACGCGGAAGCGGGTAGGCCGTAACAAGAAGGCCCGCCATGCCGAGGTGGCGCGGCGGGCCGAAGCGAGCCTGCAAGAGTATTTGGGTGTCCATGTCTGAGCTCACCCGCCAGGTGGAAACTTATCTCGATGATCTGAGGCGCGGAAACGCTTCCCGGCACACAATTCGCAATTACACCGCGGATTTGCGCCAGTTCGTGGAGTATCTCACCCCGGCTGACGGCCCCCCCCCGGATCCGGCTGCGCTCGACGTATTGTCGATACGCGACTGGCTAGGCTCCCTTTATGCCCGCGGACTTTCGCCCGTAACGATCCGCCGCAAGATGGCCACGGTTCGCTCACTGCTGCAGTTCCTCGTTCGCAACGGAGTAATCGAAGTCAACCGGGCCAAACTGGTGGGCACCCCGAAGACTCCGCAGACGCTGCCGCGCGTGCCGAGCGCGGAGCAGACAAACACGCTGCTCGACTCGGCGGCGGCGATGGCCGCGAAGCAACCGAAGAGTGAGCGGGATCTGGCTATTCTGGAATTGCTCTACGGATGTGGCGTCCGGGTCGGAGAACTCGTTGGGCTCAACCTGGCGGACCTCAACCTGAGCGACGGTTGGCTGCGCGTTCGAGGAAAAGGGCGCAAGGAACGGCAAACTCCGGTGCCTTCAAAGGCCCTGAGCGCACTTAACCGCTATCTTGCCGTCCGCAACCCGGCGGCGGCCGAGGCCGCGGTATTTCTCAACCGGAGCGGCCGCCGGCTTTCGGACCGCTCGGTGCGGGCGATTGTGAAGAAATATGCGGTGGCGACGGGAAACGATCCAGCGCTCCACCCTCACAGTTTCCGGCACGCCTATGCGACACACCTATTGGGCGAAGGGGCCGACCTGCGGTCCATTCAGGAATTGCTGGGGCACGCGCAGTTGTCGACCACACAAAAATATACTCAGTTGTCCCTCACCGAGTTGATGGCCGTGTACGACAACGCCCACCCAAAGGCGAAGTAGTACAATCGGTCCTGTCATGACCACACTGAACCGCCGATGCTTTCTTGCGCTGGGGGGAGTGATTGCCGGTGGATCCTGTCTGCCTCAACCATCACCCGAAACCTTGGGGGGCAAACCGCCCCGGAAGATACTCGTGGGTGGGCATCCTTGGGTCTATGCGGCAACCCAGCCAAACCATGACATCTATCCGATCCTCGATCAAATCTTCCCGGACATGGCCTACGCGGGGATGGACTTTCTGGAACTGATGCACACGGCGCTCGAACCGGAAGACGCCGTCGAGCGGGTCGGCGGCTTGATCGCGAAGCACGAGCTGCCGGTGGTCGGCACTTCGTACGGGGCGCCGATGTGGAACCGGACGGAGCACGAGAAGATATTCGAGTATGCCGACCGCATGATCGAACGGCTGCAACGGGTTGGCGGGCGAACGATCGGTGCATCTGTGGGGGCGAAGCCCCAGCGCGCAATGAAAACGCCGGAAGAGCTGGATGCGCAGGCCGAGATTCTACGCCGCATTATGTTTCGGGCCGCCGCGAACGGGATCGTTGTCAACCTGCACAACCATACCTATGAGGTAGAAAATGACCTCCACGACCTAAGAGGCACGCTGGAGCGGATCCCGGATGCAAAGCTCGGGCCGGATCTTGACTGGCTGGCAGCCGGCGGGGTCGACCCTGTAGAGTTCATCCGGCGCTACGGCGACAGGATGGTGTTCGCGCACTTGCGCGACCGGGACGCCGAGGGGGTCTGGGTGGAGGCCATGGGCGAGGGAATTCTCGACTACAAGGCCATCGGCCAAGCGCTCAGGGAAGTGAACTTCACCGGTGATTTGGCCATTGAGCTGGCGCACCCGAATGGATTCGGCCCCACCAGGCCGTTGAAAGAAAGCCTCAAGATCAGCCGCGAGTATGTCCGGGAAACGATGGGTTATTAGCGCCAACTTCGGCGAGAAGGAAAAAAATGGCCGGCCTCTTGAGAAGGCCGGCCGCAGGGTGGTTGGGGGTTGAAGCTGAAACCTAGAAGAAGAACCGGGCTCCGAACTGGGCCTGGAAGGGCCCTCCGATCTGCCGGTTCCGCGTGTCGTAAGAGCCGTCGTCCAGCCGCAGCCGCATGAAGTCGTCGCGCGGCGGCAGGACGGCCCCAGTGGAAGGGTCGATTCCCAGGCCGAAGGCATCGTCACCGAACGAACTGGCGAACACGACGTTATCCAGGTTGAACAGGTTGAAGAATTCGGCGGAGAGCTCGATGCGGTAGCGCTCCTTGATGGGGAAAGCCTTCAGCACACGCAGGTTGTTGGCGGTGACGACCGAGCGGTCACGGAAGGAGTTCCGCAAGTACGGAGTACCTGGCGCGATGTAGGCGCGATCTGAGAACGAAGACAGATCCTGGTTGGCATCTGTTCCGGCCGTCGGATTCACCGGCAGTCCGCTGCGAACGGTGAAAGAACCGGAAAGCTGGAAGCCCGCCGGAAGGTCACCGACAGCATAGCTTGTGAACTGATGACGAGCGTCGATCCGGGAGTAATTGTAATCGGGAATCAGGTTGAATTGGTTCTCGGCGTCCAAACCGCTCGAGTTTCGCTCATTGTCATCGTTGGTGAAGTTTTCTGACCATGTGTAGAACGCACCGAAGTTAAGCCTGTTAGCGCGATATTGACCGGAGAAGGTGAGCCCGCGGTACATACCGCGGGCGGAACTCTCTCGAACCGTGAAGGTCCCAAGCGTGTTAATCGGGCGGGGCGTGCCAGAGCGAAGCCCGAAGAACGGCCGCTGGGACGCATCGTCTTCCCGGATGACCGGCGCCGGGAGGTTGTGATCGCGGTTCCGCTGGAGGTGCACGGTATTGATGTAGTTGAATTGCGCTCCAGCGATGAAGTTCCGGGTGATCTCGGTGTCGAACCCGATGCCGCCCTGGTAGGAGCGGGGGTTGCGGAAGTCCGTCGCCATAAGGCCAACATTGGCGCCGATGAAAGGATTCGGTTCTTCGCCGCGGGCAATTGCGGCGGCCTGCAGGGCCTGCTCGATCGACAGAACCGGCAGGGCGCCAAGCGATGCTTGATTCAGGTCCACGCCGACAGCCTTGAAGTGATCGTAGACCGTACCATTCGAAGTCGGTCCGATGAACACGCTCAGGTTACCCGGTGTAGCCCGGAAATTGTTGCTGGCGTCGGCTAGTAGAAGCAGCGGAGAGGACGCGTAGAATATGCCTGCGTGTCCACGGATGACCGTGCGGCGGGCGCCTTTTAACGGAGTCCAGGCAAATCCGAATCGAGGCATCCACTGGTCAGTCGCGTCCGGTATCTGGGTCGGGTCGAGAGTAGCTCCAAGAGTCGAGGTGTAGCCCTTCACCAGGTTTACCAAATCGGTGTTCGTCGCTTCCGGTTCGGGGTTATACTGTCCTTCCCAGCGAAGCCCGAAGTTCAGTGTCAGGTCCGGGGAGACACGCCAACTGTCCTGGGCGAAAAACGCCAGTTGATGCATCGTCATAGCAGCCAGGAGGTTCCCTATCTGCCGGGTGTAGGTAACTGCGGACGAGTCGAAGCGGTTTTCAGTCGGGCCACCAATCGTCATCAACTCGAGAATCGCGTCGGTGTTCGAGCCGGAGATACCGAACCGGCCGAATTGGCTGAAGCCAAAGGTCTGGGCGGTGTCGACGTAGTTGTAGTCGATACCAAGCTTGACCGTATGAGCGCCTTTGGTTACAGATATCGCGTCGGAAACCTGCAGGCGGGTGTCGTCCTGAGTGGTCGGCAGGAAGCTGCGTCCCCCGTAGATCCCGATTGCGTTGCCGACTTCCGGCAGATCCGCATTGTTCAGGCGCGGCCGTAGTTCGTAGGTGCCCGTGAAACGGAGATCGTTTAGGACGCTGGGCGAGAAGATGTGGGTGTATTGAGCGGTGCCGGTGTGGGTGCGGTCCTTTTCGATCCCGTCGTTGGACACAGCCCGGTTGGTGATCGAGGAGAGGGCGTTGCCGGTATTGGTTGCGTTCTCGGCCGTGGCGTCGCTGAAGTTGTAGCGCAAGGTGAGGCGGTGGCCGCTATCCGTCTGATAATCCCCGCGGGCCGTGAGGGCTGTACCGTTGTTGGTGAGAGTGAATTCCTCTTCTTGGCCGCGATAGAAATCAAAAGCTTCTTGGGTGTCGGCCGTCGGCGTGAAGGTGTCCAGCCGGCTGAAGGAGACCAGTCGGGGAGCATCGACGTCCTGCCGCTCGACGGCGACGAAGAAGAATAGCTTGTTCGCAACGATCGGTCCGCCGAAGCTGCCGCCAAACTGGTGCTGGCGCTCGCCGGTTTGGAGGTTGAAGATTGGGTCCTCGGCGCTCAGATCTCCGTCACGAAACTGCCAGAACGCGCTGCCATGAAAATCGTTTGTCCCTGACTTCGTAAGAACGTTCATGATGCCACCGGTGGAACGGCCGTATTCGGCGTTGTAGCCGGTGGTGACAACCTGAAACTCCTGGACCGCGCTTTGAGGAACGGTGAAGATAAAGTTCGAGCGCTCTCCGCCCCGGATACCACCGAAGAAGGGATTGTTATAGTCCGCGCCGTCCAGCATAACGTTGGAGTTCACTCCGCGCTGTCCGGCGAACGAGAGGCTGCTGCGCTGGGGCTCGACCTGAACGGTGGGGGTCAGGGTCGCGAAGTCCTGGAACCGGCGGCCGTTGATCGGAAGGTTGGTGATCGCCTCGTCGACAATCGGCGTCATTGGAGCCGGCTCGGCGGCCTGGATCAAGGATGCGGCGACTTCAACAGTGGTGGTGGCCTCTTCAACCTGCAAAATGATGTCGACGGCGACGGAACCGCCGACGTTGAGGACAACGCCTTCAATCGTGTTCACCGCAAAATCCGGAGCCGAGGCAGTCAACGTGTAATTGCCGGGATCCAAGAGGACAAACCGGTATTGCCCCAGCGAGTTGGAAATGCCCTCCCGTTCAAAACCAGTGTTGGAGTTCGTGGCCTTCACCGCCACGTTCGGAACCACGGCGCCGGAGGTGTCGTAGACCGTGCCCACGAGCGACGCTTTATTGGCGCTACTTTGGGCGATAACCGGAGCCATGGTAACGGCCATCGCGGTCAACAAGATCGCAAATCTCTTCATATTATTTCCTCAAGTTAAGTTCCTGCCTGTGCGCACACCAGGAGGGTAGACGGATCCCTCGTGTGCCCCGAAAGCAGATCTAACGAACGCTCTTCAATGAGCGCTCCACGTTTTCAGTTATGGCGACAGTCCGCACGGCCGGCTGAGCATCGGATCGCCGGCAGTCTTCTCTGGCGAACTGGAAGACTAACGTTTCGACCGTCAGGATAGCGGGTTCGGATTGCACTCCGATTACGCGAGTGTTTGTCTTTGAACAATTCTGAAGCGGGCTGGTTAATTCTCGTTTAACGAAACGGCGGCAGCCAAGCTGGCGTCCGGCGGCGGTAGTCGGCGTAAGCATCGGGAAAATGGTCAGATAGGACCCGCTCCTCAGCGGCGATGCGCATTTCAGTACCAATGAAAAAGAGAAAGATGGCCAGGACCGCCGCTGTCCAGTCTGTGACCACGAAGATGGTGCCGAGCAGCATGAGGAAGAGCGCGGAGTAGACCGGATGGCGCACGGAACGGTAGGGTCCAGCAACAACCAACTCGTGATCATCCGTCACCACAGCGGCTAGCCGCCACTGCCGGCCCAAGTGGGCCAGAGACGCCCAGGTGAGCGCCACACCGATCCAGACCAATGCAAGACCCGCCAGAGCGAGCCACTCCGGTTCGTCCCAGTCGCGGTGGACAACGAAGACGATCAGCGCCCCAACCCCTTGAAGCGCCATTCCCCATTCCGAGAGCCTCGATTTGCGAACTCTCCGCTCAGGCGGGTCTCCCCTGCGCTCCAGCCGGACACGGAGATGATTCGCGGCGAATGCCAACAAGTAGAGGAACCAAGCAAGCCAGATCAAAATCACCACAAAACCATTCTAGGATTGCGCGCAGCAAATCCCACAATGACGAATAGCGAAGAAACAGCGAATATTTACCTTGACTGACGTCTTCGCTTTGTGTATTCTATAGGCGAACAAACAGCGAATCAACCGGAGTATATCCGATGCCAGAATACAGCACACTACGTGTCGGCGTTGCCGGCTGGAGTTACCCGCATTGGGACGCGGTAGTGTACCCGCGGCCGAAGCCTTCGGGATTTCATCCCCTCGAATATCTTTCGCGGTATCTGAATGTTATCGAGATCAATACCACGTTTTACCGGACAATCCGGCCGGAGGTAGCGCAGCTCTGGCTCAACAAAGTGTCCGCCAATTCGTCGTTCCAGTTCACCGCGAAGCTTGGGCGCAGATTCACGCACGAACGCAGTCTGAACTCGGGGGAGGTGGCCGCGTTCTCGCGAGGTCTGCGCCCGCTGCGTAAAGCTGGAAAGCTTGGTTGTCTGCTGATGCAGTTTCCTTGGTCCTTCCGGTTCACCGAGGAAAATCGGGACTTCGTGATCCGGCTCCGTCGAGCCTTCCACGAATTCCCGTTGGTGGCGGAGATGCGTCACTCGAGCTGGATGCGTGAAGAGGCGCTTGGCCTCTTCATCGACTATCACATCGGCTTCTGCAACTTGGATCAGCCACAGCGGCAGAGTTGCATGCCGCCAACTGCCTGCTTGACCTCCTCGATTGGGTACGTCCGGCTCCATGGCCGCGGGTATGGGCGTTGGTTCCAAGAATTCGCTGAGGCACCGCGGGAGCTAGCCAGGCGTGATTATCTTTACACCCCCGAGGAGCTGGCGGAGTGGAAGGAGCGGGTGGATCGCATCCGCCGGTTTGCCGACAGGGTCTTCGTCGTCACGACGAACGACGAACTCGGGCGGTCGGTAGTGAACGCACTTCAAATGCAAGCGATATGCGGTCAAGCGAAGGAGCGCATACCCGGAATGCTAGCGCGGGCGTACCGGCGGGAGTTGGAAGCGTTCCGGCCGGACAGCCCGGTGCAGGACTCGTTGTTCGGGACGGCGCGGGCGGTAGCGTAGCGGATCGTATCGCCGCACATAGCGGAATGCACTCGCTTCCTTCGTGACGGCGATCAGCGGTAAAACGGTGTGATGAAGGACACACGGCGGCGCTGGCTGCTCAAGCGGCTGGAAAGTTACGAGGGCTATGACGAACGGGAGAATGCAATGCTTCTCAAGCTGTTGTCCTTCGTCATGGCGCACGAGAACTGCTTCGAAAGGAAACAGTCCGCTGGCCACGTCGTGGTGGGCGCCTGGATTGTCGATAGGAGAAGAGCAAAGGCAGTGTTGGTCCATCACCGCAAGCTGGACAAGTGGCTTCAGCCGGGCGGACATGTGGAGAACGATCCCAGCCTGATTGACGCCGCCCGGCGGGAGGTGACTGAGGAAACCGGACTGAGACGATTCCGGCTCCTATCTCCGGAGATCTTCGATATTGACGTGCACACCATACCTGCGCATAACGGCGTACCCGAGCACATGCATCACGATATACGATTTGTCTTCGAAGCGGCCTCGGGCGCCAAGCTCCTTGTCTCGGGTGAGTCGCATGACGTTCAGTGGGTGCCGCTCGAAGAAGTTTTGCGGCGCAACGGTTCCGAATCAGTTAGGCGGCTTGTCGAGAAAACAAGATTGATGCCGGAAGCTCGCTGAGAGATCGTCGGCGCGGATCACGGGCTAGAATAGATGTTTTAGAATTGGTCCTTCTGTCAATCCCTCACTGAGACGCCGCGAGCCGGCCTCAGACCCACACAGGCAGACCGGAAGAACGCCATGACACTGTTACAAGAACTCTCCGCTCGGGGAATGGTCGAGCAGATCACCAACGAAGCAGGTTTGGAAGAGCTGCTTTCGAAACCAGGCGCCGCCATGTATATTGGGTTCGATCCGACCGCGGATTCCCTGCATGTCGGACATCTCCTCCCGGCCGTGACTCTGGCGCGGTTTCAGCGGGCGGGGCATCGTCCCATCGCACTGGTCGGTGGCGCAACTGGGATGATCGGCGACCCCAGCGGCAGGTCCGCGGAGCGCAACCTGATTTCCGTCGAGGAGGTGGAAGCGAACAGCGAAGGGATCCGGAGGCAGCTTGCTCATTTCGTGTCCTTCGAGGGCGAGTCGCCGGCCATCATGGTGAACAACGCCGAGTGGACGGTGGGCGTGAGCTACCTCGACTGGCTGCGCGACGTTGGCAAGTACTTCACGGTGAACTATATGCTCGCGAAGGAGTCCGTGCGCCGCCGGCTCGAAGACCGTGAGCACGGCATCTCTTACACTGAGTTCAGCTATATGCTGCTTCAGGCCAACGATTTCCTGCAATTGTACGACCGGCATGGCTGCCGGATACAAGGCGGAGGAAGGGACCAGTGGGGCAACATTACGGCAGGCGCCGACCTGGTGCGGCGCCGCCGCTCCACCGAAGTGTTCGGCATTACCTTCCCGCTGCTCACTACGAGCAGCGGCGAAAAGTTTGGCAAGTCCGCGGGAAACGCGATCTGGCTCGATCCGGAGAAGACTAGCCCGTATCAGTTCTATCAGTATTGGATCCGTTCGGACGACCGCGACGTTGAGCGGTATCTGAAGGTCTTCACATTCCTCAGCCTCGATGAGATTGGCGCCGTGGTAGCGGAGCACCAGCAGAACCCTGACCGCCGCACGGGACAGCGAAAACTGGCGGAAGAATTGACGCGTCTCGTCCACGGCGATCAGGGAGTGAACACGGCGTTGAGGGCGTCCGAAGTACTCTTCGGGAAGGAGATAGACGGATTCTCTGACCGGGATCTGAGCGACATCTTTGCCGATGTGCCGTCCTTTCAGCTAACTCGCGGGGAGTTGCAGCAGGGACTGCGAATGTCGGAGGCGTTGGTTCGCGCCGGCGCTTTCAAGTCGAGGGGTGAGGCCACGCGTGCCATCAAGGGTGGGGGGATCTATCTCAACAACCGGAAAGTCACCGATATTGGGAAGACCCTTGGCGAGCGCGATCTGGCGTCGGAATCGATGTTGGTTCTGCGCTCGGGGAAGAAGAACTACTTCCTGGGAAGAGTACGGTAGCTGCGGCGAGCCGCGCTACGCGTAGAACGCCTTAATTGCTGCGCAGATGTATTCGATATCCTCACCGCTGAGTCCCGGCGCTACCGGCAGTGCCAGCACTTCTCGCGCCGCTTTCTCGGCTTCGGGGAAGTCTCCCTCCCGGCAGCCCAGATCCCGGAAACACTCCTGCAAGTGGAGCGGCACCGGATAGTAGATCTGCGTGCCTACACCCAACTCCGTAAGACGTTGGCGCAAATTATCGCGTTGCGCGCAGCGAACGACGAACTGGTTGAAGACGTGCCGCGTTTGGTGCTGGGCGGGTTGGGGCAAGGTCACGGGAATGTCCGCGCCATCCAGTTGGCGATGATAACGGGAAGCATTAATCTGCCGTTGGGCGGTCCACTGGTCGAGGTACCGCAGCTTGACTCGAAGAATGACAGCCTGCAGCGTGTCCATGCGGGAGTTCGTACCCACCCACTTGTGGAGATAGCGCCCGGTCTCCCCGTGCACCCGAAGCTTCATCAACTTGCCGGCGAGGACGTCGTCGTTGGTACTCATCATTCCGGCATCACCCATTCCGCCAAGGTTCTTGCTGGGAAAGAAGCTTAAACAGCCGGCATCACCGATACCGAGCGCGGGCCGGCCCTTGTATGCCGCCCCTATGGCCTGGGCGCCATCCTCGATAATGGTCCAACCGCGTTCCCGGCTCAAACGCAGAATTGGATCCATGTCCGCGCACCCGCCATACAGGTGAACGGGGATCACCGCCTTCACCTTCGTTCGCTTCGCGGCCTCTTCGGCTAAACGGTCCGGCGAAATGTTGAAGGTCGCTGGATCGATATCCACGAAGACGGGCCGAGCGCCGGACCGGACGATCGAACCGGCCGTGGCGAAGAACGTGAAGGGAGTGGTGATAACTTCGTCTCCGTGCCCAACGCCTGCAGCGATTAATGAGAGGTAGAGAGCGTCGGATCCGGAGGCGCAAGCGATCGCGTGGCCGACCTCGCAGTAGCTTGCGACCTCCTCCTCGAACTGCCGGATTTCCTCGCCCATGATGAAACGCTGCGAATCAATGAGCCGCGTCACCTCGGACAGGATTTCTTCCCGTATCGGGGTATGCTGGGCGCTGAGGTCGAGTAAGGGGATGTCCCGCCTGAGTCGAGTAGCCATGCAGAACCTACCCTTCAATGTTGACATACCACCACGGCCTGGAAACTACGTATTAGTGATGCGCTCAAGCTCCTCGGCGCCCATCGAGATCGGCAAACTCGGGCTGATGACGCTGCGACCGGGGTGCTACGTCTATGTGGGATCGGCGTTCGGTCCTGGAGGCTTGCGCGCCCGCGTGTTGCGTCACGTTGCGATTTCCGGGAAGCGGCACTGGCACATCGACTACCTGCGGCCATACGTCGACATTGTCGAGGTGTGGTGGCTCGCGGGGCGCGAGCGGCGGGAGGTGCAGTGGGTTGAAGGAGTCTTCTCCCTCAGGGGCGCGCATTGCCAGATGCTTCGGTTTGGGGCGTCGGATTCCGATTGCGAAAGCCATCTCCTTTGGTTCCCGCGAAAACCGTCGACCCGCACGTTCCTGCACCGGCTCCGCCTGCAGGATCCGTCTCACCCCGATATTCCAGTGTCCAGGGTTATAGCGTAGGATCGCCCTTCAGCCACCCGAGGGAGGCCAGAAAACGGTCCGCGCGGCGAACTGTATCCCGGTATGCGCTGCCATCCCCGCGGCCGTAATTGAAGAAACCGTGGCCCGCGCCCGGGTAGCCCACCAGCTCGCAACGGTTCCCGAAGCGCTTCATCCGTTCGGCAAACGCAACGACGTCGGAGAAGGGGACCGTCGTGTCGGCTTCGCCGTGGAAGATGATAGTTGGCGGCAGAGCCTTGCGAACGTGTTGATAGGGCGAGATCAACACGGGATCCACTCCCACCCGCGACTCGTAGCGCTCCACCCGCAGAGCGGACAGCAGGGGACCACCATCCACCGAGGCCGTTAGCACCCCGGGGTTGAACAAAATCACCGCGTTAGGAGCCGAACTCACGTCATGAGCTTCACCGGGCGCCTCGAACCCGGGAACCACCGCCGCAGATATCGCCAAATGCCCCCCGGCAGAACCGCCGCCGGCTGCTATTCGGTTCGGATCCACGCCTAGCTGGGCCGAGTTCCGGCGAACCCAACGGATCGCGGACTTTGCATCTTCCACACATTTCTCCGCCTTCACCCCATGACGGGAGGCAACCCGGTAATCGGCCGTGATCGCGACCATCCCGCGGGAAGCGAAGTACTCCGCGTGAGGAGCAAACTGCTTCGGGTTACCCTGCTGCCAACCGCCTCCAAAGAAGAATACGATTGCCGGCCTGTGCTCCACCGGCCGGCGGCCGTCAGGATAATAGATCCATAGCTGCAGGTCTGCACCAGAGGTTCGCTTGTAGGCCTCGACCGCCGCTCCGGCCAGGGTGGGAGGATAACCGGAATCCTGCCCGGGCCATGCAGCGGCAGCCGCAAGCACCCAGAGAATCACGAAATAGACCATTTTCTGGATCATAGAAACTCCCCTGCCACCCGCGCTCCAAGGCGGGAGCCGGACTGCATCGATTATAATAGCGGCAACAGGCAGTAGTACATATTCCCCCACATGGATGAGCTTAAGAAGAAACTGACAGCGGAAGCCAAAGCATTGGAGTTCGAGCTCCGCACAGAATTGCCCCGCGAGATCCAGAAGGCGCGGGCGCACGGCGACCTTAGTGAAAACGCCGAGTATCACGCCGCCAAGGAACGCCAGCGTTTTGTGGAATCCCGCCTTTCGCAAGTCAACGCCAGGCTTCGCCAACTGTCCATGATCGACTTCTCGAAGATCCCACGAGATAGGGTGGGACTTGGCTCAAGGGTTGTTGTCTTCGACGAGGACAAGGAAGAGCAACTCACTTACCAACTGGTCACGAGTGAAGACGCAGACGCGCAAAACGGCAGAATTTCCACCAGTTCCCCGATCGGCCGGGCGCTGATGGGTAAGAAGGTTGGAGACTCCGCGCAGGTTCGGAGCCCGAATGGCATCCGCGAACTGGAAGTTGTCGAGTTGACCACAATCCACGACGCGAGCTAGGGTGTTGACTTGGGTTGTTTGTCGCTCATCGGCGACACCAGGCCCGGCATTGAGGTTATTCCAATGAGTGTTACTCATGCGATTGGCGCAGCCTGTGACAAGGTCATAGTGCTGATCGTTCGTGGACTTGTAGCGGCTGGAATCCACCCAAATACTCTTACCTTCATCGGCCTCATGATCAACGTCGCCGCAGCCGCTCTACTGGCTTCGGGAAACTTCCGAACGGGCGGGCTAGTGATCATGGGAGCCGCGATCTTTGACATGGTGGACGGACGGGTTGCCCGCACGACCAGCAACGTCACCCGCTTCGGGGCCTTCTTCGATTCGGTGATCGACCGCTACTCAGATCTCGTACTGCTGAGTGGTTTGCTTGTGTACTACGCTTCCATCGGGCGCTACTTCTACATCGGACTCACAGCCGTAGCTATGATGGCGACGGTAGTGATCAGCTATTCCCGGGCCCGGGCCGAAAATGTGATCCCCAAGTGCAAGGTTGGCTTCATGGAGCGCCCGGAGCGGATCGTTCTGCTAATAATCGGCGCGCTCTTTGATCGCATGGCGCCGGTGCTTTGGGTGATCGCAGTACTCGGCAATTGGACGGTGATCCAACGAATCATCTACACATGGCAGCAGACGAAACCGGTCGACGTAGCGGAGGCGGCGGAACGGAGCGCGCCACGGAGGGAATCCGGCTTGGAACAGCCCAAAGTAGGCTGAAGACAACGCCAGCGGGGCTCGCTCTCCGTTATTCGTTTTCGAGAATCACATGCGCCAGAGCCGTGGTGGACGTGTGGGTAATAGAGAGAGCCACGCTCTTCACGCCTAGACGTTCCGCATATTCGGCGGCCTTTCCGTGAAATTTCAGGGTCGGTTTTCCCGACGGTAAATTCGCAACCTCGAAGTCCTTCCAGCGTACGCCGCCCTTCCACCCGGTACCGATGGCCTTCATGCCTGCTTCCTTGGCGGCGAACCGCGCCGCGTATCGTTCGTACTTCTTGGCCTTTCGTTCGGAGTAGGCGATTTCGCGCGGCGTGAAGATTCGCTCGATAAACCGCCGGCCGAACCGCTGCGCCGAACGCTCGATGCGGTCCACCTCGCATAGGTCCACCCCCGCGCCGACAATCATAACTCCGCTCCCGTAGTAGTAATCGTAAGGCGCCCGTGTTTGACGCCCTTCGTGCTAATCAAGGCTTCGGCGATTCTTCGCACATCGGAAGCCCGGCCCTTTACCACCAGGACTTCGAGACAGTTGTCGTGATCGAGATGAACATGAAGGGTTGACAGGATCTGCTTGTGATGCTCGTGCTGCATGTCGGTAAGCTTCTCGTTCAGCAGCCGCACGTGGTGGTTGTATACGAGAGTGACCGTGCCCACGACGCTGCTTCCGGGCGCTTCCCACGCTTTTTCCACCAGTTCGCGGCGAATCATATCCCGAAATGCCTCGGACCGGTTAGAATAGCCTTTCTTCTCGATCAGGTGGTCAAACTTCTGGAGAAGATCGGAGTCGATCGCGACTCCGATCCGGCTGAGTTCACTCATTCTGAATGCCAGAGTAGCGGAGAGTGCTGCCAACGGCAAGCCCGAGGACCGCTCTTAGGACTGCACTAAGATGGTGGTGATCCCGGAGGAGGGTCATATTGCAGACTGGAAAACCGATTCAGACCGTCGAACAGCACATCCTGAGCGAGCAATCGCGGTTCCCCGGGGCCAGCGGCGACTTCTCGTCGCTGTTGTCCGGGATTACGCTCGCGACGAAAATGATCCAAGCCAAGGTTCGCCGGGCCGGACTCATCGGAATTCTCGGCTCCACTCGATCCGACAACGTCCACGGCGAAACCCAGCAGAAGCTCGATGTGTACTCGGACCGGGCGCTCCTCGACAATCTCAGCATCCGCAAGACTGTCGGCGTGATCGCCTCGGAGGAGAATGAGGAACCGATCATTCTCGACCATAATACCGAAAACGCGAAATACGCCATCGTCTTCGACCCGCTCGACGGCTCCTCCAATATCGACGTGAACGTGAGCGTCGGCACCACGTTTTCCGTGTTCCGCCGGCCGGCGGAGAAGTCCAGTGATGACCCTGAGAGTTGGCTGCTACAGTCGGGACGCAAGCAGATTGCGGCCGGCTACGTGGTGTACGGTTCATCGACGGTGTTGGTATACAGTGCCGGCCATGGAGTTCACGTGTTCACGCTTGACCCACCCATCGGAGCCTACATATTGACCCATGACCAGCTCCGCATGCCGGAGCAAGGGCCATACTATTCCGTAAACGAGGCCAATGCGGAGGAGTTTCCGGAGCGCTACCGCCGTTATCTCGGCATGCTGCGCCGCGGCGACCTTGGACGGCACTATAGCTCCCGCTACATCGGATCGATGGTGGCCGATTTTCACCGGACGCTACTAAAAGGCGGCGTTTTCCTCTATCCTCCGACAACGAACCGGCCACAAGGCAAACTCCGGCTGCTCTATGAAGCGAACACGGTCGCCTATCTGGCCGAACAAACGGGCGGCATGGCAACCGACGGGGAAAGGAAGATCCTGGATATTGAGCCCGAAAGTATCCATCAGCGGACCCCGCTTGTCGTCGGAAGCAGAGTCGAAATGGAGGCGTTCCTGAACTGCCGCTAGCAAGGCATCAGAAAAGCTTCTTCGAGTCCAGCAGGATCGTCACCGGTCCGTCATTCAACAATTCCAGATCCATGTGAGCCTGAAACACACCGGTTTCCACCGGAATTCCCCGATCCCGGGCGGACCGAACGAAATATTCGTAAAGGGCCCGTCCGTCGTCTGGACCAGCGGCCCCGTCGAAACTTGGGCGGCGGCCGCGGCGGCAGTCGCCGTAGAGGGTGAACTGGGAGACGACCAGCAGCTCTCCGCCAGCATCGACGACGCTCCGGTTCATTCTGTCCTCGCCGTCCGGAAAGATTCGCAAACCCAGCACCTTCTCTAAAAGGTAGTCGGCGTCGCGACGCTCATCTTCCTTGCCCACCCCGAGCAACACAACCAATCCGTCCGCAATTGCCCCAGTAACAACGCCGTCCACGGTGACGCTGGCTCGCGATACGCGTTGTACAACAGCTCTCATCTTGCTATAACGGTGAATCCGGTAGCCCTCTATGATCGAAACTTACGCTTACGCCCGCGCCGGTCTTCTCGGCAACCCCAGCGATGGATATTTCGGCAAGACCATTGCGCTGATCGTACGCAACTTCCGCGCGAGAGTCCTACTCTACCCCAGCGCCAGATTAGAGATCAAACCGTCAAAAGCGGATATGCCCATCTTCGAAAGCCTCGAGGATCTCTATTCGATCACACGTTGGCGCGGATACTACGGCGGTATTCGCATCATCCAAGCTCTGGTTGTCCGGTTTATTGAGTACTGCCGGGATGAAGGGTTCGAGCTCGAGAACCGAAACTTCACCATCGAGTACGAGACGACGATTCCGCTGCGCCTCGGCATGGGCGGATCCAGTTCCATTATTACGGCGGCGCTCCGTGCGCTATGCGCGTATTTCGATGTGGAGATCCCGCTCCCCGTGCAAGCTAAGCTTGCCCTGGAAACCGAAACTCACGAACTGGGAGTCCCGGCTGGGCCTCAGGATCGCGTGATTCAAGTTTACGAAGGGTTGGTATACATGGACTTCGCCCGGGAACTCATGGAGTCGCGGGGTTATGGCGAGTATGAGCGGCTGGACCCGGAGTTGCTTCCCAATCTCTATTTGGCGTACCGTACAAGCCTCAGCGAAGGCACAGAGGTGTTCCACAACCGGATTCGCCAGCGTTGGCTTTCCGGCGATCCCGAAGTGCTGGAGGCGATGAGAACGTGGGCCTCCTACGCGGCGGAGGGCCGGCAGGCTCTGCTGGAGCGTGACTATAAGTCATTGGAAAAGCTGATCGATGCGAATTTCGACTTACGGGCAAAACTGTATAAGATCAGCGAGCGCAACCTGGAAATGGTGGAGACAGCGCGCAAAGCCGGAGCTTGCGCCAACTTCGCCGGCTCGGGCGGCGCCGTCGTAGGCGTCTATCAGGACGAAGCCATGTACCGGCATCTCGAGGAAGCGTTTCACTCGATTGGGGTGGGAATTGTGAAACCGGACGTCGCCGAGCCACCCCAGCGAGGTAAAAGCAGGTAGGTTACCCTCCTCAACTAAGGGTTTTCCCTCATCGGAGGTACAGCTTCACTTGCCGATTACCCGAGAGATGATTTATCGCCGAACTCGACGCAGGAGGACCGTCCGCTCCGGATTCTATCGTTTTGAGAATGAGCAGCGGAAGCAGGTGTACGGTTATGGGGATGGCGACTTCGTCCGCCTGCGTGACGAGTTCGGCAACACCTGGCAAGGGCAAGCCGAGGAAATGGGTGACAACAGTGTGCGCTTCATCTTCAAAGATTCTGGAGGGAATCGCATCTCGGGTATATCCGATGAAAACGGCGTGATTCTGCGCGACGAGCGCGGCAACACCTGGCGCGGTTTCATCGATTAGATCTGTCATCTGTTCGATTTCCAGCGGCTCATCCAGGCGCCACCCGCGGTTCATCCTGTTCCATCTCTTATTCGGTACGGCGAAAACGCCTCTGCTTCTCGGCTTCGTTTACTCGCGCTGTATGATAGGACTTCAGGAGATGGCAGATAAACAGCGAGTTCGTTATAGAGACGCCGGCGTTGACATCGACGAGGCTGACAAAGCCTTGGAGCGGATTAAAGAGCACGCGCGGCAGACGTTCACCCGTGGCGTACTCACTCCGATTGGAAGTTTCGGGTCCGGCTTCCGTCTCAGCGGCTGGAGTAATCCCGTTCTGGTGAGTTCGGCGGATGGCGTCGGAACCAAGCTCAAGGTCGCTTTTCTGGCCGACCGGCATGACACAATTGGTGAAGACCTGGTAAACCATTGCGTCAATGACATTATGGTTCAGGGCGCTAAGCCGCTCTATTTTCTCGACTACCTTTCGGTCGGCAGAATGGATGCCGGTATCGTGGAGGAGATCATCAGCGGGCTGGCCCGCGGCTGCAAGGCCAACCGGTGCGCCCTCATCGGGGGAGAAACTGCGGAGATGCCCGGGCTCTACGCAGAGGGTGAGTATGACTTGGCGGGCTTTATCGTGGGCGCGGTGGAGCGAAGCCGGATGCTCACTGGCTCGAGGATCAGGGCGGGCGATGTGCTTCTGGGCCTCCCGTCTTCCGGTCTCCACACCAACGGCTATTCGCTCGCGCGCAAGCTCTTATTCGAGGTGGCCCGCTATGAGATTGACACGTATGTCGAAGAGCTCGGATGCACGGTAGGCGAGGAGTTGCTGAAGGTTCACCGGTCCTACGCGAAGGCCATTAGAGCGCTGACCGAGGGACGGTTGCTCAAAGGCGCCGCGCATATTACCGGAGGAGGCATTTCAGGCAATCTGCCGCGAATTCTACCAGATGGCCTCGGCGCTAAGATTGACAGGTCGTCCTGGGCCGTGCCGGCGGTTTTCTCACTTCTCCAAGATCTGGGGAAGATTCCTCCGAAGGACTATCGGCGCACCTTCAACCTCGGTGTCGGCATGATCCTCGTGGTCTCACCGCGACTTTTGAGGACTGCTGCCGTGGTGCTGCAAGGCGCGGGTGAGGAGTTCTGGGAACTCGGCGAGGTGGTCGACATGGAGCCGAAAGCTCGCGCACGGGTGATCTACGAATGAAGAAACTCGGTATTCTGCTTTCCGGCAGAGGGTCTAATTTCGAGGCAATCGCCGAAAGCGTCGCGGCTGGGAGAATCGACGGCGAAATCGCGGTTGTCATCTCCAATCGATCCCAGGCGAAAGGTCTGGAAACTGCGCGCCTGCGGGGTATCGAGGCTGTCTCTATTCCCTCCAACGGTCTCGATCGCGAGGAATATGACCGCCTGGTAATCGCAGAGCTTCGCAAGCGGGAGGTGGACCTGGTATGCCTGGCCGGCTTCATGCGGCTACTAAGCGCTCACTTCGTGCGGGAGTACGCGTTGCGGATTCTGAACATCCATCCTTCCTTGCTTCCTGCTTTCCCCGGGCTCGACGCCCAGCATCAGGCGCTCGAGTATGGCGTGAAGATAAGTGGCTGCACGGTGCACTTCGTCGACGAGAATCTTGATTCCGGGCCGATTCTCGTGCAGGCGCAGGTACCAGTTCTGAACGACGACACCAGCGAAACCCTCTCTGCCCGGATCCTGAAGGAAGAGCACAGGATCTACACCGAAGCCATCAATATCGTCCTCGCCGGACGCTATCGAATTGAGGGCCGGCGGGTCATTCTAGAGGATTAGTTGCATGGAAAGAAGATCGTTTATGACGGCCTCAGCGGCATCTATTTTCCGCGCGCCGGGAGCCAATGACCGGTTGCGTGGAGCGGTGATTGGCGCCGGCGGAAGGGGCCAATACATGACCGCTCAATTCAAGGAGCTAGGGGTGGAGATGGCCGCGGTCTGCGATGTATACGAACCAAACCTTCAGGCGGGTCTCAAAGAGGCATCCACCGGGGCGAAGGCCTATTCAGACTACCACAAGCTCCTCGACGACGAGTCACTGGACATCGTCCTCATCACTACCCCGGATCACTGGCACGCCCAGATGACCATCGATGCGGTGAAAGCGGGCAAAGATGTGTACGTCGAGAAGCCCATGGCCCACACGATCGAAGAGGGCTTCGAGATGATCAAGGCGACGCGCCAGAGCCGGCGGATCGTGCAAGTTGGAACACAGCGGAGAAGCTCGCCTCTATTCATCGATGCGCGCAAGCTGATGCGGGAAACCGGCGATGTGCATTTGGTCACGTCGCGCTGGCTCAACCACCAGAAGTCGCTTCGCGACCGGAAACTCGACGGAAAGCTCGACTGGAAACAGTGGCTCGGTCCGGCTCCAAAACGGGAAATTGACGAAACGCGGTTCTTCAACTGGTACTATTTCTGGGACTACTCGGGTGGGATGATGGCCGGGCAGGCAGCTCACATCATCGACGCGATCCACTGGTTCACCGGAACGGCCTACCCCTCGGCCGTGGTCGCCGCATCGGCCCCCTCGACCCTGGGAGCGGAAGTTCCGGAGACCACCACCATGGCCATCGAGTATCCGCAGGGTTTATTGGCAACCTTCACTTGCGGCTATAAGGCGATGAGGTACCACTGGTTCAACGACCAGATCAAGCAGTTTCACGGCGATTTGGCTCGTCTCGACGTCGGGCGGGAGTGGTACGCTCTCTACCAGCAGAGCAGTGAGATCGACATGAAGCCAGCCGTGGAGGAGAAACGGCCCGGGAGTTTCGAACCCGCCACGCGCGCGCACATTCGCAATTTCCTCGACTGCGTTCAATCCCGCGAGGAGCCGAACGCCACAGTGGAAATGGGGCAATGGACCAATGTCGTGCTGTGCATGGCGATGGAGTCACTGATGAAGAGGGCGCGGGTTACCTACGACCCTCGTACGAAGAAGACGGAGTCATAGCCGCGCGGCCTATCACAAGACGGCTCGCAACGAATCCTTGAGGGCTTCCAAGTCGGATTCATTGTTGTAGAAGTGGGTGGAGACCCGGAGATAGCCGTGCCGGGCTGAGACGAGGACGCGCTTCTCGTGAAGCGCTCGCGCCAGCAACGCGGCGTCACGGCCGGGAAAGCTTGCCGCGACGATGGGGGACCTGTAGTGGCCGCCCGCGTCTGAAAGCAGGGTCGCGCCAAGCTCCCGGAGGACGTCCTTTGCAGCCGCGGCCAGTTCGAGCACCCTTGCCTCAATGCGTTCCGGCCCCAACTCGAGCATCATTCTGATCGAGGCATCCATGCCATAGAGAGGGCCGAACGCAAGCATCCCGCCTTCAAACTTCTCGCCTGCGTCTTTGAATTTCGGGGCGCCGTGGTGGAGGTTGTCCACGTTTCGCCAGTCCCGGTGGCTCCGCCATCCGATAACCGTCGGACGGAGCCTACGCCGCAGCTCCGGCTTGAAGTAGACGAATCCGGAACCCGTGGGGCCCAGCATCCATTTATATGCGTCCACGACCAGGGCGTCTAACTTCAGCCGTGAGACATCGAGTTGCAGAGCGCCAAGTGTCTGTGTGCCATCCACGCAAAGAATGATGCCGCGCTCCCGCAGAAACTCCGAGACTTCTTCGAGCGGCGGACGGAACCCGGTGATGTAGTTCACCATGCTGAAGACGACCAACCGCGTCCGCGGTCTGACAGCATCGTGAAACCTCTCCCACGGAACGGCCTCGGCCTCTACCCCACGTTCCGCCAGCGCAGCGGGATTGTAGAGATTGTTCGGGAATTCGTCAGCCAATGTGACGATGCCGTCGCCGGGCCGCCAGTCCATGCCATTGAGGAGCGCCGCAAGACCGGATGCGGCGTTGGTCGCGAATCCCACGTCCTCCGATTTGCAGCCGATAAGCCGGCTCACCGAAGTTCGCATCTGGTCAGCATCACCGAACCAGTCCAGAAAATCCCAGCAAGCCTCCCGGTCACGGTGTTCGAAGTGGGCAGCAATGGCCGCGGTCGCCCGGCGGGGCAGTTGCCCGAAAGTTGCGGTGTTGAGAAACGTCCAGTTCCGAAGGGCGGGAAACTCGCCGCGCACCGCCTCCCAATCCTGGGTCATTTTCCAGCCGTCCGGGCCTTCCCGAGAACGAAGTCGACAGCCTCGTTGACCGGTACCTCAAACGTCTCGCGAGAGCGCCTCTCCGAGACTTCCACCATCCCATGTGCAAACTTCTTGCCAATGGTGATTCGGTAGGGGATGCCGACTAGTTCGGCGTCCTTGAACTTCACTCCGGGGCGCTCGTCCCGGTCGTCGTAGATTGCGTCCAGACCGGCGCGCTTGCATTTGGCATACAGAGCCTCGGCGCCCTCACGCAACTCGTCATTCTTCCTGTTGACCGGGGTGATCACCACCTCGAATGGTGCGATGGCCGGGGGCAGCGACATTCCATTATCGTCATGATAGAGTTCGACCGCTGCGCACAAAATGCGTTCGACACCGATGCCATAGGAGCCCATAATCACGGGGATCTCCTTGCCGTCTTCGGTGATCACGTTGAGTCCCATGGACTTTGAGTACTTGTACCCTAGCTTGAAGATATGACCGACCTCGACGGTCTTGATGACGGCCAGAGGGGCCCCGCATTTTGTACATGTATCTCCATCGCTGACCTCGCGAAGGTCCGTCCACTCAGGTTGAAAGTCTTCACCCGGAGTTACGTTCTTGAGGTGGTAGTCATCCTTGTTGGCCCCGCAAATCAGGTTCCGCCGGCCCTTCAGAGCCTCGTCCGCCAGAATGCGCATGTTGTTGGCGCCCACCGGGCCCAACGAACCAGCTTCGGCTCCGAACCACTCCCGAATTTCGGCCGGATGGGCGGGGCGGATTGCCGTTCCTCCGGTGACGCCCTCGAACTTAGTCTCGCTCAGCGAATGGTCTCCGCGAATCAAAGCCAAAACCGGCTTCTCGTCAACGATCATGACCAAGCTTTTTATTTGCAATGATTTGGGACGGCCAGTGAAACTAGCGATATCCTCGATCGTCTTCTGTCCCGGCGTGTGGAATTCCTCCGGGTCGAGGTCCCCTTCCGGATCTGCGGCGGCGGGAGGCTGGGATATTGAAACGGCTTTCTCCAGGTTCGCGGAATATCCGCATCCGGCGCATTTCACGACGTAGTCTTCACCAGCATCGGTAGCCACCATGAATTCATGGGATTGGCTTCCACCCATCGCCCCCGAATGTGCTTCGACTACCACGTACTCCAGCCCGCATCGGTCAAAAATTCTGCAGTACGCTCCGTAGTGCTTGTCATAGGAGGCGTCTAGCCCGGCGGAGTCCACGTCGAAGGAGTACGCGTCCTTCATAATGAATTGGCGCACCCGGAGAAGTCCAGACTTCGGCCGGGGCTCATCCCGGAATTTCGTCTGGATCTGATACCAGATCTGTGGAAGCTGCTTGTAACTCCGAAGCTCGCCCCGAGCCACGTCGGTCATCACCTCTTCATGAGTCATGCCCAGGCAGAGGTCGCGCCCAAAACGGTCTTTCAGGCGAAACATGTTGTCACCCATGACATCCCAGCGGCCCGATTCAAGCCAGATTTCCGCCGGGTGAAGGGCGGGAAGAAGCATCTCCTGGGCCCCGATCGCGTCCATCTCGTCACGCACAATGTTGGTGATCTTCAGCAGCGAGCGCTGGGCCAAATACAAGTAGCTATAGATGCCGGCCGAGAGTTGCCGGACATAACCGGCTCGAAGGAGGAGCTTGTGGCTGGCAACCTCTGCCTCGGCCGGCGTTTCGCGCAGGGTGGGGATGAATAACTTACTCCAATACATACACTTTCCAAGGGGGAAGGACACTAAAAGGACAATTCTAGCATGCTAGAATTGAGTTACATCCACTGATGAGAATCGCAATCGGATCAGACCACGCAGGATTTTCCCTCAAAGAGCGCATACGCGAAATCCTACAGAGTAAAGGCCATGAGGTAATGGATCTTGGAACTGATAGCCCGGAGTCGACAGATTATCCTGACTACGCTTTTTCCGTTGCCCGGTCGGTCTCTTCCGGTGACGCCGACCGCGGCGTTCTCGTCTGCTCCACCGGCGTCGGTATGTCCATCGCCGCTAACAAGTTAATAGGAATCAGGGCGGCTCTGGGTGTATTGCCGGAGGAGGTCAAGCTGGCCCGGTCGCACAACGATGCCAACGTGCTCACTTTGGGCTCGACGTACACCCAGGAGGATGACGCCGGGAAACTGATCGATATCTTCCTGACTACCCAGTTTGAAGGTGGCCGCCATGCCCGGCGGATAGCCAAGATCATGGCCATGGAACAGAGTCAGAATAGCGAACGGGGGGAACAATGACTGGACATGAAAGATTCGCGCAGTCGCTGGCTGAGGTGGATCCTGAGGTATCCGCGGCGGTGGAAGCTGAGTTGGAGCGTCAACATCGCAGCATCGAGTTGATCGCCAGTGAGAATTTCACCTCCGAGGCCATTCTCGAAGCCGCTGGCAGCGTTCTCACGAACAAATATGCCGAAGGTTACCCAGGCCGGCGCTACTACGGAGGCTGCGAACACATCGATGTGATTGAGAATTTGGCCCGTAACCGGGCCAAGACCCTGTTTGGCGCCGAGCACGCAAATGTTCAACCGCATTCCGGCTCGCAGGCCAACGAAGCGGCGTACGCGGCGGTTGCGAAACCCGGAGACACCATTCTCGGAATGAATCTGTCTCATGGGGGCCATCTGACTCACGGCCATCATCTGAATTTTTCCGGCAAAACCTACAATATCGTTCCCTACGGCGTACGGAAAGATGACGAGCAGATCGACTATGACGAACTCGCCCGGCTGGCAGCCGAACACAAGCCGCGCATCATTATTGCCGGCGGAAGCGCCTACCCCCGGATCATCGACTTTGCCAGGTTCCGCGAGATTGCGGACTCCGTCGAGGCGGTGTTAGTGGTGGACATGGCTCACTTTTCGGGTTTGGTGGCGGCCGGAGTCCATCCGAACCCTTGCCCATTTGCCGATATCGTGACTTCGACCACCCACAAAACCCTTCGCGGCCCACGGTCAGGACTGATCCTTTGCAGGGACGAATTCGCAAAGGCCATTGATCGCAGCGTGTTCCCGGGCGCTCAGGGCGGCCCTCTTTGTCATGTCATCGCTGGCAAAGCCGTCTGCTTCAAGGAGGCGGCCACAGCGGAGTTCGCCGCGTACGGAAAACAGGTCGTCTCGAACGCAAAGGCTATGGCCGAAGGCCTTGCCAGCGCCGGCTGGCGCATTGTCTCGGGCGGTACGGATACCCACCTTTTGCTCGTGGATATTTTCAGCCGGGGCGTACGCGGCAAGGAAGCTGAAGAGGCGCTCGACCGCGCCCGCATCACCGTCAACAAGAACGCGATTCCATTCGATGCCAATCCACCGCTGAACCCAAGCGGTATCCGGCTCGGCTCCCCTGCCGTTACCACGCGGGGGTTTGTGGAAACCGACATGAAGGAGGTTGCTTCTTGCATCGCTGACGTTCTCGACGGATTGGCTCGCGAAAGTGATGACTCTGCTTTGGAAGAAACCATCGCGATGGTCCGCGGACGCGTCAACGCACTCACCGCCAAACACCCTCTATACGCCTGGAAGCAGGCTGTCGCTTCCGCGTGAAACATGCAACTGCGCGTCATTCTGGACGGCCGGCACCTCGGTGATTTCGGTGTAGGCACCTACATCCGGAATCTGACCCGGGCGCTGGCTGAGGTTGACCGCGAGAACCACTACATCGTCGTCGCGCATCCTGACGATATGCCGGATCTTGCGGGCCTGCCGGACAACTTCGAGCGGGTACCGTATTCGAGGCCGGACTCGCAGGTGCTGGACAATCTCCGGTTCCCGGTTTTCCTCCGGAAATTCCATGCGCACGTGCATCATATCCCGCTCCACACAGTTCCGCTCCTGATGCCAAAACCTTACGTGGTAACAGTCCACGATCTGAGCGCCTTCCTCTACGCCACCGAAAGCGGCTGGCGGCATGAGCTGCGCTTGTTTCAGGCTCGCCGCGGACTGATGCGCTCAAACAAGGTCATCGCTGTTTCCGGGGCCACCCGCCGGGATGTGGAGAATCTGCTCGGGATTCCGCCAGAACGCATCTGCCAGATCTACAATGCGCCGGATCCGCGTTTCGTGGAGCGAGTGACGGCGGCGGACGCACGAGCGGCCGGGCCGGATGCTCAGGCGCGCTACCGCGCTAGAACGCTGGAGAGATATCAAATCAACTACCCGTTCATCCTCTACGTAGGCAATATTCGTCCCCAGAAAAACGTCCCCCGGCTAATCGAGGCTTTCTCCGTCCTCCGTGGCGACCTCGAAGGGAACGAAGATCTGAAGGATCTCCGGCTGATTATCATCGGTGACGATATCTCCCGTTATCCGGCTGTGCGGCTTTCCGTAATGCAAAGCCGGATGGATCGGTTTGTGCGCTTTCTTGGGTTCGTTCCCATCGATACTCTCCGGGTCTTCTATGAGCTGGCATCCGTGTTCGCGTTTCCGTCACTGTATGAAGGGTTCGGTCTGCCGCCACTTGAGGCGATGGCCGCTGGAACCCCGGTAGTGACATCTAATGTGAGTTCGCTTCCGGAAGTTGTCGGCGATGCGGCCGTGGTGGTGAATCCGGAAAACGTGTTTGAAATCGCTCGCGGGCTCCGCGACGCGCTTGTGGATGTCGACCTACGGGAAGCGCTTATTGCCAAAGGTAAGGAGCAGGTGCGCCGTTTCAGTTGGCAGACTACCGCGCGCGAGGTTCTCGGGATCTACCGTGAAGTAGCGGCCACCAATTAGCTGCCTAGCTGCAAACCTGATTGAACGGCGACCGCTCTTCCCTTCAGCCTCTGTACACCATTGTCCCGGCAACTCTGGCCGGCGGATAAACTGCCCGGCCCGGTGGTTTCCGCTCACCACGCATCGTGAACAGGTCAGCCACGCTGAGGTCAAATTGCCGCAAAATCCGGTCCGCGACTGAGGGAGTCAGGACCCTGGCTCCGCTCAATACATTGTGGATATGCGACTGTGACACTCCAAGTTGACGGGCAAACCCACGTTCCGTCATTTCTCCATTGTGTACTCGCTCGCGGGCGTATACAAGAAGTCGATCAAGCAGATCCTCGAAACTCATGATTCTCCCGGGAACATATTTCAAAGAGAAATAGGTCCACAAGTGTTCTTAGTTATTACCATATATTATACGGGCCACTCCGTCAAGCGCTTGCCCGCCCTTGAGCGACATAACGTTCTTATTTACAGAGCGTTATCGGCACTACGGACGCATAAGAATAGGACCTCTAATCGATGGTCATTTCAAATTATTATTGACTGCCTTTCCTAGATATTTACAATGGGGGCAGGCTTCGGGGCGCAAGCCTCCGATCAAGAGAGGCAGTTGCCCCATGAGGATACTTCAAATGGAATGGACCCAAAAAGAAACACTGGCCCTAGCGGCCAACTCATGCTCAGCCTGCCATGGATTGGGCTTGGTTTTCGGTATCAGAGGCAAGGCAAAACCGTGTAATTGTGTGCTACGAGCTGTTTTTCGAGCCTGCTATTCCCGGTTCCGCCAATGCATCGAAAAAGAGAAGTACATGACGAAGGTTTCCCTTCATTTCACCCAGGGAACAGATCGTCGACTGACCTGGGGCCGCAAAGACGAGGAATACATCGCGGATTTCATCCTCGTCAGCAAACGGACCCTAACTTCCGAGGAGTACCGGCTTTTTAATTATCATTTTCTTCTCGGCGCCGACTGGAAGCTCTGCACCCGCAAACTGAAGATGGATCGGGGCAGCTTCTTTCATGCGGTATACCGCATCCAGCATAAGTTGGGGCGGGTATTCCGCGAACTGGAGCCGTACAGCCTCTTCCCGTTGGACGAGTATTTCGCAACCACGGTCAACTCGGCGGAGCCGATCTGCATATCGGCTGGTCCGAGAGCTTTCCAGCCGCTGCGGCCTCCCCTCCAACTTGCTGCCTAGTCAGCCAGCAGAGGTCCCGAGGCGGCGGACGTCGTGGAAGCGGTCCGCCGCCTCGAGATTGGTCGTTTGATTCTCTCCTCATCCGTTTGGAACCGTCCTGCCTGCGGCATCCTCCCCTTCAGACTTGCAGGATGGACTAGACTATCGCCATGTTCAATGCACCTCTCAAACGCAAACGGATTGCGTGGATTGTGACGGGCGCCGGTCTGTTCGGCGTTGGCTTGGCTCTCGGGCTGGCCCTTCAGCCAGCGAGTAAGTCAAACGCGTTCCCAGCGGAGATTCCCGCCAATAAACCTTCAGATCGGGCTCTAAGCGCGGCAATGCACAGGCTCTACGACCAATGGGGTCCTGAGACGGCGGTCCACCAGACCGAGCCGTCTCAGGATGACCACCAAGAGTTGTTCACCAGTTTCCGCTACAGCCGATTGGAGGGGCTCGACTACAGCGGAAACATCACCCGGCGGGACCCTTCAAAGGTTTTGAAGATTGGCGATACCTACTACGTTTGGTACACACGCCGGCATACAGAATCATCGCCGCTGGGGCCTGAAAAAGCAACCGATACCGTTCCATCTTTTGACTGGGATCTCGCCGAGATTTGGTATGCGACAAGCAAGGACGGGTTTACGTGGCGAGAACAAGGAGTGGCGGTTCCGCGGCCGCCGAAACCGCGGTATGGTTGGCGTTCCGTATCGACACCCGATGTACTTGCGTTCGGGAGCAAATTCTATTTGTACTATCAGGGGTTCAACGAGATTCCAGGCAAAAGGGGCGACCGGGCCGCGACAACGGTTTCCGAAGCTGATTCGCCAGAGGGACCCTGGCGTCCGTTAGGCCGGGTGGTGGTCGATTTCGGAGAACCGGTGGAATGGGACGGTGGCGCCATCCATGATCCCTATCCGCTTGTCTTTAACGGCAGGATCTACTTGTATTACAAAGGACAGCCCCAGTCTCAGGTTCCCGGCGTCACAATAATCCGCGCCCAGGGTCTGGCGATCGCCGATCACCCTCTCGGTCCGTTCGAAAAGCACCCGCTTAATCCCGTACTCAACTCCGGCCACGAGACCGGTCTCTTCCCCTGGCGAGGTGGAATCGCCGCCATCGCCAGTTTGGACGGCCCGGAGAAGAATACGGTGCAGTATGCTCCCGACGGCGTGAATTTCCGGCTGATGTCAATCGTTGAGTTGCCCCCCATTGCCCCGGGACCCTTCGTGCCCGACGCATTCGCGGACAACCGCGACGGCCGCGGTATCACCTGGGGACTGTGCCATATACCGCCAGACGAAGGCGGTTTCAGCCCCGCTTTCACTCACTTCACACTGGCGAGATTCGACTGCGATCTGAACCGGGAGATTCACCGGCCGGGCCTCAAAACAACGTACCCGCATTTTAATGAAGACGCGTATTTCCAGAGGCGCGCCGCCCTATCGGCCGGATTGCGGAAACTGATCCAAGCGGAGCGGGAACAGGTTGACCACGAGACGGTGCTTCCAGAAAGGTGACACTAACTGCTGGTTTCACCACGCCAGGTCATCGCTCCAGTGTCAGGACTGCGATCTCCGGCGGGTTCAGGAAGCGTACCGGAGGCCCCCAAAACCCGGCGCCCCGGGAGGTGAAGATGAAAAGGTTACCGTGCCGGTGGAGACCGGTAGCAAAGGGCTGGAAGAGGTCGATCAGGAGCGTGTACGGAAAGAACTGTCCGCCGTGGGTGTGACCAGAAAGCTGCAAATCAAAGCCAGCTTCGGACACCGCGAAGGCGTCCGCTGGGCGATGCGCGAGCATCAACCGGAAGTCAACCCCCACCGGGCCGTTGGCGACGGCAAGGGGATTCCGTCTTGCCTCTACGCCGCCCCCTGCCGGATCCTCCAGCCCGGCTATGAGCAGCGTCGCGCCTCCGGCCGCAATGTGATGCTGTTCTCCGTCGAGGACAATGACACCAAGACCCTCGAGATGACTGATCCAGTCTTTCGCGCCGGAGTAGTGTTCGTGGTTGCCCGTCACAAAAAAGGCCGGCGCTGATAGCTCACGAAGCGGCATCGCGTCGTGGCCGCGCTGGGTTACGGCTCCGTCCACGAAATCGCCAGTGATTGCCACCAAATCAGGCTCGGCCTCGTTTATGGTGGCAACGATCCGGCGAAGGTCGCCGGCATCCTTCCATGGGCTGAGATGGATGTCGCTGATGTGCGCAATGCGGAAGCCGTCCAGCCCGCGATGCAACCCATCCACGGGAACTGACACTTGAACGACGCGCGGCGGCAGCAACGCTTGTGCCACGCCGATCCCAAGGCATGCCAAGGAAACGATGAGTACCAGACCGCTCGACCGGATGAGCCACACATTTCGCCTCGACGGCTCCCGCAGAATGAAGATGCCCAACGGGACCCAGGTGACGTCCCGCACAAGCGTCCAGAAAAGAAGGAACGAGAATAATCCGAGGCCGAGGTATGACAATCCGAGCGAGGCGTCCACTAAGGGGCCGGAATGCGTCCTGCTGAGTCCCATTAGCAGCGGCGCCGGCAGGATGAGCGCTTCCACGCCCAGCCAGACCGCCAGTTTCCAGCGCCGGCTCCACGGCATTACACCACCAAGACGAGCGGAGACATATGCGGGGGCTAGCACCAGCACCACCACCGCTAGAAAAAAGAGGAAAAGCCACCTCGGCAAGGCTATCACCACCCCCCATCCACGGCCGTACTAGCGAAACACATAATAGAGCACGGCCATAACCAAAGCCAGAATCACCGTAATCACACGAGGATCGGTCGGGCCGCCGATCCGGCCTTCGGTAAATACGGCCCACGGCCGCTCCCACGTAAGTCCTTCTATCCGCTCCCGTGGCGGCGGTAGCGTGAGCAGGCTCACACCAACATAGAAAGCCGAGCAGAGGCAGAAGTTCCACCAGGCTTGCATCATGAATGGAATGCCGAGCCTGTCCGTGAGAAGCTTCTCGGTACCAAACGCCGGCAGATCCACCAGAAACGCGGTCACGCCAAGCGAGAAACCAAAAATCAGGGTTCCGAGAGCAGCCGCGGCGGTGCCGCGCCGCCAAAATACGCCGAGCAGAAACACCGTTGTGATCGGCGGTGAGACGCATGCCGCAATGGTGTTGGCCGCTTCAAAAATGCTGGAAAAACGCCCGCCCTGGGTGGACCAGAGCATGGCGAGTCCCATTACCACCACTGCCGTAATCCGGCCGATCGTTACCTGGGCCGCATCAGTGGTCCGCGGCCGTGCCCGTTTGACTATATCCACTGCAAACAAAGTCGCGCAGCTATTCAAGGCGCTGGCGATAGTGCTCATAAGCGCGGCCAGTAATCCGGCGGCAATGAGTCCGCGCATGCCGGTCGGGATCAGTTCCGTAATCAGCACTGGCAGGGCCTGGTTGGCGTTGTCGCCGATCTGCTCGCTGTAAAGAACGTAAGCGAGGGTTCCGGGGAAAACAATAATAAAGACGGGCAGAATCTTGAGAAAGCCAGCGAACAGGGCGCCAAGCTGTGCATCCCGCTGGGTGCGCGCGCCGAGAACGCGCTGGACTATGGTCTGATCCGTACACCAGTACCAGACCCCCAGGACAGGATACCCGAATAGCACCGCATACCAGGGCAACGGCGATGAGTCGTGGGTGTGAATTACGTTCAACTGATGCGGCTTCACCGCGGCTCTCAGTTCTTCCCAGGAGCCTATCCCCGCGTCCGGCAGCGCCTGTAGTCCATACACTGTCACAGCCACCGCGCCGGCAAGCAGAACGAAGGTTTGGATGGTTTCTGTCAGCACAACAGCCTTCAACCCGCCAAGCACCGTATAAACGCCAGTGACTACGGAGATAATCAGGATCGACGTGATGACGTCCACGCCGAAGAACTGCTCGAAAACAGCGGCGCCCGCGTAAATGCTGATTCCGATATGCAGGAAGAGAGCGCCGGAGATCGCCATGAAAGCGAGTACGCTGCGGGCCGCAGGACTGTAGCGCCGCTCCAGAAATTCGGGCAGCGTGGTGATATGGTTCCGGAAGTAGAAAGGTGCGAAAACCAAACCGAGCAGGATCAGCGTCGGTATGGCGAACCACTCGAAGTTGCCCCAGACCAGGCCGTCTTTGTATCCCGACGCCGCAAGCCCCACGAGGTGAATCGTCGAGATGTTCGACGCAAAAAGCGCTGCGCCGACCATGCCCCAGTTGAGTGAACGGCCCGCCAGGAAGTAGTTCTCGCTCGTAAGTTTCTGCCGCCGGGTAGCCAGCAGTCCCACGAGCGTGATGCCGGCTAGGTACACGATGATAATAACGAGGTCGAGAGTCGGAATGCTCAGCGGAGAGGCCCTCCGTTCTTCCGCCATCCGGCCTCTCTCGCCCGACGGTGACCGGCTCCATCATTCGCGACCGCAGTCATTTTGCGGAACGAAGCCAATTGCTTCCAACTCATGCAACCATAACCCGCTCGCGGCCGGAATCCCACGCCATATATTTGCGGCGCCGGAAGGATTCCGTGCCCAGTTCACAAGCCACCACGCCATAATAGCCGAGCCGGCAATCGCATTTGAGCGGCTCTCCGGAACGGATGGCGTTCATTAGGTTGCGGTGATGGAGAACCACGTCTTCCGCTCCGCTCTTGCGATGAATCACTTCCCGAACCTGGTCCCGGTAGTGACGCTGGGCTCGGATCTCGAAACCATCGCGAGTGAAGACCAGCGTCGCTTTGCTCCCGCGGAGCATGTGCTGGACCGGCGTGTCGTTCGCCATCGTCGAGACAAGCTGGACGGTAAGTTCATTCGGATAGTCCAATAATATGTTGAAGGTGTCCGGCACCTCGGCTGGGCTCTGCTTGAAAAAATAAGTGCCGCCGGCTCCAACGCCGCTCTTCGGGAAGCTCAGATCCAAGGAACGGATGATCCGCGTCACACGATGGATGAAGAGATCACTGGCGATTCCGGCGGAATAGTCCCAGTAGTGCCGCCAGCGAAAATACCGGAGCGGATCCCACGGCCGTTTCGGGGCCGGGCCAAGCCAGGCATCCCAATCGAGGTTCTCTCCCGGGCGCGCCTCTTCGTCGATATCATAGGCCCAGAATTCATCAGCATAGTTCCGCGAGTAGTCTATCTGCGCCAACACCACCTTCCCGAGCGCGCCCGCCTCCACGTACCGGTTGGCTGTTTCGTAAGAGTCATCGGACATTCCCTGCACGCCCACCTGCATCCTAAGACCTGACGCCTCGACTCTGGCGACAATCTCCTTGGCCTGCTCGGCGGTCTGTGTCATCGGTTTTTCGCAGTAGATGTGCTTTCCCGCGTTCACCGCGTCCAGAGTCATCTGATAGTGCCAGTGCTCAGGCGAGGCTATCAGCACGTAGTCGATCTCCTTGTCCTCGAGAAGCACGCGATAGTCCGCGTACATCTTCCCGCCTGTGAGCGCCGCGGCCGCCTCAAGTCTCTTGCGATAGATGTCGCAAACCGCGATCACTTCGACATTGTCGGACTCCCGCATCTCGACAAGCTTTCGCATGTGATGAGTCGCCATGCCTCCACATCCGATCACGCCGACGCGCAATCGTCCATTCGCGCCTTGCGCGGACGCATAACTGCGCGCCGTGGCCGCGGCGACCCCAAGAAAGGTCCTTCGTGAATGAACGTCCATCTTGAGATTCTATGACAAGGTCAGGCGTCTCACCGCAGACACCGGGTACCAGACGGGATAAGATCATCGCCTTATCTGCTCGGCGGAGAAGCCGTCAAAGGCGCCGGATACTTTCGGGCCGCTGCCCCGGCTTCGTTCGGCCTGTCCATGCCGGTCGATGTGGCGGCCGGCAGAACACTGGAGCCTCGTCAGGTAAACTCAGGACTATGCGGGTTTGGGTGGTCTTGGCGTCGTTGACTATCTGGCTTGGCGCGCAGATGATGGGCGACGACATCACCTACGCGCGGCTGGAACGCGAGCGGGTATTGAAGCGGTTGAGAAAGGCTGTTCCCGAGAACGGCGCCCGCCGGGAGGAATTAAAAACGCTATTCGTTCGCGCCGGCTGCCGTGATGAAGGCTTAACAGATCAACCGGAGGCGGAATCAGAATTCGGCGACATCGTCTGCCGGCTTCCCGGAGAGGGAGAATCCACAATCCTCGTCGCAGCTCATTTCGACACCGTCCCCGGCAGCGATGGCGTCGCGGACAACTGGTCCGGCGCAGCGCTTTTGCCGACACTCTATCAGAGCCTCCGGCAACGCTCCCGCCGTCACACCTTCCTCTTCGTTGCCTTCTCCAGCGGCGCCGGCGGGACCTCCGGTCCTCAGCGCTTTGTCGACACTCTGACGGAAGACGAGGCTAGTACGATCCGCGCCGCCATTGTGCTCGACACTCTCGGTCTCTCGTTCACCCGAGGCTGCGCCGGCAAGAATGGCGAGCCGCTCCTGGGCTACTTGAAGAGCGTATCCTCGAGTATGCAACTGCCCGTGGAGACCGAGAGCGTGAAGCCGGTCTTGAAGCGGATGCAGCCATTCGCAAAACGGAGAATCCCATCCGTCGCAATCCACTCGCTCAACAAGTACAATCGCGGAATCGCGGGCGGGCCTGATGACGCATTCGAGGCAATCAAGCAGGACGAATACTACGAGAGCTATATGCTCACCGCCGGGTACCTGGCGTTCCTCGATGGAAAGCTGAACTAGGAAAGCAATGCCACAGCGCTCCGTTTTGGGATAAACTCAATCCCCGGAGGATGCAAGCGTGGCGCACGACGGCTTCGAGTTTTCCAGGCGAAGACTGATCGGCAACACCGCTCTGGTGGGATTCGTCTCGCTGGCATGCCCGAGGATCGCCATGACAGCAGACCCCAGACTACCGCGCCACACCCTATACTACGGTCACGACGAGCCTCCGGCGGAGGCGATCGAACTGCGCGCCGGGCCGTTGACCGCATTGTTTGACCCTTCGCTCGCCTTTCTGCGGTACGTTCGGTACGGCGACGAAGTGGTCTTGCTCGGCCTTTATGCAGCGGTGCGGGATCAGAACTGGGGTACAGTCGCTCCCCGTGTGCACAATCTTAGAACGCAGCTTCTCGAGGGCGGATTCCAACTCGCCTTTGATGTGGCGTGCAGAGAGAGTGACATCGATTTCCTGTGGCACGGGAAGCTGTCCGGCTCAAGCGATGGGGTAATTCGATTCTCCATGGAAGGGGAGGCCCGCTCCACCTTTCTGCGCAACCGGATCGGATTCTGCGTTCTCCACGGAGCCAACCTGGCGGGCAAGCCTTGCGCGGTCAGGAAGGTGGATGGCGTGGTCGAGAATGGCCTGTTCCCGGAGAGAATCTCACCTCATCAGCCGTTCTTCGACGTTCGCAGCATCACTCACGAAGTGACGCCCGGTGTTTCCGCTGAAGTCCTCATGGAAGGCGACACGTTCGAGATGGAGGACCAGCGCAACTGGACGGATGCATCGTACAAGACATACTGCACCCCGCTTGCAAAGCCGTTTCCAGCGGAAGTCGCACAGGGCAGCAGAATCGAGCAGTCCGTTACGATACGGCTGAGCGGCGCCGGGAAGGCCCCGGCAATAGCGTCGAAGCGGCCGGAGGTGATCCTCGAAATGGGCGGAAGAGGTCAGCCGATGCCTCCCATTGGCCTCGGCCTCTCCAACAGCGCCCTTCTGCTAAATGAAAGGGAGAAAGAAAGGCTGCGCGCGCTCGCGCCGGCACACCTTCGGGTGGACTTGCAGCTCTCCGGTGATGACTGGAAGGAGTTCCTGCGGCGCGCGGTGAATGAGGAAAGCCGCATCCTCGGAGCCCCCCTGGAGGTGGCCGCATTCGTAACTGACGATGCGGACAAACAGCTCCGGGCGCTTGCGGCCGAGGTGGAGAACCTGAAGGCCACGGTCATTCGATGGCTCGTGCTTCACGAGAAAGAGCAGGCTACGTCAGACAGATGGGTGAAGCTTGCCCGGCAGCATTTGCCTGGCAGCACCGGTGGTGGAACAAACGCAAACTTCACCGAACTGAACCGCAACCGGCCTTCCGAGCCCGGCGCCGTGGTCTGCTATTCGGCAAATCCTCAGGTACATGCGTTTGACAACCTGAGCATGGTGGAAACCTTCGCGGGCCAACGCGACACCGTGCGCACGGCACGCTCCTTCGCCGGAAACGCACGGATCGCCGTTTCCCCTGTCACGTTGAAACCGCGATTCAACCCGGTGGCAACCGCGGCGGAAGGCGGCAAACCAGACGAATTACCGGAGCCGGTGGACGTCCGCCAAATGTCGCTCTTCGGCGCTGGTTGGACACTCGGCTCCATCCAGGCTCTGGCTGAAGCCGGAGCGGACAGTCTCACCTACTACGAGACCGTGGGCTGGCGCGGGGTGATGGAAACTGCAGGTGGGCCCCGTCTTCCGCAAAAGTTCCCATCGCTTGCCGGCTCGGTCTTCCCGCTATACCATGTCTTTGCCGACATCGCCGAGTGCGGCAAATGCGAGTTGCTGCCGGTGAGCGTCTCCGAACCGCTCAAGGTGGCGGCGCTATCGCTCTATCCGGAAAAAAGGGCCGGCGCGCGGCTGTTCGTCGCCAATCTGACGGCAGAGGTGCAGTATCTCCGGATCGAAACTGAGGCTATGATCCCTTCGCAAGGAATCTGGACAATCGATGAACACACAGCGGTGCAGGCGATGCTGGAGCCGGAAGAGTTCCGCGGAGCGCCCGGGCGAACCATCCTCGACAGGCCGCCGATTGAGATTGCGCTGTTGCCTTACGCATACATGAAACTGGCGCGTTTGTAACCGCGCGGCCGGGTATGGCGATGTCAACGTCATTCGCATCAATGGGACCAGAAGGGAAAGCCAAGTGCGCGCTGACCAACCGGAACGAGAAGGCGATGGCAGAGGATCTCCCGAGCGCCGGATCCAAGCAGGGTGGCGGATATGGCGGATGAACGAATCCTTGCCACCTACTTAGTAGAGACGCCGCACTCGCTGGAGTTCGCCGCGGAGAAGGTCGCAGGCGCCGTCGGAGCAGGCACCTTCACGCCAGTTCCGGGAGAGACGGAGGAATTGCAGAGGCGCTTCGCGGTGAACGTTGAGTCGATCGAGGCGCTCGAGGCACGCTCGCGTTCTTCCTTACCGTCGTGGACCATCCGGCCGAAATCGGACGCACTTTACTTGCGCGCCCGCGTGCGCGTGTCGATCCCTCTCGATATTACCGGTGTTGATCTCGCAACCATGTTGGCCACCGTCGCTGGCGGTGTCTTCGGGTTGCGCGAACTCACTGGCATTCGGCTCGAAGACATCGAGCTTCCTCCCGTATTTGCCAACGCGCATCCGGGACCACAATTCGGTGTTGAAGGCACCCGCCGTCTCACCGGAGTGGACGAGGGGCCGATCATTGCGTCGATCATCAAACCGAACGTCGGCCTCACCCCGGATCAAACCGCCGAAATCGTCGCCACCCTTGCCGAGGCAGGCGTCGACTTCGTAAAAGACGACGAGAAAATGACCGCTCCTCCCTACTCCACCATGGAAAACCGGGTCGAGGCCGTCATGCGCGTCGTGAATCGCCATACGGAACGCACCGGCCGGCGCGTGATGTACGCCTTCAACATTACGCACACAAACCCTGACGTCATCGTGCGCAATCACGAGATTGTCGCCCGGGCAGGCGGCACATGCGTCATGCTGAGCGTGGTGCAGGCGGGCCTGGGAGCGCTTGCGTTTCTGCGCCAACGCTGCAGCCTCCCGATTCATGCACACCGGAACGGGTGGGACCTGATGACGCGATCGCCTGCTCTAGGCTGGAACTTCCGGGCATGGCAGAAGATTCTCCGTCTCGCTGGCGTCGATCACCTTCATGTGAACGGAATCCGTAACAAATACTGGGAAGACGATGATTCCGTGGTTCTCTCAGTGAAAGCTTGCCTCACTCCGATGTGCGACCTCTCCGATCGCCTCCTTCCGGTCCTGGGCTCCGGCATGTGGGCGGGCCAAGTCCCGGAAACCTGGCAGCGGATCCAGACTGCAGACGTGATGTATATCGCCGGCGGGGGCATTCAGGCACATCCATCGGGACCGGCCGCCGGCGTTCGCTCAATCCGCCAGGCATGGGATGCGGCACGCGCCGGCACACCGTTGGCCGAGTATGCTGATAACCATCCCGAATTGCGCGAAGCGCTCGAGAAGTTCGGCAGCAAGGAGCCCCTGTGACCGGCCTGCTGATGACGTTCTACGGAGATGATTTTACCGGTTCCACTGATGCCATGGAGTGCCTGGAGCTGAACGGCATTCCTGCCGTCCTCTACCTCGAGCCCCCGGACCGCGCTCAGGTGGAAGACCAGTTTCCGCATGTTCGCGGGGTAGGCGTCGCCGGGGTCAGCCGGACCATGACCCCAGCTCAGATGGATGAGGAGTTGACGGCCCAGTTCGAGGCGTTGCGGGCTCTGGATGCGCCGTTCTTCCACTACAAGATCTGCTCCACGTTTGATTCCTCCCCGGAGATCGGCTCAATCGGGAAGGCTACCGACATTGGATTCAAGGTTTTCGATCCACCCGCCGTTCCTCTCGTCGTCGGCGCTCCGTTTCTGCGGCGTTACGTCGCTTTCAGCAATCTCTTTGCGCGGGTGGGGGACGTCACGTACCGGCTGGACCGCCATCCGACAATGCGGCGGCACCCGATCACACCGATGATCGAGAGCGATTTGCGGGTCCATTTGGCCCGGCAGACTTCGCGGCGTATCGAGTCCATCGACCTCTGGCACATGGCCCAGTCCGAAGACGCAGCCGAAACACGGATGCGGGAACTGATTCAGCAGGGCGCCGAGATCATCGTCTTCGACACACTCGACACAAATCACATGATGGCCATCGGGCGCGCTATCTGGGGCCTTCGGAACGGCCCCACGGTCTTCTTGGTAGGCTCCTCCGCCATTGAGTATTCGCTCGGGATGTACCTCCAGTCCACCGGTGAGTTAGAGCCTGCCGAAGTGGTCCGCGACGCGGGACGCGCAGATCCGGTCGTGGTAGTGTCCGGAAGCTGCTCCCCTGGCAATGACGCCCAGATTCAACATGCGCTCGACAACGGTTTCGCCGGCATGCGGTTAGAGGGCCCGCAACTCGTGGACCCGGCCACTTCGGACGCGGCGCGGGAGGTGGCCGTGCGGCAAGCCCTCGAAATCCTCGGGCGGGGCCGGAGCATCGTGTTATTCTCCGCGCGCGGCCCGGATGACCCAGCCATTGCCGCTACCAATGCGCGGCTCGCTGAGCTCGGGCTGGACCCGAAGAGTGTCGGCTGGCGGCTCGGCTCCCAACAGGGAAAGATCTTGCGGGAGATACTGGACCGCTCCCCGCTGCGGCGAGCTTGTGTTGCCGGCGGCGATACCTGCGGCCACGCCTCCAAACAGCTAGGCGTTTTTGCTTTGCGAATGGTGATTCCAGTCGCCCCCGGGGCGCCGCTCTGCCGGGCCTACTCCACTGATTCCCGTTTCGACGGCCTCGAACTCTCGCTGAAGGGTGGCCAGAATGGAACCGCTGAATACTTTGTTCAAATCCGTAACGGAAAGGCTTGAATTATGTCGATTTCGATCGCACTCCTCGGCGCCGGCGGCAAAATGGGTTGCCGGATAACCGACAATCTGAAAGACCGCGACGGTTACTCGGTCTCCTACGTGGAAGTCTCCGATGCGGGTGTCGCAAACCTCCAGCAGCGTGGGCTGACCACGACTCCGGTCGAAGAGGCGGTGCGCGGCGTGGAGGCCGTGATCCTTGCGATCCCCGACCGCCTGATCGGGAAGATCACCGCGTCGCTCGTTCCAACGCTAGATGCCGGCACAATGATTGTCGGCCTTGATCCGGCCGCGGCCTACGCGGAGGTCATGCCGGTTCGCGAGGATCTCACTTACTTCGTGGCCCACCCGTGCCATCCGCCGCTATTCAACGACGACGTCGAACCGGAGAAACGCAACGACTGGTTCGGAGGCGTCCACGCAGCCCAACATGTGGTCTGCGCTCTCTACCGCGGCCCGGAAGAGCATTACGCGAAGGGCGAGGCCATCGCCCGCGACATGTACGGAAACGAGCGCTGCCCAGTTCTCGGGACTCACCGTCTGACTATAGAGCAGATGGCGATGCTGGAACCGGCACTGGTGGAAACGTTTGCCGCCACCCTCGTGGCCGCCATCAAAGAGTTAGGAGAAGAAGCCGTCGCAAGGGGCGTTCCCCGGCCGGCGATGGAAGCCTTCCTGAGCGGCCACATGAGAACGATTCTCGCCATCGTCTTCGGCCACGCGGGCTTCCCGTTTTCAGACGGGGCCATGCTCGCCATCAAGAAGGCCCAGAACCGCATCTTCCAGCCCAACTGGAAAGAGAACATCATGGCCATCGAGAACATTCAACGCAGCGTGGCGGAAATCACGGGCAAGTAGCCCGGCCTACTTCTCTGCCGGACTGATAACCGGCCCGCCGGCTGGAAACGCCGCTCTACTTCCGCTCGTAGAGATAGAAGCACTCGGCGATCTTGCTACCGGAGCCGTCATTGTACGAGAACGTGCGCGGGCGGAGTTCACCCGCCCGGCCGCTCCGATTCGCGTTCCACAACGAACCGGCGGCGAAAGCGCCCTCCTTATGGAGAGCGTAGAAATTGATATCGATGGCTTCCAGCCGCGTGAGGTCGTCGCCGTAGTTGCGGGAGACCCGTTTGAGGCAGTCGCGGATCGCCTCCTCCGCAGACATTCCGTGGCGCATGTTCTCGACCACCGTGTGCGCGCCGGCCACGCGAATGTTTTCTTCCCCGCGGCCAGTGGATCCCGCCGCGCCGACGTCCTGGTCGACGAAGAGCCCGGCGCCGATGATCGGTGAATCGCCGACCCTCCCGGGGATCTTCCAGGCAAGCCCCGAGGTTGTAGTAACGCCGGAGATCTCGCCTCTTTCGTTTCGAGCTAGACAGTTGATCGTGCCGGTGGGCGGATTGGTAACTACATCCCAGGCCCAGGCAAGCATCGCCGGGCTGGCGTCCGGGAAGTTGCGGTGCAGGATTGCTTCGGTGTCTTCGGGCGGTGCGTCGAGTCCCGGCCCCCAATTATTGTGATCGCGGGAGTCGCGTTGGGACTCTTTCCACGCAATCCAGGCGCGGCGGGCGCGGTCCGTCAGCAGGTTCTCCTCCTTGAAACCATGTGCTTGGGCAAAGCGGAGGGCCCCGTTTGAGACAAGCATGATGTGATCCGTTTTCTCCATGACCAACCGGGCGACTCTGGATGGGGTCTTGATGCCCCGAATCGAGGCCACCGAACCGGCCCGCCGCGTTGGTCCGTGCATGACACAGGCGTCAAGCTCGACAATGCCTTCCTCGTTGGGCAGCCCGCCGTAACCAACCGAGGTATCTTCCGGATCCTCTTCCACGATGTTGACACCGGCAATAACAGCATCCAGCGTGTCACCGCCGCCGTCCAGTATTTCCATTGCTCTCGTGCACGATCGCTCGCCGTTTCCGCTGGCGATCACCACATTCCCCGGAACCGCTCCCCGTAGTTGCAGCGCGGCGGCCGCGGCAGTTGTGCCCAACATCAAATTACGCCGGCTGAGCATAGAAGTGCTCCTCCCTTTCCGCTAAACTGAGGCTAATGAGAAAACTCTTTGTCTGCCTAGTGGTAATGGCCTCATTGTTGCCCGCCGCGGACAAGAAGAGCAAGCAGGACAAGGGGCCGGACGTCACGCTGCAGGAATTCGAAGCCCGCCGCGCGGACGGAAATATCGAGATCGACGGGGTCGTGCGGATCAACGAACTGCCGGAGTCACTCATCGGATTGCGAATCAAACTGTCGATGTTCTCCTCTGGCGAAAAGCTGATGACGGAACAACAAACTGTCATCTCCGAAGAGCTGCTCGAAGAGGGTGACGAGGTCCCTTTCTATCTTGCCTGCCGGGATCACGTGCGCGCCGTCTCGATCATGGTAGAACTCCGCAGCAAAAAGCGCATGTACCTGAAGGTGGAGAACCCCGGGCCGTATCCAATCGAGTAAGATTCGCCAGACGATCCCGCTTCGGCTGCTTGTGGCGCCGCTGGTAGAATGAGAGTTCCCATGTGCGAAAAGATTCGCCCCGCGCAGTGTTTACGTGGCTCTATCCAACTCCCCGGCGACAAGTCGATCTCCCATCGCTACGCTATCCTAGCCAGCCTCGCCGAAGGCACAAGCAGGATTCGGAACTATTCGACCGGCGCCGATTGCCAGTCGACCCTTGGCGCAATACGGGCTCTCGGCGTCGGAATTGACCGGCAGGAGTCAGAGGTAACGATTTGCGGGTGCGGGCTGGACGGACTGTGCAAGCCGGCCGGAACTCTCGATGCCGGAAATTCAGGTTCAACGATCCGCATGCTCAGCGGAATTCTGGCGGCGCAACGGTTCCGCTGCCGGATCGGCGGTGATGAATCCCTCTCCAAACGTCCAATGGGTCGAATCATCAAACCTTTAGCCCAGATGGGCGCCACGGTTCGCGCTCGGGAGGACCTTTTCCCACCGCTCGAAATTGAAGGCGGCCCGCTATCTCCCATCGAGTATGAACTGCCCGTCGCCAGCGCCCAGGTGAAGACCTGTATCCTCTTCGCGGGCCTCTACGCGCGAGGCAGAACCACCGTTGTGGAGCCGATACGCACCCGGGATCATTCCGAGATTGCCCTGCGGGCGTTTGGAGCCAGCGTTGACATCGCGGGCCTGCGCATCAGCGTGGAGGGCCGTCCCCGCCTTCGGGCGCGCGAACTGACCGTGCCCGGTGACATTTCTTCTGCAGCGTTCTTCCTGGTGGCGGCCACCTTGATTCCTAATTCGTCTCTCGTGCTGGAAAACGTGGGCCTGAATCCAACTCGCGCAGCCTTGCTCGACTTCTTGTCCGGGATGGGCGCCCGCATCCGGATCGCCAACCTGCGGCAGGTGGACGGCGAGCCCGCGGGCGATCTCCACGTCGAGTCGGCAAGTGTGAGGGGAGGCGTAATCTCCGGCGGATTGACGGCGGCCCTGATCGACGAGATTCCGATACTCTGTATACTCGGAGCCGCCAGCGAGGAGGGCCTCGATATAAGGGACGCCGCGGAATTGCGTGTGAAGGAGACCGATCGCATCAACTCGGTAGCGGAAAACCTGCGGAGAATGGGCATCGCCGTGAAGGTTCGTGAAGACGGACTCACCATACCCGGCCGGCAGCGGTTCCAGGCCGCCGAACTCGACAGTTACGGCGACCACCGCATTGCGATGGCGTTCTCAGTGGCTGCGTTGGCGGCCGCCGAAGCAAGTGTCCTGAAGAATGCGGCTGCAGCGTCTGTTTCGTACCCGGAGTTTTTCGGTACACTCGATCTCGTACGCGTTGAGTAAGGAGGAGCTTCCGATGGGACCGGACCCCGCCCCGGACCTCAGGCTGGAAGGCCTGGTCCACGATCTTAACAACGTATTCGAAACTATCTCCGACGCCGCCGAGCTGCTGGAAAACGATCCCAAGTGGAAACGGGTTGGCGCCACCATCCTTCGCAGCGTCAGCCGGGGACAGCGGATTGTCAGCAGCTACACCGCGAGTGCACGAAGCCTGCAGGACTTCAACGCAATACTGGACAATTCCATAGAATTCGCACAGGACATACTCACCGCCGTGGAAGCCCCTCCCGTGCACTTCAACTGCTCTATCGACCCGGCGATCCGCCTCGCGGGTAGCGCGGCGGCGTGGGAGCGCGTATTCTTGAATCTATTCGTAAATGCCGCCCAAGCCATGAAGGGTGGAGGCACAGTCGACATAAACGCGCAACGCCGGCATGGCAAGATAGAGATCTGCGTCGCCGACTCGGGACCGGGCATTCCCGAGGACATCCTGCCGCAGATTTTCGATGCCCACTTCTCGACGAAGTCCTCCAGTTCCGGCCTTGGCCTGCACATCGTCAAATCTCTGGTGGCACAGAATGGCGGCGAAGTAACAGCCTGCAACCGAGCCGACGGGAAAGGCGCGGCCTTTCACATCAATCTCCCAATCGAATAGGCACACCTCACCCACCCCGTTTTGGAAGAATAAGACATCGCCAATGACCGATAGCTGGGGGCTCAGGCCGTAGCCGAGAGGCTCCTTTGCGCGCCGGCCGAAGCAGATTGGAGGACCAGTTCCCGCCGGCGAAGCGCCGTTTGATCTTTCCAATGAAGCCACGCGAGGCTGATGATCCGCGTCACCTCGCTGCGGTCGAAAGGCTTGGACAGCACGTCATAGGCGCCCAGGTTTAGAACCTCGGCCCAGAGCTTGTCATCGGCATGGTCCGATGTCACCACCATCAACGGCGGATACGGTAGCAGAGCCAGCGACTCCAGAAGATTCTTCCAACTCCCGTCCGGCAAATGGCATTCACACACAATCACCGCCATGCGATTGCTCTGCAGAAACCGAACCGCTTCGTGGCACGTTCTAGCGCTAGCGATTCGCCAGTTAGAATGGTTGAAGATGCCGCACAAACATTCGTGATCCGAATTGTGCGGACTTACCGCCAGCACGGCAACAGTCTTATCCGCCGGGGATATCACCGGCAGGTTTTCCGATGGTCCCGCCATGGTCCTTATGCTCCCATCAAACTAGCGTTCGACCTGTCTCAATTCTGCGCTTGCCCACAGGCCCTGTCAAGGAAAACCGGAGCGTGCACGGAGTGCTGCCTCGGGTCCCGCAGTGTCCATCTGTTGATGGGAGACTGCGATCTCCGGCTCGCCTGGAATTCCTGAAGGTAGTGCGATGAATTCCGTCCCGCTCTCCGGCTGATTTGCCATCTCTCCACCTTGGGGACACGAGCGCCTCCGAGCCGGTCCCCAAGGCGACCAGTTTCTTGGGAAAATGAAGGATCACTTAGCAGGGAACTCACCATGGCGAATCCTGAGCACTTGGAAATTCTGAAGACAGACGTTGACCTATGGAATCAGTGGCGGGCGGAAAACGGACAGATCATTCCGGACCTCTCGGGCGCGGATCTGAGTAACATGAATCTCACTCTCGCGAATCTTGCTGACGCAAACCTCTCCGGCGCGAAGTTCGTAATGGCCAATCTCGAAGGCGCGGACCTCCGCTGGGCGAATTTGGCCGGCGCGAATCTGATTGGAACACGTCTGATTGGGGTGGATCTTCAGGAGACGAACCTGTCGGGGGCGGACCTGCGAACGGCTGAAGACCTGACACAGGAGGAACTTGACGAAACTGTGGGCGATGAGACCACCGTCCTGCCCGAAGGTCTGAAGCGACCGGCCTCGTGGGCTGAACTGGGAGAATAGCGGCCGCCTGGCCCATGCGGGTTTGGTGCGCGAACCATACGCCCGCGCACCCTGGGTGCTTCTACCCGAGACCGAGAACCCGGCGATTCCGCTCCGTGTCAGAGCTTGCACCGGCAAAGTCATCAAACGCTTTCTTGGGTACGTCAATCAGGCACTCCGCGATAAAGGGCGCACCTTCGGCGGCCCCCTGGGCTGCGTCCTTGTAGCAGCATTCCCACTCCAGGACGGCCCAGGAATCGTAACCGATCGCCGTTAAGCGGGTGAAGACCTGCTTGAAATCGACCTGGCCATCGCCGAGACTTCGGAATCGTCCGGGGCGATCCCTCCAACCAAGGAATCCGCCGTAGACGCCGGCCCGCTCGGAAGGCCTGAACTCCGCGTCCTTGACGTGGAAAGCCTTGATGTGAGGAGCGTAGGTGTCGATGAATCGCACATAGTCCAGGCACTGCAGGATGAAGTGCGAGGGATCGTAGTTTATCGCTACGCTCGGGTGGTTTCCCGTCGCTTCCAGAAACGTCTCGAAGGTGGCCCCGTCGAAGACGTCTTCGCCGGGGTGCAGCTCATAGGCGTAGCAGACGCCAAGATCCACCGCGTAATCCAAAATCGGTTTCCAGCGGCTGGCTAACTCCTTGAAGCCTTCTTCCACTAGCCCTACCGGCCGCTGCGGCCAAGGGTAGAGATAAGGCCACAGGATCGCACCGCTAAACGAAGGTGAAACGGTTAGCCCCATGTTCGCTGAAGCCTTGGCCGCATACTTGAGCTGCTCGGCCGCCCACTCGCTGCGAGCCTTTGGATCACCCTGGACCTCCGGCGCCGCAAAGGCGTCAAAAAGCTCGTTGTATGCCGGGTGCGAGACGACTAGCTGCCCCTGCAAGTGCGAAGCCAACTCGGTGATCTCCAGACCGTTGCACTGCCCTTTAATCTCATCGCAATAGTCTTTTGATGCGGCGGCCTTCTTGATATCGATACACCTTGCGTCCCAAGATGGAATCTGTACGCCTTTGTAGCCGAGCGACTTCGCCCACGCGGTGATGTTGGACAAGTTGTTGAACGGCTCTTCGTCACCCATGAACTGGGCCAGAAAAAGCGCAGGTCCTTTGATTTGTGCCATGTTCCTCCTTCCGGAATGAAAGCCTTAACGGTTCGGTAAATATGGTATCTGAGTTTGACCGCCTCCGGGGCGGTTACAGCACATTCGGACGCCAGAGACGCCTCGGACTGACCAACGGCCGCTGCAAAGGTGTATGAGAGAATTGAAGGAGAGTCGCCGATGGGGATGTGGTTGCGTTTGGCAGTTCTAACCCTCGCCGCCGGCGCCATGCTGGCGCAAACCGTTCTCCCAACCGTTCTCGTCGACAATCCGTACGGGGATGTGACCGCGCACGTGGTGGCGCATGGCAAGGCCAGCGTCAGGAGTTTGGGCAGATCAAGGCCACTGCGGGCCGGGGATGTCGAGCTGTCCCGGCAGGATCGGTTCGTAGTTGTGCAAGTGCGTCCGGAAGACGGCGCCAAGATTGATATCTTCGCTGAAATCCCTTACAACTACCGGTTTCAAGCGAAGACCGCCCGAGGGTCAATAACCATTGAAGGGCAAATCCACCGGGCGGAAATCATAACGGAAAGCGGTGATCTGCGGGTGGCGGCGCCGCTGGAGGCGACGCGCGTGGAGGTGCTATCCGAAGTCCCGCCGCATGAGATCCGGACGCCACCGAAGTTCGGTTTCCGGGAATCCACCCAAGTCGGGGAGGACGGCCGGGAGATGTGGTATTTCCAGGACAAGCTGCCGCCGCTGAAGGTAACCACCTCCAAGATTATTGTGAACTCCAGGAATCCCGGGCTCCTGAGGCTGGAGGATGCCCCGGCGCCAGACGACTGGCCCATCAAACCGCCGTGGCTGGCGTCCGGTCTAGTCGACGAACTCCTTGTACAACGCAAGAAGTCGAGACAGAATCGGGAGCAGAAGGCAAGACCTGCCCCCATCACCCCGAGAAACAAAAACGAAGACGGCGCTGACGGACTGACGGTGGAAGAGGCTATCCCGACTTTTCGCTCCGAGGTCAGGATGGTCAATCTCAACGTTGCTGTTTTCGATTCGCAGGGAAGACCTCTCACGGATCTCGATCAAGCAGAATTCGAGGTGGTGGAAGACGGCGTTCCGCAGAGAGTCAGCTTCGTCGGCTCTGATGAAGCTCCGTTCAATCTGGCGCTGCTGCTCGACATGAGCGGAAGCACCCGCCGCGACAGGGAGGCGATGAGACTGGCCGCTCAGCGGTTCATTGGAATCGCCCGGCCCCAGGACAAGACCGCCGTATACGCGTTGGCTAATAATCTTTTCCAGCAGGTTTCTGCGCTTGGAACGGACAGGGCGCTTCAGAAGAAACTCATCGAGGAGATTCCGGAGGTCTCCGGCGGGACTCCGCTTTACGACATGATCGTTCTAGCCTACGCACACGAGCTGCGAGACCTAGGCTCGGAGCGGAACGCTCTCATCGTGATTAGCGATGGAGTGGACAACCGCGTCTACGGAATTGGCACGGCCAGCGAAACATCCTTCAAGGATCTTCGCCGGGCGGCCGAGGTGATGGACGTACTGATCTACCCGATCTTCCTCGATCAATTCACCGCGATCCCCCCGCCAAAGTGGGCCAAGAAAGCTCGGGAAAACATGGAAGAACTGGCCAGTTTGACAGGCGGGCGCCTTTTCGTCGCCCGCTCCGTGCGGGACCTCGATCCTGTGTACCCGCTAGTAGCCGAGGAACTGCGCAGCGTCTATACGATCGCCTACTATCCAAGTAATCAGGACTTCGACGAGTCTTGGCGCGACGTCGAGGTCCGAATTAAGCGCCCTGGGGTCCGAATTCGCACCCGGGCCGGGTATTTCGCGAAGTAGCGCGGCGAATCACCTCTCGCGGTCCGTGAGAACCAAGCGAAAGACAACGACGGTCACCGGCTACGCGCGCACCACCCTTCTGAGACGAGCCGAAAGCCGGCTATTTCTCTTTAGGGTTAAGCACCTGGAGTTCATTCGTTACCGAGAAGACGCCGGAAACGCTATTAGCCTGGAGCTCCGCGATCTGCTTATCCATATCGTTGTCGACCACGCCCCCCAGAGTTGTATGTCCGTTCCTGACGACAATCGAAATCGGATGGTAGCCGCGCGGGGGATCGTTTGAGATTCCCATGGCAACGCGCCGCCGAGCGCCGAATATCGGAGTTCCCCGGTTCGGATTGTACCGGCTCAGGGTCGGATGCCCGTATATTGCGACATATGTGAGTACACGAATGTCCTCATCTTGCCTGGAGGTAGGCAACACTTCGATCTCGTTGACGACCCGCTCCACATTCTCCACCGTGCGAACCACCTTCTCCGCTGAAGCTTTCAAGGTAGGACGGGAAGCAAAGCCGCGGAGAAAGACGGTGTAGCCGGCATCTCCCTTTTCCACGCCAAAGCTGACATTGTCGAAAACGCCGTAATTACCAAGAGCAAGTATCTGCTTCCTGATCTGGTGTGCCAGACGATCGACCTCTTGCTGATTCACTTCCTGGGCCGCCAGCGTACCTGCCGCCAGCAGCCACATAACCAGGACTGCGACAGTCACGAAGCTCCTTTTTGTTGTATACCTCATTTCCGCCTCCGCTCTGAATTCTGATTGGTTGCTGCGGTCGGTTAGTCCGCCGGCTCCTGCGCCGCATCATCGGAAACCAACGCGCGCAACGCCAGGTGTTGCTGCGGTCGGTTAGTCCGCCGGCTCCTGCGCCAGGTTGACTCCTCGATCGCTGTTCCAGATGTCCAGAGTGATCTTCCACCGGCCAGCGGCGTCTTTCTTCCTCACATTGACGAAACCACCAACCTCGTGGAGGTCTTCGCCCCAGCCGGCCTTTGGCGTGATCACGGTTCTGAACTGTCCACGCTGCGCGACCCACGCAAGGCCCATGACGATCTGCTCTTCGATCTCCCAGCTACCCGCAACCGACAGGTCGTCAAATAGACCGGAAAGCCTCGCGCGGACCGTATCGGCGCCGGTGATATCCGCGAAGTTCGGCGGGTGCCACACGGCATCTGCCATGTAATGCGAAAAATAGCGGTCAATATCGCCAGCCTCGACGGCTCCGCCGCAAAGTTCGGTTGCGGTCTTCACCTTGCGGACGATAACGTCTTCGTCAGAAGCGGCCTTGGCGCCATTGGCTGAAGAGCAACCGAAAACCCGCAGAGAGAATACGGGCGGGCAGATGATTTGGTTCCATCGATGCATCGTGAATCCTTCCATGCCTACATGATCGCCGGTATCAAGCTGAAGACCCAATTCGTCCAGAATCCGGGTGGGGTCCCAGTTTGATAGTGAGGGGCGACTGTCCGTTCACATTCAAAACCATGTTCGGCTGGCGCAAGCCCACGCCAATGGTCATCGAGGAGACAGAACCGGTCACTTCATTGATGCCCAGAAACCCACAGCTACCGGCTTGCTGCTGGGCCGGAGTCCCCCCGCTATTGTCAGTAGGTCCGCGGCGCGCCCACGCGTAGCCCGAATCCGCCCGCAACTGGATCTCTTTCGCTGTCGTGATATTGCGGATGGAAACCGCGTAGAGGTAACCGTCAGCGGTGTTCAGTGCTGGCGCCGCTACCACCGACAGCTCGTCACTCTCGCTGATTTCGAAATCGCTTTCGACCAAAAACCACGTTGGGCCAACTCGAATCGTTTCACCATTGACCTGGACGGACGGCCTCTCATTGCCGGCGCTAGTATTCACTGCCGGGCATATCCCGGTGATGGTTTGTACCTAAGACTGATCGATTTGGACCTGACCCGATTGCTTTGCCTTGCCCGGCATCGCTCCGTTACCGGCTCCACTGTCAAATCGTTGCCCCGCTGCGGCGCCTGAGGCCGGGCCTTGCGCCATAGTGATCGCCACGGCTAGCGCCAGGTTTGTAATGAGTACTTTCACATTGGTTTTCATTCCAGTTTGCTCCTGTATTCTGAATCGCTACTCTCTAAGAACGGAAGAGGCAAGCGGGAGGCCAATGTGAGTTTTGTGTTAAGTCCCTGATTTACAGCCAGATGCGGAATTGGCGAACCATTCGGAGTTGCACGGTCTGCGCGTTTGCCGAGGTTGAAGCACTCAGGTTCTGCACTCCGTGCGGTCCGCTAGGCCTGCCTCGAAAGCCGAGGCAGTTGCCTGCCTCGCGGGGTTGCGGGAAACTGAACGTGTGGCCGAACGATGTACATGTGGCGCGGAACTCCCGCCTGACGCTTTGTTCTGCCACAAGTGCGGGAAGCCACAAGTAGATCTTCCCGAACCGGAACCACCATCATCGCCACCCCCTCCGGAAACGGTCATTACATTGGAGTCCACGGCGGCTGCTCTGCCGCAGATTGGCTTTCGCAACAAGCTGGCGGTGAAAACGGGTCTGCTGGCGGCAGCCATCTCATCGATGTTGACTTCACTGCCAATCCCGCCGGGGCTCAGTATTTTGTGGATCCCAGTTTGCCTGGTGGGCGCCGGGTTTTTCGCGGTCTACGTCTACAAACGGCGGACCGGCCAAGAGCTTCCTGCCAAGGCGGGTGCGCGAATGGGCTGGGTGACCGGGGTGTTTTGCTACCTCATCGCGGTCATCTTCTTCACCATCTCGATGATCGTCATCTCCAACAAGGGAGGACTGGCCAACTTCTACCGCGAGCAGGTCGGCAAGCAAGCAACGCCGGGATTAGATCTCGAAGAACTCTCACGCGTTCTAGAATCCCCGGCGGGATTGGCCTCTATCCTGTTCTTCAGCCTACTCTTGATGTTCGTATTCTTCACCCTCCTCCCGGTACTCGGCGGGGCCATGGGAGCCAAGGTCCTGGAAAAAGAATAACTTGGAGGACCAGGACAGTTGCGGCGGAAGTTACCGGCCGTCGCGACCGCTGCTAGACTGGGAGTAGTAGTTGCATGCGAAAGACACTCAGGCTGGGGCTCGGGATTGTGTTGGTGGTGATTGGCTTCATTGGCGGTTTTATACCGATTCTCCAGGGATGGATGTTCATGATCCCCGGCCTGATCATCCTGAGCGACTACTTTCCGCCAGTTAAACGGTTACTGAACTGGGCGAAGGAACGGGCTCGCAAGGCCGGCGTGACGATTCACGAACCTGATGGCGAAAAGCCCGGGGAACGCTCCAAGCCCTGACACCCAACCCATCAATGGCAGGCTGGTTGCGTGTAGAGCAGGATTGCGCTATCCTAACGGAAGTAACTCTTGAGGAACGGACCCCTGATCGATGGCTAACCATTATTCTGCGCTCAAACGGGACAAGCAGATCAAGAAGCGAACGGTTGTGAACCGTTTCCGGAAGACCCGTGTGCGCCGGCAGATCCGCAAGTTGCGATCCCGGATTGCGGAGCAGGACGCCGAAGGCGCCCTGCAGCTTTTGCCACAGACTTTCTCTCTGATTGACCGCGCTGCGAAGTGGGGCATCTTTAAACCGAATGCTGCCGCCCGCTACAAGAGCCGCCTGCATCAGAGCTTGAAGAAGCTCTCCGCCGCCTGATTTCTAGCCCCTTCGCAGTCCCAGCACAAACCGCTCCATGATTGTCCGGTCGTCAGGGCGTGCGTCCCTGAGGCCCTTATCGGCTTGGTATATCGCAACCACTGCTTTCTTCAGCTCGGCGGCGCTGAACGTCTGGGCTATCCCTTGGATCTCCTGGGCCCGGCTGAAAAAGAGTCGAATTCCAGATTGCTCAAAATAGGAGCTGATCTGTTTCGGGGTCCGGAACCCCATTTCCTTCACCACCAGTGCCTGCCGGAACTGGGCCTCGATGAATGATAGGGAAAGCGGCAGGTATTCGCCCTCCCGTACCAAGGTGTCCAGAAGCGACAGCGCGGACTCTCGATCGCCCCGCCCAAGTGCGTTCACCAACTCGAACGTGGTCGCGGCCCGCGCGCTCGGCACCATCTTGGCGATGTCGGATGCAGTGACTTCGTTTCCTTCACCGACATAGAGCCGCAACTTCTCAATCTCTGCCGCGATCCGGGTAGCGTCATGACCGACCGCCTCGCTGAGCAGCCCGAGTTCGGCCGGCCCAACCTTGACACCGCCGCGTTGGGCGAGTTGCCCCGCCAGCCGCCGGGCGTCAGCGGGATTGTACGGCGGAAAAACGACCACTTGGGCGGCCGGAATTACCGAATAGAAACTCTGCACCCGCTCGAGTTTCTTCTTCCCTTCGCCTTCAAACTCCCAGCGGCTGGATTCCACCACTAGTACGGTCGACGGCGACGGGCTGGCGACATAATCGCCCAGCGCCGCGAGCGCCGGCGAATCCGATGATTTTGATCGCCCCCGCGGCAACACCGCCTCAGCCCCGCTCACCCAGATCACCCGTGCCGGGGAAAACAGCGAAAGAGACCTCGCGTCGTCGATCACTTCCTGGAGTGGCATTTGGTCGAGATCGTGGCGCGTCAAGCCACTCTCCCGCTCTGATTCGCCCAGAGCCCGTTTAATCAGCGCCTCCCGGCAGACCCGCCGCCGATAGCTTTCCGCGCCCAGAAACAGGTAAACCGGCTGGAGAGCCCCCTTCTTCATGCTCTCCATGAATGCGTTCGGCAACATGATCTGTCAGAAATTCTCCAAAACTGCACTCACTACACGCCGCGCCACCTCGCCGCTCACGCGCGCCAGCGCCGTATCGCTTTCCTCGAAGTAGGCTTCCTGATCCGTGCTGATCTCGTAGCGTGTCTGGACGCCGATTCCGGCGGCTTGGTAGAGCATTTTCCCGGTCCCGCGCTCAACGAGCCGGATATCCAGGACTACCAGCACTAGCATTCCCGCTGCCCGGCCGGTTGCGGAGTCGAAGATTGTAGGGTAACTCAGAACGTTGGCCACGGTTCCGTAAAGAATCGCGTCGGCCTCATCCTGATCGGGCACAATCCGGTAACGCGTCCGGGAAACGAACTCCCGCGTAATCGCTTGAGGCAAAACCTGGGTGAGCCTGTATCTGGTGGTAACGTTCTCGAAGGCTGGGATTGCGATGGTCGCAATATCCTTCGACAGGAGATCCGCCTGGCCGGAGACGCGGTAGCCACAGCCGATCGTGCCCGCCAGCAGAGTGAGCAGCAGGACACATTGCCTCACGCCCTGCCCTCCGCCGGTACAAGCAAACGCGCCAGGCGGACAGCGTTCTCAGCCGCAACATGGTGGTTGTCTGCGACAATCCAAAACCAAGCCGCGTTCGGGTTGCACCGGTCAGTCTCGATCCGGCCAACCGCCATCCCGCTTTGCCCGGCAATACCCACGTTGGTCGGGGGAGTGTCCTCGCCCAAGCGGACGTCGATTGACTTGCTGGCCAGCCCCTTGATCAACACCCCAACATCAGACGGACTGGAAAACTCCGCCCAAACCGAAAAACTATATCCGTGAAACACCGGCGCCTGCACGACTCGCAGCGACGGCTCAGACACGCCGCCACTTCGGGACAGCAGGACTTTCAAATGCCGGGCGATTCGCGCTTCGGTAACACTGAGCTGGCGAGAGGCAGCTGCTCCGAGCGCAGGCGTTAGATTGAAGCACAGTTGAATGTCGAATACACTCTGCGGCAGCTTCTGGAATGACAGCAGGTTTACCGTTTGCTTCTGCAGTTCGTCAATGCCCTCGCGGCCGTATTCGCTAGCGGGTTCGAAGACGTGAACGATCGAGCGTACGACAGGATTCATTCCATTGAGTTGTGTCAGAAAACCCGCGAGCACTATTGCCGCCGGATGAGCGACCTGGTGGACTCCTACATCGGTGAAGTTCAGTACGGTTGAATCGAGGAGCGGCGCCCACACCTCGGAATCAGCCTCGTTCTCGAGACTGTGCGTGAGGTCGATCAGTGTGGGCTCCGTTGGAGCGCTCCGCACGATCTCGAGACTCCGGCGGCAGCTTTCCGGTGTTCCGGTCAAAAAGACAACCGCGGCTTCCCGCAGACTGGCCTCATCGAGAGCGCTTATTACCACCGGCTCGCCCTTGCGTTCCGTCAGGAGAGACGCCTCAGTTTCATCTCCGATCAGTGAGATCCGGAAGTGGGGCGCCTCCTCATTGAGGACCTGCTGAATCTCGCGGCCCAGAAGCGTGTCATTACCGACGATAACGGCTGATCGTTTAGCCATACGGGGTCTCCTACACATTTCCCTCGGGCTGGCTCTCGGGATCTTTCTGAGGACGGTACCGGCGGCGCAAAACTCCTCCGGCCCGCACAATAATCCCGCTACCCAGATAGACAAGAGCGAGCGCCAGCAACACGGGCCGGGAGTAGTTCCAGATGGCATAAATAAGAATGCCCAAAATAACTACGCTGCGCGGAGACCGTGGCTGGAGCAAGTTGAGGTCCTTGAAACTGCGGTATCGCCACGTGCTGACCATCAGAAACGAGATCAGGCCCAGCAGCCCAAGCCAGCCGGCCGAGTAGACCCACCAGACGATCGGTTCGGACCCGGTTGCGTAAACGGTGGCGGCGATCATCCCGGCGGCGGCGGGTATGGGCAACCCGACGAAATACTTGCGATCCGGCCGCCCGGGATTCTTGGGTACCGGATCGCTTTGAACATTGAACCGGGCCAGGCGCATGGCTCCGCACAGGAGATAAATGAAGGCCAGAAAGTAACCGGCCTGCCGCAACTGCTCTCGATAGGGTCCGGCAAGGTCGCCGTCAACGAAGGCGATTCCCCAGGCAAAGGCGAGCACGGCCGGGGCGACGCCAAATGTGATTACGTCGGCCAGGGAATCCAACTCGCGGCCGAACTCGCTCACCGTGTTCGTCATCCGCGCAATCCTGCCGTCCAATCCATCGAGGAGCACCGCGATCCCGATCGCCACGGCAGCGCTATCAAAGTGCGCATTGGGTCCCATGTCGCCCGCTTTAACCCGCATGGCGCCCTCGAATGACTTCAGAATCGAGATGTATCCAAGAAAAAGGTTCCCCGCGGTAAAGAGAGCCGGCAAGGCGTATGCGGCCCGTCGTGGACGTTGCCCAGATACCGGTGTGATACCGGGAGACTGATGATTTGTTGTTTCTTCCACTATCGTGCTGCCGCTTCCCGCCTTCTGGCCAAAACGCTGGAACCGGCGCTTACGCGCTGCCCCTTTTTCACTACGATCTCCCACTCCGGACCGAGAGTCACATCCATCCTGGAGCCAAACTTGATCAGGCCGATGCGCTCTCCCTTCGCCACGATGTCTCCGGGCTTCTTTTCGCAAATAACCCGGCGTGCGATGAGTCCGGCAATCTGCTTGAAGACGATGCTGGTTCCATCGCCGTCAACAGTGATGACGTTCATCTCATTCTGGACCGATGCCTCGGCGGCGCTGGCAACGAAGAATTTGCCGGGCCGGTACTCCACTCCAGTGACCGTACCGGCAATCGGTGAGCGGTTCACGTGGACGTCAAAGATATTAAGGAATACGCTGATTCGCTCGAACCCGTTGCCTTGGGACTCAATCGCCACCACCTTGCCGTCTGCCGGCGACACCGCTACCGGGCCTTCCGGAATCTTCCGGTCCGGATCCCGAAAGAAGTAAAGACAGAACGCCGCCAACACATAGAACGGGATGCCAGCGGCCGGGCGTGTGATCACCGAGGCGATCACCCCGCCGGCGATCAGCCCGATCGCATAGTAGACACCGGTGAAAACCATTTTCTGATCACGAATTTACCGCACATTGCGGCGTTGGATGGTTCGCCTTCTCGGCCATCCGGCATTCCGCATGGACTGCCTTTACCGCTTTTTCCAAGCCGTCGCGCCTGACAACAATCGCAATCGTCAGTTCGCTCGAACCCTGGGCGATCGCTTTGATGTTGATACCTTCCCGGGAAATGGCCGTGAAGATGCGCCCAGCGATGCCTGGGATTCCGTGCATTCCTTCGCCGACGACGGCGAGCAGACCGACATTCTCGTCGACTTCGACGGGCTTAAGGTAACCGTGAGCCAATTCTAGGGCAAGTCCGGCTTCCAGGCACTCCTTGGCAGTTCCTAGTTCATCTTGCCGCACAAGGAAACAGAAGCTCTGCCGGTAACTGGAACTCGAGAAGGTGAGCACCTCAGCGTTAGCCGCGGCGAGCGCCTCCAGAGCGCGAGCCATAATACGGGCTCCGGAAACCGCCGGGCTGGCCGGCTCAATTGACAGCAACGCAACCTTGGCCATTGAAGTTACCGCGCGGGCGCCCGGCGGCGCGTCGGCGACCGCTGCGATCTTTGTTCCAGGCTTCTCCGGCGCAAAGCTGTTCTTGCTCCAGGCCGGGATATTCTTCTCGACCAAAGGCGCAAGCGTCCGCGGGTGGAGCACCTTGGCGCCGTTGTAAGCCAGTTCGGCAGCCTCCCGGAAGGTGACCTCCTGCAGCACCGCCGGCGATTCGACCAATCTGGGATCAGCGGTCATGATGCCGTCGACATCGGTCCAGATCCAGAGTTCCGCCGCGTCCAGACACGCGGCCAACAGGGAGGCGGTGAAGTCGGAGCCGCCACGCCCGAGGGTAGTCGGCTGGTCATCCACCGTTGCTCCGTTGAATCCAGTCGCGATCGGAAGTACGCCATTATCGAGCAGCGGGAGCAGGCGTTGGCGAGCGCGCTGCCGGGTGGGCTCGAGGATGGGCGAGGCGCTGCCAAAGACAGCATCGGTCACGACGATCTCCCGGCAGTTCACCGCATCGGATTCGAAACCTTCCGACCGGAGATAGGCCGCCATAAGCATGGAGGCGAGGTGCTCGCCAAAGGCAATCGCCTCGTCAACGGAACGCGGCGGGCGCTCACCGAGCATGTGAATTCCCTGCACGATGCGCCGAAAATCTGCAATCGTCTTTGCGATCGCTTCGAGCGTCGTGGTGCGGCCGGATTCCGAGAGCAACTCTTCGCAAGTGGCCACGTGGCGGCGCTCGAGTTCCGACAGATTTTTCTGCATGCCCTCGACGTCGCCGACCTCGGCGTGCTTCAATGTGTCAATCAGAAGGTCCGTGATGCCGGACATGGCGGACACGACAGTCAACACGGGACGTTTCTTGCCCTCATCCGAGACGATCCTCGCGGCGGCCCGGATCCGTTCAGCGCTACCCATGCTGGTGCCGCCAAACTTCATCACTAACAAAGCTTTCAAGACGATACTTCCTTTCCGTTCGATGTGCGGTCTCGCACGATTCTCAATATTGTCTCCTCGACTTCGTCGACAGACAGGCCGGAGGTGTCCACGAAGACCGCGTCCGGCGCTTGAATGAGCGGCGAATCGCCCCGGCTGCGGTCCCGGTTGTCGCGCTCCGCGACCTCCTTCGCAACCTCATCCGGATTGGGACTTTCCCCTTGCTCCCGAAGCTGTTTCAGCCGCCTCTGGATTCGCACCTCGGGATCGGCCTCCAAGAAAACCTTCACGGCGGCGTCAGGAAAGACGACGGTACCTATGTCCCGGCCTTCCATCACCACGCAGTTGACGGCCCCCATCTCGCGCTGCTTCGCCACCAGCGCCCGACGGACACCGGGCACCGCAGAGGCCCGTGATGCGGCTTCCGACACCTCCGGTTTGCGAATCAATCCCGTAATCTCCTCGCCGTTGAGCCATACCTGGTCGGGGTTGCTTTTCAACTCGATGTCGGCTTCGATCGCCAATCGCTGGAGCCGGTGCATATCGTCCAGCGGCGCATTCGCCCGCAGAGCCCACAAACCGACCGCCCGGTACATCGCCCCCGTGTCGATGTGCAAGAAACCAAGCTTGGCGGCGATGCGTTTGGCAATGGTACTCTTGCCAGCGCCGGCCGGGCCGTCGATCGCAACCACAATCCGCTTCTCACCCATGGGTCTCTCCGGGAGCCGTAAGAGGCGCCCTCGCAAAGGCGTACTCGGTGACGGGTCGTCCGCCAATCAGGTGCTCCTGAATGATGCGCTCCAGCACCTCAGGCGTCGCCGAATGGTACCAGACACCGTCCGGGTACACGACTGCGATGGGCCCCCGTTCGCAAATGCGAAGACAGTTTGCCTTGGTGCGAAAAACCGGATTGTCCCCGCCAGTGAGACCAAGATCCGCCAGCCTTTTTTTCAAATAGTTCCAAGAGGCCATGGAGTCCGGGTGTGCAGAGCACTTCGGTACCGTCTGATCGGCGCAAAGGAAGATATGGCGGTGCAGCTTACCAATATCCAGCGCCGTGGCGATCCGCGTCAGTCGCTCGTTTGCTTCTTGATCCATACCTGATTTGGATGAAGCGCGCCTGCGCCGCTCGCCCTCGCGACTCCGGCCGTTCTTCCGCCCTACTACAATGATTGCAGAGATGCTGTCCGAGCGCGAGTTTGACCGGCTGGTGGAGCGTGCGGTCCGGAAGATTCCGGCGCGTTTCCGCCGCCGGCTGCACAACGTGAGTTTTGTCGTCGAGCCGGAGGGGCCGGATCCCAACCTGCTTGGACTCTACCACGGCATCCCTCTCACCGGCCGAAGCGTGCACCAGAGCTTCACAATGCCGGACTGCATCACCATCTACCAGCGCCCTCACGAACGCCTCGCTCGCAGCCCGGCGCACCTCGCCAAGTTAGTGGAAGACACGGTCTGGCACGAGGTTGCCCACTACTTCGGGATGGACGAAAACCAAGTGCGTACCGCCGAGCGCAAACGAGGTATCCGTTAAGATCAGTGCGGTCCCGGAGCGGGAGGTCTCGGCTGGTTTCCGAACGAACCGCCGGGCTGTGAAGGGCCTTGGCCGAACGAAGAACCTTGACCGAATCCGGAGCCTTGGCCACCAGTCCCGCCAAAACTCGAGCCACGATTACCCGGCGCGCCTGGTCCGCCGAGTGGATTGCTCTGTTCGGTCGCGCCCGCGCCGCGGGCTGCGGCCTGGGCGGCGTTCTGCTGTTCCTCGCTGTAGTTATAGAGGAACTCCCATTCGTTGTACTTGGTCCGTTCGTTGTAGACCATGATGCCCTCAGCCTCGGCGGTAGTCGCAACTCCGGCGATCCCGCCCGGGACACCGCCCGCCGCGGCCTGCTGCTGACCGGCTACTCCACTCAACCCCCCGGGACGCGGTGTCGTGAGAATTTGTTGGATCATTCCCAAGGCCGCATTTCCTCCACCGGGCTGTCCGGCGCCGGGATTGGCGCCCCCAGTTCCGCCTTGTTGAAACGGAGACTGGCCACCGAACCCGAACACTGGCCGCCCGGGTTGCCGCGGCTGCTGCTGTTGCGGCGACATCGGACGGTTGAGACCGGCTGGGTAGCTTGGATTCGGCGCCGGCGGGGCGCCCGGCTGCTGTTGTGGCTGTTGGCCATAGGGGCCGGGTAGTCCAGGAATACCTTGGATGGGTGTAGGGATCTGGCCCATGGGCTGGCCCTGTTGTGGAACCATCGGCTGGTTCAACCCCACCGGATAGCTCGGATTCGGTACTGGCGGAACGCCTGTCTCCTGCTGCGGTTGCTGCTGACCGTAGGGACCGGGTAGTCCGGGCACTCCCTGTTGAGGGTACGGCTGCACTTGCTGATCTGGTTGTTGCCCTGGTGGATAGGGATATTGGCTTGGCTGACCTGGCTGTTGTCCTTGCGGATAGGGTTGTTGCCCTTGCTGGCCGGGCCCCAAAGGCGGCTGCGCGCCAGGTGGCAGATTCTGACCATCGGGCTGCGGTGGTTGATTCTGACTTGGCGGCAGTTCCGCTCCCGGCTGTCCGGGTAATGGCGTGCTGCCGCGAAACTGCTCCACGTCCGCTACTGGCCGGTCGCTCGCGCCCCGGACGTTTGCGCCCGTATTCTGCTGGTCTTCCATACCCGGCGGCGGACCGGTCGACCCGAATGCCGCTCCCTCAGTGATGAAGGTGTTCTGCGTATCGTCTCCCTCCTCCTCCTTGGGCTTGTGAATGAGCGAATCAGTGTAGAAGCCCATGTTGTCGATGTGAATCAGGCGCCACTCATCGTTTCCCGTCATCGGGTCCTTGTAGCGCCGGCGGAGGAAGCGGACTTCCGTGCTATTTTCCAGCTCATCGAGCGAGGCCGGGTACTTCTTGAATTTCCTGACGTAGAGTTGAATGGCGCGCTTGTATTCTTCGCCGCGATAGACAAGCTCCTGCTCCTTGATGCGCTGTGACTCGAAGACGAGGCGCGGCAACTCCCTATAGAGCATGATGCTCACGGCCGCCGCCATGGCAAATACCAAAAGCATGGCGAAGCCCGAATCCTTGCGCCTGGTTCTGATCATGGCACTCTCCTGGCCGTTAGCTGACCACTCTCTCCGAGGTCGAATGTGTCAGTCCCGCGGCTAGCTTCTCGCCTCCTCGAGTTTCAGTGTCTGCTGGTGGTCGTTTTCCGTGTCCTCGACCACCGCGGAGTTGACGCCAATCTTCACGATCTTATACCGGCCCGTCTTGACAGTCTCGCCCTCAGTGGCCACGAAGATGTCCTCGCCATCGAGGAAAAACGCCCGTTTTCGCTCCGCATCGACCGCGCTGATGAAACCGTAGAACTTCAGGTTAATCGGCGGGGGCGGCGGCTTTGTGGTCTTCTTCGCCAGATTCGCCGCGGCCTCCTCTTGTTTCCGGCGAATCTCCTCGAGCTTCGCTGGCTCGATCTTCGGTTCGTCTTTCGGCTTCGGCGCCGGCGGACGGCCGAAATCGAACAGACTGCGCTTTACATCCTGGATTTCCACATCCTGCAGTTTGGCCAGCAAATCCAAACGCAAGGTGGGATCGATCGTCATGGGATCTGGACGGTCCTCTTCGCGCCTTGGTTTCAGGGAGGGCCGGAACTCCCGCACCCCTCGCTGCCGGGCTGGCGCCCGCGCGTTGCGCCCCGACGCCGGCCGGGAAACCACGGTCTTTGACTGCGCGGGCGGCGGCGTTGAAGCCGTGGTTCGTGCCGGAGGCGGAGTGTAGTCTCCGTCGCCGCTCGACAACACGTTGCTCCAGAACAGGTATCCGGCCACGCACAGCAGTCCGGCGAGAATCGCCGTCTTTTTCGGTTCGGCTCCGAGCTTCATTCCGTCCGCGCCTCCGTGGGCGGCGCCTCGGATTCTACCCCCGCTGGCGCCAACTCGGCGTTTGGCTTTGTTTTGTCACTTTCGATGTCCGCACCTTCTTCGGCTACCGCGGTCGCCTCCTGCACCTGCGAAAGGCCCTTCCCTTCTAGAATAAGAGCATTCATCTTGAAGTTCATTTTGAGAGCGGAACCGGTGCGTTCCGGCGAGGCGGTCAACGTATCCAGGATCAGGAACTGCGGCGAACGGTCAATCAGATTGACGAACTGGAGGAGGTCATTGTATTCGCCGGCGTAGTTGCCGGAGATGGTCATCATGTAGAGGTCATCGCTGCCTTCGATCGGATCGGACGAGAAAGCGTGCTCCTCTTGCTTCACGTTGGCCTTCTCGGCATAGTCTTTCAACTCCGCGATTATGGTTGAGGAAGCCGTGCGGGCATCCAGGAAGTATTCATCCATGAATGCGTCGCCTTCGTCCCGTGCCCGGTGCGATTTCTCCATGAGCGTCCGCAGCCGCTCAACCAGCAACTGCTTCTGCTCTACTTGCCCCCGCAACTGCGACAGGCGGCGTGTGAGCTCCTCCGGTGAGGCGGCCCAGGGGCGAAATAGCAGGAGCGCTGCGGCAATGTTGGCTACGAGGAGTACCCCAAGGATCGCTCGCATAACGATGCGCGGATCACGCCGAAGTTGCTTTCTGCTCCCTCTCAGTTGCTTGGTCAGCGATCCAAGTTTAGAGTTCACGTTCATAGTTCACGCTCACGCGATAGCGAAACAGCGGCTCCGTCTCGGTCGGGGGCAGCGCCGCTGGAACCGACATCGAATTGAAGAGTTCGGAGCTTTCCATCGCCCTCAGCATTTCAATCACCGGCTCGGCGGACTGAGAGGCAACCATCATCTCGAGCCGCACCTGGTTGTCCACGGTTATCTGCGGCCGGACCTGAATAAGTTTGACGTTGTACGGCAGCACTTCCTCAAGGTCGCCAAACAGAAGCGTCCAACTCACGCCTTTCCGGACGAGCAGCGCGTTAAGGAATAGACTTCTGTCGAGCATCACTTCGTTCTCCGGCCTTAGAAACTCGTTCTGCAACTGGCTCTCTGCGGCTGTGAGCTCCCGTAACTCGGCCTCCGTGATCCGGATCGCCTCCGCCGTTTCGGCGCCCTCGTATCTCACCACGGAGATCAGATAGAGCAGCATTCCCAGCATGCCGGCCAGAATCACGGCGACGGCGATGGAAGCTGCCAGCATCGGCCGGTCCCGCCGGAAAGGCCTGCTGGCCAGGTTTATGTTCATTGCTCCAGGCATCAATCTACTCCCCTGCTCCGTCGAGAAAACCGAGCAGGCCCGCATTGGTTTCGTCTGGTTGCCCCAAGCTGGCACGCAGCGGTTCGACAACGATGTCGAGCTCGGCGGCGGCACGTTCGCCCAACTCCGGCATCAGACCGCCGAAACCGCAATGCAATAGCTTGCCCGGCCTCGTTCCCAGTTCGTCTTCCACATAGGCGAAAGTCGGAAACAGCACCCGCAACACCTCCGCCAGTGAACTTTCCGGCAACTCTACACAGCGCAGGAGCCGGAGATGCGTCCCATCGACCACCGCCGCCGACATCACTGTTCCGTTCAGCTTGGCCATCACGCTGACACCGCCGCCGTTCACGAGATTCAGCGCGGCCAGCGTGGATGTGGTCACGAATCCCGGCTCGAACCCGGCGTTTCTAAACGCGGCTTCGTAGCGCGCGATAATCTCCAGCGCCGCCGCGGCCGCCACCACCTCGTGCTTCTTCGATCCGGCGCCGGCCTGCGGATAGTAGCTCACGCTCGCCGCTCCGAGGTCGAAAGGGATACTTCTTTTCAAGCGGAAGCGTATCAGGGACTCTTGCTCCATTTTGGCTGCCGGGAAGTTATCGAAATCGAGCACGGCGACGCGCGCACTGTAGTCAGGCAAAATCACCGCCGTGGCCCGATTCCGGAATTTCCCGTTCTCCGGCGCCAGGCTCCGGACCAGTTCGAAGAATTGCTCCGGCCTTACAACGTTGTCCTTCAGCGGCGATATCGCGAGCACATCGGAGTCAAAGGGTTGGAATCCGAAGATGCGGTTCTTGTCGACTTCGCGGGACCAGGCAACTCCAGCCGCCGAAATCTCAAAGACATGCGCCGGCGGCGGTTCCTGCCAAATCCGCTTGATCTGTTTCCACGCACTCATTTCTTCTTTCGTTACCCCTCGATAAACGTAACCTTGTTGATCTCCCGCAGCGTTGTCTCTCCGAGACGGGCCTTCTCGATCGCCGACTCACGCAGGAAGGTCATCCCTTCTTCCCTGGCCTGCCGGCGAATCTCGGAGCCAGCCCGGCGGTCAAGAATCATTTCGCGGATCTTCTCACTAAGATCCAGCAATTCGTGGATCGCAGTTCGGCCGCGGAACCCGGTACCGCCGCACTCGAAACAACCGTCCCCTTCGTAAAGGGAAACCTCCCGCCACTCGGCTGCATCAAGGCCGCTTTCGCGCAGATAGTCATCCGGGTAGCTCACCTTCTTCTTACAGAACGGACAGATCACGCGAACCAGCCGCTGCGCCAAGATGCAGTTCAATGCTGAAACGAAGTTGTACGGCTCGACGCCCATGTTCAGGAACCGCCCCAAGACGTCGAGAACATTGTTGGCGTGAACGGTGGTGAAGACCAAATGCCCGGTGAGCGCGGCATTGATGGCGATCTGCGCCGTCTCCTGGTCGCGAATCTCGCCGACCATGATCTTGTCAGGGTCATGTCGCAGGATCGACCGGAGCCCGCGGGCGAACGTGAGTCCCTTCTTCTCGTTGACCGGAATCTGCGTGATGCCTTTAATCTGATACTCCACCGGGTCTTCGATCGTGATGATCTTGTCCTCGTCGTTCTGGATTTCGCTCAGCGCCGCATACAGAGTCGTCGTTTTCCCCGAGCCGGTCGGGCCCGTAACCAGCACCATGCCGTATGGCTCCTTGATGTAGCGGCGGAACTTGACCAGGTCGTCATCGGAGAAGCCAACCACTTCGAGGCTGAGCGAGGAGAACTTCTCGCTCATCGACTCCTTGTCAAGGACGCGAAGCACGGCGTCCTCCCCGTAGACCGTGGGCATGATGGAGACTCGGAAGTCGATGAGCCGGCTCTTGTAGCGGACGCGGAAACGGCCATCCTGCGGGATGCGCCGCTCGGCGATGTCGAGTTCGCTCATCACCTTGATGCGAGAGATGATCGTCGCATGCCAATCCTTTGCGATTGGCGGCATGGCGTAATGCAGGACGCCGTCGATACGGTACTTTATGGCGACTTCCTGGTCGCGGGTCTCGATGTGAATGTCGCTCGCTCGCCGCTCGAGGGCGTTGAAGATCGTGGTATCCACCAGCTTGATGACCGGGGCGATGTCGCTATCCGCGGTTAGCTTGTCAATCGAGAGCGTCTCGTCCTGGTTCTCCTCCGCCGCGACAACGTCGAGAGCGAAGCCTTCCGTGACCTCCTCGAGCACGCGCTGGGACTGCTCCGTTTTCTTCAGCAAATCGGCAATCTGGCCGAGTGTGGCCACCTTTACGCGCAGCCGTTTGCGGAGCAGGATCGAAAGCTCGTCGATTAGATTTAGATTGCGCGGGTCGGCCAACGCGATGTCGAGCGTGCCGTTTTCAGCCTGGAGCGGCACGAAATTGTAGCGGAACATGAGGTCCACTGGGATAGAGGTGAAGAGTTCGTGATCGATGTGGGCTTCCCGCAGATCGACGAAATCACAGCGGTAGCGCGAGGCGAGCGCCCGCGCTTGTTCGGCCTCTTCGGCGTTCGTGTTCTTCTTGATTTCCGGTTCCGCCATATGCGTGATTCCTTAACTCATGCTCCCTACCGCAAGGTGTCGGCCAGCGAGAAGATCGGCAGGTAGAGGGCGACTAGCACGAACGCGACAAATCCGCCCATGAATAGCATGATGGCCGGCTCAATCAACGAGAGGGCCGCCTGCATTCTTGTCTGCACGTCATCCTCGTAGAATTCCGCCACGCTGTTGAGCATCTGCGGGAGCGCTCCGGTGGACTCGCCGACCTCCATCATGTCCACCGAGAGAGGAGGGAAGATGCCTGTCGACTGCAGCGCCACCGAGAGGCTCTGCCCCTCCTTGACCATTCTGCGGGCCTTTTCGATCGACTTCCGGAGCAGCCGTGAGCCGAGCGAATTGCCCGCGGTCTCGAGCGACTGCACCAGTGGAATGCCGCCCATAAGCAGCGTGCTGATCACCCGCGAGAGCTGCGCCACCTGGTACTTCGTCCAGATCTCCCCCAGCACCGGCGTCTTCACTTTTATGAGGTCCAGCCGTTCCCGCGCCCGCTCGCCCCTGGACCAAAAGCGGAAAGCCACGGCCGCGCCGGCAATCAGCCCCGCGACCAACAGCACGTACTTCTGCGCGGTGGTGCCGACGGCGATGAGGAACAGGGTTGGGCCGGGCAGCTTCGCTGACATGCTTTCATAAAGCTCGGCGAAGTTTGGCACCACGTAGGTCACGAGAAACACGATTAGCGCCGCCGTTAGAACAATAAGAATCGAAGGATACAGAAGCGAAAGCGTCACCTTCTTCTTCACCGCCAGCGCCAGCTTTTCGTAGGTGATATAGCGCTCGAGCACCTCGGCCAACGATCCACTCTTTTCACCAGCCATGATCGACGTGACATAGATCGACGGAAAAACCTTCTGGTTGGCGAAAGCGTCCGAGAGGCTCAATCCTGTCCGTACGTCGTCCCGAACGCCCTTAATGAATTTGCCCAATTTTGCGTCGGTAAGGCGTTCGGCAAGCAAGTCAAGCGCCTTCAAAATCGGCAGGCCGGCCTTTACCAGGGTGACGAACTGTTGGTTAAAGATCAGGAACTTCTCCTGATTGATTTTCTTTCTGCCGCCGCCAAGACTCCGCGAGAGGCCGCCGAGTTCCCCTCTGGGCTTCACCCAGTAGACCAGTAAACCCTGCTGGCTATACTTATCTTTCAGTGTCTGGGCGGAGTCGCCCTCCACCACCTCTTGGCGGATCTCTCCGCGCGGATCCGCGTATTTGAGCACCCACTCAGCCACTGCTTATTGGACCGGCTCGTCGCCGGTAATCTCCACAAATTCCGCCCCGGCGGGCATCTGAAAATCGAACAGTCCTGGGTCCAGTCCCGGGTTGGGGACTTCCTGCGAAAACTGAAACTCCATCACGGATTGGTCATGCCCGTGCACCATCAGGCGTTTGATCCGGTACTCGGGCGTGAGCAGAAACTCCACCCGTTCATATGGCGCCTTCTTGGACTTGGGGAGGGCAACTACCTCCAGATCTTCGCCGTTTGGCCGGGACCGAAACTCCCGGAAGTCCCGTCTTAAGTCGACTCTTCCGATCAGGAAGGCTAGGGGGGTCCGCATGTCGCCACTCTCCTTAAGCGGCATCTTTTCCACCCGGTTCGACACAGGGCTGTACAGGTAAACATGGTCGCCGTCGGAGAGAAAGAGCTTGCCCGGCGGGTCACTGTATTCCCAACGCATCCGTTTCGGCTTGCTAAGAAAGAGATCGCCACTTTCGGTCCTGGGGGGCCGTCCGGGCCACGTATAGCGCTGAACGAACCCAAGGCGCATCGTCTTGGGCCGGTTGTAGCGCTCTTCGACGCCATCGATGGCCGCGCTAAGGTCAATAGTCGTTGCGGCCGGGCTAAGAGCCGCGATCACAACAGCTTGCACCGCAATCAGGCACGATTGGCGCAGGAGATCCTTCACACTTGTTTAGACGCTTCAGGCCGCTAAAGCGTTGAAAGATATGTGTGGATACTTCGCATTGCGGACCGCGGTAAGTATCCCCGGGCAAAGCCGGGGGCTTTAGTTTGTGAGCCGCTCAAAGCGGCTATGCGGGGCCGCTGACGTGGCCCCGTCCTATTGGAGCCACCTCAACGGTGGCTGGCTGACACCTCAGTACGGGAATTGCAACTGATCCAGTCGTTCGTCCTCTCGTTCCTGGTTGCGGATGTAGGTCCGGATCTGTTGTTCATCGCGCCCGACAGTCGAGACAAAGTATCCGCGGGCCCAAAAGTGCCGGCCCACGAAATTCCGTTTGCGCTCTCCGTAGACTCTCGCCAAATGGATCGCGCTCTTGCCTTTAATGAAGCCGATCACTTGGGACACCGCATGCTTCGGTGGGATGGCGATCAGCATATGGACGTGATCGCTCATCAGATGTCCTTCTTCGATTCGACTCTCTTTCTGCTTCGCCAACCGACGGAAGATCTCTCCCAAGTACTTCCTCAACTGCACCTACAACGTCTTTCGACGGCGCTTCGGAATGAACACCACCTGGTATCTGCACTCCCACGCCGTATGGCTTCAACTCTGGTACTCGTCCATCGCAATAACTCCTTTCGTGTGCTCGGCGGCTCACGTATTGGAGTTTGCGCGATGGACGTCCGGAATTGTCAAACATTGGCTGCCTACCCGGCAGAGCCGGGGGGCCTCCCTTGGTAGGCTAGCAGAGCTAGCGCCGTAAATCTATGCACAACAGTACACTTTCCCTTTTCTAAAATGCGCCGCGAAGCGGAACGGATTCGTTCCGCCAGCGCCGGGCGCGTCCAGATAATCCGC
>CAYXVG010000032.1:38699-80024 GCA_964468205.1 uncultured Solibacteraceae bacterium | reverse complement strand
GGCGGGGTTTGGGGGGAGGCCGGGTGGGGGCGGGAGTAGGTTTTGGACACAGAGGGCGCTGAGGGGGCACTGAGGGCACAGCGGATCAGAGAGTTGGGTTGTGCGGTTATGGGGTTGAGGCGGGTTTTTGGGGGAGGTCGGGTCGAGGTGGCTGTGCCATTGGGGTGAAGAGTGGGGAGTTCGTTTCGCAAAATCGTGTTTTGGGAGCCGGGGACGGGACTTCCGCGGCGGCTCCTCCGGGGTGGGCTCCGGACGCCGGGCGTGCTTGGCCTGGAGGTTTTCGAGTTCTTTCATGGCGCGATAGAAGCTGTGACCGGCCATGGCGGCCTACGCCTTGGAAGCGGTTTCGCATACGGGTCTTTGACGAAGAGGGCGCAGAGGGGGCACGGAGGGCACTGAGGGGCTGCGTGTTCCGGGATGTGCGTGGCGGGCGGGTCAGATTAGGTGCTGGCGGAACCAGCTAGTTCAGAATCCGATGAGCCACCACCACGGCACCAGTAGAGGTACCTTCCATCCTGGATGACTTCACAAGAACTTCGAACGGCCGCAACTCCCCATCGGATTCCAGACCCAGTCCCCGGATCAGGTTAGAGACCATGGCCTGATTCAGAAGCATTTCTCCGGCAGCTTCGGTGCCTTCCATGCGGGTGCCCGCGATGATGAGAACGTATCCGTCGTTGGTCAGATTACGAATGAGACTGATGACGGCGTAGATCTCATCCGATCCGTCCTCACCGTGCTCCGCCACATAGGTTTCGGATTCTCCATCGCGCGGATCCCTGTTGCGAATGTAGGGCCTTCTCGACGTGTAGTCGTACTCGAAGTGGAAGCTCAACTGGTGCTCAAACAGTTCACACCAGGGATTCGACCGGGCGCTGCCGAGCAGGATCACGTTTCTTCCTTTGAAATCCCGCGTGTGCATGTTCCTGGCAAATCTGATGGAAGTGTTGGCTTGAGCCGCCGGAAGTTGCATGATCCTTGCTGCCAGGATTGTGTCTGTCAGGCTGGTGTATTGGTGCCAGAAGACCGCATGCGCCGTGCGTCGGGATGGTTTCCCGAAGCCCATGAAGGCATCCGCAGGCGGAAAATCTTTCCGTTGGTAGTCCTGAAGCGTGAACGACCGCTCGGCAAGGTCTTGCACCACCGTGTATAGCGCATCGGCAACAACGATGTACGTCTCGCGTTCGGAAGAAAAAAACCTGGACCACAGCGGGTGCGTAGCGGCCGGTGCAGACACACGGTTCGCTGGGCCGGCCGAATCGGCATGCCGGGATGAGGCCAGCCACAGGTTGCCACCCAGGCTCGCGAGGAATGCGAGCGCCAAAACAGTCGCTACCCTGGAGGCCCTTGACCGGTTCGCTCGGTCGCGGTCCGGGGCTGCCGGAAGAGCGCCACGCGGGTCAAACCTTGGCACGTAGGTGCCTTTGGGGACGGTAATCACAACCGGATCAGTTGCGCCTTCCGACTGATAGTAGGCCGCCAGCTTCGTCCGAAGATTGCGGGCTTCCACGCGGACAATGCTGTCTTCGGCCGGAGTATAGTCGTCGCGCCGTTCATAAACGGAGCGCCCGATGTCGGCTTCGTGGATCTCTGAGGTTTCACCGTTGAGCACGTGACTGCCCACGAAATGGAGAAACTGACGGAGCCGGGCCGCCCGACGGAACTGTCTGCTCTCGAGGACCCGCCGGAGCGCTTCCTTCTTCTCAACGATCGATAGAGTCTGCTGCTCCATGGCTGGATGCCGCTTGCCTCACCGGTCTTCCCAGGACCCAACTCTCCCGTACGGATTGTATCACCTGCTTCGTGCAGTCTGTCATCCTGAATCCGGCAGTCAGATTCTGGCTCGGATCGTGGCATTGATCTACAACTGGTGGAGCTTGTTCACGCGTCTGGCGATTCCCAACCGTCACACGGCAGCGACCACCAGTCGGCCGCTGCTGCTACATGGGATTGCGCGCCAGACCCGGCACGGGAACCAAACGACGCTGACGATCACCTCCAGCCATGCGCAAGCCAAGGCGATTCGTGGTGCGCTGGAAGCGGTAAGTCAACTATTGCAGAGACTTCGGCAAACTGCGGAGCGATTGAGTATTCGACAGCGGTGGCGCCTACTGCTGCGCTTCATCTTCCGTGATTGGCTGCGACATCAGACCACAGAACCGCTCTTCCTGCACAGCGGATGAAGGGAAACTGCCGGCTTTAGGGTCATTGGTCCGCACCATCATCTGCCGGCAGATATATCGCTTGTCATTTCAATAACTTGCAATGGCTAACTGTTAGCTAGCAGGTTAACTCACTTGCCGTGTTGACAGCCGCACCCTAGAATCGGAGGGACTTTTGAACCTGAGTCCTGTATGGTCAGAGTCGAGGAGGCACGCATTGCAGCATTCTATATCCCGCCGAGAACTCCTCGCCGCGGCTTCCGGCGCGATGGTGGCGTTCAGAGTCAGCCTCGGGGGTGCAGTTGGCGCCAGTCGCCCCAATGTGATTCTGATCATGGCGGACGATCTTGGCTACGAAACTCTTGGCTGTAACGGAGGCACTTCCTACCGGACGCCGAATCTCGATAAACTCGCGCGAACGGGTGTCCGGTTCACCAACTGCTACGCGAATCCCCTCTGTACCCCGACACGCGTGACGCTGATGACTGGACGGTACATGCACCGGAACTACACGCAGTTCGGCCACCTGCCGCCAGGTGAGCCAACCTTTGGCCACATGATGCAAGACGCCGGATACGCAACCGCCGTGGTCGGGAAGTGGCAACTTGGCGCCGGACGGGGGCAAGGCGGCACGCACCCGGACGAGGCGGGTTTTGACGAACACCTGCTCAAAGCCGGATCCAACCGGGACGGGTACGCGGACCCCATCATCTCCAGTTCAGCGCATCCTGAACCCCGGCAGATGGCCGGACACTATGGCCCCGACGTGTTCGCTGACTACATCGGCGGCTTCCTTGAGCGCAATCGCAATCGTCCGTTCTTCCTGTATCACCCGATGTTCCTTCCCCACTTCTTCTTCTCGCCCACTCCCGACAGCCCGGAATGGAAGACCGGGGACCGGCGCCTGACGGCTCCCCACCATCTTCGAACGCACCCGCTGAACACTCGATTCTTTACCGACATGGTCGCTCACATGGATAAGAACATCGGCAGGATCGTGCGCAAGCTGGATGAGCTTGGTCTTCGAGAGAACACGTTGCTCATGTTCCTCGGGGACAATGGCACGGAAGTCTCGATCCGGTCGCGGATGGGGGACGTTGAAGTCGAAGGCGAAAAGGGCAGCCTGACGGATGAAGGCACCCATGTCCCGATGATCGTCGATTGGCCCGGACAAGCGGAGGCCGGACTCGTGGCGGATGATCCGGTTGTTCCCGCAGACTTCTTCGCGACCATTGCGGAAGCGACTGGAGCTAAACCGCGCCGTCCTCCAGGCGATGGCAAGCTTGACGGCGTCAGCTTCCTGCCGCGGGTGATGGGCCGTCCGGGACGCGGGCGCGAGTGGGCCTTGGTCGAATATGTCCACGAGAACCGCGGCAGAATGTACCTCGGTCACGAGGGGCGCTACGTGAGAGACCGTCGCTGGAAGTTGTACGGGGACGGAGTATCCACCCGAGGCCAGCGATACTTCAGAGCGGGTCAACTCTACGACATGCTGAAGGATCCCGGGGAGCAACAGCCCATCGACCCGGCGCGGGACACCAAGGAGAGCGCCGAGGCGCGGCAGCGTCTTCAGAAGGTTCTGGCCGAACACCCCGTGCCACCGCGCCTGCTGGGCTCACCCCTTTCCGCTGGAGCGGCCGGTTCCCCGGTCGCCGGTCTCGGATCATCGCCGGCGGGTCTGGAAGGCCGGTGTCTGTGAGGAACGAAACCAAATTCGCCGCCGGCTCCTCTTGTGCCCGGCGAACAAGAAACAGAGGAGATTAGAACATGTCCGATACGAAGCAAGAACTTGGATCCAGAGCGTGGCTCTTCGTCATACTCTGTTCGTTGTTTGCCGCCCCGCTTCTCTCGCAGGACCCGCGCGGCACCATCGTCGGCAACGTTACCGATATAGGCGGCGCGGTGATTCCTGGAGTGAACGTCCGGGTGGTCAACACGCAAACGGGCGTAGAGATCACAACTTCCTCCAGCGAGGTCGGAAACTTCGAGCTACCGTACTTGAACCCAGGAGTCTACCAACTATCAGTCGAGCACTCCGGTTTCAACAAGTGGATGCGTTCGGGAATAGAACTGCGCACTGCCGACCGCCTTAGCATCGATATTCAACTTGAAGTTGGCGATGTCACGGAGACAGTTGAGGTAACCGCCGTCGCGCCGCTCATCGAGAGCACCACGGCGACAGTCAGCGGCGTGATCAGCAGCCAGGAACTGGCGAACCTCCCTTTGCCGGGCGGAAACCTCATCACCGCCTTCGCGATGGCGCCGCACGCCTCCCTGTGGAGGAGAGAGGGAGCTGACGGACCGTGGAACCCCGATTCGAGCCAGCGGATCGGCCTCGGAGGCAGCGGCAGGGGACAGGTTGACTTCAGCCTGGATGGCGTTAGCAATAACTCCTATGATGGCAAAGTATCGGTCACACCCCCGCCCGACATGGTCCAGGAGTTGCGCATTGATGTGGCCACCTATGACGCGGCGCTCGGCCATTCCTCGGCCGGCTCTATCAACGTGACCTTGAAATCCGGCACCAACGACCTCCATGGCACGGTTGGCTTGATGGCATCCTGGACGCCTCTCCAAGCCCGCAACTTCTTCACCAACAGGTTTATCTTTGACCCAACCACCGGGCCAATCACGCCGGAGAAGATCAAGGCCAGCACCCCGGACAGAACATGGCTGCGCGGAACTGCTTCCGTCGGCGGTCCTGTCTACATTCCCAACATCTACAATGGCCGCAACAAGACCTTCTTCATGTATGGCTTCCAGACCCAAAACAAGGAGGATTCCGGGTTCACGAAGGCAACAGTGCCCACCGAGGCGCAGCGTGCCGGCGATTTTTCCGCACTGCTCGCGCTGGGAAGCAAATACCAGATCTATGACCCAATGACCACCGTTCCGTCGGGCGCCTCGCGTTTCAAGCGGGACCCACTGCCCGGGAATCTGATTCCGGCCAGCCGGATTGACAGCGTTGCCCAGAACCAGCTTCGTCACTTTCCGATGCCGACTGTCCCGGGCACAGTGGATGGACTAAACAACTTCGAGGCAACCGTTCCGTCGAAGCGCGTGCTGTATCAGCACATCGTTCGGGTCGATCACAATTTCAACCCAAATCACCGGCTTTTTGCCCGCTATTCAAAGGCGGACTTCTTCGCCGATATCGGAATGATTCCGGGCGTAGACGTGGTGGGCCGCACGCGCAAGCGTCCCCATCATGGAATCGCCTTGGACAACGTTTTCGTTCTGTCACCCCAGGTTGTCTTCGACGTGCGATACGGCTTGTCGTGGTTCCGGGAGGATGAGACCCGGCCCCATGCCGGTTGGGACCTGACGGAGTTCGGGTTCGAGGAATCGTTTCTCCGGCAACTCGACCCTAACGGTATTGCTTACCCTAACATTCAGATCTCCAAATATATGACTCTTGGCGCCACCGGCGGCTGGTTGAGAACAAATTACTCGCATAGCCTTCTGAGCGTCCTGAGTTGGAACAAAGGAAACCACAGTCTGAAATTTGGGGCTGACTTTCGTCTCCCGCTTGAAAACTTCCATGATTTCGGGAACGTCGCTCCGCGGATGGATTTCGCGGAAACCTATACGCGCGGACCGCTGGACAATTCTCCCGTGGCCCCGGTTGGTCAGGGGCTCGCGAGCTTCCTGCTCGGGATCCCCACGGGTGGCTGGTCTGACGTTAACGATTCGCGAGCCGAGTCCAACCGTTTCTACTCCGCGTTCGTGCAGGATGACTGGCGGGTGTCCCGGCAACTCACTCTGAATCTTGGTGTGCGATGGGAATTCGACAGCCCGTTGACGGAACGATTCAACCGGACGACGCGCGACTTCGATTTCGCGACCGTGAATCCGATCCAGACGGCGGCCAGCGCCAAGTACGCCACGGCGCCCATCCCGGAGATCCCAGTGGATCAGTTCCGCACCCTGGGAGGCGTCACCTTTGCCGGCGTTGGCGAGAATCCGCGGGGCATTCGCGACGCGTATTACCGCGCCTTCATGCCGCGCGTTGGCTTCGCCTACCAGGTGAGACCCAAGATGGTTCTGCGCGGTGGGTACGGCATCTATTTTGGATTGCTTGGAGCGCAGTTTGAGAATGTAAGCCAGCCGGGATTCAACCAGCGAACGTCCCTCGTCCCCAGCCGTGACAACGGCGTTACCTTTGTCGCGTCTATTTCGAACCCCCTCCCGGACGGTCTCGTAAAGCCAGATGGCGCAAGCGGCGGGCTGGAGACATTTCTCGGCAGGTCGCCGGGCTTCTTCGCTTCCGATGGCCGGCGTCCGTACACTCAGAAGTGGAGCTTCTCCATCCAGACCGAGCCCGTGCGGAACTTGCTGTTCGAGATATCGTACATGGGTTCCCGGACCACGAGGGCCAGGCTCAGCAGACAGTTCAACGCCATTCCAGAGCAATATCTGAGCACTTCAGGCGAGCGGGACCAGGCCGTTATCGACAATCTGTCAGCGCGCGCCACCAACCCCTTCCGGGGAATCGAAGGCTTCGCCGGCTCCAGCCTGTTCTCCGCCGCGAACACGACGAAGAGCCAGTTGCTGCGGCCGTTTCCGCACTTCGGCAATCTCAGCACCGGCTTGCCCGCCGGCTCGGCCTGGTATCACGGCGTTTCCTTTCGCGCGGAGCGCCGCCTCAGCCAGGGGCTGCAACTCCAGGCCATGTACACTTGGTCCAGGGCGATGGAGGCATTGAGCTACTTGAACCCAACGGATCGCATTCCAGAACACCGCGTGGCGGACATGGACCGGCCCCATCGGGTAATAGTCAGCGGAGTGTATGAGCTGCCTTTCGGAGCGAACAAGGCGTTTCTCTCTTCCGGCGGGAAATTCTTGAACACACTCGTCGATGGGTGGCAAGTGCAAGCGATATATACGTGGCAGTCCGGCGCCGCCAATGCATGGGGCAACGTGATCTTCCGCGGGAACGAGTGGGCTGACATTAATCTGGATTCTAGTCAACGGACGTTGGAACGATGGTTCAACACGGAAGTGTTCGAACGTTCTCCGGCCGCGCAGCTGCGGGACAACATCCGGTACTTTCCATCGAAACTGAGCGCCGTTCGGACCGACCCGACAAATGTCTGGGACATCTCGGTTAGCAAGAACTTCGAGCTGAGGGAAGGCGTGAAGCTGCAAGCCCGGGCTGAGGCTCAGGCGGCTTTGAATCATCCAACGTTCGGCCGGATACCTCAAGGCATAGGCGGTAACTTCACGAACCCGACCAGTTCGCTGTTCGGCAGGATCACAAACACAGCGTTCGGAGTGGAGAGAATCATCTTTGTTGGAGCGAAGTTGATCTTCTGACGAAGGATGGTTGTCTTTCGAAGAGGACAAGCCACTGAGGTCAAGATGCGCGACATCGGAAGATCAGGCGTGTCGGCCGGTGTTATCTTGACGCTCGCTTGTGCTTCTGGCTTGAGCGGGCAGAGTGCCGTTCCTCTCTTCACTGGCCGGGGTTCATCCGGGTGGACGACGGCTCGCCAAAACCCGGATGGCGCGCCGAAAAAGTTTCGGGGGCCTCCGAAAGAGTTCGTCCGGAGAGGCTCCATCGGGCTGCAGGATCACTGGACGCCGGCCGCGTTCGGGAACATCCGTATCAAGGTCCTCGATCAGTAGGGATGGAGGATTGGAAGAATGAATATCAGCACGAAGGAAGATGCACCACTTGACCGGCGAGGGTTTCTTGCCGCGTCCATAGCGGCCGGTGTTGGCGCGGTGACGGGAGCGACGGGCCGAGCTGCGGCATCAGAGCGGCCGGCTTCCCGTGTCCTGGGAGCCACCGACCGGATGAACATGAACATCATCGGCGCAGGCGGGATCGGCACGACGCGGCTGCGGTTCTACTTGGAGAAGTGCGTCCAAGAGCACAGTATCGCGGCGGTGGCGATCAGCGATTCGCCGCCACTCTCCGCTGGGAAGTGTATGACCTGTTCAACCACAAGACCTGGAACAATCCGGCGAGCCTCGATATGAGCAACCGTAACTTTGGCAAAATCACCAACGCCTTCGGCAATCGCACGATAGCAGTCGGGGCTGAAACTTCAATGGTGATCGGCGTGGAGTGTGAAGACGGCTCTGCCGCCCTCCCTACCTCGTTAGATGCGGATCACGTATTCCGGAGACCGCTGGAGGCAAATCAATGAACCATCTACATTGGCTGACTCGCTCTGTGATCGTTCTTTCCTTCATCCTTGTAGCACCAGCCAACGCGCGGGATGCCGATCAGTATCCGAACATCGTGGTCATACTCTCCGACGACTTTGGTTATGGCAGTGTGAATAGTTACGGAGCCAGTGAAGAGCACATCCGAACGCCAAACATCGACCGTCTCGCCAGAGAAGGGCGGCGTTTCACCGACGCCAATACGCCATCGTCGGTCTGCACACCGACACGCTATGGCCTGCTAACAGGCCGCTACTGCTGGCGCACTTCGTTGCGGCACGGCGTGCTGGGCATCACGTCTCCGCTGCACATCGAGGCCAGTCGGCCGACCATTGCTTCGCTGCTCAAGTCGATCGGATATCGGACGGCGGCGATCGGGAAATGGCACCTCGGCTACGGGACTGGCCAGACTGACTACACGAAGGCACTCGATCCAGGCCCGCTGGACATCGGCTTCGACTACCACTTCGGCGTGCCCCAGAACCACGGCGACGCCACCGGCGTTTACGTGCGGGATCGCAGGACAGTCGGCCTGCGTTCCAACCATGTCGAACCATTTGGCAAGACACCCTATGGTCGACAGTTCCTGGGGTTCGACGCGCCACACCGGGTAGACGAAAACGTCATGGACAAGCTGACGACTGAAGCCGTGGAGTGGCTGGCGAAGCAGGGCCCGGATGCGCCATTCTTCCTGTACTTCGCTCCCGTGGCGGTCCATCTCCCGTACACTCCTTCGGAGAAAACGAAGGGGGCAAGCGGGACCGGACTCTACGGCGACTGGATTCACGAGTTGGACCTTTCGGTGGGACGTATCATCAAGGCGCTGGACCGGCTCGGTTTCGCCGGCGATACGTTGCTGCTCTTCACTTCTGACAACGGTGGCGTTCTCCTCACCGAGGGCGACAGTCCGGAAGCAGAGGCCTATCGGGCTGGTTTGTGGGTGAACGGGGAGTGGCGCGGTCGCAAGCACAGCATCTACGAGGGCGGTTTTCGGGTGCCGTTTCTGGCCCGCTGGCCGGGAAAGGTGCCAGCCGGAACGGTATGCCATCAGACCATCAATCTCGTAGACATGTTCGCCACAGTCGCGGCGGTGGTTGGTGAATCGCTGCCCTCGGTCGAAATAGGGGCCGAGGATAGCTACAACGTCCTTCCTGCTTTGCTGGGCCGATCCTCGGGCCAGCCGTTGCGGCCATCGATGATCGTCCACAGCGTGGACGGCAATTTCGCAATTCGCGAGGGCCCCTGGAAATACGTCGAAGGGAAAGCGAGCCCCACCGTCAGGCGCGTGTCCCGGCCGGACGAACTCGGCGCTCAGCTCTACAATCTTCGCGACGACCCGGCTGAGCACGAGAATCGGATCGGCGCTCGTCCAGAGATTGCAGAGCGTCTCGCCAATCTGCTGGAGACGTATCGAGACAAGGGAAACTCACGCTGAAGGAATAGGAGATTTCACCATGGAACGCCGAAGTGTGTTATCCGGAGTCTTTCTGACACTCGCTTGTATGCCTCTCTTGAGTGGGCAGGACTTCGTCACCCTGTTCAACGGCAAGGACTTGTCGGGGTGGACGACGGACACGGGTGATTGGAGGGTGACAGAGGGAACACTGACTGTGAAGAACGCCGGCGACCATATCATGCGAAACTCAAGCTACCTGTGGGCCAAGGGAACGTACGGCGACTTCGTGCTGGAGTTGGATTACAAGGTTACGCACGGTGTTCTTTACGGTAGTCTTCCCCGCTTGGGCGGCCGAGGTGCGGGCGCGAATAGCGGCGTGTTCATCCGTGTCGAGGACCGGGCCGATCCCGTTCAGACTGGAATCGAAATCCAGGTCGGCAATGTGGATTCGAGCGGTCAGCTTGGAAGGGGGACCGTAGGCGGCATCTTCGACCTGGTACCTCCGAAGCTAAACATGCACAAGCCGGACGAATGGAACCATTACCGTATTACCTGTAAGGGGAGTGTAATCACCGTGGAGCTAAATGGGAGAGAAACGGCGTCCGCCGATCTGAGCGGATGGACAACGGCGCGTCAAAACCCGGATGGCACACCGAATAAGTTCCGGCGGCCTTTGAAGGAGTTTGCCCGGAGAGGTTACATCGGGCTGCAGGACCATGGCACGCCGGCTGCGTTCAGGAACATCCGCATCAAGGTCCTGGACAGATAGAATTCGCGCCATTGCTAAGAGAACGTGGCTCAACTGGAAACGAAGGAGGCTTGGAAGGATGACTAAGGATACAGAAGCAAAGGTATGGCTCGGACGGCGAGGGTTTCTCAGGGCCTCGACAGTAGCCGGCCTTGGTGCAGTGTCGGGCACCCCGGCCCGAGCTGCCAATCAAACGGTATCAGCGCGGTCGGCTTCCCGTGTACTGGGAGCGAACGACCGGATTAACATGAGCATCATCGGCACCGGCGGAATCGGCACTGCGCGGTTGCGGCTCTATCTGGAGAGGTGCGTCCAGGAGCACAATATCGAGGTGGTAGCGATCAGCGATGTCTACAGTAAGCGCAGGGACCGCGCGCGGGAACTGGCCGGACTTGACGAAGGGGACGTCTACACCGATTACCGGGAACTGCTTGCCCGTCCGGACGTGGACGCGGTGGAGATCGCAACTCCGGATCACTGGCACGCCCGGATGGCGCTGGATGCGCTTGCCGCGGGCAAAGACGTCTATCTGCAGAAGCCGATGACCTACACGGTGGAGGAAGCACGCGAAGTGGCCGATGCCGCCGCCAAGTCCGATCGCATACTGCAGGTGGGATCACAGGGCCTGTCGGCGCCGTCCACGCACAAAGCGAAAGAGCTGATCGATAAGGGTGTAATCGGAGAGGTGCTCTGGGCGCAGGATAGCTCCAGCCGGAACTCCATGCATGGCGAGTGGAACTGGAGAATCGAGCCAGAAGGGACCCCGGAGACGATCGACTGGGACCGGTGGCTGGGCTCGGCGCCGAAGCGCCCGTTCAGCGCGGAACGTTTCTTCCGGTTCCGCAAGTATTGGGACTACTCGGGCGGGATTGCGACGGATCTCTTTTATCACCGGCTTGGCCCTTTGTTGTTCGCCATGGGTCCGCAGCTTCCTGTCTGTGTCACGGCGTGCGGTGGCATCTACGTTCAGAAGGACCGCCAAGTGCCCGATACGTACGCTACGCAAATCGAGTACCCGGAGTTCTACATCACCCTGTCGGGATCGATGGCTAATGCGGCTGGCGGAAAGTATCATGGAGCAGCTATCTACGGTCACGAGGGAACAATCAAGTTCGAGGGGGCGTCTGTCGTCGTCACGCCGGAGAAGCTCGACAAAACGAGGGCCGCGGAGCCGAAGGTGTACGAGTATCCCGCGGCGGATGGCCGCGCCCGTCATTTCGCCCACGCGAGCAATTTCTTTGATTGCATGCGATCAAGAAAAGCGCCCAACCTGCCGGCGGAGTTGGGATACCAAATCATGGCGGCAATAGGGTTAGGTGTGGAGTCGTATCGTGAGCGGAGAGCGGTGCTGTTCGACCCGCGGACGCGCAGACAAACAGACAAGCTGCCAGAACGTCCCGAGTGGGAGGGCGACGGCAAGAACTACTCGTAGTAGCGCGAAGGCTTTGTAGTCTGAGAAGAGATGAACTCGCGTGAATCGGCCCCGAAAAGCCGCACCCTGTCGGTGAAGTTACCCGCGCGCACCGCCCGACAGGATCAGGCCCCGTTGAGCGGGCGTCACAGGGCGCTCCCGGCGCCACGGAAAGGACTCAGAAGATGAAGGTTGTTCTATTGCGTGTGCTGTTTGCGCTTGTGCTGTTTGCCCTGCCGTCGATGGCCGCCAATCCTTTTGTGGGTGATTGGGCGTTGACCACGGACGGCGGGGCCGTCTGGCTCGGCGTCGAGGAGAAAGGCAGCCAACTTTCGGTCGGCCTCATGTGGAGAGGAGGCAGAGTCTGGCCGGCGCGGAACGCGGAGTTGCGGGACGGAAAGCTGTATTTCGAAGCCGTCCGCAATCCCGGCGGGGAGAAGCCCATCGACCGGTTTGTGGCTAGTATTGAGGGAGACAGACTGACGCTCAAACTGGAGGGGCCTCAGCGTGCGCAAGCAACCGGCATGCGCCAGCCGCCTCTGCCGCCCGCTCCGGATCTCTCTCGTGTCCGCTGGGGCGCACCAGTGAAACTGTTCAACGGGAAAGACCTCTCCGGTTGGAAACTCACCAATCCATCCGCGAAGAACGGATGGTTCGCCGAAGACCGAGTGCTGATGAATCGCACCCCAGACCGGCACGCGACTCCGCCCGTGCGCTACGGCAACATACGTACGGAGAAGGAATTCGAGGACTTCAATCTGACGCTCGACTTCCGGGCGCCGCCCGGGGGCAACAGCGGAGTATATCTGCGCGGGATTTATGAAGTACAAGTCGGGCCGCTCCAGGATGGGGAGCCGGGAACGGGCAGCGCCGGGGCGATTTTCGGCCGCATTGCTCCGTCGTCAAATGCCGCGCGGCCGGCCGGCCGATGGCAGAACCTCGACATAACACTGGTGGATCGCCACGTCACGGTTGTGCTGAATGGTGTCACTGTCGTCGACAACCAACCGTTGAGAGGATGCACCGGCGGCGCGCTCTGGTCTGACGTTCAGCGTCCGGGGCCGGTCTACTTGCAGGGTGATCATACTGATGCCGAGTTCCGTGACGTTGTGCTCCGCCCGGCCATTGGACATTGAAGGAGGGACGCAAGCCTCCGCGCGGGTATGTTGGACTCAGAGCTTTAGACCGCCCGGCCGCCTCGCCCGGGTTAGGCAGCCGCGCATTTGTCCCAGCGGCTGGTTGGCCAAGCACGGCATGGGCCGCAACGTGAACTCAGACGATCACCCAAGATTGCCTTGGGCTGGAAGTAAGGATTGGGAGAAAGAGCACGACATTATGAAACGACGAACTGTTTTGAAGATGACCGCGACGGCACTGTCCGCATCGCGAGTGCTTGGCGCGAACGACCGGATCAATATCGGCGTAATCGGCACGAAGGGAATGGGCGGCGGGCACGTACGCCTGCTGACGGAGATGAGCGACGAGGGCCAGGGCGTTCAGGTGGTCGCGGCCAGCGACATTTACAGCGCCGCCAAACGCAAGGCGATGGAACTCGGCCGGCTCGACGGCAATGACATTCACCACGACTACCATGACCTGCTGGCGAGGAAGGATGTCGACGCCGTCTACATCGCCACACCCGACCACTGGCACGCCCAAATGGCGCTGGACAGTCTCGCGGCGGGCAAGGACGTCTATCTGCAGAAGCCGATGACACACACCGTGGAGGAAGCGAAACAGGTGGCGGGCGCCGCGGCGAAAAGCGGCCGGATATTGCAGGTTGGGAGCCAGCATGTTTCGGATCCGCGCTTCTTCAAGGTCAAGGAACTGATTGAGGAAGGCGCCATCGGACCGGTGCTGTTCGCCCAAACGACCTACAGCCGCTATTCCACCACGGGGATGTGGAACTACCGGATCGACCCCGAGGGAACCGAGGAGAATATCGACTGGGAACGCTGGCTGGGGCCGGCGCCCCATCGACCTTTCAGTGCAAAGAGATATTTTCGCTGGCGCAAGTACTGGGATTACTCGGGTGGCATCGCAACCGATCTCTTCTATCACGTTGTGGCTCCGTATGTCTATGCCCTCAATACTGGGTTCCCGACGCGCGTGACGGGTTCCGGTGGCATCTACACGGTGAAGGATCGCGAGGTCCCTGACACGTACGCGACGGTTATCGAATACCCAGCTTTCTTTATCACGATCAGCGCCACCATGGGAAACGCCACGCCGATGAAGCACATCGGCAACGTGATTTATGGGCACGAGGGAACCATCGTGATCGAGCAGGACAAGGTCAGCGTTGTGCCTCCCGGAGGGCCTCCCCAGAGCGCAGCGGCGCCGGCCGCCCGGGTCTTCGAGTTCGAACCCGTTGTCATTCGCACGCTCCATCGCCCGCATAACGAGAACTTCCTCGCGTGCGTCCGGACGCGCCAGCAGCCCAGACTAAACCCCACTCTTGGGTTCCAGGTTCAGGCCGCAATCCGGTTGGGCGTTGAGGCCTATCGCGAAAGCAAGGTCAAGATCTTCGACGCTTTGCGGCAGCGGGTGGTCGAGACCTAGCAGTTGGGGCCGGGCTACCGGGGCACAGCCTGAGGCGGGAAGAAGGTTGCCGAAAGAAAAGCCGAAGGAGTCCAAGAAATGAGTGAACCGAGATGACCGGTTGGACCTGTGATCGTGTTCTTGCTTCTGTTTGCGACAACTTTGAACGCACGGGATGCTGACTGCCGCCCGAACATCGCCGGCATCCTGTCCCATGACCTCGGCTCCGGCAGCGCGAACAGCTACGGCGCCAGCGAGGAGCTCATCCGGACGCCGAACATCGAACGTCTGGCCCGGGAAGGGCGGCGGTTCACCGACGCCGACACGCCTTCGCCGGTCTGTACCGCGACGCAATATGGGTTGCTAACGGGCCGATACTGCTGGCGCACTTCGCGCCGTCACGACGTCCTCGGAATCACCTCTCCACTGCACATCGAAATCACGCGGCCGAACTGAGTTTTGATGACCGGGAGGTGAGCAGGGTCTTCGAGGCGGCCTGGAACAGGAGGAAGTAGACCACCGTTTGTTGTGACCGGCCATGGCGGCCTACGCCTTGGAAGCGGTTTCGCATACGGGTCTTTGACGAAGAGGGCGCAGAGGGGGCACGGAGGGCACTGAGGGGCTGCGTGTTCCGGGATGTGCGTGGCGGGCGGGTCAGATTAGGTGCTTTGGTCCCGCACGCGGAGGGGTTTGGCGTGGCCTCGGTAGGCTTTTTCGTGGCGCACCAGCTCTTGCTGTTCCTTCCGTGTTTCCCTCTCGATTTCGTAGTCCGTGACGCCGAGCTGACGCACGACGTCGTGGTTAATGACGCGAACGCCGCCGCTGCCGATTGCTCCCATGGCCAATTCCTCATGGCCGGGGACGCCTAGCTTGCGGACAACGAAGACGTCGAGCGGAACCCGGAGGTAGCGCGCGACTTCGGCGGCGACGGGAATTCCGCCGCGCGGGAGAGCCAGCACGACCACGTCCAGGCGGTTCTCGTAAGCATTGAGTTTGGCCGACAGCACCCTGCCGGCGTGAGTGCGGTCACGAAAGGGCAGTGTGGCGGGTTCGATCATGGTAGCCCCCCCATCCAAGTGATCCCGCGGAGGGGACAATGTTTCAGGGTGCAGCGCAGGCGGGGTTTCAGGGTGCAATGCAGGCGGGCGAGTTGGCGAGCGGAGCCACGGGTGAAATGGATCGTTTCGCCGGGGGTGGGCAGTGCCAGTTTGGGGGCTTAGTTGGAATGTTTATCACGAAGGTAAGGGCTAGAAGTGGCACTATGGCAGGCGGGGCCGGAGTCCGCGGGAGCTACTGGAGGGCGAACAGGGCAGACATGAGTATCTTTTTGAGTTCGTCCTTCGACCGGGGCGCCGGATGCCCGGCCCGCTGGTTCTTGACCGCGTTCCAAACCTGCTCGTCCGGGTTTACTTCCGGCGAGTACGGCGGCAGGAAGAACAAGCGGAGCCGCCCATGGGTGGAGAGCACGAAACGCTTCACTGCTCGCGACCGGTGGACGGAATGGCCGTCCACCACCAGGTAGATCGGTTGTTTGGCCCCCACCAGCAGGCGCCGGAGAAACTCCACGTACACCTCGTTGTTGACATTCCATTCGGTCAACATGAACCGCATCTGGCCGAGACTGTTGATCGCCGAGATCAGGTTGAAGCGAAACCGGGCGCCTGTGCTCTGCACGACCGGCGTGCGGCCCTTCGGCCCCCAGGTGGCGCCGCTGTGGTGGTCGCTGCAGACGCCGCACTCGTCGCTGAAGCAGATCTCGGCCCCGGCCTGCTTGGCCAACTGGCGGATTAGCGGGAACTCTTCCTGCTTCCAGCGTTCCACCCGCGCCGCGTCCTGCTCGTAAACCCGGCGTAGAGGGCGCTGGCAGCTCAAACCCAGATGGCGCAGCAGGCGGTGCGTGTTGGAGCGGCTCGGCTTCACCTGGAACGGCTGCCAGATCAGCCACTCGTGGCACTAAGCCACGTAATTTCGGAAACAATGAGATTTCCCTCCGGTTTTAGGAATCGGCTTCAAGCCGAAACTCCGTTTTCAAAGCCCATGTTGTAGATCGCTCCCTCAGGCCAAATTACGTCGAACTCCTCATCAGAAAAAGGCAGTGCATCCATGGAACAACTCAACGTGGTGATCTTCTCCGCGACCCCATGATCCTTCGCTCTGGTTTGAAGCTCGTCGAGGAACTCCGGCAGGAAGTCCACGGCGGTGATTTCGGCATCCAGTTCCTTGGGGAGAAGGGTCGTCGAAGCGCCCGTGCCGCAGCCAATATCCGCGATCTTCAAATGGCGCGACCGGCCGAGTCCGGCCAGTTCCAAAGCCTCTTCGGGCCAGAAGCACCCCGGCCGATGACGGGGCCGGAGATGGGGTCAATTTGTGGAACTGTCTCCTACAGGAAGACTTTCGATCTAAGTTTCTCAAAGAAGCGCCGATAATCTCAGTAGTATGACTATGCATGTGGCGAGGCGTTCTACAAGCAGTCAAGAAAGCCCGAAGTGCCGAACTTCTCATCATTACGGAGGGTTGAGCCGGCGCACGGTGCGGCGCTTCAACAGAGGTTGAGGATGACAGACGAAGACGCGGCGGCCCAGGTGCTCAAGCTGCGTGGATCACTGGGCCTGACTCAGGAGGGGTTGGCCCGCGAGCTCGGGGTGACCACATCGAGCGTCTACCGTTGGGAGAAGGGGCTGGCGCGTCCGTCACGCCTGGCGCTTCAGGCCATCGAGCGGCTGCGCACCCGATCACAAGAGGCCGCGGCCGGCGAACTGAGAACACCATGGAGCCAATAGCATGAGCGACGCGCCCATTGAGCGAGCTGAGACGACGATTGCCGAATACGCGACCAGCATCATCCAGTCCATGGCCGACATGCTGATAGTCGTGTCGCCCGAGGGTACTGTCCTGACGGTCAACAATGCAACCTGTCGTCATACGGGATATTCGGAAGCCGAAATCGTCGGCCAACCTGCGGCGTCGCTATTCGAAGGGGAAGAAGAAGAAGTGCTCGATGCCACTTCGTGCCTAAACGCGCTACCTCTGAAACATCCGATATTGCGTCGACTGCTCCGGGAGGGGTTCGTCAGGAATATCGAGAAGACGCTACGGCGCAAAGACGGCGGTAGCATTTCCGTTCTGTTCTCTGCGTCTGTCATGCGTGACAACCAACAGCAAGTCAGAGGCATTGTCTGTCTCGCGCTCGACATAACCGAGCGCAAGGCCATCGAAAGGCGCCTTGGCGAGTTCTCTGCCGTGGTCGAGCAGACGATCGATGGAATCGCCATCGCCGACCTCGATGGGAACCTCAGCTTTGTCAACAATTCGTGGAAAGCCATGCACGGCTACCACTCGCAGGACGAACTGCGCGGTCAGCATTTAGGCATTTTTCACACCGCAGAGCAGCTCACTACCGACGTGATGCCGTTCAAGAAGGTTCTCATAGAGCGCGGAGCGAACACGGGCGAAGTGGGTCACAAGCGCAAGGACGGAACCACCTTCCCGACGTGGATTACAGCCACGGTTCTCAAGGACCCGAAAGGCCAGCCCTACGGCTTGGCCGGCATCGCCCAGGACATCACTGAGCGCAAGCAGGCCGAGGAGGCATTGCGTGAGAGCGAACAGCGTTTCATGGATGTGCTGTACCGCTCCGAAGACGCAATTCTGTTGATCGGCGACAACAGGTTCATCGCCTGCAACGAGGCCACCGCCCGGATGCTCGGCTACGCAACGCGCCATGAGTTCCTCCAGACGCACCCGTCAGAATTATCACCGCCCCAGCAGCCCGACGGGCGAAGCTCCTTCGAAAAGGCCGAGGAGATGATGCGGCTGGCATCCGAACGGGGCTTCCGCCGGTTCGAATGGATACACCGGCGTGCCAACGGCGACGACTTTCCGGTGGAGGTCTCACTCACGCCCATCATCCATGAGGGCAAGCCACTGATTCACTGCGTCTGGCGCGACATCACCGAGCACAAGCGGGCTGAGGAGACGCTGAGGAGAGAGAGCGAACGACTGGATCATGTTCTGACGATTACCCGCACGCGTATCGATATCATCGATGCCGACTTCAACCTGCATTTCGTGAGCAAGGGGTGGCAGAAGGTCTATGGGGACCCCGCCGGCCGCAAGTGCCACGACTACTTCAGAGACAGCGACGCGCCCTGTCCGGGCTGCGGCATCCCCGAGGCGTTGGAGAGCAGGCAGGTCGTCGTGACCGAGCAAACACTCCCGCGAGAGAACAACCGCGTCGTCGAGGCCCACAGCATCCCCTTCCAGGATGACACCGGGCAGTGGCTTGTGGCCGAGTTCAAGGTCGACATCACCGACCGCAAGCGGAGGGAGGATGACCTGCGGCGCGCCCGCGAGCAGCTCAGTCTGGCCGTTGAAGGCTCCAACGACGGCATCTTTGATTGGGATCTGCGGACGCAGGAGCTGTATTTGTCGCCTCGATGGAAGGAACAACTGGGCTATGCGGACAATGAGCTGCCCAACGTGTTCTCCACGTTCGAGCAGTTGCTTTGTCCGGAGGACAAGCCGGAGGTGCTCAAGTACGTAACTCGCTATCTGAAGGGCGAGGTCCCGCACTACGCGGTGGAGTTCCGGATGCGGCACAAGGACGGGGACTTCCGTTGGATTCTGGCACGCGGGGCGGCGCTGCGAAACCCTGACGGCACGCCGTACCGGATGGCTGGCTCGCACACCGACATCACCGAGCGCAGGCGAATGGAAAAGGCTCGTACCGACACGATGTCAGTGGAAATATTCCTCGGGAGAGCTTCTGGATTGCTCCTTTCGTCAAAATCGATCGACAAATCCATCAATGCCTGTCTGGCGGAGATCGGCGTCTTCTGTGGCGCGTGCCGGGCTAGTCTCTTCCAGTTCATTTCCGACGGCGCCTTCATGACCAACACCTACGAGTGGTGCGCCCCGGGTGTCCAGCCCGCGATTCAGGGCTTCCAGTCCCTGCCCGTGGACGCCTTTCCCTGGTGGATGGAACGTCTGCGGTCGGGCGAGACAATAGCCGTGGACGATGTCGAGTCCATGCCAGCGGAGGCGGCCGCCGAAAGGGAGATACTTGCCTCCCGGGGCATCAAGTCATGCCTTGTCGTTCCCATCACGGATGGGGACTTTCTCGTGGGCTTTCTCGGCTTGGGCATCGTGGTCGAGACCAGAACCTTGTGTGAGCACACGCTGAATGCCCTGCGCCTGCTCGCCCAGCTCATTAGTTCGGCGCTCTCGCGCAAGCGGGCCGAAGAATCCCTGGAAAAGAGCGAAGAGCGCTACCGACTTCTTTTTGACAAGTCACAAGACGCCATGGTGACGGTCGCGCCACCTTCTTGGCTGTTCACCTCGGCCAACGCGGCGGCACTAACGCTCTTCGGCGTGGACCGCCCGGACGAGTTTCTCGCCCTCGGTGCATGGGACATCTCGCCCGAACGGCAGCCCGACGGTCGATCCTCGACCGAGAAGGCGCAGGAGATGATCGAAACCGCCATGCGTGAAGGCTCGGTCCTCTTCGACTGGATGCACAGAAGGATAGATGGGCAGACCTTCTCTGCCACGGTGCTGCTCACACGCATGGCGTTGGACGACCAGGTGTTCCTGCAGGCCACAGTGCGGGACGTTTCCCAGCAGAAGGCTCTGGAGACGGAACTCTCCCATGCTCGAAAGCTCGAGGCCGTGGGACAGCTCGCCGCCGGCATCGCCCACGAGATCAACACGCCCACCCAGTTCGTCAGCGACAGCATCCACTTCCTCAGAGAAGCCTGCGACAACCAGCAGGAATTGATAGGCCAGTACCGGCTACTGGTGGATACAATCGGTCGTCAGTCCGGCCACGAGGAGCTTCTTGCGCAGATCCGGGAAGCCGAAGAGAAGGCCGACATCGACTATTTCAGAGAGCATATTCCCGGGTCTTTCGAGCGGTGCTTCGACGGTCTGGAACGAATCGGGGCCATCGTCGGCGCCATGAAGGATTTCGCTCACCCGGACCAGAAAGAGAAGGTTTCAGCGGACCTCAACCAGGCGATTCAGGCCACGCTGACCATAGCCAAGAACGAGTGCAAATACGTTGCCGACGTCGAGACTGAACTCGGTGATCTGCCGCCGGTGGTGTGTCACATTGGCGAGCTCAACCAGGTGTTCTTGAATCTCCTGGTCAATGCCGCGCACGCCATCGCCGATGCTCTCGGCGATACCGGCGGGAGAGGCAAGATACGGGTTCGCACCCGCGCCGAAGGCGAGCATGTGCTCGTCGAGATCGAAGATACGGGCACCGGCATCCCCGAGAAAGTCAGAGATCGCGTTTTCGATCCGTTCTTCACCACCAAGGAGGTTGGCAAGGGGAGCGGGCAAGGTCTGGCCATTGCCCGCTCCATTGTCACCAACAAACACGGTGGCACGCTAACCTTCCGGACCCAGGAGGGACAGGGCACCACCTTCATCATCCGCATTCCGGTTGATGGAAAGAATAGCGATATGGGGAGGACACGATGAAGCGTATTCTGTTCGTGGACGATGAGCCCCAGATCCTCGCGGGGTTGCAGCACCGACTTCGGCGCCAGAGAGCCAAGTGGGAGATGTCTTTTGTCGAGAGCGGACAAGAGGCGCTTCGTCTCCTGGCCACCGAGCGATTCGACGTGATTGTCGCGGACATGCGCATGCCCAAGATGGATGGCGCAACCCTGCTCAAAACGGTTAAGGACAAGCATTCCGAGGTGGTGCGCATCGTGCTATCGGGCCACGCCGAGCTCGAATCGGCGCTCCGGGCCGTGCCGGTCGCTCACCAGTTTCTCACCAAACCATGCGAGGCCGGAGTGATAGAAAACGTGGTCGAGCGCGCCTGTACCTTACAGTCGCGGCTCAATGACGAAGTCGTCTGGCAGATCGTTGGCAGGATCGAGAAGTTGCCATCCCTGCCGCAGTTATACTCCCAACTAGTGGGCGCCCTCGCCGACGAGCGAGTCTCGGCCGGCGACGTGGCGCAGATCCTCAAGCAGGACATGGCCATGTGTGCCAAGACGTTGCAGCTCGTCAACTCGGCCTTCTTTCGGCGGTCCCGCTCGATAAGCAAGATCGAAGAAGCCGTTGCCTACCTCGGTTTGAACGCCATCAAGCATGTTGTGCTCGCGATGGAGGTCTTCACCAAAGACGGCGCTCGCGGAAACCTCGGAGGTCTATCCATGGAGGCCCTGCAGAGTCACTCTCTTCTCTCGGCCTGCATTGCGGAGAGCATGTTCGCCCACAAGCAGGACAAGGAGGATGCCTTCGTCGCGGCCTTGCTTCACGACATTGGGAAGCTCCTCTTGGCCAGGGAGTTGCCCGACCATGTCCAACGTGTCGTAGACACAATGCGGAGAGAAGGGGAGGGTATGCACGCGGTGGAAGAGAGACTGTGCGGTGTGACGCACGCGGAGATTGGGGCGTACCTGCTCGGCATATGGGGTTTGCCCTACCCGATTGTCGAGGCCGTTGCCAACCACCATGCGCCGGGCTGTGTCGATCAGCCGACGTTCGGCCTCCTGGCTGCGGTTCATGTGGCCGACGCCCTGGCCTGCGAGCAGTTGGATCCGGTCATCGCCGGTACCAAACGGCAGAGCATCGACTTGAATCCTTTCTACCTGGACAAGCTGGGTGTCGGAGACAAGATCGGTGCATGGAGAGAGACCGCCAAGGAGCGCGCCGGCGCAACTCTATCCGGGGCTGACGCGTGAGATGGAACTTGTAGTTATAAAGGGATCATGATGAATCACACAAGGACGAAAGTCCTGTGCGTGGATGACGAGCCTCAGGTTCTGGAAGGGTTGTCGTTGCTGCTGCGCCGCGGTTACGAGGTCCACACGGCGACCAGCGGAGGGCAGGGACTCACGACGATGGAAGAGAACGGTCCGTTCGCCGTGGTGCTCTCGGACATGCACATGCCGAGGATGGACGGGGCCGCGTTCCTGGCTCGGGTGCGACAACAGGCGCCGGACACCGTGAGGATGCTGCTCACAGGCCAATCCGACATGAAGGCGGCTATCGCCGCGGTGAACGAGGGGCAGATATTCCGCTTCTTGACCAAGCCATGCCCTCCCAAGCAGCTTCACCTGTCCTTCGATTCCGCTGCCAAGCAGTACCGCCTGGTGACCGCCGAGCGGGTGCTTCTCGAGCAGACACTGCATGGCAGTATCAAGACGCTCACCGAGATTCTGGGCATGACCAGCCCTCTCGCGTTTGGGCGCGCCTCCAGGATCCGGAAGCTCGTACAGGAGCTCGCCGTTGAGATGGGCCTCGTAAACCGCTGGGAGGTCGAAGTCGCAGCCATGCTATCGCAGCTCGGCAGCATTACCGTACCCGAGACGGTTATCCAGAAGCACTTCTATGGAGAGGAGTTGAGCGAGAATGAGCAGGCCATGATCGCCAGGGCGCCGGCAGTGACCGAAGCGCTGCTGGCAAACATCCCGCGTCTGGAGACCGTGAGAGAGATACTCGCTTGCTACGCCAAGCCTGCCCGACGAGCCTCGGCAGCCGGCAGCAAGCCGGCAAGGGGCGATGACGACGTGGCGGTGTCTGCAAGCTTGCTCAAGATTGCAGTCGACTACGACGAGTTGGAGTTGCACGGGATGCAAGCGCAAACAGTCCTGGACACGATGCGTGGACGGGAGGGGATGTACGATCCTGCCGCCTTGCAGGTATTCATCGGCCTGAAGGGCTCCGCCGCTGCAAGCCAGGAGGTTCAGGAGATACCCTTGCATGCACTGCGGATCGGCGTGATCCTGGCGGAGGACCTGTATACAAAGAATGGTATCCTACTCATCACCCGTGGCTTCGAGGTCACCAAGAGCTTCCTCGAGCGAGTGAGGAATTTCGGTGACGGGTATGTAAGGGAGCCTCTCAGGGTGATCGTGTCGCAGAAGCAGCCGCTCGCTGGCGCCCTTCCGGCAAGTCTGCATGAAGTCAAAAAAGCACCTGGCATAAAATGAATCTTTACCCGCGGAATTGTATACCAAATGAGTTCGGCATTTCGGGGTATACCCAAGTCAGGCAGCTCGGAAAAGCTCCACGATTTCGCCGATGGCCTTGTCAGCCTCAACGACAACGGCGACACGTTTCAGCGTATCCAGGTCGCGATATACGTCAACTACAGGGAATCCCTCACTGCCCGCATGCGCCCATCTTATTTCGAATTGTCTGCATCTGTTTGACAAAGTGGCGTGCCTCCGACGTCAACTCCAGTTTTGTTGATACGGACCTCCAGTAAGTAAGTGCTATTCCGCCCAGGCGAGTGTATAGCGTGTGTCGGGGTATTCGAAGAAGCTCCTGATTTTCCGCGGGAGCTTCTGGAAGGCGAACAGGGCAGACATGAGTATCTTCTTGAGTTCGTCCTTCGACCAGGGCGCCGCATTCCCGGCCCGCGAGTTCTTGACCGCGTTCCAAACCTGGGGGCAAGAGATCGACGCCCTCAACCGACACATCGAGTAGCTCAAGCAGCAGCGCCAGCAAACCGACCATCACAACACGGTCCAACAGCTACCGGAAGATGATCGGTTCACACGGCTGCGGACGGAGCGCAAACACTTCATGGACACAATCAAGATGACTAGCTATCGGGCCGAAACCAGCATGGCTTCCCCGCCGCGGGAGAATCTTCCCTGGAGCGAGCATATCCGGGCGTTGCCGCGGCAAATCCACGATACCGAAGTCGATCTGTTTCCCGACTCCACAACCAGCACACTCACCGTCCGGTTCCATCACCTCAGCCAGTCTGACCGCGACCGGGCTCTACAGAAACTCCGCGATCAGCTTAACGCTACTGAAACCGTGTTTCCCGAGACTGAACTTCAGCTCTTGTTCAAAGTCGGCTCAACTTGAATCCCCGAGATCAGGAGTCCTGAATCAGTTGTGGAACGCCGAGGGGAGATAGGGGATGCTACGCGACCTATCAGACCCTATTTGGTTAATTCGTAAGCTAAACTGATGCACCAGAAAGAGGTTAGGTGGCGGCAATGGGGACATTGTGGCTGATCGCGAGTCCTTCGGTTCGGCGAGCCATCTCGGTATGCCGGGCGTTTCGAGCGCGCCGATGCCCGCGTAATTGACTCTGGCGACGGTAGGGGACCATCCGGCGCCGACGGGCGCTGAGTAGCGGCTCGGGACCGTGCGGGCCGGCAGCCTTCACGCACTATTGATCCAGATGTCAACTGTTCGAAATGCACGTCACGTAAGCTTTCTGCAAAGGGGCCAGTACACCACTGAGGTTTCTGCGCCACCTCCTTGTCCAGAATAGGAGCCTCTATCATGAGTCGTTTGTCTTCACATCTCGTGAGGAAGCTGTTTGCGTTTTTGCTCGCCGCAATTCTCGTCGCTGTCATAGCGGTCACCGGCCTTTCCGCCCAAGTGACAACCGGCATCATAACGGGTTCCGTCACGGACCCCAGCGACGCGACGATTGGGAACGCGGTTTTGCGGCTGAACAATGAGGAAACCGGCAAGCAGCGGGAGTTCATCACCGGCCCGATGGGACGTTTTCGCTTCGAGTTTCTGGAGCTTGGCGTATACACGCTAGAAGCGCAGGCGCCAAGCTTCAAGACGGCTCGCCAGTCCGGAATTCGGCTGGATCAGGCAGGCCAGGTGGCGGACAAGCGCATCTCACTTGAGCTTGGCGATCAGAGCGAAACCGTTACGGTAGTGGCCGAGTATCCGTTGCTCAACGTCGCCTCAGCCGGTCAGCGCGAGAGCCAGCAAGGCGATTTTCTGCTCGAGTTGCCAGTCAACCGGCGCGACCTGTCGAACCTTGTCGATCTCGGACAAGGCATCCAGAATGCCGGCGGCGGCCGATTCGTCATGAACGGCCTCGGCGCCGCGAGCTTCTCCATCACGCAGGATGGCACGGACGCCACGGCCAGCTTCGTGGAACCATCTACGAATTTCTCCGGTGGATTTAACACGATCAACCTCATCAGTATGGAAGCGATCGAAGAGGTGCAGGTCTCCAAGGGAGTACTCGGCGCCGAGAACGGACGGCAGTTGAGCGGCAACCTGAACGTTGTGACAAAGTCCGGCACGAACCAGTTTCATGGCAGCGGGTTCTATCTGATGCAGGACGAAGCGCTCAATGCCCGTGACCCATTTCTCGCCGAAAAGGGCGATTTCAACTACCATCAGTTCGGCGGCTCGGTCGGCGGTCCGATTCGAAGGAACCGGGCATTCTTCTTCGCGGCGGCCGAGTGGGTCCGCTCCGACGTGGCCGCAACAGTGTCGGAGACGGTGCCGACGCAAGCTCTGCGGGACATGATCCCGTCGAATCTCCCCAGCTTGCGGCTGGTGCTCGACCAGTTTCCGCTCCCCACCGAGTCCACCGACCCGGGCGCGATGACCGGCTTGTACACGGCGCCGGGAGACCAGTCCACGGACGATGAGAACCTCAACTTCAAGTCTGACGCGTGGCTGACTCAGAAGATCAAGTTGACCGGCAGTTTCAACTACTCGAATCCGGAGTTGTTGCAGCCCCGCGCCTCTGCGATCAACCCACGGACCTTCACTGGTAAGGGATATCGCGTGAACGTCAGTCTGACCGCCCAGAGCGCTGTTTGGAACTCCGAGACGCGCTTCGGCTACAACCGTCCCGACCAAGAACGCCTCGACGGCTACTTCAACTTTCAGGAAGAGTCCAAGGAAGAGGACTTCTTTGGCGGACGTCGCTATCCGGGCATTCGCGCCCTGGGATTCAGACAAGACGGCGAGCTCCGCCAGATTGGCAACGCTCCACAGTACAGCTTCGATCAGAAGGCCTCGGTGCTGCTCGGTGGACATGCCCTCAAGTTCGGCGGCATGCTGTTCTGGCAGCAGTATGGCCGGGTCAACGTCGAAAACCCCCGCTTTGAGTTCAGCAACGCCGATGACCTCATCGCGAACGCTCCGAATCGCGTGCGCTTCACCTTCGGAACACCAAAGTTTCGCGCGACGGTTCCTCAGTTCGGCCTCTTCTTGCAGGACGACTGGAGAGTAAGCAACCGGCTGACGTTGAATCTCGGCTTGCGTTGGGACTACTTCGGTTCGCCGGAGGCGGAGGGCGAGGACGGCGGCCCGCCACACCACTTCAATCCGGACGGGTTCGGCCCAGGGTTCGTCTTGGGGCCTTTCCGCCCAATCGACGAGCCATACGAGGCGTCGGCGTTCAATCTTGCGCCCCGATTCGGCTTTGCCTACCGTCCCACTGACCGCTGGGTGGTACGTGGCGGCTACGGGATTATGTTCGCGCCGCTCGTAGGTTCTATTTCACGCTCCAACATCGTGATGGTGGCTCCGGACTTCCCATTCCGCGTTCAGTTCTCGAAATCCCAGTCAGCGGCGCTCGGTGTCGGCTTCGACGAAGTACAGTTCAACGAACAAGCAATCGACCTGGTCACCGGCCCCGCCGGCACTCCCGCGTTCAACGTGATCAGCCCGAACATCAGACCGCCGTATAGCCAGAACTTTTCGCTGATCGTGGAGCGCGAACTGATGCGTGAGCTCATGATCGAGACCGGCTTCGTCGGCACGCGTGGTGTCCGCTTCATCCTCAGCCAGCTCTACAATGAGCCCGACCGCATCACTGGCGAACTGCCGAACCCGAATACCGGCACGGCACGATTCGTTCACAACGCCGATAGCACCACTTACTATTCGTGGCAGTCGGCGCTCCGGAAACGTTTCGGGGAGCGCTACGGATTCAATGTCTACTACACCTGGGGCAAGGCCCTCAGCTACGGCAAAGGCGATGTGGGATCCGGCGAACTCGACAATGGCGAGCTTCAGGGCTTCAACGAACTGGGAAACAACCATGGCCCGGCGGACCTCGATGTCAAGCATGACTTCAAATGGGACACCGTCTATGAAGTACCGACGTTCCGAAATCGCGGACCCGCGATGCGCTGGATCGTCGGCGGCTGGCAGGTCTCCGCGGTCTTCAAGTATCGCAGCGGACTCCCACTCACGGTGATTCAGGGAGACTCCGCCGTCGGCACGCGTCCGGACTACATGGCGGGATCAGATCCCGTGATCGGTATCACGCCCGGCCTCGTCTACCTGAACGGCAACGCATTCTCACAGGTTCCGATCAGCGACGCTTCCGGAGCCGCCATTCGACCCGGTACCCTCGGGCGGGGCGCGATCCGAGGTCCGAGTTCCTGGAACGCGGACTTGTCTTTCGCAAAGAACATCCGCTTCGGGGAAGCGATGAAGCTGCAAATCCGTGCGGACCTGTTGAACGCCCTCAACCACCGCACCTACAACAACCCGATAACCGACATCGACAGCGGGAACTTCGGGCGGATCACCAGCGGTGGAAGGCCGCGTGGCATCCAGATCTACACTCGCTTCACGTTCTAGTTGAGGAGGAGAGGCGCCCGCGGTCACGACCGCGGCGGCGGGCGTCAGCATTCAGCCTTGCGATTTTACCGGGCCAGCATCGTCCTCGCCGCTCTCGCCGCGGGGATGCTTGCGCCGCCGACCTGGCCACAACCGACATTCCGCGCCACCGACTTCGGCGCCGTGGCCGACGGCTCCACCAGCGCAACCGCGGCGATTCAGCAAGCCATTGACGCGGCCTCGGCCTCTGGCGGCGGGCGAGTGATCCTCGATCCGGCTGAGGCTCCCTACCTAATCTCCGAGACGCTCACAATTCGCTCCGGCGGGATCGTACTGTCCGGCGCCGGCGCTACCATTCAGCTCGCCAGCCGGAGTCTGAGCCCGGAAGGCACCCCCGTCCTTCTTGTGGAAGGCTCCGAGGACAATCCGATTCACAATGTCCGCGTAGAAGGGCTGACCCTCGATGCCAACTACTATGTTCAAACAGCTACCGGCCGGGCCCGCGGCATCGAGATCCGCTACGCCGTCGGCGCCCGGATCGTCGACGTCACCATCACGCGCGCCTACGTGGGGCTCGACTTCGGCCGCGGATGCGTAGACGGCGAAGTGCGCCGCGTTACCATCACCGACTATGCCGAGGACGCCTTCGATGCCGGGGGCGATGCGGATGTGGTCTCCGGTAGCACGGCGCGTGACATCCGGTTCATCGACGTCGTGGCCCGTGACGCTCCGCGTGGCGATGCGGGCGGAAACGCTTTCGAGATCGAGGACGGCGCCCAGGGCGTGCTGATTCAAAACGCCCTGGTCGAAAATGTCTCTGGGAACGGGGTCGGCCTGCGAAATCACCGGAATCCCGGCATGCTGAGCCACTCGCACGACGTCGAGATTCGCGATGTCATGATCCACGACGTGGGCGGAAAGTTCGCGATTTTCGGACGCAGCGAACCACGGGAGCGAGCCGGGTTGAACAGCTATCGTAACATTCGGCTGCATGGAGTGCGGGCACAGGCGCCGGTGGCCTTTTACGGCCCCATCGCCGATCTGCAGATCAACGGCGGTGAGTTCGGGGACATCTGGCTGGGCTTTGATACCTTCGTCGCGGAGCCGATTTCGGAACTGGCGCTGGAGAACGCCACTCTGGAGGGGGTTACAGCCCAGCGTATCCGGGTCAACGGGATCGCGGGCAGAGTCATCCTATCTCGGATCGAAGCCGAGACCATCGCGATCGAAGGTGCGGCAAAGTACCCAGGAACAGAGTAGCGGTGCGCCCTGAGGCGGATGATACAGATTCGCTGAGTGCTATTCGCGAGTTCCCAACTCCCCGCCAATACACTGGGCTCGATGCACCACGATCTGAGCGGCCCTTGCGATACTTCCGTCTCGTACAGCCACCTCAACGGCTTCCCTCTTGGTTCCATACGTGACAGCCCGCTTCCCATCCTTTTTTGACGGCCCACACGCCGTCAGCGGGATAAACATGGAATGTCTGCGCCGGCGTAATGCCTGTTCCCAGTGTACGGCGCGATGCGAAATGGGGCGGATTCATATTGTGCACTTCTCGAGCCGGCCCTGCGTAAGTCCTCTTCCGAAATCCCCACCGCGGCAACTTGAGGGAGCACCGCCATGGGCCGCGACGACACTACTGCCAAGGGCGGATCTACCGCGGCGTTCCGGGTACGGGGACTTCGATTTCGAGCAGCAATTTGCCGGCGGTGACGTAGAGGGTTTTGAGGCCGGCGCCGCCGAAGGCGCAGTTGGTTATTGTGTCCTCCCAGACGGGGTGGAAGGCAATGCGGCCGCCGGCGGGGGAGAAGACGTGGATTCCGGCTTTGGTGTCGAGGGTTTCGCTGGAGCCGCGGGGGCGGTTGAGACCGGCGGCGGCGTAGAGGTTGCCGGCGGAGTCGATGGCGATGCCATCGGCGCTGCGGCCGGGGTAGAAGTCGTGGAAGACGCGACCGTTTGAGACGCTGCCATCCGTGGCGAGATCGTAGGCCATGATCCGGCGCTGGCCTCCTTCCTTGCTGTTGGACTCGACGTAGTAGAGGATCCGGTCGTCGGCCGAGACGACGATGCCGTTCGGGACCTCGACGTCGGGGGCGGCTAGGATCCGCGTCACCGAGCCGTCCGGGTCGATGCGGTAGATACGGGCGCCGCCGTAGTCGGTGAAGTAGATGCGGCCGCTGCTGTCGAACGTCAGGTCGTTGGGCCGTTCGATGGGGGTGGCTTCGGAATTCCCGGCGAGAGCGGTTACGGGACCGGCCTCGCCGTCGATGTGGAGGATGCGACCGCCGCCCATCTCGGCGGCGAGGAGACGGCCGTCTGGATGGAATTTGAGGCCGTTGACCGTCTTTTCCATCACGCGGAAGGTGGTGAGGCCGTCAACGGGAGACCACTTCATGATCCGGTTGGTGCGCATCTCGGTGAAATAGACGTTGCCGGCGTCGTCCACCGTGGGGCCTTCGGTGAAGGAGACTTGCGCCACGATGTTCACGGTGTCCGTTGGAGGCGCTTCGGGCTCCACGTCGACATCGGCCTGACAACCGGCCAGGACCAGGAGCGCGGCAAGGGCGAAAGGGGAGGATGTGTGCTTCATATCGTTACACCGCCAGTGAGATCTAGTCTGGCAGACCGGAGGCCCAATGAAAAGCCGTCCGGCTTCGGAAGCTCTTGCGGTTCCGATACACTGGAGACACCAGAATGCTGGGATCGCTGTTTCGCAAAGCAAGGCCGGCCCTCGATCTCGACTGGATTCAGCTTGAGGTGTCGACGCAGTGCAACAGCTCCTGCGTGTACTGCCCGCGGCATGTTCACAGCGACCGCTGGCGAGACGGGCTGCTGGAATGGCAGACGTTCGAGCGGCTCGCGCCGGCCTTCCCCGACACGAATCTGGTGTACCTGCAGGGATGGGGCGAGCCGCTGCTCCATCCGGAGTTCTGGCGGATGGTGCGGCGCACCAGGGCGTCCGGCGCGGCGGCGGGATTCACGACGAACGGCACACTGCTGGACGGAGTTGCCCGGGAAAACTCGATCGTTTACGGCGTGAATATCGTGTCGGTCAGCCTGGCCGGCGCCACCGCGGAAACCCATGGGCGCTTCCGGCAGGGGTGCAAGCTTGATGCGATCGAGGAGGGAGTGGCGGCGCTGCGGGACCTGAAGCGGGCGAAGTGCAGCGGCGTGCCACACATCCACTTGTCGTTCGTGCTACTGCGTTCGAACCTGGAGGAAGCGCCCGGGCTGGTTGGCCTCGCGCAGCGCTGGGGCGCCCGGCAGATTGTGATCAGCAATCTCAATCCGATGGAGGCGCCGGACATGCAGGAGGAATCGCTCGGCTCGCATCCCGACCTCTGGCCGCTGGCGGAGGAGACGCTGGAGCGGACGAAACGGCAAGCGGCGGAGCACGGGATCCGGCTCCACTACCAGGGCTTCCGGAGCGGCGAGCCCGGGCCGGTGTGCCCGGAGAACGTTTTGAAGGCGTGTTTTGTCTCTCATCGCGGAGACGTTTCGCCCTGCGTCTTCACCAATGTCAGCTATGAAGCCGGCGCTGGCGGCCGAGCCGGGGCGGGGCGCTTGGTCTTTGGCAACGTGAGGGAACAGACACTGCCCGAGATCTGGGCGTCGGAGAAGGCGCGCGAGTTCCGGGCCGTATTCGTGGAACGGCTGAAGAGCGGGCGCACGGGAGCGACGGGATTGCCGGCGCCGTGCCGGAACTGCTCCCGCCTCCGGGAGCACTGACGGGGATACAATAGCGGCGGAGAGATGAGACTACTAGCCTGCCATTTGCTTGCAGCGGCACTCGCGATAGCGGCGCCGCTTCCGAACATCGTCCTCATCATGACGGACAACCACGGGCCGTGGACGCTCGGATGCTACGGCAACGAGGAGATACGCACCCCGCACATCGACCGGCTGGCGGAGGAGGGCCTGCTTTTCACGCGGGTCTACAGTTCGAACGCCGTTTGCTCCCCCACGCGGGCGACGTTTCTCACCGGGTTACTGCCTTCGCAGCACGGGGTACACCGGTATCTCGCGGCCGGCGGGGCGCAGACGGGTCCCGAGGCGTACTCGACGATCGCCGAGTTTCGCACTTTGCCGGAGATACTGGCCGAGACGGGCTATGTGTGCGGATTGAGCGGGAAGTGGCATCTCGGGTTGAACATGGAGCCGCAGGAGGGTTTCACGTTCTGGGTTACGAAGCCCCACGGGCACACGCGCGCGTTCTACGATCAGCCGGTGATCGAGGACGGCGAGATCCGCAACGAAGAGACTTATTTCACGGATTACTGGACCACTCGCGGCATCGAGTTCATCGAGAAGTCTCTTGAGGAGGACGCGCGCCGGCCGTTCTTCCTGTTTCTCGCGTACAACGGGCCTTACGGCCTCGGCGAGAGCATGCTCAGGCGCGGCCGGAACCGCCATGCGGATTATTACGCAGGCAAACCTTTGTTGTCATTCCCACGGGAGACGATGCATCCGTGGCTCCGGAACACGCGCAATCTGTTCGGCACGGAGGCCGCGCGGGAGCGGTATGCGGTGGAGACAAGCGGAGTGGATGACGGGGTGGGGCGGATCATGGCGACGCTGGGGAAGCATGGGCTGGACCGCGAGACGCTGGTGATCTTCACAGCCGATCAGGGTCTCGCAGGCGGACACAGCGGGCTGTGGGGGATGGGCGACCACACGCGGCCGCTCAGCGCCTTCGACCCGACGATGTGGATTCCGCTGATCTTCCGGCAGCCCGGGCGGATCCCTGCCGGCCGGCGCTCCGACATCATGGTGAGCAACTACGATTTCCTGCCGGCGCTGCTGCACCATCTCGGGCTCGAAGCAGCGATTCCCGATGAGCCGCGGACGCCCGGGCGCGATTTCTCCGCGGTGCTGGGAGGGGAAGAGATCGAGTGGGAGGACGTCACCTTTTACGAATTCGAGAACGTTCGCGCCGTCCGGACGCCGGGGTGGAAGTACATCGAGCGCATCCACCAGGAGCCGAACGAGCTTTACGATTTGCGGCGCGATCCCGGCGAGAGGAACAACCTGGTTGACGATGAGGGCGCGGCGGCGGTGCGCGAACGGCTGCGGCGGCGCCTTCACGAGTTCTTCGAGCGGCATGCGGACCCGAAGTGGGACCTGTGGAACGGCGGCGGGTCGAAGTCCGGCGTCATTACCGCGGAGCTGTTTGGGATTGAGGCTCCCTGAGGTCAGGGCGGCGGCCGGGCGTGGACTGGATTAAAGTAGAACCATCATGAACCTTCAGAACTTCCTCATTACGTTTTTGATGCTGCTCGGCGTGACGCTTCCGATCGTGGCGCAAGGGGATCTCAACGCCGCCATCGACCGCCACCGCAAGGGCAGCCTGGTGGTTTACGCCGAGCCGGGAGCGCGGGTGGCGGTGGAGCAACTGCGGCATGAATTCTGGTTTGGAGCGACGCTGGCGACCAGAATCTTCAACGGCCAGGCCAGCCCGGAGGACATTGCCAAATACAAGGAGGTGTTCACGAGCCACTTCAATGCCGGGGTAATTGAATCCGCGTTCAAGTGGCACGATATGGAACGGGAGAGGGGGCATGTCAACTATTCGATTGTGGATCAAATGCTGGCCTGGGCGGATGCCGAAGAGATCCCGGTTCGCGGGCATTGCATTTTTTGGGGCGTGCCGAAGTTCGTTCAAGATTGGGTCAAGGAGCTCGACGACGATGAGCTGCGGCTGGTGGTGAGGCAGAGGGCGCGGGGGATTGCGGCGCGCTACCGCGACCGTTTCGCCGAGTACGACCTCAACAACGAGATGATTCACGCCAACTTCTATGAAGAGCGCTTCGGGCCGGAGTTCACCCGGCAGATGGCACTTTGGGTGAAGGACGGGGATCCGGAAGCGAAGTTGTATCTGAACGACTACGATATTCTCACCGGGCGGCGGCTGGACGACTACGTGGCGCACGTACGCGGACTGCTGGACATGGGCGCGCCGATCGCGGGGATCGGCGTTCAGGGGCATCTGCATGGGGAGACCTTCGACCCCGAGGCCTTGCAGAATGCGCTCGATGAGCTGGCGCAGTTCGATCTGCCCATTCGGGTGACGGAGTTCAACATGCCCGGCCAGCGGTCGCGCTTTTACCGGGAGGACCGGAAGGCCGAGCTTTCGGCTGAGCAAGAGCGCGAGAAGGCGAAGCTGCTCGAGCAGTACTTCCGGATCTGCTTCGCTCACCCGGCGGTGGAAGGGATCCTGATGTGGGGGTTCTGGGAGGGAGCGAATTGGATTCCGCAATCGTCGCTATACAAGCGTGACTGGACGCCAACGCCCGCGGCGGAAGCGTATCGCGGCCTGGTGCTCGACGAATGGCGGACGCGCTGGAGCGGAACCGCGAATTCCGAGGGTTGGGCGGCGCTGCGCGCGTTTTATGGCAACTACAGGGTCACGGTGGACGGCAAGGAGTTCGCGGTGGAGTTGAAGAAGAGCGAAGGCGTGGCCTCCGTGATGGCGGCGGGCCGATAGGGGCTCCCGAACGCGCAGGTATCGCAGAAGGAAGCTCCAGATGCAAACCGCGGGGAACTCCGAGTTTCTCGAAGCCATTGGCTGGCTGGCCAGCGCGGGTTTCGAGTTGAATGCCCGGGCGTTCCGGGAGGTTCACGCATCCTCGCTCGAAGGGCGGTTGGCCTTCACGGTTCTCGTGCTGGCCGCGCTTTCGCGGGCGGCGGGGCAGTCGGTTATTCTCTTTCTGCATGCCGTGCCGCCGCTCCGGTTCGCGGTGAGCATTCTGATGACGGCTGTGCTGCTGGTGGGTTCCGTCTTCCTGTGGACAGGCGTTTTCGACGCCGCGGCGTGGCTGCTGTTTGGGCTGGAGCGGCGATTCATGGAGCTGTTCATCGCCGTCAGTTTGGGACACGCGCCGCTGGTTTTCGGGTTTCTCGGTCTCATTCCTTGGCTGGGGCTCGTCATTCGCAGACTGCTTCACATCTGGACTTTGCTGGCTGTCACTCTGTCGCTGGCCGTGGTGGTGGAGTTGCCGTTCTGGCAGATATTGACCGCCGCGTTGCTGGGATGGCTGTTGGTGGAGATTCTCTACCGCGTGGCCGGCCGGCCGATACAGTGGACAAATGACGCCATCGAAATCCTGCTCCACGGCAAGCGGGAGAACCTGTCGGTGAGGACCTTGCGCGAGGCCCTGCTGCGGAGCATGGACCGGGTGTGAAGCTATTATGCCTGGCGGACTCCCCGTATTCGAGCAACTTCTGATCCTTGGCGGTCTCCTCGTGTTGCTTTTGCTGGCGCTTGCGCCGCTCGAAACGCTGCTCTGGTGGTCCGGTTGGTATGGAGGGCGGATCAGGCGGCAACTCAGCGCCGCGGTCGAGGAACTGCCGGAACCTAACATTGGAAGCGGAGCGAAGCCGACCGGCGGCGGCTCGCGGGAGACGGCGAAGTTTTTCGCGGTGTATCTTTCCGGCACCGGGGACGTGGCCGGCAATTTCCTGTTCCCGGAGGAGAAAACGCTGCTCGAAAGGCTGCGCGCACGCCTGCCGCGGGCGGTGATCGTGGATGACGTATTTCCCTATTCGGTGGTGCGTCAAGCTCTGACGGGGCAGCGCCCGCTCGCCTGGCTGTGGCGGCGGCTGATTCAGCAGCGGGCTCTCGGTGACAACGTGTTCGCGTCACTGATCAACGTACGCAATTTCACACAGATGCTCGTTTCGTCGGACCGGCGCTATGGCCCGCTCTACGGTTTGGGAGCAGCGCGGCGAATATGCGCTTCCCTGCAGCGGTTGGGCTACCGGCCTGGTGAAGGGGCTCCGGTTACGCTGATCGGCTACAGCGGAGGGGCGCAGATCTGCCTTTCGGCATCCATCTTCCTGCGTGTGATGCTGCGGGCGCCGATTCAGATCGTATCCATTGGGGGCGTGATGTGTGACGATCCGGCCGTGCTCGATCTGGCCCACCTCTATCACTTGTACGGAGGACGAGACTGGGTGCAGGGTCTGGACAACCTGGTCTTTCCGGGGAAGTGGCCATTGCTCGGCTATTCCGCCTGGAACCGCGCGCGGCGGGCCGGAAGGATCACGAATATTCGCATCGGTCCCATGAAGCATCACGGACCCGGCGCGTATATGGATGACGCGGAGCTGTTGCCCAGCGGGAAGTCCTACCTCGATATCACCGCCGACCACATCGAGGAGATCATCCGCCGGGCGGAACAGATCCGGTTTCCGCGCGGGCGCATGGCGGGGCTGGCGGGGCTGGAGTCGGTGCGGTCGCAGACGTGGGATTTCGATTCGCGTCCGGATCCGGCCTTGGGGTTTGACGATGCGCTGGCCCGCGTCGAGTCGCTGCAATCGCTGGACGGAGCGCACATCAATCCCCGGTGCGGGACAACGCTGCTGCATCACGGCGCGAAGACCGAAACGGCGTTTGTCTTGCTGCACGGTTTCACTAACTGCCCGCAGCAGTGGAGGGCCTTTGGGAGACTGCTGCACGGGCGGGGGACCAATGTGCTGATTCCGCGGCTGCCGCGGCACGGATACGCCGACCGGCTAAGCGGGAGCATCGCCGATCTCACCGCCGAGGAGTTGCTGGTGGCGACCGATACCGCTGTCGATATCGCGCAGGGGCTTGGCGGGCAGGTGACAGTGATGGGACTATCGTTGGGCGGTTTACTCGCGGCGTGGGCGTCGCTTGAGCGCGACGATATTCACCGGGTGGCGCTGGTTGCTCCTTCTTTTTCGTTCCATGCAATCCCGGCGCCGCTTGAGGGGCCGGTAGTGTGGCTAGCGGGAGCCATCCCAGGCGTCTTCCTGTGGTGGAATTCGCAACTTCGCGCCGCGAGCAAACCCGACCACGCGTACCCGCGCTTTCCTACCCGAACGCTGTGGCACATGAGGCGCATTGCACGCGATGTGGAGCACGAATCAGAGCGTCTCCCGCCACGCGCGCGAGAGGTGCTGGCGGTGACGAACGGAGCCGACCGGGCGGTTCGCAATGCGGCGGTGGAGTGGCTGGTGGACCAGTGGCGCACGCTTGGGCATCCGAATATCTCCACCCATCACTTTTCGGAAGCCGCCGGGCTGCCGCACGATTTCATCGATCCCGGCCAGCCGGACCAGCAGGTGGAGCGGGTCTATCCCGCCTTGCTAGGTCTTCTCGGCCTGGCCGATGAAACCCGCCGCGCGCTGGAGACCCGCTGATACCCGGCGGGGGGTTGCCGGCGGTTTCGCCGCCAGTGGCTCTCACCGCCCGCTTGTTAGTATGCTGAGACTGCCAGCCGGCCGATAGGGAGATTGAATCATGAAGCTAGTCGCCATTGCTTTCGCCGCAACACTGCTCATCACCACCGGAGTCGCGCAGCTCAACGGGGATGGAGTCCCCGCATACCGCGATCTTTTCAACGGCAAGAATCTCGAAGGCTGGGTGAACGTCAACACCGCGCCGGATACCTGGTCCGTCCGCGATGGGGTGCTTGTTTGCTCCGGGCAACCGATCGGCGTGATGCGGACTGACCGGCAGTACGAGAATTTCGTCCTCCACATCGAGTGGAAGCACATGGAGGCCGGGGGGAACTCGGGCGTGTTCCTGTGGAGCAACGCCGTGCCGGCGGAGCGGAACCGCCTGCCCAATGGAATCGAAGTTCAGATGCTGGAACTCGACTGGGTGAAGCTGAACACCCGCGACGGCAAGACCCCGCCGATTGCCTATGTTCACGGGGAGGTGTTTCCGGTTGGGGGCGTGGAGGCGGCCCCCGATAACCCCCGGGGCACGCGCAGCAAGTCGATTGAGAACCGCTGCAAAGGCCGGGGGGAATGGAACACGTATGACGTGGTTGCGGTGGATGGGACGGTGAAGCTCGCCGTGAACGGCAAGTTCGTGAACGGCATCAGCAAGGCGTCGCAGAAGAAGGGTTACATTTGTCTCGAATCGGAGGGCGCCGAGATTCACTTCCGCAATATCAAGATCATGGAACTTCCGCCGGGCGTCACGACCGCGGAGCAGGCGGCCGCGGTTCTCGAGTAGGGGCGAGGTAGAGAATCAGGAGCCCGAAGAGGGTGTCGATCGGCCCTTCGACTGCCGTCCAGTAGAGCGGGAGCCCCTCGAAGACATCGACGGCGAGCAGAGTGACGCCAAGGGCGGCGAGCGCCCAGCCAAGGAAGAGCAGCACGGAGCGGTGGCGCTGCACGTCAAACGATAGAAACCAGAACAGCGCCCCGTGCATGGCGTAGAAAGCCGAGGTAGAGCGGGCGAGGTACCCCACGACGGGAGCGTTCGGGAGTTCTCCCATCCCGAGCGTCCGGTGGATGGCATTCATCCACTCATAGGGCATGGCGACCGCGAATACGGCGAGCAGTGAAGCGCTGCCGACGACTCGCAGGAGCCATTTGAGCAATCCGGTTTTGCCTACCATCAGCGGCGGGTCCTCGGTTTGGGCATTCCCATCATACAGCGGCCGGCGAAGGTTTCTGGCGCGCTGTACGCCGCAGCAGCGTCTCCTATAGTATGGAAGCAATGACGGGGCGGAGGCTTCTGGGAGCCGCCCTCCTGGCTGGGACCGCTTTGCTCGTCACCTGGGCCGGAGCCCAATCGGTGAACGAAGGGCGGCGCTGGGCGGCTTACGAACACGAGATGCAGAATCCGGTGGAGGACCCGCCGGATGCGTGGGAGGAAGCTGACTTTGCGTTCGCGCGCCTGCGATTTCGCTCGGATCGCCGCAACTGGGGCGGCTACGCCCGCTGGGCCATCGACGCCAATCGTTCGGACCGCCAGTTCATTCAAGGCCTGCGCCGGCTGACGCGGGTGGACGCACGATCCGTCGAGCAGATCGTCGACATCGACAGCGACGAAATATTCGATTGGCCGATGCTCTATGCGGTGGCTGTCGGAGATTGGGTGATTGAAGACTCGCAGGCCGAGCGTCTCCGCAAGTATCTCGAGCGCGGCGGATTCCTCATGGTGGACGACTTCCACGCGGAGTGGGAGTGGACCAGCTTCATGATGGTTCTGAACCGCATCTTCCCCCAGGCGCGGGTGGTGGATCTGGCCGATGATGATCCGATCTTTCACACCGTCTACGATCTGACGGAGCGCCACCGCGTTCCCGGATTCAACGTGGTCCACAGCGGTGGCGTTGAGCGGGGCGGCGCGGTACCTCACTGGCGCGCGGTGTTGGATGAGGAGGGCCGGGTGCAGGTGGCGATCTGCTTCAACATGGATCTGGGCGATGCCTGGGAGTGGGCCGACCATCCGCAGTATCCGGAGAAGTACGCTTCTCTCGCCTACCGGCTGGGCGTCAACTACGTGATCTACGCGCTGACGCACTGAGAGGGGCGGCGCCGCTCCCGGAGCTCGCCGTCTACGTACTCGCCTTCGGGAGAGTAGCTGGTCCGGAGATACCCGTCGACGGGGACCGGGGAATGGATCTCCACGCGACTATGACAGCTCCGAAAGTCCTTCCAACCTTCCGGTGCTGTCGCCCAGCGATTCGGGATGCACATCCATCCGGTCGAGCAGGGAGACGAACATGTTGTTCAGCGGAGTTTCGTGGGGATAGACTACGTGGCGGTTCGTCTTGAGGAAACCATTTCCCTTGCCCGCGATCAGAATGGGCAGGTCGTGATGGGTGTGACGGTTTCCGTCGCTGATGCCGGATCCGTAGACAATCATCGAGCGGTCGAGCACCGTGAAATCGCCATCGGGGGCGTTGGCGAGGCGGTCGATGAACCGGGCGAAGAGCGTCATGTGGTGGCGGTTGATATCGCCGATCTTTTGAATGTTCTCTTCGTTTCCGCGGTGGTGCGTGAGCCCGTGATGGGCCTCGGATACGTTGATCTGGCGGTAGCTGAGATTCGATCCCTCGCGGGCCAGCATCAGGGTGGCGATGCGAGTGATGTCGGCCTCGAGCGCAACGGCGAGGATGTCGAACATCAGTTTCGCGTGCTCATCGTAGTCGATCGGCACTCCGGCGGGCTTCTCCATTTCCGGGTCCACGCGGTCCGGATTCGCTTCGGCGGCTTCGATCCGCTTCTCGATGTCGCGCACGGCGGTGAGATACTCTTCGAGTTTGCGGCGGTCAGTGGGGCCAAGCTCGGACTGCAACTGGCGCGTATCCTCCTGCACGAGGTCCAGGATGCTCTCGCGGTAGAGGCGGCGGCGGGCCCGCACTTCGGGCGACTCGCCGGCGTCCGCCCCGAAGAGGCGCTCGAAGGCGAGGCGCGGATTCACCTCGGGCGGCATGGGAGTGGTTTCGCTGCGCCACGAGATGTTGTTCGAGTAGGCGCAGGCATAGCCGGAATCGCAGTTCCCCGCCCTGCGGCCTTCCTCGCAGCCAAGTTCGATGGAAGCGAGCCGCGTACGGTGTCCCACTGCCAGGGCGGCCACCTGGTCCGCCGAGATTCCGTTCTTAATGTCCGCGCCGGCGGTCTTGCGCGGGTGGACGCCGGTAAGATACGAGGCGGCGGCGCGGGCGTGGTCGCCGGGGCCGTCGCCGAGCGCGCGGCCGTTGTTCTGGGTGAGGCCGGATAGCATGAGCAGGCGCTCGCGGTGCGCGGCGAGGGGCTGCAGAGTGGGAGGCAAATCGAAGTTCGGGCCTTCGGCGGCCGGAGTCCAGTTCTCCATAATCACGCCGTTCGGCACGTACACAAAGACGAGCCGCGCGGGGTTATCCGCACCGCTCTTCTTGGCAAACGCAGGCGCCATGGCGCTCAAATACGGAAGGGACACCGAGGCGCCGAGGCCCCGGAGAAATCGTCGGCGGGGAAGCTGCTTCATGGTACTTCTCCTTTGGATGTTTCGACCGGCTCGCCGCGTCGCATGAGAAATGGCTTGCTGCGGGCGATTTCGATCACCAGGCGCGAGAAACGGTGGCCGTCTCGCGCAACTTCGTGGCTGATCGATTTCAGATGCTGCTTGTCATACTGCTCCAGGCCGCGGCCGAGGGCGAACGTCAGCATCTTTTCCGTGACGCACTCGGTGAAGGCCTCCGCGTTGTCCTTGAGGATTTCCTTAAGCTCCTTCGGCGTGTCAAACTGGCGCCCGCCGGGCAGCGTTCCGGCGGTGTCGATCGGGAACTTACCGTCATGGGTGCGCCAGCCGCCGATGGCGTTGTAGTTTTCGAGGCCGAAACCGAGCGGATCGATCCGGTTGTGGCATACCGAGCAGGCCGGATTGGCGCGGTGCTGCTCGAACTGCTCGCGCAGCGTCCCGGTGATGCCCACCGCGGAATCGTCAAAGGCCGGGACGTCCGGGGGAGGCGGAGGCGGCGGGGCGCCCAGGAAATTCTCCAGCACCCACAAACCGCGCAACACCGGAGAAGTGCGGGTCGGATAGGACGAGACGGTAAGAATGCTCGCCTGTGTCAGGACGCCGCTGCGCTGCTCGCCGTTTAGAGCGACGCGGCGGAAATGCGAACCCTCGACACCTTCGATGCGGTAGTGTTTGGCCAGCCGTTCGTTGAGGTACGTATACTTGCCATCGATCAGCTCAAGCAGGCTGCGGTCTTCCCGCATCAGGTTCGCGAAGAACAGCTCGGTTTCGCGGCGCATCGCCTGACGGAGCGCTTCGTCGAACTCCGGATCCTCGAGCATGCCCTTGATGCGCGTTTGAATC
>CAYXVG010000032.1:0-38689 GCA_964468205.1 uncultured Solibacteraceae bacterium | reverse complement strand
CGGAAAGGTCTCGGGGTCCGGGTTCACCTGTTCCAGGTTTCGCAATTGCAGCCACTGGCCGGCGAAGTTGTTCACGAGCGAATCGGCGCGGGGGTCGTCCAGCATGCGGCGCACCTGCGTCTCGAGGATCTCGGGCTCGTGGAGCAGATTCAGCGAGGCAAGCCGGAACAGCTCTTCATCGGGCATGCTGCTCCAGAGAAAGTACGACAGCCGGGAGGCGAGCTCGTAATCGCTGATGAGGTGGACGGCCTTGGGATCCTCCGGAGCCGGGTCGCGCTCGATGCGGAAGAGGAAATGGGGTGACACCAGAACGGCTTGCAGGGCCACCTGGATGCCTTCCTCCCAAGAGGCGCCACTGTCCATGGCCAGCACGGCGAGCCGGTGCAGGTTATCGACCTCCTCGACGGCGACCGGACGCCGGTACGCCCGACGGGCGAGGTTCTCGAGGATCCGCTCCGTGCAGGCCGGGTCATACTGCCCGCGCTCTCCGCACACGAAGATCCGCCTGTGGCTGGCGGTGAGTGGCGCTGGGCTCTGCTCGAACGGACCGGTAATCTCGAATCTGTCGAGCACCAGCGTAAAGGCCCGTGTGTTCGCTTCCGGGAGCGGCGTATCAGGCTCAGCCGGAACGAGTTCGGCGCGCAGGGTATGCGGGCCCGCGGAAATATCCGCCCGCTCGCCGAACTTTCGCGGCCCCTCGCCGCCGGGGATGAGGATCTCCCGCGCCACCTGGCCGTCAAACCAGATCGTGAGCCGGAGCGGAAGCGCGTCCTCCTCGTGCTTCCCGCCGGCCACGACTTCGATGTCATATTTGGCGCCGGCGGGGAAGTTGTGCTCGACCTCGAATGAGGCGGGCCAGATGCCACGGCCATCGTAGGTTCCTTCCGGCTCGGGACGGTAGCGATCCTGTACCACAGGCAGCGGTTTGTCGATTACGATCGCCTGCCGGGACACTTTTTCGGCGGCCGACAGATAGCGTTCCATCAACACCGGCGAGATGGAGAGCACGTCGCCGATGTTGTCGAATCCGTAACCGGAGTCGTCGGCGGGGAAGTCGTCCGCCGGCCGCATGTCAAGGCCGAGCAGATCGCGGATGGTGTTGTTGTATTCGTCCCGGTTGAGCCGCCGCGCGGTCACGCGTCCCGGATCGTCGCGATTCTCCTTGTCCTGGCGGGCGATTTCGGATTCCAGCCAGGCGTAGATGCGGTCCAACTCCTGCTGCTTTGGCCGGGGCCGGCCGGCGGGCGGCATCTCGCCGCCACGCAGCTTGCCGAGCACCTTGCTCCATGTCTCGCCCGCCGCTCGGGCGCTCTCCTCGCTGTGAAAGGCCTCCAGATTGAGACCTGCCATTGACATCTTCCGGTTGTGGCAGAAAGTGCAGTGTTCGGCGAGAAAGGGAACGGCGTTTTCCTTGAACGTTTCGGCGCGCAGCGTAAACGACGCTCCGAAAAGGAGCGCGACGGCTGCCAGTTTTGGCCCAGACACTGACATGGTGGAATCTGGAATGCCCAGAAGTATTATCAGATTACGAAGCTTTGGAGAGTCGTGTCAAGGAGGCCGCCGGGGGGGGGAATCGCCGCCATACGTCTCAGCCTGCTTCTTCGATCTCGCTCCTGAGGGTCCTGATCTTCCGCATCGCTGTTTCCAACGCGTCACGCTTTGCGGTGATGCTTTTCTCTTCCGACCTGACGAAACGCGAATAGGGAGCCATGCTGTCGCGCATGCGGTTCAGGCTGCGCCGGAGTTCCTCGTCGAACTGCGAGCCCAGCGCGGATTTGAGCTGCTCGCGCAAGGCGGCGATCTTGTTTTTCAGTTCTTGTTTTGCCTTGCGCCGGCGTTGGGGGATCACGAGAAACCCGAGCGTCGCCATCACGCCGGCGACCAGAACCCCGGTGACGTCCGCGGCGGTGGATGAGGCCACTGCGGCAATGGCTGCGCCGAGGCCGATGGCGCCAACCTCGAGCATTGCCGTGCCGGCCACGGCCGCCTGCGCCGACTCCGCCATGCGCCGCGCCTCCCCCTCCCGGTCGTAGTTCTCGAGCGTCCTTTGGGCGGTGCGGCCGACGCTCTCCATGAGGCGGCCGCGGTCATAGTTAAACTGGACGGCAAAGTCGCCCACCGCTTCCACCGAACGCGCGCTGCGGCGCCGGGCAACCTGATCCTTAATCGTCTCCCACTGCTGCAACTCGCTCGATACCAGCCAGTCGATGAGATCATTCACGCGGCGCTCGATCGCTTCCGGTGCGCCGTTGACAACCTTGCGTTCGAAGCCGGCCTTGAGCCGCTCTTTGTTGAGCAGATCGAACAATCGAGGCAGCCGCACCACGTCCTCGATGAACTCCCGGCCGCGGTCCTCGAGCTCATGCAGGGTATTATCCACCTCCGCCATTCGCAGGTTGAATTCCCGGCTCATGTCCTCCTCGTACATCTCGAGGCTCCGGTCGATTTCGGCAATCGCCGTCAGGTCCGCTTCCAGAACGCGCTTCTGCTCATCGACGGCGGCCAGGTACTTCGCGCCGAGGCGCTCTCCCACGCCGAGGGGACTGAGCAGCTTCAGGCGCACGCGTTCTTGCTCGTCGAGGGTGTTCGTGACGTAGTTTTCCAGTTCCAGGAACTGGCCGGCCGAGCCATCCACGGCGGCTCCCGCGTTCCGCGAGCGTACAATCGCCCGGGCAGAAACCGCGAAGACATCAGGAAGATGACCGAGCAGGTTCTCGGCGTTCTCGCGGACGTAGGCGGCCACCCGGTCCCGCTCCTCCTCGTGTTCCAGGATGTCAATCTTATTCACGACAAAGACAATCTTCTTGCCCCACTCGCGAATCTTCTGTAGAAAAGCGCGCTCGCTTTCGGTGAACGGCCGATCCGCCGATGTGACGAACAGCACCAGGTCGGCTCGCGGGATAAACTCCTGCGTCAGCGCCTCATGGCCTCGATCAATTGCGTTCGTTCCCGGGGTGTCGACCACGTTGAGTTGCAGCAGGAGCGCCGCCGGGGCGGTCACCACCTGGGTGTATTCGTCGACGACATGCCGGTCGCGAGTCTCGCCATGTTTGAGAATCTGGATGCGCGTGGTGGTCGGGACGACGCCTTCCTCCAGAAGGACATCACCCAGAAGCGCATTGATGAAGGCGCTCTTGCCCGCATTAAACTCGCCGACGATCACAATCAGAAACAACTCGCGCAGCCGTCCGATGGCATCTTCAATCGTTGATTCGTCCGATTCGTCAGCAGGGCAGCGGGCAAGCGCCGCCCGCAACTCGCCCAGGCGCTCCGCGACTTCGGTCAGCCAGGCTTCCTGCCGGGGTTTCAGGATCGATTCCTTCATCAGGGTGACTCTATCCGCGCATCCCGCTCAAAGCGGACTGCCGCACCACCTCCATTGTCTCGCGTTGCCGCCTCTCCACAAATGCCATCGCCTCGCGGACCTTGGCGCGGGCTTTTTCAGTGTCCCGAAACACATCAGCGAGAACCGCATTTACTTTCGCCGAACCATCATCGTCGATGTCGCTCATCCACTCTTCGAGCCCGATGTCCCGCATCATGTACTGCTTCAGCCCGGCCTCGGTGAAGTAGGGATGGAGCGAAGGCGTGCCGGCCACCAGCGCCATGATCACGGAGTGCATCTCGAGGCTGACAAGGGCGCGGGCCTCCAGATAGAGCGACGCGGCTTCGTCCGGCCACCAGAAGTCCGGCTTGAAGCGCACGAACTTCTTGACGTCCGCCGGCAGCCGGTCGAATATTTCCTTGCGCGCCGGCTCGATCTGGCCCTCCACCTCGGCGACCATGATGACCGGCTCCCCAGCCGAACGAACCCATTCGATGATCATCTCGCGCTGTATTTCCGCCTGCCGCGCGCTGCGCGCCTCGCCCTGGTCGAATCGCTTGAGATCCAGGCGGGGGATGAAGACGAGGAACTTCCCGGGCTCCAGGCCGTAGCGCCGCATCAGCGCCGCCGCTCGCTCGCGGTCCCGGAGGTCGAAGCCGAACGCGGAGTCCGGACCGAACGCCATCTCCGGGCAGCGAACCCCCTTGGATCGGATCAGCTTCAGCGACTCGCTGTCTCGCGTATATACAAAATTTCCCGCCGTCAGGAGACCCCCAATGATCACCTCGGCCGGCGGGTCCATCTTGTCGAAGGAGTGTCCGTACACCCCATACGGCTTGCCGGCGTTGCGGGCCATCGAGAGGTAGACAATTCGCCCCATATATCGTTCCCACTCGCGGCCGTAGTAGGCGTAGGACATGGTCATGCCGGAGCCGACCACTACGACATCGGCGCGGTCGAACGCAACCTCGAATTCTGGGTTCAGCGGGTTTCCGCCTTGGTACGGTTGGGGTGCGATGTCATAGCCGGGAAACCGTTCCCGCAGGTAATCGCCTGTCTCCTGGTAATAGCCCATGTTGCCGATCACGACAGTGCAGCGGGCTTCGGGGCAGTATCGTTGCACCAGGCGCAGGAACCCCGGCGTGTGCGCCACATCGCCGATGTTCTTAATGTTCCAGCCGGACATCAGCAGGATTTCGAACGGCCGCGCGGCCGCGCGAGCCGCCCGGGTGGCCGGCGACACCGCGACGGCCCCGAGGGGCGCCCGCAAAACCGTACGGCGTGAGAGCTTCATCTTCGAGATCTCCAGTTCAACTCCTGGGAACAGATCGCGGCCACCAGTCTACTCGAACTCCTTCCGAAACCGCTGGACCTCCACTCCGGTGGGGTAACGCCCCAGCAGATCGTGGTATTCCGCGGCTTCGCGGTTGATGCGGATGTTGATGACCCGGACTTCGACATTGTAAGGCCCGCCCGCCACGCCGGCGAACCGGACGGTCTCCCGGCGCTCTTCGAGCGGCTTCAGCCGGTTGTCGCCAAGCTTCCTCGCCACCGGGTGCCACTCCCATTCCTGGCCGATGCGCAGAGTCTCCGGCCCATGCTCTTCGCCGGCCGTGGCCAGCCGCACCTCCACGTTGATGTACCGCTCCGGGTCTCCCGTCGGCAGCATGTGGCCGGCGTAGGCGTTCCGCAGCGACAGCACAACTTCAACCCCTCCCTCGAAGGGTTTCACGGCTACGGCATCCGCCTCCAATCCGGAGCGGAAAAGATACCGCGGGTTGAGCGGGAATCCATTGAGCGAGCCGAGCACCACCTTGGGAATCATGCTGCCCATGAAATAGTGATAGCGGGCCTGCCGCACCGGGCCGCCCGGCGTAAGTGGCCGCTCGACGGCCGGCATGTGGCAATGGTTGCAAGTCTGCCCAGCTTCGGCGTAGGGGCTGGCCCGCCATTCCTCGCCAGTGTCGAAGGTGCAGATCAGGATGTCGGTGTAGGCCGCAGTGGCTTGATGGCACTGGGTGCAAGACTCCCCGGTGAGCAGCTTCGGCTCTTTCCGCACGGGGTGCGGCGCGCTTGTGTCCCCGTAGGGGCCGAGCACAAAGCCGTCGCGCACATGGCAGACGGCGCAGGTGACGGCCTCCTCCTCGAGTTCGGGATCGTGGCGGGGATTGCGCTCCATCACCGGGTCGCCGGTCGAGTTGTTGTTCACGGCGGCGGCGTATTCCGAGCGCTGGTTAAGCAGGGGAGTGTGGCAGTTCAGGCAGAGCCAGTTCGTCTCCGGCGATTTGTGCATTTCGGCCTGAAACTGCATGTCGCTCAGGGCGTGAGCGTGGGTGGAGAGCTGCCATTCCCGGTAGATCGCCTGATGACATACCCCGCAGTCCTTGGCCCGTAGCGAGGCGAGGCCGGCTGGGGTCTCCTGATACTCGATCGGGTTCTCCCACCAGAACCCCAGGATGTCGACTTTCGCGAGCCCGATTGCGCAGACGCCGAGAAGCAGGGCCAGCGAGATGAAGCGCCAGTGATTCCACATGAGGTCCACTTCCAAGATAGCCGAGATCGGCGGACCCGAACCCACGGACCCGTGTTCCAATGAAAAAAGTGAGTCAGGCCGGGAGCTATTTCCGTATTACTTGATTGAAGGCGGAACGAATGAGTCAGATCGCCCTGGCCGGAAGGGCTCCATTGGTGGATGCGGCGGTAACGGAAGCGGAATTCGCGGACCTCGTTCGTGAGAACCAGTCGATGGTCTTCTCCATTGCCTACCATTTCCTGCACGACACGTCGCTGGCCGAGGAGCTGGCGCAGGACGTGTTCCTCCAGCTCTACAAGAACCTGGACAAGCTGGAGTCGCGCCATCACGCCTCGAACTGGCTGCGGCGCGTTGCCAGTCATCGTTGCATCGACTACGGCAGGAAGAAAGGCAAAGCCGCGGAGGTCGGCTTCGAAAACATCCCGGAGCCTTCGTCGGAACCCGAGGCGCCCGACCCGCTACTGCGCGATCACCTGCGGAAGCTGGTTGCGTCGCTTCCCGAGAAGAAACGGATGCTAGTTATTCTGCGCTATCAGGAAGAGATGGAGATGGAGGAAATCGGACGTGTTCTCGACATGCCGGCGCGGACGGTGCGGACGCAGTTATGGCGGACAATGGCGCATTTGCGGGAGAAGGCAGAGCACCTGATTGGCCATCCGGTAAAGACGGAAGGAGATGCTCGTGATGAATCACTTCGATGACGAATTGCGGAAAGCGATGGGGCGGGTGGATCCGCCCGAAGGATTCGCCGAACGCGTCCTCGCCCGGGTGGCCGAGGAGCGGGCCAAGCCGCGGCTGGTGGACCGTCTCCGCTCATGGTTCGGCATGCCCGGGCTTCGTCTGGCCGCCGCAGTGGCCATGATCGCCGTTATCGTTGCGGGCGTTGGCTATGAACGCGAGGTGCGCAGGCGGGCGGAAGGCGAGCGGGCCAAGGAGCAGGTGATGCTGGCGTTGAGAATTACCGCCGACAAGATTCAGGTGGCCCAACGCGGCGTCGAGCGCTGGGAAGCATTCCAGAATCAGTAAGTTGGAGAACTAATTATGAAGAAGTTGATTAGCATCGCCGCGTTGATGGCGGCAGCGGTTTGGGCGGAGCCTCAGGAGATCGCCTTCCCGGCTAGCCTGGAGAAGCTCGCCGACAAAGCCGAGGAAGTCGTGAACGTCACTCTTGATGCATCGATGCTCGGCTTCGCCAGTACTTTCATGTCCGACAACGACCCGGAAGAGAAAGCGGCCAAAGAGCTTGTCAAAGGTCTCGGCGGCATCTATATCCGCGCCTTCACCTTCGCGGAAGACGGCCAATATTCGATAGAAGACCTGGAAGAGATCAAGTCGCAGCTCACGGCTCCGGAGTGGGTGCCGGTTATCAACGTTCGCAGCAAGAAGAACAAGGAAAACGCGCAGATCTACTTCAAAAAGGACGGAGACAAGATTAGCGGTATCACCATACTCGCCGCCGAACCCAGGGAACTGGCAATTGTGCATATCGTGGGATCGATCGACCCGAAAGATGTCGCGAAGCTGAGCGGACAATTCGGCATTCCGAACGTCAACTTCGGACCCGCCGAAGACAGACCGGAAGACGAAAACTAAAGGGCCCGGCCGCGCTCCGCCGAATGCTGTCAGAGACCATGCGCATAGCCGCCATACTATTGACCACCGCAGCGGCCGCCTGCGCCGGGCAACCCGCCGCGGATCTCACCGCGGACGAAGTCATGCGCAAGGTCGCCTGGCACCAGAACCGCGCCCAAATGCTGCGCGAGGCTTTCCGCTATGACCAGTCGGTCCTGGTCCGCTTCCACAAGGGGAAGAAGCTGGTGCGCGAGGAAGAGTTCCGCTATCAGGTGCGGCCCACGGCCCGGGGCACGGAAAAGGAGCAGACCCACTTCCTCGGCAAGTACCTCTATCAGGGCGAACTCGCGAACTACTATGACCCGGATTGGGAGGCGAGCGACATCGACATCGACGGCGGCCTGATCACCAGCATCGCCAAGGACCTGACCACCGACAAAGACTCCAAGGACGGCATCGAGAAGGACCTTTTCCCGCTAACAATGCAGCAGCAGAAGGACAAGATCTTCCGATTGAAGGGAAGGCAGCGGTACAAAGGCCGCGACGTCTATGAAATCGAGTTTGAGCCCGCCGAAAAGAAGTGGAACAGGGGGGTACCCTGGGCGGGCGAGGCGTTGATCGACGTCGAGAAGCTGCAGCCGGTGCTGGTGACCACGCACATGGCCAAGGGGCTGCCAGCCGCGGTAAGGGTGATCCTCGGAACCAATATCTCGCAGCTCGGATTCAAGGTGACCTACGAGGAGTTTGAGGACGATCTCTGGTTCCCGGTGGCCTACGGCGGAGAGTTCAAGGTCCGCGGGGTCTTTGTCTATAAGCGAAACATCTCGATCTCGCTCCGCAACTACGGCTTCGAGCGCGCCAAAGTTACCAGCCGCATTGCGTACGAGGCAATGCAGTAACATGAGCGCATGGTACCCGTGCTTCACTCCGTCAGCTATGCCGGCGTCTGGCCGAGACAGGCGCGGCTGACGCTCGACGCATTTCTCGACAAGGCCATTGAGCTCGGCTTTGCCGGCGTGATGCTGATGGCCAAGCGCCCGCACCTCTCTGTTCTCGATTACGGACCCGCAGAGTGCGCCGCGCTGCGGGAGGCGCTCGAGCGCCGGAACCTCGCCTGCCCGGTGATCGCGGGTTATAACAATTTCAGCGCCGACGCCGAGCACAGCGACATCCCGCAGCGCGAAATCCAGATCCAGCACATCACCGAACTGGCTCGCATCGCGCGCGATCTCGGCGCCGGTATCGTGCGCGTATTCACGAGCTACGAACATCCTGGCATCCCCTATGCGATGCTGTTTGAGCGGAACGTCGAGGCGCTGGGGGAATGCGCGCGCCGGGCGGCGGATTATGGCGTGACCATTGGGGTTCAGAATCACCACGATCTTGCGGCGGACCACCGTTCCCAGCGCGACCTGGTGGAGGCGGTGGCCGAACCGAACTGCCGGCCCGTCTTCGATGCCTGGTCGCCCGCTTTGCACGGAACCGACATCGTGGCCGCGGCGCGGGAGATGGCGCCGCTCGCCTGCCATACAACCGCCGCCGACTACCAACTCCGGCCGCGCTACAAGTATCATCCCGAGCTGATCAACTACACTCCGGAGACGCCCTGGGTGCAGGCCGTTCCGATGGGCCAGGGATTCATCGACTACGCGAGCTTCTTGCAGGAGATGAAAGACGGCGGCTACGACGGCGCCGTTGGTTACGAGATGTGCGCGCCACTGCTGGGCGGCGGCTCGATCGAAAACCTCGACCGCGCGGCCCGGAAGTTCCTGGAGTTTATCGCTCCGTACCGCTAGCTCCGCGTAGTGCCTCTCGGGGTCTGCGAGCGCAGATAAGGAGCGCGGCATCCGGCGGCACGGCCGCAGTTGAATAGACGGAATTGTCATCCGCGATGACTACAATGCATCCCGAACGGGACGGGAGGCAACATTCGCTGTCATGGAGAGCGCCACCGCCCGCCGGCGGTTGCTGGTGATCACCGATTTCTCAGATTTCGGCGGGAACCGGAAGAAACGATTACGTTTCCTGGCCGAGCGCGGGGCGGGCGCCGCGGAAGCCGCCGTCGTGATTGGCGGGTCGTTCGAGTACGGGCTCAGGCGGCTGACGGATGCCGGGATGAAGCCGGAATGCGTCCATGGCTTCAAGACACAGCGGGAAGCCGCCGCCTTTCTTCGGCGGGAACTCCGGGACGGCGATCTAGTCTTCCTCAAAGGACGCACGACAGACCATGCCGCGCGGATGTTCTTCGCGCAAGTGGGTGAGGTCGCTTGTTGGAAGGAATACTGCCCGAAACGTATGCTGTGCGATATCTGCTGGGAACTCGGCATAACGGCGGAGCAGGAGCGGAGAGCCGTGCCCGTGCCCGCGGGGCAGGGGCTGCCGGCGGCCGCCGCACAGCGAGTTCCGCCACTCCCAGCGCAAGACTCGTGAAGGCGAGGGGGTTCCCATCTGCTCCCTCCCGCTGTACAATCCGGGTCAGAGGCCCTCGATGAAATCCTTGGAAGTTCTCGACCGAATCGCCATTACCGTTCGCAGCCACCGGCTCCTGAAGCAACTGCTCGACGAGAATCCGAAGCTCGAGGAGATCATGCGGCAGTCGCGTAACGAAATCGAGGCGCTGGTCGGCGTGCGGAACTGGGTTATGGGCGTCATCGAGAAACGTCCGGCCGCCATGGCGTTCTACCAGGCCGAACACCCATCGAGGGATCAGTTCGAGGCCCTCGGCTGGAGTGATTTCGCCGCCATCAGGCTGCTCGACTACATCGACAACGCCGGCCGCACCTTTCCTGACCTCAACCTGCGCGGCGAAATCGCCGTATCGGATCCGGTCCGGCTGATCTGGCTGGCGGTCACTTACGGTACCGGCGGCGCGAAGCCGGCATTTTTCGAGGACATGCTTCACCTGTTCCGCCAATTCACAGGCGCCTCCGAACGCCGCTTCCCTTCCCGCGCTGAAGTGGAAGCTTGGATGCGGCGCTTCCCCGGCGGGCTCGATCCGCGCATCGTGCGGCTGCGCGAGGAGAACCGCGACCGGATTCTGCGCGTAATCGTCCGCCGCATCGACTCCGGCGAGATTCGCAGCGCAAAGTACAAGTTCGATCCGGGCATGTCGGAGGAGCAGAAGTACCTCCGTGCGCTCGACTGGTGGAAGGAGAGCGCCTTCCATCTCACCTTCGCCGTCCGCGATCCGGATCTGCTCAACGAAATGCTGGGGTTCTCGCTCGATCCGGATACGATGAAGCTGCTCTACCACGCTCACGAGAAGGGGATTCCTTTCTTTGTGAACCCCTACTACCTCTCCCTGCTCCATGTGCGCGTGCCGTATTTCGCCATCGGCTCTGACCTGGCCATCCGCCACTACGTCGTCTACAGTTCACAACTGGTGGACGAGTTCGGCCACATCGTCGCCTGGGAGAAGGAGGACCTGGTGGAGCCGGGCAAGCCGAACGTAGCCGGGTGGGTGCTGCCGACGCAGCACAACGTTCACCGGCGCTACCCTGATGTCGCCATTCTCATCCCGGACACCGTGGGACGGGCCTGCGGGGGCCTTTGCTCCTCGTGCCAGCGAATGTACGACTTCCAGCGCGGCAACCTCAACTTTGACCTCGACAAGCTTGCTCCAAAGGAGACCTGGCCGGAGAAGCTCGAGCGCCTGATGGATTACTTCGAGCAGGACGCGCAGCTCCGGGACATCCTGATCACCGGAGGCGACGCGCTGATGAGTACGGACCGTCAACTCGAGCAGATATTCAGCGCTCTGCTCGCCATGGTGCGGCGCAAGCGGACCGCCAACGAACGCCGGCCCGCGGGCGGGAAGTACGCCGAACTCCAGCGAGTGCGTTTGGGCACGCGTCTGCCCGTCTATCTACCGCAGCGAATCACGCCCGAACTGACGGCCGTTCTCACAACCTTCCGCGAAGAGGCCCTGGAGCTCGGCGTGCGCCAGTTCGTCGTGCAGACCCACTTCGAGGCGCCGCTGGAGGTGACGCCGGAAGCCCGCGAAGCGATTCAGCGGCTGCTGGACGCGGGCTGGGTTGTTACGAACCAGCACGTGCTCACCACCGCCTCCTCGCGGCGCGGCCACGCGGCGCGCCTGCGGGAAATCCTGGGCGAGATCGGCGTCCTGCCTTACTACACGTTCTCCGTGAAGGGCTACATGGAGAACTGGCACAACTTCGCCACCAACGCCAGGGCGGTGCAGGAGCAGATGGAAGAGAAGCGTTTCGGCAGCGTCCCCGAGGAGCGGATCGGGGAACTCGTCTCGTTCGTCGAGCAGCCGGAATCAATGGTCGAGGCGATCGCGGATCTGCGTGCCACCGAAGATCTGCCGTTTCTCGCCACCGACCGCAACGTGCTTAACCTGCCGGGCGTGGGCAAGAGCCTGACCTTCCGCACAATCGGCATCACGCGCTACGGCCGCCGCATCCTCGAATTCGATCACGATCCGAATCGCGCACACAGCCCCATAATTGAAAAAATGGGCAAAGTGATCGTGGTGGAGTCGAAATCGATCGCCGAATACCTCGAGCACCTCGAATCCATTGGTGACGCCCCGGCCGAGTACGCGGATCTCTGGGGTTATTCGATCGGTGTCACGGAACCGCGGATGCCGATCTACGACTATCCGGAATTCGAGTTTGCGGCGACTGACGAGATGACGAACCTGGAGCTTCCGGAGGCCGTTGGCGCCGGAGATTAGAGCCGGGCGGCTTTCAGGGGCCGGGCCGGCTCCGCGCACCACATTGGCGTCATGGACATCTCCGTTGGCGGGCCATCTGACGAAGTTCCCAATCCGAGCCCCCAGACAGCAGCGCCCAAATCGTATAGATACCCAACGCCGTACCGAACGGGAAGCTCAGCAGCGCCAGGAATCCCAGAACGAGCAGGAAAACACGCGCCCAGGGTTGATAACTCAGCAGCGCGAATCCCGCCACAATGCCAAGAATCGACAGGAGACCCATGAACCCGGCGAACGTTGCGAACACCGGCCCCGCGAAGAAAGCGTGGCGGACCTCCATCACCCGGGGCAAATGCAGTGCGCCGAGACTCAACGCGGCAAACGCCGGCAGTAGATGGAGAACCGAGTAGACAATCCACAACACGCCGAGAGTGGTCGCGTGGCGCGCCAATCGCCCGGCCGGAGGAGGCTGGTAGGCCTTAGGCGCCGCGGTTTCAACGAAAGAACGGCCGCACGAATAGCAGAAACTATCGCCGTCCCGTAGCTGCGTTCCGCACTTGTCACAATACATGGAATCGCTCCCGATACGACATCATCAGGGGATACGACGGGCGTCGCACGATTGTTCCCCGAATCGCTGTTTCAGCCGCCTCGGGGTTGTAGGGAGAATTGGCTCGGAGCGGAAGCGGGAATGATCGGACGCGCGGCAGTTCGTTTCAGCCGCCTCGGGGTTGCAGGGAGAATTGGCTCAGGTGGGTCGCAAGAAGCGGTACGGTGAGTTCTTCGTCCAGAATCACAGCCACCATCGCCTCGAGTTGACTTGTCTCATCGTAGAGCAGAACGCGGCCCTCGGAAACGCCGTCACGCCGGCCGGCAACCAGCAGGGCTTTCGTTGACCCGCGCGTGGAGGTGTAGATCTGAGGAGACTCCCAGCGGGAAAGCAGCACGATCTTGAGCAGGCGGGGAACAAGACCGAAGCGGGAGCAAGCGGCGTAGTGAAACAGCTCCCACTCGCTGTCGAGCCCAGCTATAGCCAGGAAAATCCGGCCGGTGCGTCCCGTCTCCGCGAAGCTGCCGGTCTGCGCCACGGCGAAGCGTCTCCCTTCGAGCACCGCCGGCAGCTTGGCCACGACACCCTCGCCAGCTCGCTCCAGGGTGGGCCGCTCCGCCGCCCTTGCGGCCGGAACCGCTTCGGCGCAGTCAACGCCCACCACGGGCGCTTTCCATTCCATGTAGAAGGAGCCGGCCATGGAGACGCCGGCCACCAGAGCCACCGCGATGGCCGTGAGCTTCCAGGCCGCATAGCCTCTTGACTCGATGTCGCAGCCCGGAACGCGTTCCCGCAGGGCGCGCCGCAGCCTTTCCGCCTCGTCTCTGACGAGCCCGGCCGAAAGCAGCTCGGTGCGCTTCCCGGCGCGTCCGGTAACCTGCACCGTGCCCAGTGATTCGAGGAAGCGGATATCGGCAAGGTCTTCGTATGCAACAGGCGGCCGGAGGTTTCGCAGAAGCACCCGCTCCGCGTCAAGAAACCGCAGCCGGTCGACGCGCGAGATGGCCCACGCGAGAGCCAGCAACACGGGCATCAGCAGCAGCGATACGAGAAATATCCGGCCGCCCACCGGGCCGAAGAAGAGAAAGCCGGCAGCCGCGGCCACTGGCAGCACGGCGGCGATCATCTGCGCGGCCAAGCCGGTGAAGCTGCCCCGGAATTCCGGTCCCCCAGCGTGCTCCGTCACCCGGATTCTCCATCAATCACCCGCCGGGCCGTCCTCCACAGGATGTTTTCCCTGTCCTCCGCCGGAATCTCCATGGATAGTATCTTGTCAAACTCGATGCCGGCGCTCTCGGGCAAATCCGATCCCGCCATCAGCCGGTCCGATGGCACGTGAGCGAGGACTTCTCCGACGTGATGAGGCATGAGCGAGGAGAGTTCAATGCAGATGTTCGGACAAACCGTGGCCGCCACAATCGCCTCCGCCACGAATATGCCGCCGCCGGCGTGGCCAAGTATGATCCGCAACCTGGGAAACTTCCGCGCCGGCATGATGAATAGCGACGGCAGAGCGTACGGAACGCCGGTCCCGGTGTGAGCCACAACCGCCAAACCGTGTTCGAGCGCAGTCTCGAAAAAGAAGTCCGACCGCGCTGAGATCGGATTCAGCGCCTGATATTGGGGCTGTAGTTTCAACGCCCGGAAACCAAGCTCTTCGGCGCAACGCTCCACCTCGCCACGGAACTCGTGTTCGGGAACGAAAGGATCGAGGCAAGCCGCACCGGCAAAGCGGTCCGGGTGAGACCGGAGCGCGGCGGCGATCAGGTTGTGCTGCGCCGCATAGTCCTCCACGACAGGGAACGGGATGAGCAGAGACCGGTCTATTCCATGCCTGTCCATCGACTGGAGCATCTCGTCCACGCCGCAGGCGCGGCCGCTGTGGCGCGCCGTACCAAGGTGGGCGTGTGTGTCGAAGATTGAGTAGCCGTCGCGCATGCGAACCACTATCGCACGAGGATTCTCACCCGCGCGAGGTTGCTGCGCCCGGCGCCGTCGCTAACGCTCCACTCGATGGCGTCAGTGCCGGTGAAGCCGTCATCCGGCGTGTAGGTGATATCGTTGTCCAGCCCCTCGATGCGGCCGTTCTCTGGCGGCTTCCGGATCCGTATGCGGTAAGGGCCGGGACCGTCAACGTCTCTATATCGGAGCGTAAAGGTGGTGGGTTCCCCAGCCGGCGCCTGCACAGTTTGGCCGTAAGCGCGCGGCGGCTGGTTGTCTCCGGAGGCGTTGCAGGTAATCGTCACCGACGCCACGGTAGAGGCGCCCGCTTCGCCGACCGCCCGCCACTCGAAACGGTCCTTTCCCGTGAAGCCGGGCCGTGCGGTGTAGATGACATCGGGCGGCTCACCATCCAGCCGGCCAAATCTGGGCTGCGTGAGGACTTCATAGCGCAGTTCCGCCGAATCGTCCGGCTGCCAGGCCGCCAGATGGACCCGCACCGGCTCGTTGCGGACCGCGTTAACTTTTGCCGAAAACGCCACCGGCGGACCGTCTGCGTTTCCGGCAACGCGTTCGATCAACGCCGCCCAATCTCCTGCCCCCGGCGGAGCAAGCGTCTGCCGGCCGCCGCCGACCTCCGGACCGTCCACCCAGCGGATCGCACTCTGCAAGCGCGGATCGAACCACCGAACCTGGTAACGGTTATCCTCCACCAGATTCAGTTCCGCTTCGCCCCCTGCGGGGAGATACAGGGCGTAGATCTCGCCCGGCCGCGCGAGGCAGAAGGCCACGCCGCCCACGACAGCTTGGTTCAGCGGGATCATGCCGTCCACTGGCAGAGGCTCCATGAACCGCTTGGCGACGCCGAGTTCCCCCCATTCCTGGTCGAACTCCCGGTAGTCGTTCTCTACCGGCAGCAGGCTCTCCCAGATACCACCGCCCATGTAGACGGCCCACCAACTCCGCCGGTCGCCGGCAGGCCGCGCCTCATCGAAACTCACCACCGGGGGCGGCCGGTTTCTCGCCAGCGCGGCCTCGGTCCAATCCACCGCCAACTGGTTCAGACTGGCCGGCTTCTTCGGGTCTGTCTGAATGCTCGTAACTTGGACAGCCTCGCTGTCAAGGAATTCGTTCCGGGGCAGATTCACGTTGTGGATGGCCCGGGGCCGGCCGTAGGGATCGATCGTCCGCAAGAGTCTCATGAAGTCGATCGCGGCATCAAGCGTGTGCGCTTCGTTGTACTCTTCGCAGAAGTTGTAATAGATCGCCGGTAGATAGCCGAAGCGGGCAACCATCTCCCGGTAGTAGCGCGTGTAGTCGTGTCCTGTCCAGGCGCTGTCGTCTTCCAGCACAATCTGGATGACCAGCCCGCTCGACTGGATGTGCTCAAAGAGGTCGCGCCAGTGCTCGAGTTTCGCCACGTCATAGCGCGCGGAATTCTGTTTGGCCTCCTCCCCGGTATCGCCGACCCAGGGCCACACGTCGCGGTGGTCGCCATCGATGTTCATCATCATGATGTACACGGAGTTCACCCCGGTCGAAGCCAGATAGTCGATTTGCCGCTTCTTTGCCTCCCAATCGCCCTGGCCGAAGGCAGCGCCGAGCAGGTTCTCCGGTTCGTCGGCGCCGGCTTTAATCCAGTAGCCGCCTTCGCGAAACTTCAGGTAGCGCTCCCCCACGTACTCGAGGCGTCCAAGGCGATAGAGGTTTGGAGCGTCGAGGGGCGGGTCCACTACTTGAATCTGTCCGCTCAGTCCGTTGAGTGACGGTTCCGTACTCTGCGTGTGCCAGCGCCAAACTCCATTCTGGCCGGCCGAATACCGGGCCTTCCAGACGTTGCCATCCAAGCCCCCTTCACCGTCGCCGTCATAGAAACCCGGAACGAGATGGTTCGTTCCATCCGGGGCGGTGAACATCACGTCGAAAGTGATGTTGAAAGGATTGGGGTCTCCCATCCCGTGCATCGCCGGACCCTGGAAGACCAGCTCGACCTTCCCCCAGCGAAAGAAGTCTGGCAGCGTCTCCTCGGGCTGTGAGCAGCAGACCATTCCTGCCACGCACGCACAGACGACAAGCACTTGCCGGATTTGCCCGATGTACGGCACCTATCCTCCTCCTCGATCGCCGTGACTGTGCTGATTTTACCATCCGGGGAGCAGAGGGCCTCATGACAATCCGGCGAAAATACCGGCTCCGCGAACAATTCCGCGCTCTCGCTGTGTAACGATTCAGCCGGCCGCTGGTCCAGCTTCTGAAAGGAGAGTACCGAACATGACCAGTTCCGCCAGCGCCAAGTGGCGTGGCTTCCTGAAAACCGGACAAGGATCGCTCACCGCCTCGAGCGGCCTCTTCTCCAACGCACCGTATTCCTTCAAAACCAGATTCGAGGATGCGCCGGGCACGAACCCGGAGGAGCTTCTGGCCGCCGCCCACGCTGGCTGCTTCTCGATGGCCCTCTCGCTCATTCTCGGCGAGGAGGGGCTGGAACCGGAGAGCTTGGCGACCACATGCACGATCACCTTGGAGAAACGCGACGACGGCTTCGCTATCACCAAGAGCCATCTCGCGCTGACGGCCAAAATCCCCGATGCTTCCGAGGAGAAGTTTCAAACCGCCGCCAAGAAGGCAAAGGATGGATGTCCGGTATCGAAACTCTTCCAGGCCGAGATCACACTCGAGGCGAAACTCGAGAAGTAGCACCCGGGTGTTTCGCTTAGAGGCATTCCGGCGGCCGGGCGTTTTCAGGCCGCCGGCGCGACTGCCAGCCCGGCGGACGGAAACTTACCCGATCCTTGCCTCACCGCCTTCGGGAAGAAGCGGCGCCGGATCGCTACGAGAGGATCTCCTCGGTTTCGGGATCCCAGCGAACTTTCGTGTTTCGCTTGTAGGCTTCAATCGACATGAACATCGTGGCCGCTTCCTCGAAGCCCCTGTAGATATCGCAGCGGGGAACGGCGCGGCTGCGCACGCAGTCGATGAAATTCTGCCAGTGCGATGAGATCTCCATTTCGCTGGGGTCGAACGAGTAGATCGGCGGCACGGGAAAGTCCACCGGATTGATGCCTAGCTGTTTGGCCATCTCATTCGCCTTGGCCCGGTGTTCCTTGAAATCCGGCTTCCATTCGGCAGCGAAGGTACGGCAGAATCGAGGCGAAACCTCCATCGTGAGTTCCCGGCCGAGGAACTGTTCCACCTCGCCGTAGTGAGTGTTCGAGAAGGTGCAGTTGAAGCTGACCACGCGCTCCTGCTTGGGATAGTCGAACAGCACGTTCCAGTTATCCGGGACGTCCCGGCCGTCCTTCCAGAAGTAGACACCTCCCTGAGTGACAGCAGTTTCGGGGATGCCCATACCGGTCACCATGTTGGCCGAGTCCCAGAGATGGGACATCAGATCGCCGGCGATGCCGGTGCCGTATTCCCACCACTTGCGCCACAGAAAGAAGCGCTCCGCGTTGAAATCCCGGTTGGTCGGAGCCGCTCGAATGAAGCGGTCCCACTCGATCGTGTCAGGCCCGGCATCCTCGGGCATCTCGATCACGTCGTAGTACTGGTAGAACTGCCACTCGGGCCAGGCTCGTGTGCGGTCGATGAATAGCCGGATGCTGGTCACCTTGCCGAGCTGGCCGGAGCGGAAGATCTCACGCGCCTTGTGAAAAGTCGGCGCCGAATTGTAGTTGTGCCCAAGCTGGAGAACGATGCGGTTTTCGAGGACGGCCTTGCGCATCGCCTTGGCTTGGTCGAGCGTGACGCAAAGCCCCTTCTCGACGTATACGTCCTTTTTATTCTCGGCGGCGGCGATGGTCATCGGAGCGTGCCAGAAATCCGGCGTCGCGATCACCACGGCGTCGATGTCCGGATCCCGAACGACGTCTTCCCAAACTTTCGTCGTCTTCAGCCGGTCATTCTTCGCGTGCTCGCGGGCGCGCGTGAAGTTGCCTTCGTAGAGATCGCAGACAGTGCGCAGTTCCACCCCCTCGATCTCCTCGAACTTCTGCATCAAGTAGAAGCCCCTGGTGCCCACTCCAATCACGGCCACTCCGATGGTCTCACCCGGATTCCGTTGCGCCATCACGGCCGGAGCGCCGGCCACCACGGCGCTGGACGCGGTGAGGCCCTTCAAGAAATTTCTGCGGTTCACACTATTCATTCGTTCTTGCCTCTCTGCTATTAATGCAACCAATAGCATATCGCTAATCGGTTGCCGAAAGCGGCGCACACGAATCCACGCAATGAGTGAAGTCTTGTCGAGACCCAGGACAAACTCCTTAGACTGTTTACTCGCCTCAAAAAAAGAACACCCGGCGCTTTGGGGGTGCGCCGGGTGATTTCAGGGGTCTAGGGGTTAAAAGGTTTTTCGCGAATCCTTTGTCCTATTATCCGCGTCGCAGTTCCGCTTGGCTATCCCCCCAATAGGGTATTCTCGCATGCGGAAACGCCCTAAGGTCTTGCGGGCATCCTCGGTGTCCGTCGCCGCGAGCCGGGAGCGCAACTCAAGTCTTTTCGTCCGGGGCGCGCAATGTGGTGACTTGACGAAGGAGAATCCAGCCACGCGCCAGCAACTCCGAGCGGCCCGTCCGCGCTCAACAGCGGGCATTTCGTTATGCGCCTCATAAATACTTTTTGTTTCCCGAATCGCCGCCAATGACGGAGAATAGTCGGTAAACGCTGGCCCAGGCCCGGCCGGTTCACGGGCTGTGGCCTCGCCAAGCTTCGGAGAGGAGCGGCTGATCGACGTGCGGTTCGAAAACTATGACACTGGCGGATTCTTCGACGAGATGTTCGAGGAAGGGGGAGTGCCGCGCCCCCACGCAAGACCATTGGTCGACTTCGTCAACTCTCTCTCCAACGGCGAGCTAACGCGGCGCCAGCAGTCCGCCGAGCGTCTGCTCCTCCAACTCGGGATCACCTTCAACGTCTACGGAGACAGCGAGGGCACCGAACGGATTTTCCCTTTTGATCTCGTGCCCCGCGTCATTGCCGGTTCGGAGTGGCGGACACTCGAGCGGGGCCTACAGCAGCGGATCCGGGCACTGAATCTGTTCATAGACGACATCTACCATGATCGTAAGATCGTGGCGGACCGCGTGGTGCCGGCCGAGGTGATTGAGTCAGCACAAAGCTTGAGACCCGAGTGCAATGGCCTGAATCCCCCGCACGGCATCTGGTGCCACATCACCGGAACGGACCTGGTGCGCGACGGCGATGGGCAGGTTTATGTGTTGGAGGATAATCTGCGGGTTCCTTCGGGAGTCTCCTACGTACTCCAGAATCGCGCTGTCATGAAGCAGACCTTCCCCCAGCTTTTTGAGGAGTTGCGAGTTCGTCCGGTGGACGACTACCCGAGCCGGCTGTTGGACATGCTCGAGTCCGTGGCCCCGCCTCACGCAGCAGAACTACAGGTCGCGGTACTCACGCCTGGAATCTACAACTCCGCCTATTTTGAGCACAGCTTCCTGGCACAACAAATGGGCTGCCAACTGGTGGAAGGGCGGGACTTGGCCGTAATCGACCGCCGCCTCATGATGCGGACCACCAAGGGCTTCGAGCGCATTGACGTGGTGTACCGGCGGATTGACGACGATTTCCTCGATCCCAAGGCGTTCCGCGCCGATTCTCTGATCGGCGTGCCAGGCCTGATGGACGCCTATCGCGCCGGAAACGTTACCCTGGCCAATGCTCCCGGCACTGGCGTCGCGGACGACAAGGTGGTTTACGCCTACGTTCCCGCGATAGTGAAATACTATCTTGGAGAGGAACCTGTTATCCCCAATGTGCCTACCTACTTGTGCTGGCGCGACCACGACCGGGCTCATGTGCTCGATAATCTGGACAAGCTTGTCGTGAAGGCCGCAAACGAATCCGGCGGCTACGGAATGCTGGTGGGCCCCCATGCCGCGGCTGCCGAACGGGAAGAGTTCCGGGGGCGCATCCAGGCGAATCCCAGGAACTACATTGCGCAGCCCACTCTGAACCTCTCGCGGGTCCCGACGATAGTCGGCGATCACTTCGAAGGGCGGCATGTGGATCTGCGTCCCTTTATTCTGCACGGCCGGGACGATATCTATGTCATTCCGGGAGGGTTAACCCGGGTCGCCCTGCGCAAGGGCTCACTGGTGGTGAACTCTTCCCAGGGCGGAGGAAGCAAGGCCACCTGGGTGATCGATGACGGCTCGTCAGGAGGACAAATCCAGCAATGAGAGCCAAACCGATGTTGAGCCGGGCCGCTGATTCCTCGTACTGGCTCAGCCGCTACATCGAGCGAGTGGAGAACATCGCCCGCTTCATCGATGTGAACCTGCACATGACGCTTGACCTACCGGCCGGCATCGGTGAACAGTGGCTGCCCCAGATCGCCGTGAGCGGGGATGCGGACGCCTTCAAAGAGCGCTATGGCGTCGCCGACAAGAACACGGTGATCCAGTTTCTTACGTTCGATCACGAAAACCCGAATTCGATTATCTCTTGCCTTCGCGCCGCGAGAGAGAACGCCCGCACCATCCGCGAGGTTCTCTCCTCGGAGATGTGGGAACAGCTCAACAAGCTCTACCTCATGGTCAATGCCGCCGCGGCCGGGAGTTGGACCACCGATTCGCCGTATCGCCTTCTCCACGAGGTTCGCTCCGGTTGCCGGCTGTTCGAGGGTCTCGCCGAAGGTACGATGCTCAGGAACGAAGGATGGCACTTCATGAAGCTCGGCCGGATGCTGGAGCGGGCGGACAAAACCAGCCGCATCCTCGACGTCAAGTACTTCATCTTGCTGCCATCGGTCGACTACGTCGGTAGCGCAATCGACGACATCCAGTGGGCCGCCGTGCTGAAGAGCGTCAGCGCCTTTGAGATGTACCGCAAGCAGTACGGCCGCATTGCTCCGGACAACATCGTCGACTTTCTCCTCCTCGACCGCGAGTTCCCGCGCGCCGTTCACTACTGCATCCTGACGGCCGCGTCGTCTCTTCACGCCATCACAGGATCGGAAATGGGCACCTTCGTCAACCGGGCCGAGCAGCGCCTCGGAATTCTACTGGCGGAGCTCAACTACACTCAGGTCTCCGAGGTGGTCAGCGCTGGGCTTCACGAGTTCCTCGATTCGCTTCAGCGTAAGATGAACTATGTTGGCGACGCCGTCCACGAAACCTTCTTCGCGCTGCGGCCGGTTGACGGCATGATGGCCTGACTTGCACCCTGGACTACAACCATGACGTTCTGCCTTGGCATCACAGTGGAAGACGGGCTGATCGGGATCGCCGACACCCGAATTATCTCCGGCCAGGAGTTCCACGTCGCCCGAAAGACCTCCGTTTACCACGGCGAAGGCTATGCCTTCTACGTGATGACCTCCGGACTGCGGAGCGTGCGTGACAAGACCATCGCCTATTTCGACGACGCCATGGCGGAGCCCGAACTCTCGCTCGACCGGCTCTACAAGGCCGTAAATCTGTTCACCAAACAGATCCGGCGGGTGGCGGAAGAGGACATGAAATCGCTCCGCGAAGCGGGCTTCAAATTCAACTTTCACGCCCTCGTGGGCGGGCAGATGGCCGCCGACCCCCAACCGAAGATCTACCTGGTCTATCCGGAGGGCAACTGGGTACAGATCCCGCCCGGCACCCCTTATCAGATCATCGGCGCCTCCGGCTACGGAAAGCCCATCCTCGCCCGCGCCCTTCGCTTCGAGGATCCCATGGAGTATGCGTTTAAGGTGGGCTGCCTGGCCTTTGATTCCACCCGGCTTAGCGCCGCCGACGTCGGTTTCCCCATCGACGTAATACTCTACCTCAAGGACTCCTTCCAGATCGTCGAATACCGGTACGAGCAGGACGATCTCCGCGAACTTTCAAACTGGTGGCAGCACAGTGTGAGGAAATCCGTCGATCATCTGCCAAGCGATTGGGTGCATGGCGCCTTCGCCAAGTTGAGCGGAACCAGAAACAACGGTTCCAGCCCGCGAAAGAAGCCGAGCGGAAGTGTGTGAATGATGCGATTCGAAATTGCACACCGCACCCGCTACTCCTTCAACCGTGAAGTCACACTCGAGCCGCACGTCTTCCGCTTTCGCCCCCGAAACGACGGCAATCAGCGCCTCCTGGACTACAAATTCGCCGTGGAACCCGAGCCTTCGTTATTGTCGGATTGCCTCGACCTGGAGGGCAACAGCGAAACTCGAGCCTGGTTCGACACCCCGACTGACGCCCTCTACATCCACACCTGGAGCCTGGTGGAGACTACGCGCCTCAACCCTTTTGACTTTTTGATCACCGACCAGGACGCCACGGCCATTCCTCTGCTGTATCCTGGCGATTTGCAAGCTCGCCTGAACCCGTATTGCGACGCCGCCCTAATTGCTTGGGAGGTGCGGGCTCTGAGCGATTCGGTCGGTGTCGAAGTCAATTGGGACACGCTCCGCTTTCTGACCGCGCTCACCGAACGCATCCACAGCATCTGTCACCATGAGCCCCGCGAAACCGGCGACCCGCTTCCTCCAGCGGAAACCCTGAACTCCAAGCGCGGGGCGTGCCGTGACATGGCGGCGCTTTTCATCGACGCGTGCCGGGCGCAAGGTCTGGCGGCGCGCTTCGTCAGTGGCTACCAGGGGGGAGCGGAAGAGTGGGAGCGTCACGAGATGCACGCTTGGGCGGAAGTCTATCTCCCGGGCGGGGGATGGCGCGGATTCGATCCGAGCCACGGACTCGCGGCCAGCGGGCAACTCGTCTCGGTCGCCGCGGCGGCACATCCCCGGGGAGCCGCGCCGGTCACCGGCGCCTTTCTTGGCCAGAACGTGGAATCGACTCTCGAGTTCGAGATCGAGTTCCGTTGAACCGAGTCCAAGGCGCGCGTTCCTCCCCTGGCTCGGCCCTGTGGCCGATTCAAATGGTGCGGTAGTTCGTGAACTGGAAGTCGATGCCGAATTCCTGCTCCTTGAGCAGCTTGATCACTTCCTGCAAGTCGTCGCGGTTCTTGCCCGAGACACGCACCAGATCGCCCTGGATGGAAGCCTGCACCTTCTTCAGCTTCGCCTGTTTGATCGCCTTCACAATCTCCCGGGCTTTCTCAATCGGAATGCCGTTCTGCAGTGAGATCTCCTGGCGGACACTGGAACCGGCGGCAGATTGAATCTCGCCATAGGTCATGGCCTTGAGAGGCACTTTGCGCTTAATGAGCTTCTGCTCCAGAACGTCGGCGACAGCCTTGAGCTTGAAGTCATCGTCGGAGGCGAGCGTGATTTTGTGCTCCTTTTCGTTCAGCTCGATGGCGGACTTCGTATTCTTCAGATCGTAGCGAGTATGAATCTCCTTCATCGCCATGTTAACGGCGTTGAGCACCTCGGGCATCTCCACCTCGGAGACAATGTCGAAACTGTTTTGTGGCATCCTTCTTCCCCGTCATCCTCCAGTGTCCACATGCGATCCGGACACGTTCTCCTATGTTCCCCCCATTTGCCCGTGATGACCGGACCAAGGCGGCGGTGATGGCGACCCGCAGACGAGTGGTGTCAACCCCGCCGTAGCGGCCCGGGCCGCTGAGACGACCGGCCCCGCATTCCGCGTCAGGCCCCGGGGGGAACCCGGCGGGCAGATCGTCCGCGAAAATTCCCTCGGGATCGGGGCGGCCGCCCCTGCCTGCGGCCGGATGGTTTGCGCCATCGTCGCAGCCTCGAACGGCTTTCCGGTGATCTCGCCGCTGCCGGTCTCCCGCGCTAGCGGGTCATCTTCAGCCGCGAGAATACGATTTCTCAGCCGGCCGCGCACGGCCCTCTACTGCTGGTTCTCCTGATCGGGCGGCTGGTTCGGCTGCACCCGCCGGGCGTCGGGCTGCGTGTCAAGCGCCGATCCATCGCCGACAGTGGAAACCGTTACATCGGCGGACACCCCGCCCGGCGCTCCTGGAGCCTGCCCAGGCACGCTCGGCGGAATCGAAGGGCGCATGGTTTCCGAGGCCGGGGTTCCGGACTTCGCCGCGGAGCGAATCGAAGCGTTCGGAGCCTTCCGGAAAATGTTCCAGAAGCCGCTCATGCGCCCGGGCTTTTCAAAGTTCTCGCGTTCATACTCCATCCGGGCCAGAGCCACCGGATCCGGCTCCGGGATCTCGCGCTCCATCTCGGTAAGCATCGCGCGGGCCCGGTCGGCGTATTCGCTCAGCGGATACTCGCGAAGAATCCTCTGGTAGGCCTCCACACTCTGCGGCTGAAACTGCGGGCCCATCTTGGCATAGGCCTCGCCGAGCTTCCAGAGAGCGTCATCGGCGTTGCTGAAGAGTGGATAATGATCCACCACGGAGTCCAGCCGATTCGTGGATGCCGGATAGCTGCCCTTCTTGAAATAGAACTCGCCGACGAGATACTCATGCTGCGCCAGGACTTCTTGAATCTCGCGGAGCCGCTGCTCCATCTCCGGGGCGAATTTGCTGTTCGGAAACTGCACCATCAGTTGCCGGCATTCGTCGTCGGCGCGTAACGCATGGAACGTCTCGCGGTCGGGCTTGTCCATCTGCCGGTAGTGGATCATGCAGACGCGCGACTGGGCCTCGGCAGCCTCCTCCATGGTCGGATAAAAGAGAATGAAGTCCTTGTATTCAGCCTCGGCCTGCGCCAAACCGTGAGAGCCACCTTCCCGGAACCACGTATCGGCAAGAGCAAGCTTCGCCTTGGCCATAAATTCGCTGGTATCGTATGTGTTCACGAGCGTCTGCAGTGTCAGCCGGGCGATGCGGTAGCGGCCACGCTCCATATCGTTGATCGCCTTGTCGTAGAGGACCTTGTCCGGCTGCGCTGTGTCGGCATCAATCGGGTTCTCGTACTTCTTGCGCCCGAAACAGCCAGTGAGGCCCATCACCACCAGAGCTAGTATCAGAAAAGTCCGCCATTGATACATGCAATTTCTCCCAAAGCTACACACGAATGGACGTCGCTTCCGCCCCGATTCGTTGCATTTCCTTGATGGCACCCACCGGGTCGGGACTCTTGAAGACGGCTGAGCCCGCCACGAACCAGTCGACCCCGGCCCGGGTCAGCTCGCCGATGTTCGCCGCCGAGACGCCGCCGTCAATCTCAATCGGCAATTGCAATGCGCGCTCCTTGCGGCGGCGGTCCAATTCGCGTATTTTGCCTACCATTTGCGGAATAAAATTCTGCCCGCCGAAGCCGGGGTTCACGGTCATGAGCAGCACGTAGTCCGCCGCCTCCAGCACATAGTCCAGCGTGCGGAGCGAGGTGGAGGGATTGAGTACCACTCCCGCCTTGACGCCGAGCGATTGGATATAGCGCAACGTTCGATCGAGGTGAGGGCATGTTTCCTGATGCACCGAAATCTGGTCGGCTCCCGCGTCGACGAATGAATTGATGTGGTCTTCGGGACGCTCGATCATGAGGTGAACATCGAGCGTCAGCGCCGTCGCCGCCCGGATCGACTTGAGTACCGGCGGGCCGATCGTTATATTCGGCACAAACCGCCCGTCCATCACATCGAGATGAAGCATCCGGATGCCTCCGGCCTCGACGCGGGCGATCTCTTCACCGAGACGGGCGAAATCCGCCGACAGAATGGAAGGGACGATTTCAACCATGTAGGAACTTACTCAAATTCTAACATCTTGCACGGCCGGCCGGCCGGGAACGGGCAGAGCGTTCGCGTCAGCCCTCCGCTTTGAGGAACGAGTCCACTTCGGCGCGCGAGGGAATGGAAGACTGCGCTCCGGCCCGGGTGACTGAGAGAGCGGCCGCGGCGTTGGCGAACCGCAGAGCCTCCGGGATCCCGCAGCCCTCGGCCAAAGCCACGGCGAGCGCCCCGTTGAAGGTATCGCCGGCGGCGGTGGAGTCCTTGGCAACCACCAGGATACCCGGGCTGTAAAACTCCTGCTCCGCATCCCGGTAGTAACACCCGAGTTCTCCCAATTTGAGCACCACCGCCCGGGGCCCGGCGGCGAGCAAGGCCTCGGCCAGGCGGGGAGCCCCGGTCTTCGTCACGCGCTGGGCGGGCTCATCGAGTAGCAGGCAGGCCTCGCTTTCGTTCGGCGTCAGGATGTCGACGCCGGCCAGCAACTCCAAGGGAAGCTTGCGGGCCGGCGCGGGATCGAGAATCGTCTTCGCGCCAGCTTCCCGGGCGATCTTCAGGGCCGCGCTCACCGTGCTCAGCGGGGTCTCCAGTTGAAACAGAGCGTACCCGGACTCCGCGAAAATCGGCCGCATCGCTTCGGATTCGTTCTTGGCCAGCGCCAGGTTCGCCCCGGCGGCGACAATGATCGAGTTCTGCCCCGAAGCGTCCACCCAAATCTGGGCGATGCCGGTCGGTGCGCTACGCGTGGCATGAACCCCGCTTACGTCGACTCCGGCGGCGGCGAGGCTGGCTCTCAGGTGATCGGCGAAGACGTCCTGGCCCACCCGGCCGATCATCCGGGTCAGAATCCCGGGCGATCCGAGCTTGCCGGCCGCGCAGGCCTGGTTGGCGCCTTTCCCTCCCGGGATCATTTGGAAATCACGGCCGAGGACGGTTTCGCCGGGCGCCGGAAGGCGGTCCGTCACGACCACGAAGTCCATATTCAGACTTCCGACGACTGCGATAGCGGGTTTCATCAGGAGAGGTCAATGCCGAGCTTCTTGAGCTCGTCGGCGTAGTATTTGCGGTGGAGAATATCCCATTCCTCGCTGCCTTCCGGGATATCCCTCTTCTGGTTGCGGATCATGTCCCGGGCGGCACGGTCCACGCGGTCTTCAATCATCAGCAGAGAGGAGATTTCGCGCACGATCTCGAGGCGGACATCATTGGAGTCGCGCTTCAGGCGGATGGAGCGGGATTTCCGCATCATCGTCACAATCTTGTGCGAGAGATCGTTGACCTTGTCGCGGGAAAGCTTCATGGCGTCCCCGGTTTCGCGTCCGGCGGCGCGAACCACCTTCCGCTCGGCGATCAGCTTGTTCTTAATCTTCCGGAACATCTCCTGGTAGCTGACACCCTCGCGGCGCATGTAGTCACTGTACTGGGCCAGGATCTCGCGAACCTCGTCGTTCAAGCGGTCTTCAATTGAGAGGTCCTCTTCGATCTCTTTCGCCACACTCTCGACTGCGCCCTTGGGGTCGTGAACTTCAATAATATTCGGTGTCAGATTCTTGACGAGTTGCCGCGCGATGTAGTTGATGAATTCCCTGGAAAGCAGCATTAACCTGTATACAGTCTCCCGCCGGAAAAACACTGGGAAGGCGCCACGGTCCCAGCGTCCCGGCCGCGCCGTCCAATATCGGCGGCCAACCGCTAAATGGTTAGTGTATCGGCCCGGCTGGAAGGGTGTCAATCAGGCCGGAGCCGCCTGGCTAGAGCTTCTGGGCATCCCGCTCTAAGGTGTTTGGCCCATTGAATCCCTACCATTTAAGCCCTAATCTGAAGGTGAGATGCGGGGAAGCATTCTATTGGCGCTATGCATGGCCGCCCTCCTGCCGGCGCAGGAAGGGCGGACGGAACGAGTCTACACCTACGACGGCGCCGGCCAGCGCGCGGGTAGCGCGACCATCAGCGCGTCGGCCGGCACGGGATCGAGTTCCCGCACTGTCCGGACGCAAAATCTCAATGGGCGCAGCGTTCCGCTTCAGAGCGTCCAGGAAAAGGTGATTGAGGACCGGCCAGGCTACCGCGTGGTGGAGCGCACCGTCCAGCTATATGGACAGGACGGGCGGCCCACGTCGCGACAGAAGGTCCGCATCGAAACCCGGGAAGAAGGCGCCGGGCGGCAATCGACCACGACCACGGTCTACGAGACCGACGTCAACGGTAGTTTTCAGATTCGGGAACGCCAGCGAAGCCGGGCGGTCACCCGCGACGATGTGACGGACACAACCACTGAGGTCGAACGGCCGACCATCAGCGGCGCCGTGCAACTGGTCGAGAAGCGGGTCACCCACGAAGTCGAACACGAAGACGCGGGCAAGCGCGACGAGACCGTCTATCAGAGGGATGAAGATGGTAACTTCCGGCCCGCCGCCAGGGAAACGACGGAGACCGTTCGCGGCGAGAGTCGGGAGACCTCCACGGTCACCCGTTACAACACCGTCAACTTCTCGGGAGCGATGGAGTTCGCTGGTCAATCCGTAACCGAACTGGAGCGCCGGCCGGACGGGTCGCAGGTGAAGGTCATCAGCCGGTATGGCGCAGCCACCCCGGGCCGCCCCATCCCCTCGAGTGACCGGGAGGCGCGCCTCCGCGAGCAAGAGATCGTGGAGCGCCAAGTGCAGCGCGACGGCACAGTGGTGGAAACGACCAGCGTCCGCCACGGCAGTATCTCGGACAGAGGCGAACTCGGGCCGCCGCAGAAGGTCACGGAAGTGATCTGCACCGGGAATTGCCTGGAACCGCCGGCGCCAGCGGGCGGCGAAAAAGAGCAAGACCCAAAAACCGAGAAGAAGTAATCGCCCCTAGCCGTGGCCGAGATACATGGCCCAACCAAGGCCGAACAGCGTAAGCATAAAGTATCCGAAGCACTTCAGGCCGTAGAGCAGCCGTTCCCGGTCCGTCTTGCGACCCGTGAGCCCAAGCATTACGGAGATGACCAGCGCGAACAAGAGGCTCACCTCGAAATGCGATAACGACATTGTCGGCATCTAGTTTTTTCTCCCGACTGCGATTTCAAACGCGTCGACCATAGCGAGAATGTTCATCAGCCCGGCCGCGACAAGGAACTTGGTCCCATAGTCATGAACGTGGCCCGCGGTGTCCGCCTGCGCGTAGCCAAGCCAACTCGTCAGCAGATACAGAACCCCGCTAGCCAGGTTGCCGAGGAAACCACCGACGTGGATCACCGTGGTGAGAAGATCTCCCGTCTTCGGCTCGAACATGTGGCCGCGCATGAAGAGGCCGAGAACGAAAGTGAGCGTAATGGTGGCCGCTAAAACGGCGCCCCGGCCGTGCTTCTGCTGGAAGAAGTGCCCACCCCCCGGCAGTAGCCATGCCACGGCCACGATGTGGCCCCACAGTTTCACCGGAGGAAGCGGCTCCCTCTGCTTTTTCGGCTTCTTCGACATCCCTTTTATGGTACCAGCGCCGGCCACTTTGTTTGACGTCCGGCCACCCTATCATGTTAGCTATGACATCCAACATCCAGTTGCCCGCTCTGGAATCCTCATACCCGTACATCACCGCCGGCTTGCGAATCGCAGTGATATTGGCCGGCGCCTTTGTGCTGTCGTGGATCCTGCGCAAATCTGTCCGGCGGGCTCAGGAGCGCCTAACGGCCATCATGGAGTCGCACGGCGACATGGCAACCGACGCGATCAAGAAGCGCACCGCTACAATCGGCGGTATCCTGCGTGGGACGTCCGTGGCGGCCATCTGGACGCTTGCGGCCGTCATGTGCCTCCGCGAGGCGGGATTTGATATTGGACCGCTGCTCGCCGGGGCCGGCATCGCCGGCGTCGCGATTGGATTCGGAGCACAGAGCCTCGTGCGCGACGTGATCAGCGGGGCCTTCATGCTGCTCGAAGACCACATACGGGTCGGCGACGTGGTTCGGATCAACGGAACCGGCGGGCTCGTGGAACAGATCAACCTACGCACTACCGTACTCCGTTCGATGGATGGAACCGTGCATATCTTCCCAAACGGCAGTATCAACACCCTGGCCAACATGACCCGCGATTTCTCGTTCTACATCTTCGACCTCCGCGTGGCTTACAAGGAGGACACGGACCGGGTGGTGGAGGCCGTCAAGGAGGTGGCAGCCGAGTTGCAATTGGATCCGGACTACGGGAAGCTGATCCTCGAACCGCTGGAGGTGCTCGGCCTGGACCAGTTCGCGGACTCGGCCGTGGTGATCAAGGCGCGAATCAAGACCAAACCCATCTCACAGTGGAAGGTGGGGCGGGAATTGAACCGCCGCTTCAAGAAGCGCTTCGACGAATTGGGGATCGAGATCCCCTTCCCGCAAATGAGCTTGAGCGTTCGGGAGGGGCTCCCGCCAGCCGGGTCAAAGGGCCAACAGTCAGCGAAAGAAGAAGACTGAAGGAAGCCTTTGCCTGGCTCTGCCCCGGCGCCTTACGGTTTCACTTTTTCCGCGCTAATCTCGTTTGTGAGCTCTTCTCCGCGCTCGAACTCGCTCACGTTTTGGAGCGTTGTATCCACGATGTTGCCCAGAGCCGTATCTGTCAGGAAGGCTTGGTGGCCGGTAATCAAGACGTTGGGGAACGTCAGAAGACGCGTGAAGATATCGTCGCCGATCACTTCCCCCGAGAGATCCCGGAAGAAGAGGTGCTCTTCTTCCTCGTAGACATCGAGTCCGAGGTAGCCCAACCTCCGGCTCTTGAGGGCCGCGATCACGTCTTGGGTGTTCAGCAGCGCGCCGCGGCTCGTGTTCACCAGCATCACTCCGTCTTTCATCTTTGCCAGCGCGCCGGCGTCGATCATGTGATGAGTCGCGGGCATCAGAGGACAGTGGAGAGTGATGATATCGGACTCGCCGAGAAGCTGCTCCAGCGGCACGAATGAGACGCCTGCCTTTTGGAGTTCGGGATCCTCCTTTACGTCATATACGATGACCCGGCACCCGAAGCCGAGCAAAATGCGGGCGACGATGGCGCCGATGCTCCCGGCGCCGACCACGCCCGCGGTTCTGCCATGCAGATCAAATCCAATCAATCCGTCCAAGGCGAAATTGCCCTCGCGGACCCGGTTATACGCCTTATGGATCTTCCGGTTCAGACAGAGCATGATTGCTACCGCGTGCTCGGCTACAGCGTGGGGCGAGTAGGCCGGCACGCGCACGATGCGGACGCCATTGTCACCGGCTGCTTCGAGATCGACGTTATTGAAACCCGCCGACCGCATGGCGATAAGCTTCGTGCCCGATTCGGCCAGCCGCCGGATGACAGCGGCGTTCACCTCATCATGCACGAAGGCGCAGACCGCTTCCGAGCCCGCACCGAGCGCGACCGTATCCTCGGTGAGCCGTGGCTCGTGAAAGACAAGGTCATGACCGTGGGCGGAGTTCGCTTCGTCGAAGTACCGCCGCTCGTAAGGCTTCGTACTGAAGACGGCAATCCTCATGTCACCTCGCTTCCCAGCAATTTGCATTCTACTTGTTTTGACTACCCAGAACGCCAAGCGCTACACGGAAATCCCCGATAATCCGCAACGGACGCTTAAGGCTTGCACGCAGGCTGTGGTATCGTCTTATCCGGTTGAGACACTGGGGACATTGGCGGACGCAGCTCTTTAATCTGGGCGTCCTGCTTGCGGCGGCCATCATTTTATGGCTTCCGGTGTTCCCTAGTCAGGATGGTCCGCTGCACCTCTACTACTCCGCAGTGGAAGAAGCCCTCGAAGACGATCCGGCCGCTTACGGCGGTGAGTTCGTTCTGAGCGGCGGCCAGCTCTTCTACAGCTTTACCCGGCATTTTTTCGGATTGACGGCGCCGGCGCTCGGACCCATTGTGGCGGAGAAGGTACTGGCCGGGCTGTGTGTAGCCGGCCTTGCCTACGGCTTCCGCTACCTCGCTCTCGGGGTGAGTGGGGGAGCGAGCCCGGCGCTCTTGCTGATCCTTCCGTTCCTCTTCCACACCGCGCTTCTCCGGGGATTCTACAACTTCAATCTTGGACTCGCTCTGCTGCTCTTCATGGCCGGATTCTGGATTCGATACTCGGACCGGCTAGGCGGCCGGCGCAGCGCGACGTTCATTGGGTTGGGGATTCTCCTGATCATGACCCACCCGATTCCACTTCTCCTTTCCGGAATCTTCGCGGCCGTCCACACCCTCGCGACAGGCGGAGGCGGGAACCGGCGGAAATGGCTCCATGCCGGGTCGATCTTTGCCGCCGCCGGGCTCATCTGGTGGAGGCTCTCAGCGGGAACGGGCAGCGGCTTCACCCTCGAATTCCATTCGCTGCCGGAGCGTGTTATCCGCACTCTCCGCCTGATGCCTCTGGTCCCATGGGACGCAACGTTGGCGTGGCTGGCGGCGGCCGTCTCGCTGACGCTGCTGTTCGCCTGTTGCGTGCTCGCGGTTCGCCAGGCCGGCGGGGGCCGGCCGGCGACACTCCTGCTACTCGCCTTCGGGGTGGCCGGACTCGCCGCTCCTCTGATGGTCCCTTGGCGCGCCGGACCGTGGGCTACGCTCGACGAGCGATTTCCGGTGATCGGCGTTGCGTTCCTGGCGGCGGCCGCGGGGGCTTGGAATACCCCGCCGCGATGGATGACGCCGCTGGCCGGGTTGCTAGCGTTGACCGGGCTCGCCACCAATGCGGCGGAGTTGAAGCGGGTCGCGGACCAGACCGCGGCTGTGTTGGAACTGCCCTCGGCCCCTGTATCCGGCAGGGGCATCGTCATCGCTAGCGGCGGCCTCGCCGGATTTCCCGCCGGCACGCGGTTTGCCGCTTGCCAGTGGGCGCCTGCCCGCTACTTTCAGCGCTCGAGGGCGGCGCTGCTTAATACGGCCTGGCTGGACCAGCCCCAATTCCGGCTCCAGCCGGCGCACCCGGCCTCATGGTCTTACCGTGACCCTCCAGCGGCCGCGCGAGAACTGGACCGCTCGCCCCGGGCAGCGGCCGCGAAGCTGGACTTTCTCGTTTCCATGAACTGCCGCCAATCGGCGGATTCCGACGTTCTCGCGAAGCGGCTCGGTTTTTCACCGTCCGCGAGCACAGCGAATGCCTTCACCGTGTACACCCGTACAAGGGGCAGTGAGGCTGCGCGCCAGCCCGGCCGTCAGTAAGTCAAACCGTAGCCGAGAGCAAAGAGCGGCTCTTGCCCGCCGCCGTCATTGATGGGCAGTTGATCCATCGATTTCGGCCAGGTGAAGGATAGCTTTCCGGTTGGCTTGTAGTCGCCAAAGAGCACGTCGACGACTCCGCCGCCTTCGGTACCGGGGAGCCAGGCGGCGAGAAACGCATCGGACTGCTCCAGTTCCTCGGTCACAGTCATCACGCGGCCGGAGACGAGGATCACGACAACCGGAATCCCGGCCTTCTTCACATTGGCCATTGCAGCCTTGTCCTCCGCCGAGAGGTGAAGGTCATCGGTGTCACCGTTCATCTCCGCATAGGGTGTCTCGCCGACGACCACAATGCCGACATCCGCACCGGCCGCGCCGGAGCCATCGAGCGAGTGCGTCACCTCTGAGTTGGGGGAGACCGCGTTTTGGACTGCCGCGAGGATCGTGGACCCGCCGGAAGTCACTTCCCCGCTCTGACCCTGCCAGGAGATGGTCCAGCCGCCGCACATGTTGCCCAGATCGGCGGACGACCTGCCGGCGAGATGGATGCGGGGGAGGTCTTTCTTGAGCGGAAGCAGACCGTTTTCGTTCTTCAGCAGGACGAGCGACTCGCGCACGGCCTGGCGGGCCACCTCGCGATGCGCGGCGGAGCCGAAATCGGCGTGGAGGCTGCGGTCCGCGAGATGGTTCCGGTCCTTGTCAAGCAGTCCCATCGCGGCCTTCACGCGCAGGATCCGGGTGACGGCGTCGTCGATGCGAGACAGCGGCACCTCTTCGTTTTCGACGAGTTCCATCAGGTGGCCGTAAAGTTCGGCGTAGCGTGAGGGAACCATATACATGTCCATCCCGGCCAGGACGGAGACTTTCACCTGTTCGCGATAGTCGCCGGGGATCTCCTCGATCGCATTGTAGTCGGAGATGAGGAAGCCTTCAAAGCCGAGATCTTGCTTGAGGATCCCGGTGAGCAGCCGCTTGTTACCCGAGCACTTCACGCCATTCCAGCTCGAGTAGGACGGCATGATGCTGCCTACGCCGGCCTCGAGCGACGGCAGGTAAGGCGCGACGTGAAGCCGGCGAAAATCCTCCTCGTTCATCTCGACATTGCCGCGGTCGAGCGGATAGTCGTCCTTGCCGGTTCCCCATTGCGTGCCGCCGTCGCCGGCGAAGTGCTTTGAACAGGCGAGGATGCGCAGCGGGTTGGCAAGGTTGGCGCCCTGGAAACCGCGGACCGCGGCGGCGCCGAGTTCACCGGCAATGGACGGATCTTCGGAGAAACCTTCGTAGGTGCGGCCCCAGCGGTCATCCCGGGGGACGGCGACGCATGGTGCGAAGGTCCAGTTGATTCCCGTAGCCCGGACCTCCTTCGCAGTGATCTCGCCGATGCGTTCCACAAGCTCCGGATTGCGGGTGCAGCCAAGGCCGATATTGTGTGGGAAGATGACCGCGCCCAAGACGTTGTTGTGGCCATGGACTGCGTCGATGCCATAGAGGATGGGGATGCCGAGCCGGGTCTCCATCGCCTTGGTCTGGAGCTGGTCATAGAGGTCCGTCCAGGCTTCGAGGCTGTTGCCGGCGGCCGGGTCGCCATTGCCGCCGCTCAGGACGGAGCCCATGTAGTATTTCTTCACGTCATCGAGTTCGGCCAGGTTGTTGCATTCGGCCTGAATCATCTGGCCGATCTTCTCTTCAAGGGTCATTTGGGCGAGCAGTTCCTTCGCCTGGGCGTCGAAGGCGGACAGCGGTTTGGCGGCGGGAGCCTCGGGCTCCACATCCGGCCCGCCGCAGGAAAAGACCAGCAGCAGTGAAGTCAAAATGGCGTAATAGTATCGCATGGCGAAGCCAATTATACGTGATCGCCGGTGAGTAAGCCGGGCCGGTCCCCATCCGGCGGAACGGGCGGGGATTGCGGGAGCGGGCGGGTTTCACCCGGCGTGCAGTTCAATCCGCGTCGATGATCCGCTGGGCGATCGGAATGTCCTGCGGCAAGGCTCCCGACGACAGAAAGCCGTCCGGCGGGAACGGAGCGTCGTCGTCGAGGACACAGACGTCGAGGACAGCAACCGGCTCCACCTCGCCCAGCCCGCCTCCGAGCGCCCGAGAAGCCTCGAGGAAGACGATCAGGCCAAGGTTTTGGAGGTTCTGCTTCGGGACGTAATTGGTGAAGAGATCCGCGTTGAAGGCGGCTGTCAATTCGAGTCCGAATTTCGTGAGGGCCTCAAGTGCCCCGTCGGGGTCCTTCGCACCTTTCTCAACGAAACGAGCCATCTGCCGGCCGGCCGATACAGCGTTCCGGATCACCCGGTTCTCCATCCGCAACAACATGCCCCGCAAGTGGGGTATTCCCCCTCCGGAACTCAACATTCCAGCCTCGAGCGCGGCCCGCTGGATATCCTGCAACTCGTCCTCGGTGTAAAACCCGGCCATCCCGGCCATGTCAGGGGAGTTAACCAGAAGGTCGTGAATCTCGCGAATTGCGAAACGAAGCCGTTGCACAGCACCGGGATAAGCCACCATCGCCGGCAGGAGATCGACTTGCGCCATCGGGTCGTTGAATTGCCAGTAGACGTCGTCCGGCAGGTTGAGCCGCAGACCTTGGGAAGCGGACAAGCGGGCGGCGGTGGAAACCGGCAGGCAGGAATAGACCAGCACTGCCGCCGCGGGGCCGCTCACCTCGCCATAGTTCCTGATGTCCTCAAAGAAACAGAACTTCACGAGGCGCCGCAGCGCCATCTGGATACGGCGGGACATATCGAGGTAGACCGGGTCGTTCTTCTTTTCCGGCGCCTTCAGCCAGTTGAGCAGCACCTTGCCGGGGAGAGCGACCTCCAGCGAAAGCAAAGTGTTCCCGATCTCGTGAACTCCGTTGTCCTTAAGTTGGTCGGTGAGCTGGTCAAGCGCCGACGCCCAGAAGTCCAGCGTGCCAGCCTCGGCCCCGAATTCATCCTTGAAGTAGTGGGGAACGAGGGGGCGCAACTGGCTCTTCAGATGGGTCACGCTCATGTTCTTCATCGCCTGGCGGAACACGTAGCTGGTGGTTGCTTCGGGGGTCCGCTCCCCGGGTGCGCCAAACCGCCGAAGACCGGATTCGCGTCCCGCCGCAAGATCGAGCGACGCCGCCAGCGAGCTTTTCCAGCGTCTTCTTTCGAATTCGCTCTCCGCTTGCAGCTCGTAGAGAAATAGCCGGCCGTTGTCTTCCCTGACTTCCATCCGCGCGAAGGCGGCATCAAGCCGGCCGCTCGAGAAGTCGAGGTGGGGAATCGTGAGTTGCAGATGGCTCCGCCGCTCGATGTGATGGGTGAGAACGGCTTCCCTGAGGGTGACACCGCTGGTGGTGGTGAGGAGCTTGCGGAATTCGCCATCGATCGCCTCCCGGAGTACGCTGGCCATGCGCTGATTCTTATCGAGGTCCACCACGGCATCGATGAGGGCCGTCTTGGTGCTGGCCTTCTGGTAGCTGTAGGCAACCGAGAAGCCGTAGGTACGGTTGAGGACCTTAACGCCTTCGGCGTAGAGCCGGCCGCCTTTCTTCAAGAGCTCGTCGATTGCTGACCGGATCTCTTCGAGTTTCAGTGCGTCAACGGGCCCGCCGAGGAACTCTCCGAGCTTTCTCTTGAGTCCTTTATCCATCGTCTGGAGATCTGCGTTGCGGATGGCATCGAGGCTGAGCCTTTCGTTCACGTACTGAACGAGGTGGTTGATGACGCCGCCGTCTAGCAGATCCTTTGCCACTTTGGAGGCAGCGCGGACGGCCTGAAACTCCTCGCGATTCGCGAGTACGTCGACCAGCCGGTTGGCAGCGACCGCGGCGAGCCAGCGCCCGGCCGGCCGGTTGAAGTAATCGACGCGTCCGATGGTATCGCGAACGAAATCGGCGACGGCTGAGTCATCCGCGCCGGCCAGTGCATCGATTGTCCGGCGAAGCTGGCGGGCGGCCGCCTCGTCCTTGCCAGCGATTGTCGACCAAAGGTAGGAGGACGCGTGGTGGCCCAGATTGTCCCACTGGTCGAGGAATCCGAGAATTCGGCTGTGCGCCTCGGTGTAGATCTTCTTGGCGTCGAGTCCGGTCTCGCCGCGCAGCTTCTTGTTCGCGAAATCGACGAGAAACTCGCTGGCTAGGTTCTCGAGCGGGGTTCGCGGGTCCACCCACTGGCGGACAACCTTCAAGTCCTCGATAATCTGAGGACCGCTGACGCCGAAGATCCCGCCGACGAAATCATCCATCTGATTCGGCAATAGGCCGCCAGTGGCCGGGGTCACATTGACATTGGTATTGAGCGCAAACTGCCAGCCCTTCTGCCGCAGTTTGTAGAGCCGCAGGCGGATCTTGTTCTCGCCCGGGTCAAACGACTCCCGGCCCATCACCAGGGCAAACTTGCCGGAGGCGCTACAGCCGAGCGTGACTTCGGCGGCCGCCTGGATGCGCAGGCCGATAGCGCCGGACAGGCCTTGCAAACCGACATTGCGAATCCAATTGTACTCGTATCCCAATTGCGCTCCCAGTTGCACGCCGATGCTGGCGTTCACTTCGGTGAGGATCCAGACGCCCGGGTCGAGTCCTTTTTCCGGCACCTGGCGCGGAAGGCGCCAGCTATCCAGGGTGGCCGCGATCGCGGAGGCCGCTTTCGGATCCTCCTCGAAAGCCCGTACGACAGCAAAAAAGGCGCTACGCTTTCCTTCGGTCCCAAACGTCGCCGTGATACCCGGGGAAAGCGCGACGGAGCCGGAGGCCTTACCGCTCATCTGGTAGCCCCAGTTCAGGGCGACGTAGCGCGCGGCGCCGATCGCTCCGAGATTCAGACCGTCGATGACAGGGTTCCGCAGAGCGAGGTCGGCCATCAGTTCCTGCTGGCTCTCGTAGACGCCCAAGCCCTGGAACGCCTCCGCCGCGCCGGAGAAGCTGATGGAGCCGCGCCCGCCGTTACCGAAAGCGATCGCGCGCTCGCCCTTGACGCAAGCCTTGACCGTGCCAAGCTTGACCATTCCCGGCGGGAATTGCGTATTCCGCGATACTGCAAGTGCCAGTCCCTGAGGTTGCGGGACGTCAATTTGAATGCTGGCGTCCGCGGCGCCGTCGAGGAACGCCCTGTCTTTTTTGAATTCGAAGCGGTCATCGCTGACCGGTGTGAGTTGACGTGTAGCCATTTTGACCCTCCTCCCAGAGGATTTTTCGCCGGCCGCGGCTGAGCGCCTTGAGGAGCGATTCTTCGGACTGCGGCGAGTCCGGGCAATCGGAAGCCGGGACCGTACGGGCTCCGGGTGCTTCCTCCGCGGGGCAGCGGCCAGATGGGGGAATTATATGTGAAAAGGGGGGAAGGGGGACACCCAAGGCTGTCCACGCGGCGAAAAGCACGCCTTGGGACAGCCGTGGGTGTCCCCCTTCGGGAGCGGTACGCGTTGGGACAGCCGTG
>CAYXVG010000031.1:0-80385 GCA_964468205.1 uncultured Solibacteraceae bacterium | reverse complement strand
CTTAGATCGAGGCAGTAGGAGAGACAGGAATGAACAAGAAGAAGCTTACCAGCAATGTTGGCGCACCCATCGCTGACAACCAAAACGTGATGACCGCTGGACCGCGCGGTCCGATGCTGCTCCAGGACGTATGGTTTTTGGAGAAACTTGCCCATTTTGACCGGGAGGTGATTCCGGAACGCCGCATGCACGCGAAGGGCTCCGGCGCGTATGGAATCTTCACCGTCACCCACGATATTACGAAATACTCCAAGGCGAAGATCTTCTCCGAGGTGGGCAAGCAGACGGAGTTGTTCGTTCGTTTTTCGACGGTGGCGGGCGAACGGGGCGCGGCCGACGCGGAGCGTGATATCCGTGGCTTTGCAATCAAGTTCTACACGGAGGAAGGCAACTGGGATCTCGTGGGAAACAACACGCCGGTGTTCTTTCTCCGGGACCCACTCAAGTTTCCGGACCTGAACCATGCCGTCAAAAGGGATCCGAAGACAAACCTGCGTAGCGCGAAGAACAATTGGGACTTCTGGACGTCGCTCCCCGAGGCTCTGCACCAAGTCACGATTACGATGAGCGACCGCGGGATTCCATATTCCTACCGCCACATGAACGGCTATGGAAGTCACACCTTTAGCCTGATCAACGCAGAGAACAAGCGGTTCTGGGTCAAGTTTCACCTGAAGACCCAACAAGGGATCAAGAACCTCACCGATGCGGAAGCCGAGGCGATCGTCGGCAAGGACCGGGAAAGCCACCAGCGCGATCTCTTCGACAGCATCGAGAAAGAAGACTTTCCGCGGTGGAACGTAAAGATCCAGGTGATGCCCGAAGAGGATGCCGCGAACTGCCCATTCAATCCGTTTGATCTGACCAAGGTTTGGTCACATAGTGACTATCCGCTGATTGATGTGGGAGTGCTCGAGTTGAACAAGAATCCGGAGAACTACTTCGCCGAGGTTGAGCAGGCCGCTTTCAATCCGGCCAATATCGTTCCGGGAATCGGCCTCTCACCCGACAAGATGTTGCAGGGAAGGCTCTTCTCCTACGGTGACGCGCAGCGTTATCGGCTCGGAGTCAACCACCACCTGATCCCCGTCAATCGCGCGCGCTGTCCCGTCCACAGCTACCACCGTGACGGCGCCATGCGCGTGGACGACAACTTTGGCGCCACGCTCGGCTACGAGCCAAATAGCTATGGTGAGTGGCAGGAGCAGCCGGAATTCTTGGAACCGGCGCTGCATATCGAGGGTGCGGCCAGCCACTGGAACCACCGCGAGGATGATGACGACTACTACTCTCAGCCCGGCGCCCTGTTTCGCTTGATGACTCCGGCGCAGCAGAACGCGCTATTCGAGAACACCGCCCGGGCGATGGGTGATGCTCCCAAGGAGATCAAGCTGCGTCATGTTGCGAACTGCTTGCGGGCGGATGCCGCGTACGGAGAAGGTGTTGCCGCCGCGCTTGGTATCGCCCTGGGTGAAACCGCAGACGCGAAGTAGCGCTCCGGCGGAAGCAGGGTGAGCGGCCGAAGTCGAATCGGGCCCACGGTCTTTCTGACCCTATCGTCGAGTTCGGATATAATCTCCGTTCATGCACCCAGTTCTCGTTCTGACGGTCGCGATCGGCGTAGTCTTCGTGCTTATCCTGAAACTGCGCCTGAACGCATTCATCGCTCTGGTGGTGGCGGCCATGACCGTCGGGCTGCTCTCGCCGCGGGTTTCACTCAGCGAAGTGATGCCGAAGGTGGCCGAAATCTTCGGCACAATGTGTGGCAAGATCGGCATCGTCATCGCGCTGGCCGCTCTCATCGGCCAGTGCTTAATGGAGAGCGGCGCGGCCGACAAGATCGTGCGCGTGCTGGTGCGCGCTTTAGGAGAACGCCGCGCTTCACTGTCGCTGCTTTCGAGCGGCTACGTCCTCTCCATTCCCGTATTCTTCGACACCGTTTTCTATCTGCTGGTGCCGCTGGCGCGGGCGATGCGGGTGCGGATGGGCAAGAACTACCTCCTTTACCTGATGTCGATCGCGGCCGGGGCGACCGTGACTCATAGCCTCGTCCCGCCCACGCCTGGGCCGCTGGCGATGGCCGCGGAACTCGAGGTCGATCTCGGCATTATGATCTTTGTCGGCGCGATCATCGCCGTTCCCGCGTCCCTCGTCGGATGGCTGTTCTCGGCATGGCGGAACAAGGTCTTCGAGGTGCCGTTCCGGGAGACGCCAGGCATGTCACTCGCTGACCTGGAGGCTCTGGCGGCCAAGCACGAGGAAAACTTGCCGAGCTTCTTTCACTCAATGCTGCCCATCGTCCTGCCCGTGCTCTTCATCACTTCGAATACCCTGGTGAACGCACTCGACAGCGCGAGCCCACTGGCCAAGTACACTGCTTTCATTGGCGATCCGAATTTCGCACTGCTTGCTTCAGCGGCGGTCTCGCTGCACCTGCTTGCCACTTCCCGTGGGTACAGCTTCACGGAACTCGCGAAGCCGGTCGAGCAGGCCCTCATGAGCGGCGGCCTGATCATCCTCATCACTGCCGCCGGCGGCGCCTTCGGCGGCATGCTGGTCGAGGCCGGTGTTGGCACGGCGTTGGGCGACATGGCGGCCAGGTACAGTATTCCGCTCCTTTTGCTCAGCTTCCTGATGGCGGTGCTCATCAAAGTTGCCCAAGGCTCCGGAACGGTCGCGATGATTACGGTGTCCACCATCATGGCGCCACTGGTGATCGGGCAAGCTATCCCGTTTCACCCTGTTTACATCGCCTGCGCGATCGGCTGCGGCTCACTAGTGGGCTCCTGGATGAACGACTCCGGATTCTGGGTCTACAAGCAGATGTCCGGCCTCACCGAGGTGGAGGCGCTCAAAACCTGGACTCCGCTTCTCGCCGTGAACGGAATTGCCGGCTTTCTCTTCACCGCTCTCATGGCCTGGCTTCTTCCGCTCGTTTAGCCGCAGCGCCAAGCGAGATGCAGCCAACCCGGGTCGCCGGCCGGAACGCGCCGCCGTTCGCCTTTGCCGGCGGCTCTCACTCTCTCACTCGCCCCGTTGGAGTTCCCGGTCCATCCAGGCAAGATAGTCAACTGACCCCTCCACCATCGGGAGGGCTACAATCTCGGGAACCTCGTAGGTGTGTATGCGCTTGAGTTCCGTCTCCAATCCCTCATAGAGGTCGCGGCGGGTCTTGATAAGGAGTAGGTGTTCGGCGTCCTCTTCCACCTTCCCTTGCCAGTGGTAGAGGCTGCGAATCCCAGATGTCACCTGGACGCAAGCGGCGAGTCGCCTCTCCACCAGTTCACGGGCGATACGGGTGGCCTCGTCCGCCGAGTTGCAGGTGCATAACACGACGATCTTGTCAGTCATCAGGTCTTCTAGCATCCCACAACAGGCTTTCCAGGGGGGAAAATTAGGGCAAGACATCGTTTGCAGTAGCTATTTTCCTCAAACAAGTCTATAAATAAATGTTAGGACCTGATGAACACTCTCTACAAAAACGTAGGTTACGCGGCTATCCTTGTGATGCTGGGCGTCTACGTCTTCCTCGAGATGACAGGCCCCCGAGGATTGCCGGAGTTGCTGCGGAAACGCTCCCGGATCGAGGAACTGCAGTTGCAGAACGCGGAACTCCATAAGCAGAATAGGATGCGTGACCAGCGGATAAAGCGACTTGGAGAGAGCCAAGAGGAGCAAGAGCTGGAGATCCGGCGCCGCTACAGGAAGCAGAAGCCCGGAACCGTGGATTTCTTCCTTCCGCCCGGAGAAGGTTCCGCGGATCAGCCCTCCGGTGAAAGCAGTCCGGAGACTACTCCATAGAGTCTGGCCGTCTCCTCTTCGGTATCCGCCTCCACCATCACGCGCATCAGCGGCTCTGTGTTTGACGCCCGTACGTGGATCCATTTCCTTTCCATCAGCAGTTTGAGTCCGTCGGCGCGGTCTCGCCGGGCTTCCGGAAAGCGGTCCGCCAGCGCTTGCATCAGGGCCCCGAGCGCCCCGTGGGTGAAACTGAAAGTGCCCGCCTTGCGAAAATATCGCGGTAGACCAGCGGCAAGCTCGGAGACCGGCAACCCGGTCGCTGCGAGCCGCTCCAGCACCAGAGCCATGCCCAGGTAGCTGTCGCGGCACGCATGCACGGCGGGGAAAATGATGCCGCCATTGGATCCCTCGCCACCGATCGCGGCGCCGACCGCGAGCATTGTTTCCACTACGTTCGCTTCGCCGACTGGTGTGCGGTGAACCCGCCGATTATGCCGCGCCGCGACATCTTCAACGGCAAGCGATGTCGAGAGATTCACCACCACGTCGCCTTCCACTCGCTCCAGCACGGCGTCCACGGCCAACGCCAGAACGTCGTCATTGTCGAATACACGTCCGGTTTCGTCAACCACAGCGAGGCGGTCGGCGTCCGGGTCCTGGGCGAAGCCGATATCACAGCCTTCGCGCCGGACGGCCGCCACCAGATCCCCTAACGTGTCCGGGCGCGGTTCGGCGACGCGGGGGAACGGTTTTGTCGGATCCACCGCCACGCGCGCCAATTCGCAACCGAGCCGCTCCTCGAGAAACTCGCAGCTCATCTCGCTGCCCGCCCCATTCACCGCATCCAAGGCCACGCGGAAGCGGCGCTGGCGGATGCGGTCGGCATCGACATGGGCCAGAACGCGGTCAATGTGGCAGTTTCGCGGCCTGAGGTGGTCGTAGCTGACGTCGCCCATCCCGGCATTTGTTGCGTGGTGAAAGGCGCTCTGATGGTAGAGATCAATCAACTCGCTCCGCTCGTAGCTATTGAAGAATAGGCCCTCTTGGTTAAATAGCTTCAAGGCGTTGTATTCGGGCGGGTTGTGCGATGCGGTGATAGCCAGTCCACCGGCTGCGCCGGTTTCGGCGACGTAGATCTGTACAGTGGGGGTGGGTTGAATGCCGATCTGGACGACATCGCAGCCCGTGGCCAGCAGCCCGCAAGCGACAGCGTGTTCCAGCATCTCGCCGCTGGTTCGCGTGTCCCGGCCCACTACCACCCGCCCGCCACCGACGTAGGTGCCAAAAGCCTGGGCAAAGTCGCACGCGGTGCCCGGGGTGAGGAACTCACCAATCTCCCCGCGAATCCCCGAGACTCCGATCTTCAGCTTGTGTTCGCGAATCTTCATGCCAGCCTCCGGACGGATTCCACCAAATAGTTGAACAGTTCGGCCGGCGGTTCCCCGCGCCGTTCCGCTATCACGCGGATCACCGGTTCGGTTTGACTCACCCGGACATGGAACCATTGATCCGGCCAATCCACGCGCAACCCGTCAATCGAGGAGATGCGGCCGTCCGCGAAACGCTCCTTCAAGTGACTCAGCAGCGCCGGTACGCGCGCGGAGACGAGGGGAAACTGCGCCTTTTCCATCGAGTACAAGGGATAGCTGCCGACAATCTCGGAGAGCGTTTGGCTTCGTTCCGCCATCATTGTCAGAATGGCCAGCATTGAAGCGATCCCGTCGTAAACAAACCGGAACTGCGGCATCATCACCGCGCCGGTGCCCTCTCCGGCAATGGCGACGCGCTCCGCCCGGTAGCTGGTGAGAGCGTCCACCGCCGCCTGCCGGCCTACGGGAACGCGGATCACTCGCCCGTCGTGCCGCGAGGCCACCTCTTCCACCAGCGCCGTTGTCGAGAGGTTCGTAATCACTAACCTTCCAGCCGGACCGCCGGACAACTGGTGGTCCTCCAGGACGGGAAACACCATCTCTTCGCTGATCGCCTCGCCCTTCTCCGTCGCGAAGGCGATGCGGTCGGCGTCGGCGTCGAACAGAAAGCCGGCGTCGGCTTCTAAGGGCCGGACGAGCGGCGCGAGTTGCAGTCCGACGATATCGCGGTTGGTCGCCGGCTCGTGGGCGAAGTTAACGCCGTCGACGCGCTGGTTCACAAGGACCGCGTTGAGTCCGTGCCGCTCCTGCAGCGCCTGGAGGATCAGGGATGAGGTTCCGTTGCAGCAGTCCACAACGATCTTGAATCGCCGTAGCTTGTCGAAATCGAAGTGCCCGGCGAGTTCGGCGACGTAGGCCTCAATCGCGCCGGTTTCGTGGCGAAGCTTGCCGAGCGATTTCCAGTCCGCGAAAGCGAATTTCCGAAGATGGTAGATGTCGAGCAGTTCGCTCGCCTCAGCCGTGGAGAGATACACCCCGTCGGGTCCGAGAAACTTCAGAGCGTTCCACTCGGCGGCATTATGGCTGGCCCCGATCGAGATGCCGCCACCTGCTTCCAGGCGGCGGATGGAGTGCTGGATCACCGGTGTCGACACGATTCCGAGATCGACAACGTCATGACCGCAAGCGAGTAATCCAGCAATCACTCCCTGCCGCAGCATCACTCCGCTCGCCCTGGGATCTCGCCCGATCACCACCGGACGCCGCGGTTCCAGGAAGGTGCCGAAGGCGCACGCGAAATCGAGCACGTGATTGGCGGTAAGGCCGTCTCCGACCACGCCCCGCAGTCCAACATGAGATATTCGCAGCATCACCTATTCTCCCAGAATCAACCGCCCGAACGCCTCCGGGACGTGGTGGCTCCGGGCGCTGGTGGGTCGCCAGGCAACTTGCTTCCGGTCCGGTTCGGGTCCTTGAAGGCGGTAGAAGTTGACGCGGAACTCGTTGCCGGCCAAGGGCTTGCGTTCGTCAATAGAGCGAATCGGGATTTTCATCTCTCCGTACCAGATTCGGTTCGTTTCGTCGATATGTGCCCTGACTTCGAAGCCCGAATCCCACTTCATGTCCCGGTCGGCGTTGAGGTCTTGGCTGTCGATGTCCAGATCCAGGAACTCGCCCTGGGGCGACACTTGAAACTCGCGGTAGCGGTGAATGTCGCTAAATTCCGCCCCGATGAAGACCTCGGCGACGTCCCAGTTCCACAACTCGCGGGTTTCGTTCTCCGTGTCCGGACCGGGTTTGAGATGCAACTGCTCGTAAGCGCATATAAACAATAAGTAGAGGTTTTCGTCCGTCCAGCGGGAACGGATCTCGGTTCGGTGCCCAGGTGTGGCCGTTCCCCGGGCGTCGTTCGTCGCGATCACCGCCGGCTCCTCCTTCCAATGGGCGGCGGAGGAATCCGCGGTTAGTGGAAAGTCGCGGTCCGACCGGGCGCTGACGATCACATCCGGTTCCCCCGCGCTCAAGAAACCGGCGCCGAGCATGATGGCGATGATGGCGGTTCGCATTCCATCATCACTATACGTCAGGTTCATAATGAATGTATGACGAAGGCGCTGATTACCATTCTGGCTTTCGCCGCCGTGGTTCTTGGACAGCCAACTTCGGGCGCCATCGAAGTTCCGGAATGGGTGCGGGTGGAAGCGAACATCACCTACAGCGACTTTCCTCCGGCGACCGTTCTCGACATCTTGCAACCAGGCCGCGCAACTCTCGGCCGGCGGCCCGGAGTCATCGTCATCCATGGCGGGGGATGGGTGGGCGGAGCCAAGGAGGGGATGGTTCAAAACCACTGCCTTCCCTATCTCGAGAAGGGGTTTGTCGTCTGCAACGTGGACTACCGTCTGGCGAAAATCGCACCCGCGCCGGCCGCTGTGTCAGACGTGCTGAAGGCGGCTAAGTGGTTTCGCGACAACGCCGCCCGCTATCGGGTGGACCCCAAGCGGATCGTCGTCACCGGCACTTCGGCTGGGGGGCACCTTGCCCTGATGGTCGGACTCACGCCTGGTTCGGCCAATCTCGGATCCGAGGTTGACGTCGCCGCGGTCGTGAACTGGTACGGCATCACCGACGTCGCGGATCAGCTTTCCGGTCCCGGCCGCCGGGACTACGCCGTCCAGTGGATCCCCGATCAGGAGGGCCGTCTCGAACTCGCCCGCCGTGTCTCGCCGCTCACCTATGTGCGGAAGAAAGCGCCGCCGGTTCTCACCATCCACGGGGATGCCGATCAGGTGGTTCCATACGAGCACGGCGGCCGGCTCACGAAAGCTCTCCGTGAGGCCGGCGCCGACGCCGAACTGATCAGCGTTGAAGGTGGAGGGCATGGCCGATTCGAAGCCGAGCGGATGAAAAAGCTCTACGCTGAAATCTTTCGCTTCCTCAAGAAGCGAAAGGTCATCCGATAATCCAAGAGCCGGTGAACCGGCAGGCGGGTCCGCCAGGCTCGACAAACCGTCAGAGAGGGGATCCAGTATGTCAGCCTTCAAGAACTTCGCCGAGGAACTCCAACGCTACGAATTCCAGATGGGAGCCGAGCGGGGCCGGTTGGCCGTGGCCATGGACCGCCTCACCGACGCCCTTGTCCTGGTGGGCCAGCATGGCGTCTATTGCCAGAGCGCGCGGCAGCCCGGGAAACCCGCCATGGACGTCGAAATGATCCTTGGCGGAATCGAGGACGCCAAGGAACTGATCGGCAGCGTCATGGTGGAGTTGAAACAGCAGCGGACCGCTAAAGACCCCGCAGAAAATAATTGAGCTCCTTTTCATGCCCGAGGGTGGTTTCCGGGCCGTGTCCCGGAAATACCAGAGTTTCTTCTGGCAGCGGGAACAGTTTCTCCTTGATGGATGCCAGAATACGGCGGGAATCGCCGCCTGGCAGGTCGGTTCGTCCGATGGACTCCCGGAAGAGCGTATCGCCGGCCACGAGCTTCCGCTCGGAAGGTATCCAGAGGCAGCAACTCCCTTGAGTATGGCCTGGCGTATGCATAATGTGGAAATCGACCTCGCCCAATCGCATGACCGCGCCGTCTGTCAGGTTGGAATCGATCTCCACCGTCTCCGGCGCCTCCATGCCGATCCACGATGCCTGGACGTCAAGCTGGGCCAGAAGTTCGGCGTCGTTGGCGTTCAGATGCACCGGAGCGCCGGTCGCGTCCCGCAATTGGCGCGCTCCTGCGATGTGGTCGATATGGGCATGAGTTATGACAATCGCGGTCACTTTGAGCAAATGCTTCCTGACGATTGCCAGAATCTCCTCAACGTTATCGCCCGGGTCGATGACCATCGCCTCCCGGGTCTGCTCATCTCCGAAGATCGAACAATTGCATTGCAGCATTCCGACCGGTAGAATCTCGTGGATCATAAGCCCATCAGACCACGACAGATGCGGTGGCATCAAACTATAGAGAACCGCGGCCACGCGCGAGGGAGCAGGCGCCGGGGCGCTTACAATGGAGTGAGTTATGGACATCTTAGGAGTTGCCATTCGCTGGCTGCACGTGACATCGTTCACAGTGTTGATCGGCGGTTTGTTCTATGCGACCTTCTTTGCCCGGAGCGTCGCGGCATCGTTCCGGCCCGTGCTGTGGCTGGCTCTGGCGACGGTGACCGGTTCCGGGCTGTATAACCTGCTGACGAAGGAGTCCCTTCCGGATGGCTATCACATGGTCTTCGGCATCAAAATGCTGTTTGTGTTGCACATTCTGGTGGTGGGTATCCTCGCGTCAACCAACGCGGTGGATGACACGAAAAGGGTCCGCTTACTGAAGGGAGTGGCGTTGTCCGGACTGTTCGCAATCCTGATTTCCGCGTATCTGCGAGGCATGGGGATGGCATGACGAAAGAATACGAGGCGCTGCGGCAAGGCGCCGGTCTGTTGAACCTCAGTGACCGGGGCAAGATTCGGGTAAGTGGCGAGGACCGCGCCCGACTGATACATGCGATGTGCACAAATAGTGTTGAAGATCTGACACCAGGCACAAGCTGTTACGCGTTCTTCCTTAATGCTCAGGGAAGAATTCTGGCCGACGCCCATATCTATTGCCGGGCCGATTCCCTCCTTGCCGACACCGAACCGGAAGCGCGCGAGAAACTGATCGGGCATCTAGACCGCTATATCATTGCCGATGACGTGGCCCTCGATGACGTCACGGGCTCCCTGGCGGAGTTAGCCGTGGAGGGGCCAGCCGCCGGCGAAACGATCGAGCGGGCGGGCCTGCCTCTTCCGTCGGACGAAGGAAGTTTCGTCGAGAGCGAAGAAACGCTCATCGGCAAAGTCACGGCCACCGGCCAACCGGGCTTTCGCATCATCGGGCCGTCAGCTTCCGGAGAAGCCCTCGCCGGGCGGCTCACTGATGCAGGGGCCGTGCGGGTCTCCGGCGCCGACGCCCGAATCGTGCGCATCGAGAATGGCTGGCCGCGCTACGGAGAGGAACTGACCGAAGACTACATCCCGCACGAGACCCAGGTTATGCGAGCCCTCCACTTTGCCAAAGGCTGCTACCTTGGCCAGGAGATCGTCGAGCGTGTCCGCTCCCGCGGCAACGTCAACAAACTGCTGGTGCACCTGCGCATCTCCGGAGATAGCCCCCCGGAACCAGGAAGCAAGCTTACCAAAGAGGAGAAGAACGCTGGGGTCATCGTCTCCGCTGTAGAAGTCCCGGGGGGCGCGATCGCCGGGATGGGCTACGTGCGCGCCGCCCACGCGAGGGCCAACGTGGAACTGATGATTGGCGGAAACGGCGGTACTGCGACCATCACGGATGTAGGAAAGCGCTAGAGTCGCCGGAAAGCGCCTCCGCTATTTGTAGGAGATCAGGCCGAGCTCCTCGAGCCGGGCCCAGATCCGGTCGGCACTCTCTTCGGCGGACTCGGCGGCGGTGTGCACGGTAACCTCGGGGTTCTCGGGAGGTTCGTAAGGGTCGGAAATGCCGGTGAAGTTGCTTATCTCTCCGGCGAGTGCCCTTTTGTACAAACCCTTCACGTCGCGCTCAGTCAGCACGTCGATCGGGCACTCCACGAACACCTCGGTGAAGTTCGTGACTCTCTTGCGGATTTCCCGCCGCAATTCGCGGTAAGGAGAGATGGCCGCCGCAATGGCAATGACGCCATTGCGCGAGAGGAGGTCGCAGACGAAGCCGATCCGGCGGATGTTCGTGTCACGATCCTCCTTGCTGAAGCCTAAGCCTTTGGAAAGATTGGTGCGGACCACGTCTCCATCCAAAACCTCCACCTTCGCGCCAGCTGCACGGAGCCGCTCGGCAACGATATGAGAGAGCGTGCTCTTGCCAGACCCAGAAAGGCCGGTGAACCAGAGCGTGAAACCTTTGTGATGTCCGTTCGGACTATATCCCCGAGCCGTCAAATCCATAGCCATTTGTTGTTTGGGAAACCTCTTCAATCAGAACGTCGAGCTTTCGACTAATTTTACCATTGGCCGAGACGTGCAGTCCGCACTCTTTGTCCTCGTCCGCCTCCCACCACCAGCGGCCATCACGCTCTCCCCCTCCTGCCGCCACGGCCCTGGTGCATGGGGCGCAACCGATACTCGTATAACCCGCCTCGTAGAGAGGGTGGACCGGGACATCATGCCGAATCAGGTAATTATCGATATCCTGCCGGGTCCAGTCGGCGACCGGGCTCAACTTCGCGATGCCGTGCTTGTCTTCCACCACCTTGCGGACTTCATTGCGCGAGTCGGAGGTCAATCGGCGGAGACCGACCGCGTAGGCGCGAAACTGCCGCAGTTTGCGCTCGAGCGGCCTCACCTTTCGCACATGACAGCAGAGCATCCGGTGGGCCTGGTCGATCCGGAACAGGTTAGCCCCGTGCTTCCGCACCATCATCTGGACCTCGAGCGGGTCTGGGAGTACTGTCTCAATCTGAATCCCGTAGCGGGACCGAACGATATCCATCATTTCGAAGGTCTCTTCGGGAAGACGCCCGGTGTCAAGGGTAAACACCCTAATCTTGCTGGTGATCCGAGCGGCCATGTCGATAATTACCATGCCGGATTTCTGGAAACTGGTCGAGATTGCAAACCGGTCCCCATAGGTGCGTATGCCCCAAGCAAGCAGCTCCTCCGCCGGTAGATAGTCCAGTTCCTCGTAGTAAGCCACAATAGACCCTAATCTCTATCTATAAAATGTAGTTTACTGACTTGTCAAGTCCCGAATTGAGTAGCCGCCTTTGGCGGGTGACGATCAGACTGCCCGCCGCAGTAAGAAATACGCAAGGATTGCCGAAACGGCAGCCCCGGCTAGTAGTCCCCTGAAGGAAGAAGAGAGGGAGAAAACATGAATTGGGATGAGGTGCTTGGGAAGTGGAAGGACTACAAGGGGAAGGTCCGCCAGAAATGGGGTGAATTCACAGACGACGATCTTGAGATGATCGCCGGAAAGCGGGATCAGCTCATCGGCAAGATTCAGGAGCGATACGGTGTTGCCCAAGAGGCGGCGGAGAAGCAGGTGGAGGAGTTTGAGCGGCAATCGGAGACGGCAGGCTGAGAACCTGCTGCCAGCAGCAAGTCTGGCCCCGCGAAACGCCACATCCGAACGGGCGCCGAGCCAGCCTTTACTAAGGAAATCAGCGAGGCGAGACACAGCGAGACCTGGAAATGGACTCGCCACCACATTATCTAACGCGTAGAATCGGAAAAGTGAGAAGTTGTGTCTGTTGCAGGGCGACCGGCTCCGGCGGTGCGGGTGGGGTGATATGACGCGCCTTTCAGCCCTGCCTCTTCTTGTAACCTTGGCTGCCGCTTGCCTTGCCGCGGAAGCGCCGTCAGGACAATGGGAGATTCTCTTTGACGGATCTTCCGTTGACAAGTGGCGCGGTTTGCGAAATTCCCCATTTCCGGATGCCTCTTGGGAATTGCGCGATGACTCCCTTATCGCGCGGCCGGGCCGCATTGGCCGTGATGTAGTCTCGCGCGAATATTTCAGCGATTTTGAGCTGCACCTCGAATGGAAGATTGCGCCTGGCGGCAATAGCGGAGTGAAGTACCTCGTCGATGAAGATTTGCCCAATTCTCACCGGAGCTCACTATACGGCCTGCTGTTCGTGTGGCTGGCTGTATCCCTCGCTGCCCTGTACGCACTCCGGAAGCATCGGAAACTCATGCCGGCGGTGGCCGGAATCGCGGCGCTGCTCGGGGCTTGGGGCGCGCAGCAGATTCGAGAATATGTCCGCTATTCGTCGACCGGGCTCGAAATGCAACTTCTCGACAATGCCGGACATCCCAACGGGCGGGATGAGCTCAAACGGGCAGGCGCTCTTTATGGGCTTTACGCGCCCGAAGGGGATGCTACGCGCCCAGCCGGCGAATGGAATACCAGCCGCATAGTCGTCGAGGGAACAGCAGTGGAGCACTGGATTAACGGCCGCCACGTATTAGGCTACTCACTCGGCAGCGACGACTTCCATCGCCGGGTGGCGGAGAGCGGGTTTCGCGGAATCCCCGGATTCGGCGCCAAACGCGCCGGAGCCATCGTGCTGCAGCACCACCGCGATGAGGTTTGCTTCCGTAACATACGCATCAAGGATCTGACAGCTCGCGAGGCTTCCCGGCCGCAACCCTGATCCGTTGAGTTCCTGGGTTCAACATTTTATTTGCGTAACTTCCCTGTCTCTGGCATCCAAGGAGTTAGTGAGGGGCCGCGGATATGAGATTCCTGGGATTGCTGATTTTCCTTCTCTTGCACTTACCTTCGGTAGCGGATGCGGCGAAACTGAAGCCGGAGGCGGCGCAGGCATATGATCGATACGTCGAGATCGCGGAAGCCGAGGCTTCGGCTTCACCCGCCTCCGAGCAGGGGCATCGCGGACAAGCCAGAGCGGGCGAGATCGTTCTCCACGATTCTGGTTCCTCCGTCAGCGTGCCGGGAGCGCTGATTCACGACTGGACCGGGACCATCTTTGTTCCGGATATCCACACCGAAGACGTTGTATCCCTATTGCGCGAGTTTGACCGGCATCGCGATGTTTATCCGGACGTGATTGACTCGGCGGTAGTCGAGGTTTCCGACGATCGGGTCCGCGGCCGCTGGCAGCTTCTAAAGAAGAAGTTCACGACCGTCGTGATGAACGTCGACATGTCTGCTGAATATCTCCGTTTTCCGAACGATCGCTGGTTCGTAGCCAGCCGCAGCACACGTATTGCCGAGGTCAAGAATGCCGGCACACCGAACGAAACGGAAGTGGAACCAGGTAAGCAGAAGGGATTTCTTTGGCGCCTGAACGCCTACTGGTGGGTAGAGAAAACCGATGACGGCGTCTTTGTTGAGTGCCGTACAATTTCCTTGACCCGGAAAGCGCCTACCGGTCTCGGCTGGCTTGTGAAACCGATGATTGAGGAAGCGCCTCGCGAATCGCTGGTGTCGACGCTCGAAGGCACGCGCGGTGCATTCTCAGGAGCCGTAGCCCGCTCCGGTGATTGAGCTCGCCCGGTGTGGCATCGTCGGTCTGCTAAAATCGGGCGATTTACATGGTGTCGTCCTCCGAGCGCGTTACGCGAAAGATCGCGGCCTTCGCCGTGTCCATTTTGCCCGGCATCTTCATGGTCGGGTATGTCATTGGAACCGGCAGTGTCACCACGATGGCGTCCGCCGGGGCAAGCTACGGCTTGACCCTGGTTTGGACGCTGGCCTGCGCCAGCTTCTTCACCTTCATCATGTTCGCCGCCATTTCGAAGATGACGATGGTCAGCGGGCAGACTATGCTGTGGAACTATCGCCAGAACTTCGGCTCGCCGGTGACGCTATTCATAGTTCTAGCCTTGGCCACCACACAGATCGCCTCCATTATCGGCGTAATGGGCATAGTAACCGACGTCATCCAGGAATGGACGCGACCCTTCACTGCCGACGGCGCTGGCGTCAGCCGCGTTGCTTCCGGGATTCTGCTCATGGGCGTTCTTCTTTGGATCTTCTGGAACGGCCGGCACAAGGTGTTTTTGAGGGCTGTTTCTTTCCTGGTCGCCCTGATGGGAATTTCGTTTCTGATGACGGCGTTCGTGGCCATGCCGTCGCCCGAGGCGGTTTTGCGCGGCCTGATTCCTTCGATTCCCAAAACCGGGAACCCGCAACTTCTCATTGCCGGCATGGTGGGTACCACTCTGGCCTCGGTCTGCCTTTTTGGGCGCAGCATCGTGATCAAGGAAGAGGGCTGGGAGCCAAGCCAACTCGGGAACGCCTACCGGGACTCTCTGATCAGCGTCATACTGCTTTTCATCATCAATACAGCCATTATGGCGGCCGCGGCCGGAACGCTGTTTCTCGAAGGACGGGGGGTAGTGCGAGCCATCGACATGGTCACGACTCTTGAGCCGCTGGCCGGTCCCTTTGCGGCAACCGCGTTTGTCGTTGGTATCGTTGCCGCAGGCCTTACGTCGCTGTTTCCAAACTATTTGCTGGGTCCCTGGATGATATCGGATTTTCTCGGCAAGCCCCGAGACCTTACCGGCAAGGGCTACCGCATTTTGGTCTTCGTTTCCGCAGCGTTCAGCCTGGTGGTGCCGGTGTTTGGCGGCAGCCCGGTACACATCATGATCGCTTCGCAGGCGGTCAGCCCACTGGTAATGCCCTTGATTACGCTTTTCACTTGGCTGCTGCTCATGAGAAAAGGATTCGCCGGGGCGCATCGCAACGGATTCTGGATGAATGTGGGTTTGGCAATCACCTTGGTGTTCACAACCTATATGCTGGGAATTGCGGTTACCGGATTCATCGGGTCGGTGAGGGGAGGATGAAATGGCAAAGTGTCTCTGGCTAATTGGACTTCTGGCATCAGGCGCCGTTCTGGCCCAGGATGCCCCAGTCTACCGCGCATCGGGCAAGATAACACAGAATGGCCGCACGCTCGAGATTCAATCCGCGGTAGCCATCTGGGACGAGGGAGAGAAGGCGATTACCATCGGCCTGTTCCCGTTCCCCGTGGAGACGCGGGACGTTCGGACGATGGTGACCGGCAGCGCCCAGGAGTTGGCCGCATCGAAGCCCAGTCCCAACCCGGCGCTATGGGAGAAGACACCGGTAGCGGGGATTCAAATTCGCTACAAGAAGCTCCCCAAGCGGTTCACCACGGAGAAGCTGGAAGGCTTCTCATTGCGCGCGAGCGGGTTCGAGGACTCAGAGACTTCGCTTGGAGTCAGCCGGCGCAGTAAGGTGCAGTTTGCCAAGGAAATCGGCCTGCTTGAAGGGCAAATGGAGAAAACCGGCGGCAACTTGCGAATGGCTTCAAAGGGATCCGAATCCTTCTCCGCCGGCTATCTTGATTGGGATTTGGAGATCGAATGCCGGGTTCATATCAAGAATGAGGAGCCGGTTGCTACCCGGTAACCCCGGCTTCGCGGCAGACGTTTATTCTTTTGACGGATGAGGGGAACTTGCATCACTATCGGCGCGTTTGTCTGGCTTTCTGCCGGGATGCTGTTTCTAGCCGCGCAGGAGCGAGCAAGCGGCGAAACGTCCGCTGTTCAGGGCACGGTGCTCGACGCGGTCACCGGAGCCCCCGTTGCCAGGGCTCAGGTTTTCCTACAGCGCAACTCGGGGCGAGACCGTTCCCGAAAAATGACATCGTCCGATAGCGGCGGGAACTTCACCTTTCTCGGAGTGGAACCGGGCGAGTATCGTCTCTCGGCGCAGAAGAACCGCTATGCCGTTTCCTCTTATGGCGCAAAGGCGCCAGGGCGGCGTGGCGCGATCCTCGACATCAGGCCAGGGTCGAATCTGCGGGAGATGAACATCCATTTGGCGCCGGCCGCCGTGGTCACCGGGCGCGTGATTGACGGGGACGGCGAGCCGATCGCTTACGCTCAGGTGCAAGCGTTGGTCTTCCGCTATGTGAATGGCCGGCGTCAACTTGTTCCGGCGGGCGGGGCGGCCACGACCGATGACCGCGGCGAATTCCGTATGTTTGGCCTGAACCCGGGCGCCTATTACTTCGTTGCCACCGCCCGCAATCGCACGCGCTGGAGCATTCTCGACGAAACCGAAAGCCTCACGTATCCGGCTGTGTATTATCCGGACACCACCGATCCCGCCCAGGCCGTCTTGCTGCGTCTCCGCGCCGGCGAAGAGCGCACGGGAATGGACTTCCGGCTGGATGCGGTCCCTGCGGTAACCGTCCGGGGCAAGGTGGCCGGCGCCGGGGATCGGCCGGACCGGGTCTCGGTGTTCCTGACGCCCCGTGAGGCTTCCCAGATGATTGGCAGGCCCACGAATTTCAGCCGTGTGGACCGCGAAACCGGGGCTTTTGAGATTGGCGGTGTGCTACCTGGCTCGTATTACGTTCGCGCCACCATGCGCGGGCAGGAACGCCGCTTCGGAATGGCGTCTATCGACGTGGCTGCCCACTCGGTTGACGGTGTGCTGGTAACGCTCGGTCCGGGTGAAACGGTTGCTGGCGCCGTCTCTTTTGACGGCGATTTCTCCGAAGAGGAACTCGATCGCCCCCTGCGTGTCGAACTCCAGGCTCAGGAGTTCGCGCTTTCCGGCGCGAGTGATGCCGTCGAAGACAAGACCTTTGAATTGGAGGGGCTTGCACCAGGAGACTACCGGCTGAGGGTGATGGGCTTGCCTGAAGGAAGCTACCTGAAGGCGGCCAAGCTCGCGAATGAGGATATCCTCGAATCCGGACTTACCGTTCCCGGTGGGGGGTTGCGAGGGTTGAACATCGTGATCGGGCACAATGCGGCGTCGGTGGCCAGCGTCATTCAGGAAGCAAACGGCGAACCGTTGGCTGGCGCCACGGCCGTCCTGGTTCCTGGAGATTCCCGGCGGAACCGGGACGACCTTTACCAGAGTGGCACAACCGATCAGTTTGGCCTCTTCAACTTCTCCGGCGTCGCTCCGGGCGAGTACAAATTGTATGCTTTCGAGCACATTGAGACCGGAGCCTGGCGCGACGCAGCCTTCATGGGTCAGTACGAAGACCAGGGAAAGGTCATCGAACTTTCCGAAAGCGACCGTGAGACAGTGGAGTTGACGGTGATCCCCGAAGGTGAACAGTAGGCGCGAAGACCCTTGCGCTAAGCTAAGTTAAAGTGTGAATTTTCGCCGGTAACCCGTTGATCGGAAGCTGGATTTTGCTTGTCCCAAGCCTCGATCAGTACTTGATTTTGGCCTCGGCATCGTGAGACGGATGGGAGCGCCTCTTGCGCCGCGGCCGCGAAACCGTTTGCCTGTGCAGATCCCCTCTCAATGCGCTGACGGACTGCCGCAGTAACCCCACCTGCTCCCACCGCGCGGGCAAGTCGTCTCAATCCGGCATCGGCGGATTTGGGTTGGATGGCTTAAATTCGAAGACCTTACCCTCTGCGTGGACGCGCACACGCGCTTCCTGGAGGGGGCGTCCGTAAGTGGGGTAGAAGACGGCGCCGTCGGTGGAGTCGCCCGGGCGAAGAGTGGTTTCGACGAAGGCAATGGCGCTAGCGGCCGCTGCAGCCTTCAGCCGCTTGGAGGAGACGACAGCTAAGGCGGACTGCCGGCGCTTCTCGTAGCCGCTGGGTGACCGGACCCTTCCCATGCCATACAAACCCATTTCGTATGTGGTCACAAGCTTGATCACGTCTTCCGAGGAAGCGTTACGGATCAACTGGTTGATGACATGATCGGCCGGGACGGCCTGAATAACATCTCCGCCCGGAGTCTCTACCTGGAAATTCTCTGGCCTAATGGTCGCCATTCTTTCCGTGCCGTTCGAGACCGCTACCTGGAGGATGTTGTACTCGCGAACCTTGGAGGGCATGTGGGCGAACATGATGGTCAGCCCGTCTTGGGTTACTGTCTGATAGGTGAGGCCGCCGGACTCGAACTCGATGACCTGGGCGGCGGAGAGCCAAGCCAGCACGGGCAAAACCAACAGTGTCCGCCACGGCTGGCGCAGGAGCCTCATATCAACATGATAGAGTACGTGGGGTATTGAGTTACAAGAAGGTTAGATCTCACCATTCGCCAGCTTCTCAGTCACACGAGCGAGTTCTTTCTTGAGGAGTGGGTTCTGCGGGTAGCGGTCAGAGAGTTCGGCTAGAAGCTGGCGCGCCTTTTCGGGCTTTTTCTCCCGCAGGCAGATGATCGAGAGAAGGATCTTCGCAAACGGGCCCAGATACTGGCCCTTTTCGGCGACGAGTTCGAGGTTCGCGAAGGCCTGCTCCTTGCTCCCTTTTACGCCATCCATCCTCACAAACCACTTCACGAAGAAGGGCAGGCTGCCAATCAGGTATTCGTTAATACCGGTGGTCAGGTACGCGTCATGGAAGTTGGGTTCGATCGCGAGAAGCTGAACGGCCCACTTGTTGGAAGCCTTGGCGTTCTTGAGGCTTTTGAGTCCTTTCTTTTCGACCAGCGCCTTGTAGTCGGTAAGAACTCCTTCTTTCAGGCACAAGGCGAAAAGTGCGTTGACGTCGTTCGGATTCCCTTCCAATTGCGCCAGCGCCAGCTCCTCGGTTTGGTCAAGAGCGGCGAAAAGCTTTTTGCGGATTTCCGGATCCGCCTTGAGCTCCTTTTTGTCCTTGATGTTCTCGTCGTCTTTGAAGAACTCGCTCTCGAGGATTGCCAGCCGGTCGAGCTCGTAAAACAGAAAGGCGGAAGCGCGGATTCCATGTCCGATTGGGTCGTTCTGTTTCTCCGAAATATGGCCGTCAAGAATCTTGTGAGCGCCATCGAAGTCGAAGTTGTAGAGATGGTTGAGAGCGGTTTGAATCGAGACGTGCACTTCGATGTCCGCGCCCATAGCCGGCAGGCTCGCGACAATCATCAACCCGAACATGTTTTTGAGCTGCTGTTTCATAACAAGGACCGGTACCGATCGACTTCCACATTGTAACAGCTATCTCGCGAGGCAGATATATGGGTTTGGAAACAGGGAATTAGCGGTTTCCAGTTTCGCGGACTCTACTTAGAGACGCCTTATCCGCAGGCTTCGTTTCCGCAATCGAATCTGCCGCTCCGCCCGTTTTCTCAAGACTGCCGGGTCGATCCGAAGATGCGCTCGAAGGATTCGCGGGTCCGGGCCTGGATTTGAGCCAACTCGATATCGAGCGGCTGGTCGTGCAGATGCTGCGGCGTCCACCGGCTGACAATTCTGTGAACGGCTTCTAGTTTGTACTGCGTGCGTGGCAGCCGTCCCCCGGAATTGCCCGAATAGACACGGAGCGCATGATCCACGGCGCGATAGAAGGTGGCCGCGTCCCGCAGGAAATCAGCGTCGGCGCGCTCGAGGTGGCCCATGCGTTCGATCACGTCGATGCGAGCCGGAGTGTTAAGTTCCTTGAAGAACATGCCGGCCGCCTTCAGGCGCAGATACATGAGGCAGAAATCGATATCGTAGTAGCCGCCCCGGCCGGCCTTCAGCGGATTACTGGCCCCCTGTTCTTTTTCGAGGCGCATTCGCATGTCCCAGAGCATGCGGCGGGAGCGGGCGGTCTGGCCGTAGCGCCTCCAGTCGATGTCCTGCAACTGGTTCAGGAATTCGGTGCCGTGGTTAGTATTGCCGGCGACGCTGCGGGACTTCATGAACGCGATGCCTTCCCAAGCAGCCGCCCGGTGGGCAAAGTAGTCGCGAAAACTTTGTTCAGTCTGCACGAGCATCCCCTCCCGGCCGTTTGGACGGAGCCGCGTGTCCACGCTGAAGATGACTCCCTCTCCGGTGTAGGCGGTGATTTGCTGGATAAGGCGCTCGGCTACGCGCGTCCAGAAGAACAGTTCCTCGGAGTCTCTATCGGGGAGGATGAATATGAGATCCGCATCCGAGGCGACGTCGAACTCGAGCATCCCGAGGCGCCCGAGCGCGACCACCATGAGCTGGTCCACTGGCTTGTAGTCCGGGCGGCTGGGCTTGAGGGTCTTCGAGACGTGTTCGATGGCCATCCGGTAGGAGGCCCGGATGGAAGCGTCCGCCAACTCGGAGGTATGCCGGAGCGTGTCGAAGATTGGCGTGTTGAGGCAGAGGCTCTCGCTCTGGATGCGGAACATTTCACGCAGGAAAAAGCGGCGCAGGTCCGGCGGGTCGGCCACCGTTTGGACCGTTTCGTAGTAATCGACCTGCTTGCCCGGAGCTCCACGTATCCGGCGCAGTTCCTCAATCAGTTCCGGCTTTCTGACAAGCAGGTCGCCGAAGTACGAGCTCTCCTCGAAGATGTCAAAAACGTAACTGGCAAGTACGGGATCCGAATCCAGCCAGCCGAGCCACCGCGGGTGATTAATGGCGTGTTCGAGGAGCGCCTCGAAGCTCTTCGCCCCACGGCGCAACCGGCTTCTGGCCAAGGCCGAGGCCAGCTCGGGGGCGCGTTGGTCCAGGTAACGGACGAGATTTGACGTGGCTGGCTCCAGATATTCGGAAGCGGGTGTGTGTTCGGTTGGGCCAGGCGATTCGACCGGCGCTTCGGGAGACGGACCGTAGTAGATGGGCTGCTGGGAGTGAATCACGCGATCATAGATCTCGAGTGTTGAAGCGAGGTGCTCTTCGATCCGCTGCCGGAGGCGTTTTGCGGTCCGCTCGCCGCCGGCCCGCGCGGCGGGGAGTTTCCGGGCCAGAAGCTCCAGGCCGTCTTCGGATTCGGGCAGGACGTGCGTCTGACGATCTTCGTCATATTGGATGCAGTGCTCCGTCTGCCGGAGAAACGTGTAGGTTGAAGCCAGCCGCGAGAACTCCTTGTCGGAGAGCAACTGCTTATCATGAAGGCGCCGGAGAGAGAGCAGTGTGCCAGGATTTTGCAACCAAAGTTCACGGCCGCCATGCAGGCGTTGCAGGCACTGGACGAGGAACTCGATGTCGCGGATTCCGCCCGGCGCAAGTTTGATGTCAAGTCCGCGTTGATTCTTCTTCAGCGACAGCTTCTCGTTGATGCGCGCCCGCGTCTCGGAGGCGGATTCGACGGCCGAGAAGTCGAGCGTCGAGGAGTAAATATAAGGCTGAACGAACTTCAGTATCTCCTGTCCCGGCCCAGCTTCACCGGCACAGCCCCTGGCCTTGATGAGCATCTGGAGTTCCCAGTCCCGGGCGCGATCTTTGTAGTACTTCTTGGCCCCCTCTACGGAAATGCAGACCTCGCCGAGGCGGCCCTCCGGACGCAGCCGTAAGTCCACCCGGTAGCACTTTCCCCCAGACGTGTAGGTGGAAAGCAAGTCAGTCAAGTGATTGGCGACCTTAGTGAAAAACTCACGATTTGCGATCACTTCCGGACCCTCTGTCTGGCCGTGGCCACTGTAGACAAACATTAGGTCGATGTCAGACGAGTAGTTGAGCTCGTTGCCGCCAAGCTTGCCGAGAGCGATGATCGAAAAGCCACACTCGCCAGTGTTCCCGCTGGCGTCTTGGTGCAGTGGCCTACCGTAGCGGTTCACCAGTTCGTCGCGGATGCGGCGGTAGGTGACGTCGAGGATGCCATCGGCGAGAGCCGAAAGCTCCTCGGTTACTTCATGGATGGTGGCGAACTCCAATACATCACGGATGAGGATGCGAAGAATCTGCTGGCGGCGGAAGAGAGCGAGCGTTTGGGGTTGCGGCAAATCCGGACGTTCCCGAGCCAAAGCTGTCATCAGCCGCAACCGGTAATCTTCGGGCGACAGGACAACGTGCATGTCACCATCAAACGGAATCTGTTCCACCCACTCCGGCCGCTGGAGCAGTTCCTCGGAGAGAAACCTGCTGTGGCCGAAAACAGCGACGAGGTATTGTAGGCCGGCCGGGGATCGGCACAGCCGCTGAAAGGCCGCGGGTTGCTCTTCATGAAGGCGCACCAGATAGTGGAGCGCCTGATCCGGATTCGGAGACGAGGCGAGCAGTAGCCCAACGCGTTCCATCGCCATGGCGGGAACCTCGGCCGACAGCTTCGAGAGGCTCGCTCCCGCGCGGGTTTCATCCTGAAACGATATTTCGCGGCTCAGAACATGCATGGATATCCCTAACGGCTTGTCTCGTCAGTCGAGATTATCCCACAGCAGAAAGCCTGGCGGCCTCCATCCGGAGTCAGTTGATGTAGCCAAGACTCCGCAGGCGTTCAAGGTGCTTCCGGTCCGGTTCGGTCCGTTCGGCGGGCCTCGGCCCCACCTCCGCTTCCGCAAACAATCGCAAGCTTTGCCGCAGTGTCTTCACGCGCTTGCTGCCCCTTCGAGCGAGGTTGTTTTGCTCCTCCGGATCCGTGGTGAGGTCAAAGTATTGCGGGTAATCGAACGCGCCTTCGTAAATAAACTTGCGCGTTTCCGTCCGCAGAGAATGAATGTTCCCTCTCAGGTCTCCGTAAGCCGGAAGCTTCGGCAATCGGGGGCGCCCCTCGATCCAGGGTGAGAGATCCATAGCGCGAAATTCCGGCGTGTCCGCCGGCAGGCCGAAGTAGTCCGGAACGCTGATGCCGGCCAGGGAGAGAAGGGTCGCCGGAACGTCTCTTGTGCGAACCTGTTCGTTGACCACCGTTCCCGGAGGCACTTTTGGGGGATAGTGAATAATCAGGGGAATCTGCACGGACTCGTCGTAGAGAGTCATTGCGTGGCCGACGCGGCCATGATCGAAGAATTCCTCGCCGTGATCGGCGGTGACGAGAATGATTGTGTTGTCGAGTTGGCCCCATTCCTCGATGCGCGCGATGATGCGTCCGAGGTGGTGATCGGTGAAGCGGATTTCTCCGTCGTAAAGTGCCAGCAGGTGTTCGAGATCGCGCGCGGAAAGTTTGGAGTCGCGGGTGGGACCAATTCTCTCCAGGAAATTCGAGCCGTCCAAATCTCCGTCGTAGTCCGGATCGAACATCGTGTCAAAAGGACTCGGTGGTATGTAGTTCCAGTGAGGGTCCCACATGTGAAGGAAGATGAAAAACGGTTGTTCGCCGCCAGTATGAATCCAGCGATTGAGCCAATCGACGGTGAGCTTCTCCAGCGCCGGTGAGGTGACCAGATTCCGGGCGTCATCGTGCACCTCAGCGCTGTTGTCATAGAGATCGAATCCCTGATCGAATCCGTATCGCGGATGCAGGTAAGGGGCCGAGACGAACGCCGCTGTTCGGTAGCCGGCCTCGGCGAGCACCTCCGCGAGCGTCACCACCGAAGCGCTGAGCCGGTCCTCGTCGCTATTCACGCCGTGGTGGGGGAGCGGGATGCCAGTAAGCATCGTCGCGTGCGTGGGCAGCGTCCACGATGACGGCGAGATGGCTTGGGTGAACAGTGCGCCCCCCGCGGCCAAGGCATCGATGTTCGGACTGGTTTCGCGTTCGTAACCGTATGCGGAGAGGTGGTCGGCGCGCAAGGTGTCAATCGATACGAGGAGTACGTTCGGGTGGCTCGCGGGGGAGCCTGAAGCCATGCCGGACCCCCGAGCGGCAGTCCAGCCGAGCGACACAACAGCCAGCAGCAAGGCAATCAGTGAGGCGTGCCGGATTACCGGCGTCTGGCGGGGATACTCTCTTCGCCCGCGAACCCATGAGATGAGGGCGGCGAGAGGCAGCAATCCCGCGCAGGTGGCCAGCATGTTTGCGGCCAGCGCGGCGGCGAGGAAGCTCCACCAGCCCTGCTGGGCATCGAACGAATAGTAGCGATGCAGAGCATCGGCAACCGGTCCTTCGGAACCCCCAGGCATTGTGTGCAGGACCTGGGCGAGGAGCCAGAGTAGCCCCGTATCCCGAACTTGGCCGCCGCTCTCGCCCACCCTCCAGAACAGGCCGATCAATACGAGCCCCAGTGCTATGAGAGACGCTGTGGCGGCGATGGAAGCGGCGAACCGAAAGGTCTGGCGAACGTGCATTCAGAAACTCCTTGCTATTGGGCTCGCCGAACGCCGGCGAAGACTGCTAAGCTGATTGGCCCAGCAGCATGATGGGTGCATTCTGGCTGACCCGGCCCGGCTGGATCACGGCCGCGTAAAACCCGGCCAGCCCCCATTTTTCCGAAGTGGGGTCACCGCCTTTAGCCTTTTGGTCAAAAACAGCCTGCTGGATTCCCGGCCCGTAGACACCGATCGTTTTGCAGGGCTGCCGCAGTCTCGTAATCTCCAGGATGGCGTCGCCGGCGCGGTAGCGTTGGCCGGGACGGATTTTCCGCCGGTCCAGGCCTTCCACCGTCAGGTTTTCGCCGAGCGCTCCGGGATAGAGTTCGAAGCCCAGCGACTTTAGCACTTCTAAGGAATCGGCGGTCAGAATGAGAATCGCCTGTTGCGGTCCTCCGTGGATCGTAGGATGAGCCACCGCGTCGCCCTCAATCCCGAGGGGCCCGATGTGGGCCTCGACAACCGGCCGCTTCGGCAATCCTCCCGGAGATATGTTCACATTGAGGACCGTACCGACCATCTTCTCAACATAGCAAATGAGCCGTCTCCCCCATGCGGGAGAGACGGCTCACTGCAATCATCAAAGACTATGTTTACAGCTACGGACTTGACCTCTTGTTGCGAGCTCCCAGAGTCCTAAATATCGTAATAGAGCGCAAACTCGTAGGGATGTGGCCGAAGACGCACCGCGGTTGCTTCGGCGGTCCGCTTGTAGCTGACGTAGCTCTCGATCAACTCCGCAGTGAAAACGTCCCCCTTGGTGAGGAACTCGTGATCTTCCTCGAGACATTCGAGCGCCTCGTCCAGGGATGCCGGCATCGATGGCACCGCGCCGAGCTCTTCCGGGCTGAGATCGTAGATGTCCTTATCCAGGGCTTCACCGGGATCGATCTTGTTGAGAATGCCGTCGAGCCCAGCCATCATCATCGCCGAGAATGCCAGATAAGGATTGCAGGAAGGATCCGGCGGGCGGAACTCGACGCGCTTCGCCTTCGGACTGGACGAGTACATCGGAATGCGGATGGCCGCGGAGCGGTTGCGGCGGCTGTAGGCCAAATTCACAGGAGCCTCGAAGCCCGGTACTAATCGCTTGTAGCTGTTGGTCGTCGGAGCAATGATGGCCGAGAGCGCGCGGGCGTGCTTGAGCAAGCCTCCCATGTAGTGCATGGCGATTTCGCTCAGCCCTGCATAGCCGTCGCCGGCGAAAAGCGGTTTGCCTTCTTTCCAGATGGATTGGTGCGTGTGCATGCCGCTACCGTTGTCCTGGAAGATGGGCTTCGGCATGAAAGTAACGGTTTTTCCCGCGTTGTAGGCCACGTTCCGGATGATGTACTTGTACAGCATCATGTTGTCGGCGGACTTAACCAGCGTGTCGAATTTTTGGTCAATCTCGGCCTGGCCGCCGGTGGCGACCTCATGGTGGTGGCACTCGATGTTCAGGCCGATATCCACCATCATCTGCACCATCTCGCTGCGCAGGTCCTGATAATGATCGGTCGGCGGGGTGGGGAAGTAACCTTCTTTGTACCGCGGCCGATAACCGAGATTGTTCGCCTCGCGGCCGGAATTCCAGCGGCCCTCCTCAGCGTCGACGAAATAGTAGCCGCAATGCTCGTTCTGATCGAACCGGATATTGTCAAAGATAAAGAATTCCGCCTCGGCGCCAAAGAACGCGGTGTCGCCGATTCCGGTGGACTGGAGGAATTTCTCGGCCTTCCTTGCTATCCAGCGTGGGTCACGCTCGTAATGCTGGCGCGTGATGGGGTCAACGATACCGCACAACATCACCAATGTCGGAATCTTGCCAAACGGATCTATGAAGGCGGTGACGGGATCCGGAATCAAGAGCATGTCGCTCTCGTTGATAGCGCGCCAGCCCCGGATGCTCGAGCCGTCAAACCCGAAGCCTTCTTCAAAGGAATCTTCTTCCAACTGGCTAATCGGATAGGAGACGTGCTGCAGGAGACCGGGGAGGTCGGTAAAGCGAAGGTCAAACTGCTTCGCTCCGTTTTTTTCGGCAAATAGCAATACTTCTTTTGGACTCATTAATCCTCCATGGACGGCTGTTGAATTACTGGAGCGAGTTGACTGCCTCCTGGGAAGCGCCGCGCCGGCTGACCGCGAGGGTAAACCACTGCTACAAGCGCCGTTCAGGGAGTCCGCTTAGCGGGCCGGTCCCGGGCGCCGGGGCGGCTTCATCACAACCCCAGTAAGGAGTTAGAATATCGTGACAACCCCTAAGCGGTCCAATAGAAATAACTTATGGGCGGGATTAGGAGCTGCCATAAGCGCATCCTGTAGGGGTAAGGAGTCGATTTGGAGCAGATTAGCCTCAACTGGGAACCCGAGCGGCGCACCTTTACGGTCACGGAAATCACCCAAGCCATTCGGAACGTGCTCGAGGATTTCCGGGACATCTGGATTGCCGGCGAGATCTCCGGCCTGAAGCGGGCTTCGAGCGGCCATCTCTACTTCACCTTGAAGGACGAGACAGCGCAAATTGGTTGTGCCTGCTGGCGGGGCAGCGCCAGGTTGTTGAAATTTCAGCCCCAGGACGGCGTCGCGGTCCTCGCCCGCGGCCGAATCGAAGTCTATCCCCCGCGGGGCCAGTATCAATTGATAGTCGAGACTCTGGAGCCGCAAGGCTATGGAGCACTGCAACTTGCGTTTGAACAGCTCAAGCAACGGTTGAAGGCGGAGGGGTTGTTCGAAACAGAACGCAAACGAGCGCTTCCACCGTATCCGCAGCGGATCGGAATCGTCACCTCGCCCTCCGGCGCGGCCGTTCGCGATCTCGTGCATGTGCTCAGCCGGCGGTCGCCGGGAGTGCACATCCGCCTGTGTCCGGCCAGGGTGCAGGGCGAGGGCTCGGCGGCCGAAGTGGTGGAGGCGATCCGGATGCTTGGCGGCTCCGGCTGGCCGGAGTTGCTCATCGTCGGGAGAGGCGGCGGATCGCTCGAAGACCTTTGGACGTTCAACGAAGAATCCGTGGTTCGGGCCATTGCCGCCTGCCCCGTTCCCGTGATTGCCGCCGTGGGGCATGAGACGGACTTCACAATTGCCGATTTCGTGGCTGATGTGAGGGCTCCCACGCCGTCGGCGGCCGCTGAGATCGCCGTTCCCGAACGGCGGGAACTCCTCGACCGTCTTCGCAGTTTCCGGGGACGTCTTGCACAGCAGATGCGCATCCGGCTCTCCGCGGCGCAGTCGAGGCTCTATGAGCGGGGGACGGATCGCGCTTTGAGCCTGTTGCGGAGGATGATCGGACAGGGCCAGCAGCAAGTGGACGATTTCGGGTTCCGGCTGCGGGACGAGATGCGAGGCCTGCTGGCGCGGGCGCGCTGGGAACTCCACGAGGTGGAAGGATTGCTCAGGCGACAAGATATCCGATTGCGCCTCTCCCTCGCCAGCCGCCGTCTTGAGGGTGCCGAACGGCAGAGCATCGAGCACATGAAACACATCATTTCGATTGCCCGGAGGCGTTTGGAGGACCTCAGAGCTCAGTTACGGCAGTTGAGCCCGCTGGCGGTTTTGAGCAGAGGATATGCAATTGTGCAAAACGAACAGGGAAGGGCAATTCGCGCCGCCAAGGAGGCTCCTTTGGGGACTACTTTGAGAGTGCGACTCGCAGAGGGAAGACTTCAGGTTCGTGTTGAAGATCGAGTGGAAAGGTAGGCTGTAGCCCGCGGATGCCAGCCGCGGGCTAAGCTCCGGTTAATCGTTCTGCGGGTTGTGGGACTCGTCGACACAGTACCGTTGTAGATCCGCCTCAGAGGGGTTCTTCAGATGCTGGATGGCCTCCAGCGAGCAGAGGTACGACGCTCCGCTCTCGCCTCGTATCCACTTCATCCCGACGTTGCGTTTCCGCTCCATGTGTTCGTCCATTGATCTACCTCCTGCCTCGATAAATGCGAATCGCGCAGGGGAGGATCTAATGATTCTCTACACTCGCAGTTCGTAGCCGGCAGCCTGCATCCCGTCTATCAGCCGCTTGCGTATGGCGGCGACCTCACCGGCCGAGAGCGTATGGTCACGGGCCCGGAGCGTCAGCCGGTAGGACAGGGATTTCTTGTCCCCCGGCAACTGCGAACCGCTGTAGACACGAAGGAACTCGATGCTTTCCAGGGTTGGCCCGGCCAGGTTAGACAGTCGCTGTTGAACCGAGCCGGATGGTTCGCGGGTTCCGGCGACCACCGAGAGATCGAAGGCGCTGGCAGGGTATTTTGGAATCGGCCGGTATTTGACCGGGGTGGGGCCGAGCGTCTGAATCGTGTCCAGATTCAGGTCAAGCAGGGCGGCCCGCCCATCGATCAGGTTCGGATGCAGTTCGAGAATGCGGCCCACGTACTCCCCGCGCCAAAGCACGCTGTACACACGCTGCGGGTGCTCATAAGGAGATGGCTCGGACGGACTTATCCCGCAACCGGGAACCAGGCACTCGGCGAGTCGTTTCACTTCGAAAAGCTCCTCTGCTCCATCGCCGCCGTTGGAAAAAAGGGCGGCCACGAGATGGTCCACTTCGCGGGGCAGCGCGGCCGGTAGGCCTTCTTCGCCGTTCTGACCGGATTTGTGGATCTCGTAGCCGATCTCGAAGATGCGAAACGAATCGAAGTGCCTCGCGTTGCTACGGATGTTGCGAAGGATTCCGGGGAGCAGGCTTGTCCGCAGAAGGCTTTGGTCAACGGCGATGGGGTTCAGAACCCGCACGTGGTCTTCCGGTTTCAATCCGAATTCAGCGATCAGTTCCTCATTGACGAAGGAGTAGTTGTAGACCTCGGTGAAGCCCTGCTGGCAGGCGATCGCCCGGATGTCATGGTGGAATTGGCGCTCCGCGTTGGCCGGCGGCACGCTGGACGGGATGAGCGGGGCCTGCATTGGAATCTCGCCATAGCCGATCATCCGTCCGACTTCTTCCACCAGATCGTCCTTGATGGAAACGTCGCGGGTTGCGCGCCAGCTTGGTACGGTTACCGCGATCGTCTTGGGCGCAACGTCGGCGACTCGAAAGGACAGCGCTTCGAGAATGCGCGTGGCCTCGGCGCGGCTGACCTGCTTGCCCAGTTTGCGCGAGAGCCACTCCATGTGGAGGGCGATCTGCGGCGGTGGGGGAATCTCCCGCATCGCGTCAGCGACGCCGCCGACGACGCGGATACCCGGACAAACTTCGTTGAAGAGTTCCACGGCGCGGGCGAGGCCGCGCACAGTGTTAAGCGGGTCCTGCGCCTTCTCGAATCGCATGGAGGCGTCGGTTCGCAGCTTCAGGCGGCTGGAGGTTTTCCGGATCGAGGAAGCGTGGAAGTTGGCGCTCTCGAGCACCAGACGCGACGTTGTATCGATGACCCTGGTATCCAGGCCGCCCATTACGCCGCCGATCGCCACCGGGCCGCGGCCGTCGTAGATGACGCAATCGGCGGGCGTGAGCCTGTAGGTTTCTCCGTTCAACGCCGTGAGGAAGCTCCCGTCTTTGCCCGGGCCGGCATAGATGCGGTTTCCAGTGAGGGTTTCCTGGTCGAACGCGTGCATTGGCTGAGCGATCTCGCTGAGCACGTAATTGGTGACGTCCACCATGTTGCTGATAGCGTTCAGGCCAATGGCTTCCAGCCGGTACTGCATCCATAGCGGCGAGGCCAGGGAGCGAGCGTTCTCGAAGGTCAGGGCCGAGTACCTAGGGCATAGGTCGAAGTCTTCGCTATCGACCTCGATGTCCGCCTCCCCTTCCGGCAGGGCCTTCATGCTCACCGGATCGCGCAGCGCCTTGCCAAGGATGGCCGCCACCTCTCTGGCCATTCCGAAATGGCCCCAAAGGTCCGGTCGGTGGGTGATGGACTTGTTGTCGATTTCGAGGATCCAGTCGGGTGCGCAGCCCGGGACCGGCTCGCCGGGAGCCGCGGCAAACTCCAGGATGCCACCGGCGTCGCCGTTGATGCCCAACTCCGCCCCGGAAGCGAGCATGCCGTCGCTCAAGACTCCGTGAATCTCGGCTGGGCGGATCTCATTGCCCTCTAGTACCACGCCAGGGGGAGCATAGGCGGTGGTCATTCCAACCCGGCAGTTCGGCGCGCCGCAGACCACGGATCTTATGCCGTAACGTCCCGTGTCAGCCGTGGCCTTGACGAGCTTCGAATCCGGCACCGGCTCCACTGCCGTCAAGCGTGCCGCGCAGACCTGGTCGAGAAACGCGCCGTAGGGCTCCACGCCCTCGCACTCGGCGGTCTTCATCGTGATGAGATCGCCGAGCTCCTTCGGATTGATATCCACGTCTTCGACAAGTTCGGAAATCCAGTTGTATGAGAACTTCATTGCCGGTTGCCTTCGATTTTTAGAACTGATTCAGGAAGCGCAAGTCGCCGCTTTGCAGCAAGCGGATGTCGTCGATCCCGTAGCGCATCATTACCAGGCGGGTCAGCCCCATGCCGAAGGCGAAGCCGTTCCACTCCTCCGGGTCGATGCCTCCCATGCGCAGCACATTGGGGTGCACGAGCCCGCAGCCGATAAACTCGACCCAGCCGGTCTGCTTGCAGACCGCACAGCCATCCCCGCCGCAAATCAGGCAGTGAATATCGAGTTCAAAGCCAGGCTCGACAAAGGGGAAGTAGCCGGGACGCAGCCGCACGTCCACGTCGCGGTGAAAGATGCCGCTCAACATCGTCTTCATGAAGTAGACGAGGTGGCCGATGGAGACGTCATGATCCACCATCATCCCTTCGATCTGGTAGAAGGTGTGCTCGTGCGAGGCGTCCACTTCTTCATTGCGGAAGACACGGCCCGGCGCGATCATCCGCAGTGGCGGGCCGAAGCGTTGCATGCCGCGAATCTGGACGGGTGAAGTGTGGGTGCGCAGCAGGTGATTCTTTTCCACCCAGAAAGTGTCCTGCATGTCCCGCGCCGGGTGATCGAGCGGAATATTGAGCGCGTCGAAATTATTGTATTCGGTCTCCACTTCCGGCCCGCTCAAGATCGAGAAGCCGAGCGAAATGAAGAGGTCCTCTACCTCGGACTGCACCTGAGTCAGCGGATGCAGGCTGCCTGGGCGCACGCCGGGAGCCGGCAAAGTCAGGTCGAGCCACTCGGCGTCGAGACGAGCTTCGAGGGCGCCCGCCTCGAAGTCCGCTATCCGCTCGTTCAGCGCTTGCTCGAGGTTGGCCTTCACCTCGTTGAGCATCTTTCCGAGCCGCGCGCGTTCTTCCTGGGCCACTTTTCCCATCTGGCGGCTGATCTGCGATATCTCACCCTTGCGGCCCAAGTACTGCACGCGAATCTTCTCGAGCTGTTCGCTATCGGAAGCCTGAGCAATCAATTCTCTGGCTTTCCCAGCGAGCTCGTTAAGCATGGATGTTGCCATCAGGCGACTCCCGCCGGCTGGAAGAGCGGCTTATCCTTGGTCACCTCCCAAGCTAGATGGTTCAGGTAAAAGACCAACATCGCTTCCGGATACTTATCCTTGAACTCGTCGTACGCCTTCTGCTGCCACTCCCCGGTGAGAGTTTCGCTGGCGTCCAAATCCTTCTCGAAGAACCCCTCGGAATGGGGAATTCCCAAGAAATCGAGCACGTCAATGATGAGGTCGAGCTTTCCCACCAGGATGGCCTGGGCCAGGTCAGCGGCAAGGTCCTCGTCGCCCTCGTTGAGCCTTTCCCAAAATTTCGGCGTCACCTTTTTAAGGCCCTGCGTGTTCAGCTTGGGCAAATGCGCGCGGGTCTTGAGCGATTCATAGAGCTGGTAGGTCTTGAGCCGGCTGATCGAGATGGTTTTCATCAGCTCGCGAAAACGCTCCTCGCCGAGCGATTGGAAGATTTCCGTCAGTGTCATATGGGATGGTGATGATAATCCTTCAGACTATCATAGAGGCCGCGAATTCCAGCGTTTCGAACGCGTTTCCAAGCGTGCCCCGCCACCGTCCCGGGCCTGTGGACCTGCTAGATTTGACGAGAGGAGTTGCGTTCGGCTGTGGCGGGCAAACTCAGAACACTACTTGCGCCGGTGGCCGGCCTGGCAGTATTGTTGACGCCAGCGTGCGCGGGCCCGGATAGCGCGAAAAACGGGCTTCTGGTTGACGTCAAGGGGTTCTTCGAGCGTGTCGCGCGGATCAGCCCGGATCATGCGGACCGGCTCCGCGCCGCCCTCAGAGAAGACCCCATGGTCTACTTCCGGATGATCAATGTCGTCTGGGCCAACGCGGTCTGCGACGCCTTCTCAGAGGAAGCCCCGGAGATGCCGGCCGTCTGGCTCCACGGTGACGCCCACCTCGAGCAGTACGCTTTGAACGTCAAGGAACACGGACTCGACGATTTCGACGACTCGGTGTCCGGTCCAGCGGTCCTCGACATTGTACGATTCCTTGGTTCAGTCGAAATCGCCATCCGCCGGTTTGGCTGGGAAGCCGAACGTGACAGTCTCTTCGGCAGGTTCTTCGAGGGTTATCGCCGCGGACTCGAAGAACCCGGCTACATGCCTCCTGAGCCGGCGATCGTGGCCCGTATGCGGAGTTCCAACACAAGGAGCAAGGCCGAGTTTCTGGCCTGGGCGGAATCCATTATGGAACGATTTCCGCGTTCGGAGGATGAGAGCTTGCGCGCTGGCTTCCGGCGCTTCTCCGAGGTGCTGTTCCGCTTGCGGCCGGAGTTTCCCGCACACTACCTCGATCTCAAGGAGTACGGCTTGGCGCGAATCGGAATCGGTAGCGCGGTGACGCCTAAGATTCTGCTGCGGATCGAGGGCATGACGCGCGATCCGCTGGACGACTTGATCGTCGAGGCGAAGGAGTTGAGCGATGTCAGCCCGATTCGCTGCGTTTCGCTCCCGGTGACCGGTGAGGTTTACCGGGTGATTGCCGGAAGCGAACATATGGGCCGTCTGACGCATGAGATCATGGCGATTGTGCCGCGGCGGGAAGGCTTCACGGTGAATCTTCGCGATGTCTGGGTGCGAAGCTGGGAGCCCAGTTTTCAGGAGATTTCCCTGAACGAGTATCGTTCGCCCCGCGAACTCGCCGAGGTAATCTACGATGCGGGAGTTCAACTGGGCGGGGGGCAGATCAAGCATGCCGGAGAATCCTTGACCGCGCAGATGCGGTTGGCGCAGGAACGGCTGATCGGGAAGCTCGATCCGAAGATTCGCCGGGTGGCGATCGAAACGACTGAACGAATGCTTGACGCTTGGCGCATTGCCCGCGAAGTCCAGTAGCGCCGCGCTACTCGTAGGCGTTCTCGAGAATCTTCATCAGGTCCGCGCGGGTAAGCTGTTTGACTGAACCGGTCATGCCCGTACCGAATCCACTTGCCGCAGTCTCCTGAAGACGCCCTTTCTCGACGCCGAGTTCTTTGAGCGTTGTGGCTCCTCCCCAAGCCTGGATACGCGCCCGGTAGGCCGCGACGCCGTTCTCGACGGAGTCCTGGTCCCACACGTTCTTCGCCCAACGGCGGAAGATCGTGGGGTTGGCGTCTTGGCAGTAAAGTATCCACGCCGGAAAGAGCACGCCGAGTCCGGCGCCATGGGCCACTTCTGGATAGACGGCGCTCAGGCCATGCTCCAAGCCGTGGGTAGCGAAATCGCCGTTGCCAATCCCCGCTCCCGAAAGCCCATTCAGGGCAAGCGTGGAAGCCCAAGCCAGGCTGGCGCGCGCCTCATAGTCCTGAGGATCCTTCTGCAGTCGATCCGTAACAGTTACGACGGTGCGCATTACACTCTCATCTAGCGCCAGGGTGGATTCGCAGTCGCCGCCTTGGAAGTAGAACTCCTGAGTATGCGAGATCGCGTCAATCGCTCCGTTCACGGTCTGGGCCCAGGGAAGGGAAGCCTGCACGGAAGGGTCAACAATGGAGATTCGTGGATAGAGCGCCGGCCCGCCGAGGGGCCACTTCTTTTTCTCTTCTTCATTGGTGATGACAGCGTAGGAGTTCATTTCTGATCCGGTAGCCGAAAGTGTGAGGACTGCATAGACCGGAAGCGCTCTGGTAACCACCTCGCGCTGCTCGAAAAGAATCCATATATCCCGGACACAGACGCCCGCTGCCACCGTCTTCGCGGTGTCCAGAACGCTGCCGCCGCCGACTGCCAGGATGGCGTCCACGCCACGCCGTGAGGCTTCGCGTATGATCTCTCTGGTCTTTTCGAGCGTCGGGTTGGGCTGAACTCCCCAACATTCGATCCAGCGGATCCGCTCGCGCTGCAGCGACGCGGTGACCGTATCGTATACTCCATTGTTCTTGATGCTGCCGCCGCCGGCGATCAGCATGACGAGGTTGTGACCGTCGCGGTGAATCTCGCCGCCGATCCGCTCAATCGTATTCCGCCCGAAGATCATCCGCGTCGGATTGTGAAAATCGAAATTCCGCATTCTATGATTCCAATTGTGTCTCAACTGTGCCGTATCTGCGGACAACGGCGTCCGGGCGGGAGCGGGTTGCCGGACCCGCGCTGACAGAGGCTCGCATTTCGTCTGGCAGCGCCACGCGTCTGCGCTAGACCTGCAACGTCGCCACCTCCACCGGAGAGCGCGAGCCCTCCACGACTACAATGCCACTCTCAGTAACGTGGTGCTCTTTGTGGTCCTTCTCGAGATCGTAGCCGATGCGGGCGTTCTCGGGGATGCGCACGTTCTTCTCGAGAATTGCATTGCGCACCTTAGCGTACCGGCCGATGTCCACATTGTCGAAGAGCACGGAACTCTCGATGAGCGATCCCGTGTGGATACGGCAGCCGCGGCCGACGACCGAGTCCCTCACCATACCACCGGCTAGAATAGTGCCCCCGCTGATGACGGAATCGATCGCGTTGCCGCGCCGGCCTTCCTCATCAAAACTGAATTTTGCCGGGGCGTCGGAATAGCCGGCCGTGTAAAGCGGCCACTGCTTGTTATAGAGATTCAGGGCGGGAGCGATCGACCGGAGATCCATACTCGCTTCATAGTAAGCGTCGATTGTGCCGACATCCCGCCAATAGGCTGTCGCTCCGGGAGGGTCGCCCGGAATGCGGCTGGTCTGAAAGTTGTAGGCGTACATGCGGCTGCGACCCACCATTCGCGGCAGTATGTCACGACCGAAGTCGTGACTACTACCTTCGCGGCGGGAGTCATCGTACAGTTCTTGCAGCAATGCGGGCGTCGAGAAGATATAATTGCCCATCGAGGCGTAGACTTGGCTCGGATTGCCCGGGATGGTCGGCGCCTCGGGATTTTTCTCGACGAAGCCACGGATCGAGCCGTCGCGGGCGGTCTCCAAAACGCCGAACTGCGCTGCCTCTTCACGCTTCACGGGGATTGCGGCCACCGTCACGTCCGCCCGCTTCTGCTCGTGATATTCGATCATGTGCCGAATGTTCATCCTGTAGATGTGGTCCGCACCGAAGATCGCCACCACATGCGGTTCTGTCTGCTCGATTAGATTGATGTTCTGATAGATAGCGTCGGCCGTGCCCCGATACCAGGTCTCGTCGGCAGAACGCATCTGCGCCGGAACCGGAATAATGAAATGCGACCGCAGCATCCCGCTCGCCTCCCAGCCGTCGCGCAGGTGCTGAAGCAGGGACTGGCTCTTGAATTGAATCAACACATAGATGGAATAGATGCCTGAGTTGATGAGGTTGGAAAGCACGAAATCGACGATGCGATAACGGCCGCCGAACGGAACAGCCGGCTTGGCGCGTTCCTTCGTCAATGGATACAAACGGGTCCCCTTGCCGCCTGCGAGCACGAAAGACAGTACCTTCAACTCCATGTTTGCTCCTCGATGCCCGCCGCCGGCTAAACACCCCAAAAACTCGCCGAGGCCGATTCGCGGGCCGGTAAACAGTCATTTTGTCAGGCCTTGCGTGCCGCTGGCAAGAAAAACAAGACCCTTGTCATCTGTTTGGAACCAAAAGAGCCTGCCACTGTGCGCAGAGATGACTATTTCGAGCGTCGGCGCGTCGGTAGATCAGTGGCACGACGATTCCTTCTCCTTGTAACCGCGTTGATCGCTCCGGTCCTCGCGACCGCGCAGGAGCTGAGCGTTGTATCCGCGGCGAGCTACGTCGATTCGGTCGCCCCGGAATCGTGGATCTCCGCCTTCGGTGGGCCGTTCAGAAAAAATACTCCAGGTAGCGTTGCCGAGGTTGAAGAAATCACCGGCCGCTTCCCTGGCTGAGATGGTCACGATTCGCCGGCGTACCACTAACGAGGAGGTCAATACGACCCTCCGCGTGGAAGGAACCACCAACGCTGTATCCAATCTTGTCCTCAACCCTACTTCAGTGCTCGGGGGACAGTCGGTGCAATTGGAGGTGCGGCTGGGCGAGGCTGCCCCTATCGGAAGCGCCACCGTAGAGCTGTGGAGTGCAAACTCGAGGGTGAATATCTCCAATTCCGTGCGGATTCCGTCCGGCGAGTTCCGCTGGGTCCTGACGATAGACACACTCGACGTCACGCGCGAAGAGCAGGTGGAGGTTAACGCGTTCTATGCAAACACGCAGGGGCAGGTTGTACTGACAGTCAGACCGGCCGGATCGGTCATTCTCTCCTCTATCAGCTTGAATCCGGCTAATGTTGTGGCAGGGCAGAGTGTCACAGCGCGCGTTGATCTCACCGGGCCCGCCCCACTCGGGGCGCTACGATTCAACTGTGAAACAACAATGCGTCGGCTGTGTTCTCTATGCCTTCGTTTCTAAGCATCGCCTCGGGTGAATCGGTGGGTACGTTTACCATCCGCACGGCGAGCTTCGTTTTTGGGGTCCAGACGGCCACCATTACTGCCCGCGCTGACGACATCGTGAAGACGGTGACCCTAACCGTGAATCCGTAAACGTGCCGACTCTACCAATCTAAAGCCACCTGCACCAGGGTTCGCACACCGATGCCGGTCGGTCCCTTCGCCAGGAACGGCTTGTCCGAGTCAAGCCACGCCGTGCCCGCGATATCGAGATGCACCCATGGCTTCGGCTCGGCGAACTCCTTGAGGAAGTAGGCGGCCGTTACCGCCCCTCCCCAACGCGAACCGATGTTTGGCAGATCCGCATATGGGCTCTTAAGCTGCTCTTTGTAGTCGTCGTCGAGCGGCATGTGCCACATCTTCTCGCCGGTTGTCTTGGCTGCCGTGAGAACTTTCCGCAGCAACTCCTCGTTGTTTGAGAAGACGCCCACGTTCACGTGGCCCAACGCGATCACGATCGCTCCGGTTAGAGTGGCTGCATCGATGATGTGCGTGCAGCCAAGCCGCTGGGCGTAGGTGATGGCGTCGATCAGGATGAGGCGGCCTTCCGCGTCCGTATTTAAAACCTCCACCGTCTTCCCGTTGAGCGTCCTCACGATGTCGCCTGGCCGCTGCGCACGGCTCCCCGGCATGTTCTCGACCGCCGGTATCAGCGCCGTCACCGGAACGGCCGGCTTCAGCCGCGCAATCGCCCTCATCGCGCCGAGCATGGCGGCGCCGCCGCTCATGTCGTACTTCATCTCATCCATGTTCTGCGACGGCTTGATCGAAATGCCTCCAGTGTCGAAGGTGACGCCCTTGCCGACCAGAGCGAGGTGAGGGCCATTGGCAGTATCCGTTTCGGGCTTGTAGCGGAGGATGATGAGGGCCGGCGGCTCCGCGCTACCCTTCGCGACACCCAGCAAAGCTCCCATCTCCAACTGCCGCATACGATCGCGGTCGAGCACCTCGCATTCGAGTCCTTCCGCGGCGGCCATGCGCGACGCCCGCGCGGCGAGTTCCATGGGGGTGAGCACGTTGCCTGGTTCGTAAGCCAGGTCGCGGGCGAAGTTTTGGGATTCGGCGACGATCACGCCACGCTGGAACGCGTCGTCGACTTTCGAGTTTGCCTCCGGCAGAACGATGGAGAAGCTCTCCACAGCCTTCTCTGATTTCTTCTCATCGGTCTTGTAAGCGTCTGGGTCGTACGCCCCAAGCAGCGCTCCTTCCACTGCTGCCGCGACGTTGGCGGCCGGCCGCTGTTCATCATTGAGAAACAGCGCGAACCGGCGGATCGCCTTCGAGCGATACTGCCGGATAGTAGCACCGGTCACCTCCCGAAGACGCGCCCCGTCGAACTCTTCCGGCTTCCCGCATCCGGCCAGAATCAGCCGCTGCGCTTTCAGTCTCTCCGGCCGGCGGAAGAGCGCGAAGGTGAACTTCTCGCCGGCAAACTCGCCGTACTCGTACAACTCTGCGAACTGGTTGTCCAGCGGCAAGTCGAGCTTCGGCGGCTGGCCTTCGAAGGCCAGAACAACCAGGGCGTCGGCGATGACGGTGGTTACGGGGCGTCGGTTTAGTCCGGTTTCCATGGCACTCTCGTTCCCTTTACTGTTTGTGGCGGCGCATCGCGGCTCGGGCTTCGGCTTCCCGTTCCCTGTTCTTGATGGCCTCTCGCTTGTCGTGCTGTTTTTTGCCGCGCGCGAGCGCCAACTCGCACTTGATCTTGCCATCTTTCAAGTAAACCTTGGTGGGAATCAAGGTCAGACCCTTGTCGCGGGTTTTGATAAGCAGCTTGTCGATTTCCCGGCGATGCAGCAGCAGCTTGCGCCGCCGCTCGGGTTCGTGGTTGAACATAGTTGCGTGGGAGTACTGGCTGATGTGAACGTTCACCAGCCATGCCTCACCGCCCACGATTTCCGCGTAGCTATCGCGAAGCTGCACTTTGCCGTTGCGCGCAGCTTTCACCTCGGTCCCTAACAAAGCGATGCCGGCCTCGAAACGCTCCAGCAGATGGTAGTCGTGCCGCGCTTTCCGGTTATCGCTGACAATTTTGATTTTCGGCTCGTCGCCCGCCACTCGCAACGCACCCTCCACTGAACTCAGCCGCCGTTGCAGAGGTGTCCCCAATCAACCGGCGGCACTTTCTTTTCCACGCCTCTAAGGCAAACTGCGTCAACCAGTTATAGGCGAGAGGTCCGTGTGAAATCTTATCTTAACACAGCCCCTGGTGACGGTAACATGTGGCGCATCAAGCACTTAACCTTGTTTCCCCTGCTCTTGACTCTGCTGCTGGCCGGGGCCGGCAATCTTGAGGCACGGACAAAAAAGGGGGACAAGTTCATGAAAGAGGGCCGGCAGGCGCAAATGGAGGAGAAGTGGGATCTCGCACTCTCCCACTATGAGCAGGCGCTTGCAGAGGATCCTTCGGATGCAGCTTACCAGATGGCCGTGCGGCGAACACGGTTCCGGGCCGCACAAGAGCATGTACAGACCGGACAGAAGCTCCGCAAGGGCGGACAACTGGAAGAGGCCCTGATGGAGTTTCAAAAAGCTCTCGCCATGGATCCCAGTTCCACCATCGCCGAGCAGGAGGTCCGCGAGACTTACCGCATGATCAAGGCCATCGAGAAAGATAAGGAAGAAGGCCAGGAGCCGGACGAGAGCGCAATCCTTACTCCGGCCGAACAAGCCCTCAAGGAGGCCGAGCAGAGAATCGCATCTCTGCAGCCGATACCGGAGTTGAAGCCCATCACGCCCACTCTGAACACGCTCAAGATCAATAACCAGCCAACCAAGATTCTCTATGAAACCGTGGGGAAACTCGCGGGCATCAATGTTGTCTTCGATCCCGACTTTCAGCCCGACAATAAAAGGCACACGGTGGACCTTACCAACGCAACGCTGCACGACGCGCTGCACTATCTGTCCGTCATGACGAAGACGTTCTGGAAGCCGCTTTCAGAGAACACCATCTTCGTCACCAACGATAACGTCACAAAACGCCGCGACTATGACGAAATGGTGGTCCGTGTCTTTTACCTGACGAACATTACGAAGGTCCAGGAACTTCAGGAGATCGCTACCGCCGTGCGTTCCGTGACCGATATCCGCCGCCTCTTCACCTACAACGCCCAAAACGCCATCCTGGTGCGGGGAAGCGTCGACCAGGTCGCGCTCGCCGAAAAACTGATTGCCGATCTCGACAAACCGCTGAGCGAGGTGGTGGTGGATGTTATCGTCATGGAAGCGAACCGGACGCGCACCCGGGATCTGGCCGCGGCCATCCAATCGCAAAGCGGCGCCGGTATCTCCTTGCCGATTGTCTGGAACCCGGCCGGCGCGCCCGCGACCACCGGAGACGGTGATAACGGCGGTGGTGGTTCAAGTGGCGGCTTCATCCAGCTCGGCCAGTTGGGCAGCATCACAAGAAACGACTGGTCCACCTCTTTGCCGGGTGCTCTTCTTTCAGCGCTGATGAGTGACCGCCAGACACGCATCCTCCAGCGTCCGCAGGTTCGCGCGGCCGACGGCCAGAAGGCGTCCCTGCGGCTGGGCGATCGAATTCCCTTCGCCACCGGCAGCTTCCAGCCCGGCGTGGGCGCGGTCGGTGTCAGCCCGCTGGTCAGCACGCAATTCCAGTACGCCGACGTCGGGGTGAATGTGGACCTCACGCCGAAGATTCACGGCGGTGAAGAGGTGTCGCTGCATGTCGAGATTGAGATCTCGGCTGTCAGGGAGCGGATCGACCTAGGGGGGCTGGAACAGCCCGTCATCGGGCAGCGAAAAGTGGCCGAGGATATCCGGGTGAAGGATGGCGAGGTGACTCTCCTTGGCGGTCTTTCGCAGGAGCAACTCACTAACACAAAAGGTGGTGTTCCGGGACTCAGTCGAATACCCATCATCAAATGGCTCGGCTTCAACAGCGAGAGCAAGGAACGCAGCGAGGGCGAGCTCTTGATTGCTTTGATACCCAGCATTGTTCGCCGGCCGGAGATCGACGCGGTCAACCTGCGCGGCGTCGCCGCTGGCAGCGATCAGGTCGTCGACGTTCGCTTCTCACCACCGGTTCCCGAGACCAAATCGGCTCCAGAGGTGGTGGAGCCAGTGGGAGCCGAAGCCCAGCCAGAAGCCGCCGAAAGGGCGGAGGCCGAGCCCGCCGCCGAACCGGAGGCTGAGCCAGCCGAACAACAGGCTGCGCTGGTGTTCAATCCGCCGGCGGTGCGGGTAAGCCCCGGCGACCAATTCTCCGTTTCCCTCGTGCTCAACAATGCAACCGACGTGTTCCAGGTACCAATGCGGTTCCAGTTCGATCCGCAAATCTTGAGAATGAACGACGTAGTGCGCGGCAGCATGCTCGCCGCCGACGGTCAGGAGGTAATCTTCACTCGCAACATCCTCAATGACGCCGGCACTGCCTCCATTAACCTCAGCCGCCTGCCGGGTTCCGGTGGAGTCAGCGGGAACGGGGTCCTCGTCACTTTGACATTCCAGGCGACGGCGCCTGGAGCCACCCGCATTTCGGTGCCGGAGGTCACGATTCGGAATTCGCAAATGGGTCCGGTCGTCGTGAGTTCGCCGACTGTTGCGGTTACGGTCGAGTAGGAGCAGAACATAAGGAAAGTGCGTAAGAAAGGACAACGTGGCTTGACGCTCGTGGAGCTGATCGTTGCCTTTACGATCATGCTTCTGCTGAGCACAATGGCGGTTCCACTGGCCCGCTACAAGGTGAGGCGGGACCGCGAACGGGAGCTCCGGTGGGCTTTGCGCGAAATGCGCACTGCCATCGACAAGTACAAGGATGCAGCGGACTTGAACCTGCTTGGTCCCCAGGAGATCGGCACCGAAGGATATCCTCCGACCCTGGAAGTGCTCGTCGAAGGCGTGAAGGCGTCGGGTTCCGTTGATACGAAATACAAGTTCCTGCGGCGAGTCCCTGTCGATCCGATGACCGGTAACACCGACTGGGGGCTGCGCTGCGTTTCCGATGACGCGGATTCGATGGCCTGGTGCGGGCAAAACGTCTTTGACGTTTACACCAAGACCACCGAACGCGCCCCCGATGGAACCCCTTATTCCGAGTGGTGATCTGATGAAGAGAACGCAGCGAGGCTGGACCATTATCGAGATTCTCATCGTGATGACGATCATCTCGGTCCTCGTCTCCATCGCCGTCCCGCTCTACCAGCGCTCCATCACTCGCGCGAAGGAAAGCGTGCTCAAGAGCAATCTCTTCACCCTGAGGACTATGATCGACGAGTACACCTTCGACAAAAAGAAGGCGCCCCAGAGCCTCGATGATTTGGTCACCGAGGGATATCTCCGGCAGGTACCCATTGACCCAATCACCGGCAGCAATCAAACCTGGATCGTCATCACTGAGGACGCCCTGACGGCCGTCGACCAGACCGAACCAGGAATATTCGATGTTCGCAGCGGCGCCGAAGGCGAAGGACTCGACGGGACCGCGTACGGCGAATGGTGACGTCCGCCCAGGATTGCAGGAGTAGAAAGCGAAGGACGCGTCCCATTGACAGTAGTAAAACCGGATAGTAGTTCCCATGGGATACTGTCGGGATGAGTGGGAGTGCGATCTTGTACAGATCTTGGCTTCCGGGGGCAGCCGTGCTGCTGCTGCTCGGTATTGTCTCCTGCGCGCAGCGAGAGCCAATACCGGACATTCGCGTCTTCGAGGAGGAAGGCGATCCACCCGAGGTCGAACTCCCGAGCGGCTCAACACCGCTGCATGAGCTGCTCGCCGCTGTCGAAGCGAACGGTTTCGGCCCCGTCATCGGGGTCAAACTGGAAAATGAGGGGTGGGAAATCGACGCTTACAAGAACGGTGAGCGCCACGAGATCATTGTGGATCTCCACACGGGGAAGCTATTGACCCCGGAGTTGCCGGAGGGGACGATGCCGCTCTCGCGAATTCTCGCGTCTCTCGCGGAAAATGGCTACGGCCCGGTACTGAGGGTGACCCTGGAGCCCGGTGGCTGGCAAGTGGAAGCCTATCATGAAGACCGCGATGTGTTGCTTCTGGTCGACCCGGCCACCGGGACAATCATTCAGGAGGAGTAAGTTCGCCGGCCAGGCGCTTCAGCGCATGTTCGGCCGCCAGTTGCGGGTAGCGTTCAGTCTCTAACGTCAAGAAAGCCTTCAGCGACTCCGTGGCGGGAGCCGCCTTGGGGCCGAGCCAGGCCAGGTAGTTGGCTGCGGTAAAGCGTACCCATTCGCGTGGGTTGTCGAGATATCCAGTCAGAACTCGCAATCCCTCTGATTCCTCGCCTATCCATACCAGCGCTTCGGCTGCTGCCATGCGCACAGCGTCGGACTCGCTGGCGGCTGCCGCAGCCAGCAGCGCACCTTGCGCGGGTTTCGCCTGCTCTTCAAGCAGACGGCAGCCCACCGCCGCCCAATACTGGATGACGGTGTTGGAATCGGAGAGATATCGCGATAGTACGGGAAGGTTGGTTGTGTCGCGCTCCGAAATTAGATCCACGAGTTTCAGAATGGTCTTGAGCGGATACCGTTCGTGGTCCTGGGCGAACTCGAACGGAGTAGCATCTGCAATCAGCCGGTGCATCTCAATCTCGGGAACGAATCCGGTGTCCCGAATGCGCAGTGTGTGCTCGATGTGCGCGTTGCGGAGTTCCTGGATCGTATCCTCGAACTCGGGTCTCCCGGCAAGGTTGATGACCTCGTGGGGGTCGGCGGAGGTGTCGTACAGTTCTTCCGCCGGCTGCGGTTCAAACATCATCTGCTGGGTCTTGTTGAGTTTTCCGCTTTCATACAGCTTCCAGATCTCCTGCCACGAAGGAATCCCAACCTGGTAGTCGCTGTACTGGCATCGAGGCACGCAAGGAAGATAGTTCCTGATATATCGGAAACGCTGGTTGCGTGCGGCCCGTATGAGATCTGGGTTTGCGCCCATGCGGTCACGGGCCAGGAACACGAAGCTCCGCCGCGGTCTCGGACCGGGGCCCAGAAAGGCGCTGCCCTGCATGTAGTCCGGCACGACAATGCCCAAAAGATTCAGGACCGAGGGAGCGAAGTCCACGAAGCTCACCAAGCGGTCGGACCGCGTTCCCGGCGCCCCGGGCGCCAAATCCTGCAGACTGTCTGGGAAACGGACGAGCATTGGCACTCGAGTCCCCGAGTCGTGGACAAAGCGCTTCGTGCGCGGCAGGATTCCGCCGTGATCGGAGAAGTAGAAAACGATGGTGTTGCCGGCCTCGCCATCGGCCTCCAGTTGAGCAAGAACCTCGCCAACCTGCTCGTCAAGGCGGGAGATGTGGTCGTAATACTGCGCCCAATCGCTCCGGAATTGGGCGGTGTCGGGATGATATGGGGGCAAAGCGGCCCGGGCGGGATCGTGCCGGGGTTCGTGCTGCTCAAATAGGGAGCTTTCGTGAGTTGTCGTGAAGTTTTGAACGTGGAAGAACGGCTGGCCGTCAGTCCGGTTGCGGTACGTTGCTTCTCGGCTCGACTCGTCCCAGACGTCTTCGGGCGTGGCAGTGTTGTAATCCTCCTTCGAGTTGTTGGTGCAGTAATATCCTGCTTCCCGCAGCAGGGCGGGGAACATGCGAACGTGCCAGGGCAGTGTGACGTGACTTCGCATGTGGCCGGTCCCAAGAGATTGCGGGTACATGCCGGTGATTAGCGAACATCGGGACGGGGCGCAGACCGGGTAGGTAGCGAAGACGTTTTCGTAGAGAATACCCTCCGCCGCCATCTGGTCCAGGTTGGGAGTGCTGGCGTAAGAATCGCCGTAGCAGCCAAGAAAGGGCCCGTTGTCTTCGCTGGTGATCCAGAGCACGTTGGGAAGCACTGGACTGCGGCTGCATGCAGCCATCCCGGTGGCCATGAGGACGGCCGCGCCAAAGTCGCGGCGGGTTAGCGGCTTGGTTTGTTCCACGTCATCGAATATAGTCTGTATTACGACGGCGGTTCAATTGGACACGAGAGATTTGAGCGGGAATGCGAGACCATTGCCAATGCCGCGACGTCATGCGGTGGCCGTCAACGGAGGCGGGGGCGCGGTGTCAAACCTGAACGCAGCGATCATACAGGTGATATTAACCGGGCTCCTAAGTTCCGCGTTCATCTCTTGCACCGGAGGCCGCTCGTTTGAAAGCCCGAACTTCGTCGTCATCCTTATCGACGACCTGGGATACGGTGACATCGCCCCCTTCGGGTCCAGGATTAACGCGACGCCAAATCTGGATCGCATGGCCGCTGAAGGGATACGTCTCACCGCCTTTTATGCCGGCGCGCCGCTATGCCCTCCATCACGCGCCGCTCTGATGACCGGTTCTTATGCCAAACGCGTCGGCCTCGCCACAGGCGCATATGACGACACCCTTTTTCCAGCCGCGCCATGAGGATTAAATCCGGACGAGGTGACCATCGCCGAAGTTTTGCGGTCGCAGGGCTACCGCACCGGCGCCTTCGGGAAATGGCATCTCGGGGATCGGCCGGAATTCCTTCCCCCGCAGCATGGCTTTGACGAGTACTTCGGCATTCCTTATTCAAACGCTATGTGGGAATACCATCCGCGGCAGGACGAATTCCGTTTCCCTCCGCTCCCGTTGCTGCGCGGCAATAAGGTGACCGGACGGGTCAAGGACATGGACGACCAGTCTCAGGTGTGCCGCCTCTTCACAGAATTGGCCGTGGACATTCTCGATCGCAACGCCGATGAACCGTTTTTCCTCAACCTGCCGCATGCTTATGTTCACCATCCTCGCGGCGCCCGACGGAAGTTCATCGGGGAGACCCGCGATCCCGAGAATGACGCCGCCGGGATTGGCTGGGAAGCCGTTTAGACGAACCCGTTCGGCACTGACTGGCGTGGCGCACGCGGGCTCAGATCGCCGAGATCGACTGGAGCGCTGGCGAGATCCTGTGGACCGTTGAGGAACTCCAACTGGATTCCCGGACGCTTGTCCTCTTCACCTCCGACAACGGCGGAGCGCGGGGTTGCGTGAACCTCCCGCTGCGCGGCGGCAAGGGATCCACTTGGGAGGGCGGTATGCGCGAGCCAACGGTGGCTTGGTGGCCAGGACGGATTCCGGCGGGCACGATCTCCGATGAGATTGCTTCCGTGACGGACCTGTTGCCGACCTTCGCCCGCCTCAGCGGCGCCGAGGTTCCGTCGGGCCGGGTGATTGACGGCCGCGACATTTCGGATATTCTGCTGGGCCGGCCTGGGGCTGCCACGTCTCATGATGCATTGTTCTACTACAAGGGTCATAGACTGAAAGCCGTTCGCTCCGGACCTTGGAAGCTCTTCTGCACCACCGGCGCGCTATACAACCTAGATGAGGACATTGGCGAGCGAGATGACGTCTCAGCCCGGCATCCCGATGTGGCCGCCCGGCTGGAACGCCACTTGGCAAGGGCCGAAGCTGAGATTGGGGCGGACGAAACCGCCTGCCCACAGTTCCGCGCGCCCGGTAGGGTGAAAACACCCCACCCCATCATTCCTCATGAAGATGCCGCACGGGCGTCTTGGCTAGCGGAGCAGAGCCGCCACTCGCTTCTCCGGGCCACAGACTCGATGCTAGAATAATCATGGAGGCGGTCGCCTCGAGATCCCCGGTCGTCCAATGGTAGGACACCGGCCTTTGGAGCCGAGAATCGTGGTTCGAGTCCACGCCGGGGATCCACACTTTCCGGCGGGGGCTCTTCCCGAACCGACCCCGGAGTGTTCGGTATATAGAACTAGTGCTTGGCATCTGTCCAGCGTTGCTGCTGCGCCCAAAGAACGCCACTGAGATTCTTCAGGCGGCTTTAACCGCAAGTTGTCTTTCATTCACAGAGGAATCTACCCGCTTTCGGACCGTAGCCATTTGATGCGCGATTTTGGCTGAGTTGAGCGTTGCCTTGATAGAGCATTGCCGCGACCCGGGGGGATGATCTGGCGCCGCCTTCAGCGGAACTGCCAGTTCTGGCATCGGAGGGCTGCTGTCGGCCACTGCGGCCAGCCGTTGCTATCCTGGATTTCGGGAGATCAACTGTGGAATATCGATTTTTGGGTGCTAGCGGACTTGAAGTCTCCGTTGTCAGTTTTGGCACGATGACTCTTGGCGGCAAAGGCCGCTTCGCGGCTATGGGCCAAGTGCAGGTTGAGGAGGCACGCCGCCTTGTTGAAGTGTGCATCGATGCAGGCGTCAATCTTTTCGATACCGCCGACATGTATTCGTTCGGCAAATCGGAGGAAATCCTCGGCGCAGCATTGGGAGCGCATCGCAAGGACATTATCCTTGCGACGAAAGTCTTCATGCGTCTGGAACCCGGCGTTAATAAGGTTGGGCTCTCCCGGCGCCATATCGTCGAAGCCTGCGAGGATAGCCTTAGCCGCCTGGGTACCGATTACATTGACCTGTACCAAGCGCACAGCTTTGATTCGCTCACCCCGCTTGATGAAACGCTCACTGCCTTTGACGATCTCATCCGCTCGGGCAAGGTGCGCTATATTGGCTGCTCCAACTACTCGGGGTGGCACCTGTTAAAGGCGCTTGGTGTTTCCGACAGGCTGGGCAGCGCGCGCTACATTTCACAACAGATTAACTATTCGTTGATTGCTCGCGACGCTGAACAAGAACTGGTTCCCGCGGGCGTCGATCAAAAGATTGGAATCATGGCTTGGAGCCCCTTGCAGGCCGGTCTCCTGTCCGGCAAATTCCGGCGAGGTCAGCCCAAGCCCGAGGAATCGCGCCTGAACACATTGGATGCGCCCGGACCCATTGATCAGGAACGGCTTTATCGGATCGTCGACGCACTGGAGGAAATCGCCGACAACCGCGGAGTCTCCATCGCGCAGGTCGCGCTTAACTGGCTGACCCGCAAGCCCGGTGTCGACACCGTGGTCATCGGTGCGCGTAACGAGCAGCAACTCGCCGACAATCTGGCCGCCGCCACCTGGATCCTCACGGATGCCGAAGTAAAAAGCCTTGACGACGCCAGCGCAGTTCCGCTCAGCTACCCGTACTGGCACCAGCAGAAATTCGCCGGGGATCGCAATCCGCCCGCAAAGCATGTCCGCTGACGCACGGCGGGCGAAGCGGCAAAGTTCACGGTCGTCTCAGGTCGTTGCCACGATATGGGGACTATTCCGCCACCGACTCGGCCTGTTCTTGCCTGCCGAGGTTGAGAGAGTATTCCCTTCTTCGTATTTCGTGGGTTGTTCCAGTATTCATGAACGCTGAGCGAGTCGAAGCTGCGGGCGCAGTTTCCTGGATCGTGCGTGGCCGCCGATGTTGGATTGCCCGCTAAGCCCAAAGCCTGCAATTGACCGTCGCTTTGTCCATTGAAGCGAACCAGAAAGCCTGTATCTGAGTCTTCGACGGGCCGGCTCAAGGCACGATCGTGTTGCGGCAAAACGCCGAACGCCCCGCGATGTAGTCGTCGGCGCGGTTGCAAGACGAATCTCCGCACCGGTGGAAACGATATTGAGGGCAGCGCGTATGCGCTCGGTACGCTTGTGCGCTCGGTGGAAGAGTAGATGGTCAAGGCGTATGTCGAGATACATCGGTGGGACCGAGACAACCAGAAATCGAAGTTCACCGCGCCCGCCGGGCCTATAACTGGCTCTGACCCGGCACATGCTTCTGTTGACTTCAGCCGCATACCACGTCTTGAGTTGTACCCCTATCAACTGTCTTCAGGCTGTGGTTGCCTAACGTCTGACGGCAATTCCCTGTATTTCGAAACGCATTCCGAACAGGAGATCGCCGGCACCGATGAAGGCCCGGGCAGGGAACTCCTTCTCGAAGCGGCTACGGTAGACGTTATTGAAGGTCTGGTAAAGCGACAGGTCAGAACAGTAGATCGTGACGTAGACTAGGTCGTCCATGGTCATTCCGGCCTTGGCGAGGGTGCGCTCGAAGCTGTTGAGCATCTCCTCGGCTTCCTTGGCCGGATCGGCGTAGGGCTTGTTCGTGGCCGGATCCAGGACGCCGTCGCCCGAAAGATAGAGTGTGTCGCCGTTCTGCACGGCCTGGCTGAATGGGAGATCGGGATTGTTTCCGGGAATGTACCGCCGTGCCGTGGATGCCTGCCCGGCCGCGAAACTCGCCCAGAGCAGGGCCGCTAGACCGGTCGCGAGGATTGAAACGGATAAGACTTTCTTCGGGGTAGTCATCTTGGCTCCAATGGAATCGAGTATGGCACAGGAACGCCCGGGAATCCGGTAAACACGCGACCAACTCTACCAGACTGGAATGGGCGCGCCCTGCGAACGTTCCCACTGCTCTTTCGGAATCAGTTCCCCGTGAGCTGGCATGGCGTCGATCGTTTTCTGGAGCTTCTGGCGGGCGGCCGCGGCGGCTTCGGTTTCGGCGCCGGGACGCACCGGCCGCTGCTCATCGGGGTCCGCGGCAAGGTCGAACAAACGACCGTCCCCATAGAGCTTATACCGCTGATCGCGGGCGTAGCTGATCTCCGGGTGCTGGTAAGGAGTCGCAAATTTCTCGGCATAGGGCCGCGGGAAGTAGTACGTGAAGTGGGTTTCGCGGGGAGACCCTGTCGCGCCCCGAAGCTGTGGCCAAAAACTGCGTCCGTCGATTGCCGTTTCGGACGGCAAGCTCGTGCCCGCCATCTCGGCCAGCGTTGGCAGAAAGTCAGCGAAGTGGATCAAGTCGTCGACCACCCGTCCCCCAGCGACGATGCCCGGACCGTTCACGATCAGCGGCACATGCGTGCCGGCGTCAGTGGCCGCTCCTTTGTCGCCGCGGATGGTCCGGCCGTCAAGGCGGGAGCGCAGATTGTGATGCGTGCCGTTGTCGGCGGTGAAGATCAGGACTGTCTTCTGTCTCAGTCCAAGGCGGTCGAGAGCCTCCTTGAACCCTCCAACGATCTTGTCGGTATAGGCCACCATGTCCTCGAAGTTCCGCTGTTCGTCCTTCGAGTTCCGATCCGCTGAGTCGGGCGTCGGGACAAACGGTGAATGTACCAGCGCCATCGGATAGTAGGCAAAAAACGGCCGTTCGCGGTTCTCTTCGATGAAGTCGATCAGGAACTCTGTGAATATGTCCGGTCCGTAGGCGTCTTCGGCTACGTCCATGATCTCCCCGTTGCGGTCGAGCGATGGATTCCAGTAGCGCCGCCGTTCGGTGATTGGAGTGTTCCAAAGGCAGTAGGTATCGAACCCGGCCTCGCCCGGTGGAACTCCCTGCACTTTGCCACTTCCCTGGAGTTGCCACTTGCCGGCCGCGGCTGTGGCGTATCCCGCCTCCCGGAAGAGATCAACGAAGGTATACTCTCCCGGAACTAGCGTGCCGAAGTCGGCGTAGTTGCGGACACTGCTTTTCCCGGTCATCAGCGCAACGCGCGTCGGGGTGCAAAGGGGCGTCGAGTAGGCGTGAGTGAATTTCACGCCGGTGTCGGCCAGCTTGTCCAGTACCGGTGTCTTGTATTGCTTGCTGCCGTACGGAGTGAAGCACTCGTAGCCGACGTCATCGGCCATGATGAGAACCACGTTAAGGCGCTCACCCCACGCGGATGACGCAAGCAGGGCGACGGCCAAGGAAGCGAAAAGTCTTCGATTCACCATCTTCACCGTCGAGTATATCGTCCCGCCTTCGCGTAGGCGGAACCGTTAATCCACTCCGAAGTAGGAGCGCATGGAACTCAGCCGCCGCTCAAGATCACCGACGACTTCGGCATAGGCCGGATCGCCATAGACGCTGCGCATCTCGTCCGGATCATTCACGAGATCAAACAGCTCCCACTCCCGGTACGTGTAGTAATGGATCAGCTTGTGGCGCGCCGTGCGCACACCATCGTGCGGGATGATGTAGCACCAGCTCGGAAACTCGTAATAGTGGTAATAAATTGCGTCGCGCCAGCCCGGCGCCGGCGCGCCCTTAAGCAGCGGGACCAGGCTCGCACCTTGCATGTCCGCCGGGATGTCCGCGCCCGCCAGCTCCAGAAGAGTTGGCGCGAAGTCGAGGTTCAGAGCCATCCGGTTTTCCACCCGGCCGGCCTCGATTCCTGTCGGCCAACGCACGATGAGCGGGATGCGCAGCGACTCCTCGTACATGAAGCGCTTGTCGTACCAGCCGTGCTCCCCAAGATAGAAGCCCTGGTCGGAGGTATAGATGACCACCGTATTTTCGGCCAGGCCGCTCTCGTCCAGATACTTCATCAAGCGTCCGACGCTGTCGTCAATGCCGGCCACCGTGCGCAGGTAGTTCTTAATGTAGCGCTGGTAGCGCCAGCGAATTCGCGCTTCGCGGCCAAGCTCTCCCTCGCGGTACTCGCGGTTTTCGGCCCCGAAGGTACGGTTCCAGACCGCCGCGCTGGCGTTGTCCAACTCGGGCGGCGGGCCGGTAAGCGCCAGTACGTCCGGCTGTAAGTGGAATTCGATATCGCACGTTGCCATTTGGGCGGCGGTGCCAAGTCCATCATGATTGTCGAAAAGCGTGGGGGGTTCCGGGATTTCGCCATCGGTGTAGCGTTCGAACTGCCGCGGTCCCGGTGTAAAGCTCGAGTGCGCGGCCTTATGCTGGTACATCAGCAAAAATGGCCGCTCCGGGTCGCGTTCGTTTTCGAGCCACTCGTGCACCTGGTCCGCGATCACTTCGGTGGTATAGCCCTTGTGTTTCACGATGCCGCCGGGGGTGCGCATCGGTGGATCGTAGTAGGGCCCCTGGCCGATGAGCACGCTCCAGTGGTCGAATCCCGTGGGCTCGCTCTTTAAGTGCCACTTGCCAATAATCGCCGTTTGATAGCCGGCCTTTTGCAGCAGTTTGGGAAACGTCTGTTGGCTACCATCGAATGTGCTCAGGTTGTCCCGGTGACCGTTAATGTGGCTGTACTTGCCCGTGAGCACAACCGCCCGGCTGGGCGCACAGATCGAGTTCGTGACGAAGGCGTTGCGGAAGAGAACTCCTTGGGAAGCCAAGCGATCAAGGTTCGGAGTGGGGTTCACCGAACTCACAAAGCCTCTATAGGCGCCGACGGCCTGCCAGGTGTGATCGTCGGAAAACATGAATATGATGTTGGGACGGTCTTGGCCCCGCGCCGGAAGGCAAACGGCGGAGACCAGCGACAGAAGAACTATCCAACGGATTTTCATCGTTCAGGATTCTATCGAAGTCCGGGAAAGCAAGTACAATTTCCTACGGAGCGTAAAGCACGATGACCTCAAGACGGCAGTTTCTCAAGAACACGGCGGTGGCTGCGTCCGCCGGCGCGGGACTTCGGGCGCAGACTGGCCGCACCGTGCGGATTGCCGTGCTCGGTGGCGGCTTCGGCTGTTCCTTCCAGTGGCACGAACATCCGCATTGCGAGGTGGTGGCCGCCACGGATCTTTATCCGGCCCGCCGCGATAGCCTGCGGAAGACCTATGGCTGCGACGATATCTACGAGTCGCTCGATGATCTGCTCAAGAAACGGTCGAAGGACCTCGACGCGGTGGCCGTCTTCAGCGGCGCGCCGGACCACGTCAAACATACTCTCCAGTGCTTCGACCACGGTTTGCACGTGATTTCCGCCGTCCCTGCCTGTATGAGCCTCGAAGAGGCCGCGAAGCTTCGCGAAGCCAAGGAGAAGAGCGGTCTCCACTACATGATGGCCGAAACGAGCTACTACCGCGGCGGCTGCATCCACGCGCGGGAACTCTACCGCCGTGAGGGATTCGGCAAGATCTTCTACAGCGAGGTCGAGTACTACCATGACGGCAACCGAGCCGCTATGATCGAGGACAAGTCGTCGCGGTACTACCACCCCGACGGTTCGGTGAGCTGGCGTCAGGGGCTTCCGCCAATGCTCTATCCGACTCACTCGCTCGGTTTCGTCGTCGGAGTCACCGGCGAGCGTATCACCCATGTTTCGTCGCTTGGATGGGGCAGTCCCGAGCTGATTGAGAAGTTCAAAGAGAACCCTTACGACAATCCCTTCTCAAACGAGTTCGCGTCCATGCGGACGGACCAGGGCAATATGGTGAGGTGCAACGTCTTTTGGCAGATTGCCGCCGAAGGCGAGCGTGCGCAGTGGTTCGGGGAGAAGGGATCTTTCTATATGGCGAAGCGCGGCTTCCACCCGGATATCTGGCACCCCCGGCACAAGACCCCGGAGGAATTCGATCTGCCCGAGTATTACCTGACAGACAGGCTGCCGCCGGCCATGCGTCACAACACCGGGCATGGCGGAAGCCACACCTTCCTGACGAACGAGTTCGTCAATGCGCTACTCGAGGATCGCGAGCCGGTAATCGACGTTTACGAGGCTCTGGCGATGACCGTCCCCGGCATCGTCGCGCATCAATCGTCGCGCCGTAACGGAGAGCAACTGAAGGTCCCTACGTTCGATCGCGCCTGAACGGGAAGCATCTGCATCCCCGCTCACCGGGACCGCGCAGCAGTTATGTTCGAGGCCGAACCGCTCGCTACAGCTCCGCGATCGTTTCGATCGAAACGTCTCCGTTACGGATCGCTTCCTCCCGTAGTTCCACGCCGAGACCAGGAACATCGGGCGCGGTCACGAAGCCATCCACCGGCCTCGGGACGTCCTTGACGAAGTGCGGGAACACGTCGTTGTAAAGGTGGTACACGCTCTCCATGATGTAGAAGTTCGTCAGGGCCGAGGCCGTGTGGAGCGAGGCGAACCAAAGCACAGGCCCGCCACCCGTGTGCGGAGAGGTCGGAATCTTGTAGGTATCGGCCATGTCTGAGATCTTCTTCGCCTCCGTGATGCCACCGCACCAAGTCACGTCCCACATCACAACGTCCACCGCCCGCAGCTCGAACATCTCCCGGAACCGGAACCGTGTGGCGAGGCGTTCGCTGATGCAGACCGGGATGGAAGTCTCGCGGGCAAGCGTCGCATACGCCGCGAGGTTGTCCGGCAGCATCGGATCTTCGAGATAGAGAATGCCGTACGGCTCCAACGACTCGGCGATCCGGAGCGTGCAGGGCAGGTTCCAGCGGCTGCTCAGGTCCAGCACGATATCCATGTCGTCGCCGCCGGTCTTCTGAATCCGCTGGATCGGGTCGAGACAATCGCGCAACTCGGCGCGGGTGATAAAGGTGCCGCCGTGCCGCCGCAGCGGATTCACCGGTCCGCGATCGTAAGGATAGATCTTGATGGCGCGAATACCGCGCTCAAGCAGGAACTCTGTGACCCACTCGGGGTTGTCGTGCGTCCGGACGCCTTCAATCGGCCACCCGTTCATCGTGTTGTAGACGAGCAGCTTTTCCTGCGCCTTGCCGCCGAGCAGCTTGTAAACCGGCAAGCCGGACGCCTTACCAAGCAGGTCCCACTGGGCGATGTTGATCGCCGTGAGCATGCGGGTCTGCGCGCCGCCCCACGGGCGGTAGGAAATGCGGTAAAAGAGGTCCTGCCACAAACGCTCGATCTCGGTTGGATCCTGTCCAATAACGAATCGCGCCAGCTCCACCAGCGCTCCGCGGTGGGCGTCAAACCCGGGGTAGGATTCACCGGTGCCAACAAGCCCGGTGTCCGTGTGCAAACGCACCCACATCCAGTTCGGCCGGATCTCCTTGATACGGAAGTCGTCGCGAAACCGCACCGCCTCGATCTTGGTGATTTTCATGGGGCCTACCGCCTGAGCGGCCGCCCGCGCCGCGGAGGTGACGAAGCCTCCTCCCAGCGCTCCGAGAAAACTACGCCGGTCTATCATCTGTTCTGGCGCCTCCTTATACCTCTGCGACCGTCTCGACAATCGCGTCTCCATTCTTGAACAGCTCGGGCTTAATCTCCGCTCCGATGCCCGGAAGTTCCGGTGGAGCGACGCTTCCGTTCTCCGGCACGGGGACGTTGTTGACGAAATACGGGAACTGGTGAGTGTACTTCCAGTAGTTGCTCTCCATGATGAGGAAGTTTGCGAGCGTCGCGCAGACGTGGGCCGAGCAGATGTAGAGCAGAGGGCCGCCGCAAGTGTGGGGCGAAGTTGGAATGAAGTAGGTGTCCGCCATGTCGGAGATCTTCTTCGCCTCGCCTGGCCCGCCGCACCAAGTGATGTCCCACATCACAACATCGCAGGCTTTCAGCTCGAAGAACTCCCGGTACTCGTACCGGCTGGCCATCGTCTCGCTCATGCAGATGGGAACGCTCGTTTCTTGCGCCAACTGAGCGTACGCCTGGGCGTTGTTCATGAGCATGGCGTCCTCCAGATACATAATGTTGTACGGCTCCAGCGCCTTGGCGATGCGCTGGGCGCTGGGAAGGTTGAAGCGGCCCCAACAATCCACGCAGATGTCCATCTCGTTGCCGGTGTTCTCGCGGATCTCGCGGATCCACCCAAGGCCTTCCTCGAGTTCCTGATTGGAGACGTAGTTGTCCCGGCCGCGGAAGGGGTAGACCTTCATCGCGGTGACGCCCCGGTCCAGCAGAAAGCGGACGTTCTTCATCGTATCCGGGCCCATCTTCATTTCATTGATCGCCCAGTAGTCAGTCGTGGTGTTGTATACGCGAACCAGCGGCCGGGTTTTGCCGCCGAGTAGCCGGTAGAGCGGCAGTCCGGCCGCCTGGCCGAGTATATCGAGCTGCGCCATGTTCACCGCGCTCAGAATGCGCATATCGGCGCCCCCGGCGTTCCGCATCGCCATGCGGTGATAGAAGTCGCGCCAGATGCGGTCGATGTCGCGTGGATCGCGGCCGATCAGGATGCGCGAATAGTCCTTTAGCGCGCCGGTCTCGCCCTGGTGGAAGGGATAGGTTTCGCCCGTTCCCACCACCCCTGAGTCCGTATGCAGCCGCACCCACATGAACTCGGCGCCGTCCGAACCGCCCGAGCCGCCGCCGACGTGGATCTTGTCGCTGAACGTGACCGCTTCAATTCGTGTGATCCTCATCTGGTCGATGTTGGCCGCCGCGGCCTGAACAGACTGGGGTAGCGCCGCTCCGCCCCCGGCCGCGAGCGCGGCGTTTCGTAGAAAACTTCTTCTCGTTTGTGTCATCACACATTCTCCGCGTTCTCTTGAACGTACTCCTCGACTCGCGTGGTTCTTGAGGCGCGCGTGTCGATGTAGTAGAAGCGCTCTGCATATTCCAGACCGTGGGCGGCGCCATAGGAACGCTCGCTGTCGAGCAGAAACTCGCGAGCGTAGGCGCGGTTCGCCGTCCGGTCATCGTTCCCTAAAATGGCCAGGCGCTTTCCCTCTCTGTCCAGCCGCGCCCGCAGTTTCGCGCCGCCGTCCCCACCGCCCTGTGACTTGCACTCCACCAGGGCGTCAATCTTCTTCTCGATGTGCGAACCGATGTCCACCACCCGGTTGAAGGGCTGTCCGGGCCGCGCGCAGAAGTAATAGCGCTCGCGGACCGGATGCGGCTGAATCCCCGCTTCGAGATGCTCGTGGAAGTCGTTCGGCATGCCGCACATCCAACACGCCTCTTCCGCCGCCTGCGCTGTCACCCAGTGGTCCGGGTTTTCTTCCCCGTGCCCCCAAGGATTAAACGAGATCAAAGTGTCCACCTTGAGCATGCGGAAGATCAGGATCAGACGCCCTCGCAGGTCGATCGAGGAGATGCCGTCCATGCGGTGGTTGCGGTAGTAGAGGTTGAACTCATCGGCGAAGCCCAGTGCTCGGGCCATGCGTTCATGGTCAGACTCGTTGCTCAAGATGTTTTCCGCCGTGGTGCCGCCGCCGCACTTCTCGTCGTTGCTGGTCCGGATGATGTAGCCGGTGTAACCCTCCGCCATCAGCTTGGCGCAAAGTCCCGCGGCGTAGTAGGGAACGTCGTCCAGGTGAGCGTGTACCGCCGCGAAAACCTTGCCCTTGTGCGGTTGCCCGTCGCGGCCCCGTTCCACGACGGCCTCTCCGACGTCCGCCCGGTGGAATGCCATGCCGGGCGCCAATGCATGGGATATGCTCTTTCGATCCATTGTGAACCTCCCCTACAGCGGCACTGAGTTCTCGTTGACATACCGCTTCAAATTGCCCGCGTAATCCGCTTGCGGTCCGATGTACCGGAACGCTTCGGCGTATTTGAGCCCGAACTGTTCACCCAGCGTCCGGAAATTGTCCATCAGGAAGTGCTTCACGTACTGGAAGTTTGCGGTCTCGTCGTCATCTCCCAGCAGAGGCAGTTTCCGGCCCTCTCTCGCCAGTTCGCGCCGCAAACGCGACCCGTGTTCGCCTGCCGGCCCCTTCCCTTTGTTCGCTACGTTCGACCGCACCTTCGTGTCGATGTAGGAGCTGATGTCCACCACGCGGTTAACCAGGTTGTGGCCCTGCGGCGACCGGGCGTGGTAATACTTCTCCCGGATTCGCGCGGGCTTTAGCCCGGCTTTGTAGTGCTCCGGATAGTCTTTGCCCCCGCCGGCCATCCAACACGCGGCCTCGGCGGCACGCCCCACCACCAGGTGGTCCGGATTCTCCTCATAGTGATTGTACGGATCCATCACCAGGATTGTGTTCACCTGAAGCAGCCGGTAGAGGAAAATTAGCCGGGCGCGGATTTCGATCTCTGCACAGTCGTCCATCCGGTGGTTGCGGTAGTAAAACGAGTAGGCCTTTTTGCAGCCGAGCGCCTTTGCCACCTCGTGGTTGTCGATCTCGTTCTGCACCACGCCCTCTCCGAGCGTCCGCCCCGCCGCCTCGTCGTTCGAGACCCGAATCAGGTAGCCGGTGTAGCCCTCGTCAATGAGCTTGGCTACCGTGCCTCCGCAGTAAAGCGGCACGTCATCGGAATGCGGCTGAATGGCGGCGAGCACCTTACCCTGGTGCGGTTTGCCGGGTTGATTCCGCTCGATCGTGAGGTCGCTCGCATAGGTGTAGTAGTCCGGTGTTGTGAACGGGCTGAATTCAGAATGAGGTAACGCGTACGCCGACGGAGTGAATTGCGCGGGAAGCTCCGAAGAACGCCTTGGGGATTCTTGCGCGAGTGCCGGGGTGTGGGCCATCGCCACGCCGCCGGTAACCGAACCGCTGAGAAACGATCGTCTCTCCACAACGGATTCCTCCTTGCTAAGCCTGATTGGCTGACTGCCAAGTATATCCGACCGAGATCCGCGTGGCGCGCCTCGGAAAAGGCGAATGCTACTCTGTTGGTGGCGGCGAGTGGGAGCGAGTTTTGGAAGAAGAGATTCGGCAGGAGCAACGAACAGCGTTTGAGCCATTCCGTTCCGGTGACAAACGGCTGGTCTTCATCGCGCTGGCGCTGGTCATTGGCGGGTTGAGCTTCACCTATCTCAATTACAATGCGGCGTTCCCGCAGGCCTCTCTCGACCTCCAGCTCAGCAAGGGCGAAATCACCGCCCGGGCGCGCGCGTTCCTGCTCGAACGCGGGCTATCCGTCGAAGGCTACCGGCAACTGACCCTGTTCAGTCCCGACGACGACGCCCGCCTGTTCCTCGAACACGAACTCGGCCTTGCCGAAGCAAACCGCCTGATGGAAGGCGAAGTGAGTGTGTGGCGCTGGCGGGCCCGCTGGTTCCGGCCTCCGGAGAAAGAGGAAATGACGGTCTTCCTCAGTCCGGCCGGCCGCCTCGTCGCGTTCGAGCACGTGATCCCCGAAACCCGCGAAGGAGAGCGGCTTAACCGGGACGAGGCTCTCACCCTAGCGCGGACTTTTCTGGAACAGCAGACCACCGATCCGCACACGCTCGTCGAAGAGCAGTTGCGGGAAAGGCCGAACCGCCTCGACTATGTCTTCACGTGGGAGCGGGACGGATTCCGAGCCAAAGACGCCACCTACCGCCGCACCGTTGTCGTCAAAGGTGACTCCATCGGCCAATTCTCGGAATACCTGCACGTTCCCGAGCGTTGGGAGCGTGAATATTCGGCCCTGCGCTCGAGCAACAGGCTCTACACAAGCATTGCCCAGGCGTTGTATGCGCTACTGGCCCTCGCCGCGCTGGTGGTGCTGTTTCAAGCTCTGCGCCGTGGCGAGATCCGCTGGCGCCCCCTGATCGGAATCAGCGCCGCCGCCGCCCTGCTCGCCGTACTGAATGAGTGGAACTTCCTTCCCTTCTACATTGACGGCATGCCGACCAGCACGAAGTACCGCGACATGATTCTGCTCAGCCTGCTGCAGGGGTTAGGGGGCGGCGTCGGCTACTTCTTCTACATCATCTTCGGAGCGGCGCCGGGCGAGCCTCTCTACCGCAAGTGGATGCCGGAGCGCCTGTCGCTCGGAAACGCCTTTACACCTCAGGGCATTCGGACTCGCGAGTTCTTCCGCGCCACCCTTGCCGGCTATGGCCTCACCGGGGCTCACATGGCCTTCCTCGTCGCGTTCTACCTCATCTCGCAGCGGCTCGGAGCCTGGAACCCGCAGGACGTGGAGTATTCAAACGTGCTCTCGACCGCGGCGCCCTGGCTCTACCCAATGACGATCGGCGTTCTCGCTTCCACCTCCGAGGAGTTCTGGTTCCGTCTGCTCGCCATCCCATTGTTGAAGCGGCTCACGGGTTCCACCTGGATTGCCGTCATCGTGCCCGCCTTCGTGTGGGGCTTCCTCCATGCCAATTATCCCCAGCAGCCGGGGTTTATTCGCGGAATCGAGGTGGGGCTGATCGGCGTCGCCGCCGGCTACCTGCTGCTGCGGTTCGGCATTCTCGCCACGCTGATCTGGCATTACACAGTGAACGCGCTTCTGGTGAGTTCCGTCCTCTTTGAATCCAGCGTCTGGTACGACTGGGCGGCCGGCATCGTCGTGTCGGCGGCCGTCCTCATACCGCTTGGAGTATCGCTCGTGCACTACCGTCGGAACGGGGGATTCCTCGCGGATCCCGCCCTTTCGAATCGCGCCCAGACGGCGATAGCCCAGCGCGAAACACAGCCCGCCAGTCCGGAACCGCCCGGTCAACCGCTGGCGGCGGCGTGGCCCGCTCGTATTCTCTATCTCAGCGCCGCTGTCGCCGTGGTTGCCGGAATCTTCCTGCGGAGTCCGGAATTTGGCGGTTTCATCAAGGTCCGAGTGTCCAAGAGCCAGGCGGAGTCCACCGCTGGCACGGTCCTCGCGGAACGCGGCGACGAGACGGACGGTTGGAGATCCGCGACTCGCTTCATCCCGAACCTGAGCGTGGAGGAGTTCGAGTTCCTCCGCCGTATCCGTGGCGCCGGGGAGGCGAACCGGATTGTCGCCGGCCGTACCTTCCACGCCGTCTGGCAGGTTCGCTATTTCCGAGCTCAGCAGCCGGAGGAGTGGCGGATCTTCGTCGATCAGGACGGCCGGGCCTACCGTTCCGATCACGTGTTGGACGAAATCGCTCCCGGCGCGGAGCTGTCCTCCGCCGAGGCCCTCGCTGTCGCTCAGGAGCATCTCGCCCGGGATCAGGGCATCCCGCTCGATGGCTACCGGCTCGTCGACAGCAGCGCGAACAAGCGCGAAAACCGCACCGACCATGACTTCGTCTGGGAAGACATCGCCTTTGACGTGGGTGGCGCGAAGGCCAGACTCTCGCTCTCGCTGGTGGGCGAGGAACCGTCTTATTTCCGGCGCTTCCTCAAACTCCCCGAAGACTGGCTGCGGGAGTTCCGGCGCCCGCGGCTGCGTCAGTACATCGCTCCAGCCCTCGGCGGGGCGCTCGCGTTCCCGCTGTTGGTGCTGTTCATCCTGCGCGTCAGCGGCCGCGGAAAGGGACCACCCCAGCGCTATCGGTGGAAGCTCTACTTGGGCCTCGCCGGGGTTTCCACGTTGCTCACGGCCGCTGGCATCGCGAATCGCTGGGGCGACGCTTTCTCCGGTTATGACACGGCCGAGCCGCTGGGGAATTTCATCAGCCAATGGCTCATTTCCGCGGGGATCCAGGTGGCCCTCGCTTTTCTGGGAATCTTCATTCTGGCGATGGCCACGGACGTGTTCCTGCAACTCGCTGTGGGACGGCGGACCCTGCCCCGGCCGTCACTGCCGCGAACGCTTGCCGTCGCCGGGCTTCTGTGGGGCGTGATGCGGGCCGCCTCCGGTCTCCAGAGCCTGATACCAGGGGACCGGTTCGATCTCCCGTTATGGAATCTGCCCGGAATCGGGAGCGATCTCCCGGGACTCGCCGCGGTAAGCCACGGTTTCTTCTCAGCCCTCCTGACTGCCGGTCTCGCCTTGATCGCCGGCGCGGCGGCATATCGCTACCTATTCAATCGAGCCGGCGTAGTCCTATTCGCCGGGCTGGCCTCGTTGTTCGCCTTCGCTGGCGCCTCCAACTTCCTGCAGTGGCTCTTCACTATGGCCGAGGCGAGCGTGTTGCTGGGCTTGATCGTTTTCCTGATCCGAACCTGCGGGCTGGATCTTGCCGGATTCGCCGTCGCTCTCTTCTGGATCACGGGAGGCGCCGCCGGCATCCGCCTCCTCAGCCAACCTGCTGCGGACCTCCGCTGGAACGGAGCCGCTGTGGTGGCCCTAATCGCGGTGGCGGGACTCGGCGCGCTCATGTGGAGCCGCACGGCGCTCCCGCACCCTGCGGCGGAGGAAACAGACTCACCGGCAAGTTCTGATTCATCAGGCAGTTCGAGCTTGTAGCGGCCAGGGAAACCGTGCCGGTCTCCCGGTCACCTCTCAGCGCGCCATGCAGCTACTTCAACGCGATGCGGCGCTCCCAGTACGCGGGTTACTTCGAGGAGGATCTCGACCTGCCGTGCCCCGGAGTCCAGCGCGGCCCGCAGCGGGGATGGCAGCAGTTCGGCGGCATCCGGCTTGAGGATGAATTCCGTGGCGGCTTCGGTCGCGGTGGAACCATGTCCGGTCAGAATCAGTGTGGCGTAGCCCGTATCCAGATTCGGCAGCAGGGCGACGCGGGCGTAATACGTGCGTTCGCCTTCGCGCATCTCGCCGTAGACGGACGGCTCACCGGGTCGCGGCTCGCGGTTCTCGAAACCACCACCCTTTTCGCTGAAATAGCGTAACCGAAAATTCAAGCGGTCTTCGTAAAGCTCAACCCACGGGTTGACCGAGGTGCCTCCCAGAAAGATACAGTTGCCCATCTTCAGGTCTCTAATGTGAATGTCTTGGGGATAGCGGACCGTCACGTTCCGGCAAAGCGTCGGGTAGGCTTGGGCCAGCGAAAAGGCGAACTGAGCGTTTGCGAAATCGACATGGCGCCCGCGCCGGACATGTCCCGCCAGCCGCCGGACAGGGAGGTCGCTTCCGAGAACCCCCGCTGCGCTGGACCGGAATGTCCCCTGACGGTACTCTTCCAGGTCGATGAACTCGTTGCGATCCCGCAGGGAGTAAGCCAACAGCAGTGCCATGTCTTCCATGAAGAGCATGGTCGGTTGCTCCGGTACCAGAACCCGGCCCAGTATCGGATTTGGCGCGGGTTCGTAGCCTGTAGGGGCGCTAGGGAACGCCGCGGCCTCGATCGGAACCGGCGCTTCTTCTCCACCGGGCCAGATTAGTTGGGTGAAGAGTCCGGCAGCGAAGGCGGCAAGGCACAGCAGTGCCCCCATGTAAAGCCGACCCCCAAGATGGGCAGTAGAGGCCGGAGCCGCGAGTTGAGGTATGGGGGCCCCGGGCGGCGTCGGCGTAACCACCTCCCGCGGACGGAAGACCGGGACGTAACCACCCTTCGGAATCTCGACTACCTCCGGTTCGTCCGCTCCTTCTCCAGCGAAATACTCGGCCAGCTTCTTCCGCAGGTGGTGCGCCTGCACGCGGACCACGCTGTCGTCCCCCGGGTTGTAATCCGCCCGGCGTTGAAAGACAGCCACGCCGATCTGCTGCTCGGTGATGGAATCGAAATCGTCCTCGAAGGCATGCGCGGCTACGTAGCTGAGGAACTCGCGGATTCTCGGCGACCGCCGAAACGTGGCGCTGTTAAGGATTCGCTCGATCAGAGCGCCGCGATCACCCCAAGCCCGGAAACCCCGGGGGGAAGGGCATTGCTGAACCGCTTGATCCATGACTCTCCTTGCCGTTACTTAACAGTTAAAGAACCGTTCTTATCCGAATCTGGAGGGCTTAGCTTGTAAGATTGACTTGCCACTAGGATTATATCGAAGTTGTAAACGAACACGAACAAGAGTGTAACGGGGTCTTACGGCTTCCGCTTGGCGAACAAAGCACGAACGCTGGCTTTTCCAGCACCCAAGTCACTGCAGACGGCGGCCAACGTAAGCAACTCCGATTGTTCTCGTAGTCTATGAATCGAAGGAGTTCAGCAATGCCTTACTGGAACAGACTGTTCTGTTACTTGTCTTTGGGAATTACCGGGTTAATCGCGCTGCTGATCATGGGAGCGCCGCTCCAAGCCCAAATCTATACCGGCTCGATTGCCGGGACCATCACCGATCCGAGCGGTGCCTCCATTCCCGGAGCCACCGTTACCTTGACCGAGCAACGAACTGGTGTCGAGCGCAAAGTGAATTCTCAGGCGAACGGGAATTTCGTCTTCACAGGACTTGACGCCGGCGAGTATACGCTTAGGGTGGAGAGCAGCGGTTTCGCCAGTCTTGAGAGAAGGAATACAATCCTTCCGACCGGCGAGCGATTGGGACTGGGAAGCATCGCGCTGGAACTTGGTACTGTCGCCGAGGTTGTGTCCGTAGAGGGGCAAGCGGCCATTGTAAAAACCGAGAGCGCCGAGCGTTCCAGCACGATCACGAGTGAGCAGGTGAGCAACCTCCTGGTGATTAACCGGAATGTGCCTTCTCTCATGCAACTGATTCCCGGGGTAGTAATGAATCGCGAGGAAGATTCGCTCACCCGCCGTGTGGATTTCAGTTCGAACGGTGGTCGAGTGAACACTAACACGGTCGCCGTTGATGGAGTGATGTCGAGCGACGTCCGGAACGGTTTCGCTTTGAAGCTGCAAATCAGCCAGGAAGCTGTCTCGGAAGTTCACATCCTCCAGAACAACTACCAGGCGGAATTCGGTCGCAAGTCCGGGGCCGTCGTGAACATGGTGACCAAATCGGGGACACAGCAGTTTCATGGCATGTTCTCCTACTTCAAACGGCATGAGCAGTTCAACGCCATGAACTTCTTTGACAACAGACGCGGCATAACTACCAAGCCGCGACACCGCTACAACACCTATACCTACAACATCGGCGGTCCCGTCTTCATCCCGAAGAAATGGAACACCAGCAGGGACAAGATGTTCTTCTTCTGGAATCAGGAGTTCTGGCCCATTAGCAATACGCATACGTTTACCCGAACCGTGCCGACCGGGCCTGAGCGACAGGGAGACTTCTCTCAGACTCTTTACACGAACGGCAATCAGGTGCCGATCTTCGACCCCTACAATGGTGGCGCTCCATTTCCTGGAAACAGAATCCCATCGGACCGCCTGGACCCGAGCGGAATTGCTCTGCTTAAGTTCTTTCCGGAAGCCAATTTCTTTGACCGCGGCGTGTCGAACGGCAGGTATAACTATGTGTTCAGCGCGGAAGAGAACCTTCCGAACCGGACAGATACCTTGAAGCTCGACTACAATTTTAACGCCAACAATCGTATCTCCGGTACCTACACCACGTTCGATGAGAAACAAGAGGGTTATGTTTTTCGGGGCTACTTTGTGGGGAATTGGCCGCACATGCCACTCACGTTCACGGCGGCCAATCGTGGGGTGACCACTCGCTACACAAAAGTTGTATCGCCCACCATTATCAACGAGTTCAAGTTTTCGTGGTTTGAGAATCCCGAGAAGCTGACGACAACCGACGACGGGCTGGCGGGTGTTCAGCGCTCCAATATCGGCTTCACCGCCGGACAACTCTATCCGTCGGCGAATCCGGAAGACATCGTCCCGCGAGCTCGGTTTGGTGGCATTCCCAGCGCCGCTGATATCAGGATTCTCAGCCGTTTTCCGATGGATGATCCGTACAATCTCTTCACGTGGGACGACAAGGTGAGCATCGTATCGGGGTCTCATCTCGTGAAGCTCGGCATCTTCTTCCAGTGGGCCGGCCACGGCATGACTTCTCCAGTCGAAAGATTTGGATCATTCCTTTTCAATAGAAACGTGAACAACCCGCTGGATACGAACTGGGCGTATTCCAATGCAGCGTTGGGCGTCTATCAGACCTACGAAGAAGCCAATCGCCGCCCCGTCATGAAGGCGCGGAATTTTGCGATTCACTGGTATGCGCAGGATACCTGGAAAGTGACGCCGCGGTTCGTTCTCGACTACGGCATGCGTTTCTACTGGGTGAGGCCGACCCACCATGCCGAAGACCTGCTATCCGGTTTCGTTCCATCCCGCTTCGATAGTGGTGCTGCGGTCCACCTTCTGGATCCGGCCTTTGACGACGCCGGGGAACGAGTCGCCGTGGATGCTGCCACGGGGCAGTTCTACCCATCCTACGCAATCGGCGCGGTTGCTCCCGGCAGTGGCGATCCATTCAATGGGATGGTCTCACCGTCAATTGATAATAGCTTCCCGAGAGGCATGTACGAGAACCAGGGTGTTCAGTTCGCTCCACGTGTCGGCTTTTCTTGGGATCTCTTCGGAGATGGGAAGACAGCGCTGCGCGGCGGTGTTGGAATCTTCTACAACCCGTTGGTTGACGCACAGATCCAGAACCTTTCCGTACAGCCGCCGCTTATTGAGAAACCGGTTCTCTACTACGGGGAGATGTCAAAGTTATCTTCTGCCCAGGGATTATCGTTCCCGTCGGCTATCCGTGGGTTCGACCCGCAGGACCACATGCCCAGCGCGGTCAACTACAGCTTTGGTGTACAGCGTGATATCGGATTTAACACTGTGCTGGATGTTTCGTATGTCGCCTCGCTCGGCCGCCATCTATCTTGGCGCCGCAACCTCAATTCGATCCCCTTCGGCGCGAACTTCGATCCGGCCAACGAGGATCCAACGAAGCCGGGTAAACCGCTGCCAGCCAATTTTCTTAGGCCGTACCCCGGCTATGGTAACCTGCTGTTCCGGGAGTCGGCTGGTTCCTCCAACTTCCATTCGCTTCAAGTCACCGCAAACCGCCGTTTCGCGCGGGGAGTACAATTCGGGGTTTCGTACACGTTTGGAAAAGCGCTGGACTTTGTGACCGGCGATTTCTCGCCCGTGAGCAACCTCGTACCGGCGCGCCAGAGAGACTACGGTCTTTCGGACTTCGATCGCACCCACATAGTGAAAATCAACTACCTGGCGGATATCCCCAAGGTTCCATGGGATAACATCGTCGCCAAGGCAGTGCTGCATAACTGGCAGGTGCTCGGGATTACAAGCTTCGTTAGTGGCCAGCCTCTCAGTGTTGGCTACGGTACGACGAAATCGATTGACATTACCGGGTCTCCAACTGATGGTGCGCGCATCGACTTGCTGAGTGATCCCTACCTGCCCCAAAGCGAACGGAGTTTCAGCCGGAATTTCCGTACGGAAGCGTTCGCCTTACCCGCCGTAGGGACAATTGGGAACGCGGGCAAACATCAGCTTCGCGGGCCGGGCATCAACAACTGGGACATCGCTTTGTTCAAGAACATCCCGATTCGGGAATCGATGCGCATTCAGATTCGGTGGGAAACATACAACACTTTCAACCATACACAGTTCGCTTCCTTCGATACGGGTGCACTCTTCGACACCGCTACAGGAGCCCAGGTGGACCCCGGATTTGGGGAATTCACCTCCGCTCGTGCTCCCCGGCGAATGCAGTTCGGGCTGCGATTCCAATTCTAGACCCCTGATGCAATGACCCCGAAACTCTAGGCCGCCGGTCTTCACCGGCCGGCGGCCCATTTTTTTCGCTGTGAGCTGCTCGCCGGCGTGGCCAGAGCAGGCCAGTATAGTAGGCTGGAGAACACCGATGCGCAATATCGTGACGTCCTTGCTGGTCCTGTTGACAGGCAGCGCCCTTTGGGCGGCGGGCGGCTTCCAGCCGCTCTGGAACGGCAAAGATTTGAGTGATTGGATCGTTGACACTCCAGCAGTGTGGACGATTCAGGATGGAGTGCTTATCGGCAAGTCCGAAGGCCTGAATTATCATGAGTACCTCCGGACGAAAGAACACTACTCGAATTTTATCCTTAAGCTCAAGATGCGGATTGTCGGCGGAAATGGAAACAGTGGAATCCAATTCCGTAGCTGGGCGGTTCCAAATTCCCACAACGTCGCCGGCTACCAGGCAGACGCCGGTGTCGGACGGCGAGAACCGGGCATCTACTGGGGCGCCCTCTATTGCGAGGCGCGTCACAAGATGCTGGGGTTCCCAGGGCCTGAATTCCGGAAGACCGTGGACCTCGACGGCTGGCACGAGTACGTGATCACCGCGCGGGGAAACCGGATCCGGTTGGAGCTTGACGGAGTAACAACCGTCGAGTACCAGGAGCAGGACCCGGCAGTCGCCCGCTCCGGCTTCATCGCGCTGCAGGTTCATGGCAGCCGGGAGCCGCTTGAGGTGCATTTCAAGGACTTGTCGATTCAGGTTCTCGATTGACGCCGGGATTCCGGCACGCATGCGAAAACGGAGAAGAAGATGAAACGACGAACTTTCCTGAAGAACAGTTCTGCCGCTATGGTAGCTTTCCCCTACGTGGCGCGGTCCACGGTATTGGGAGCGAACGACCGCGTCGAAATCGGATTCATCGGCGTCGGACGCCGGGCGCGTTGGCTGCTCCAGCACGAAGACTTCGGAATGGGACGCATCACCGCGGTGGCCGACATCTATCCGGGCTCCATCGCCGAGGCGGTAAAGGTCCATCCGGACGGAGAGAACTGGTCTAAATACGGCGAGTACCGGCAGATGCTCGAGAAAGAGAAACTCGACGGCGTCTTTGTAGAAACCACGACGCATGCCCGTGTGCTGGTCTGCGTCCACGCCGTCCAGGCCGGGGTGGATGTCTACGCCGAGAAGCCGCTGACATTGACGATGGAAGAGGGACAGGTGCTCACGCGATTCGTCCGGAAGCACAAGCGGGTCCTGCAAACAGGCACCCAGCAGCGCTCGATGCCCATCAATATCCATGCCAGCAGCCTGGTCAGGAACGGCAAGATCGGCAAGGTCAAGGAAGTCATAGTGTGTAATTTTTTGGGCCCGGATCGCTGGACGCCGAAGCCCGCTCAGCCCATGCCCGACGGCCTCGACTGGGATCAGTGGTGCAACCAGACCGAGCTGCGGCCCTATCACGAGGAGCTGCATCGGGGATGGATGAGATGGTGGGCCTATGACGGCGGAGGGCGGTCCTGGGGCGTCACCGGATGGGGCACGCACTCGCTTGACCAAGTACAGACTGCGCTCGGCACGGACTACACCGGTCCCGTGGAGATCTGGCCGGAGGGAGAAGGCCTCACCGCCAAAGTGATGCTCCGGTACGCAAACGGAACGCTTTTAAAGCTGGAGCAGGAGATTATCAAGGACCACCAACAGCTCGGCGCGATCTTCGTCGGCGAAAAGGGTAGGTTGCAGATCATTCGCGGCGATTTCATTCCCGAAGATCCGGCGCTGAAGAAGGGCGCGCCCGAGATCACCAAGGAAGGGCCAGGCGAGAACTCGTTCCACATCAAAAACTTCATTGACTGCATCAAGTCGCGGAAACGGCCCAACGCGGACGTTGAAATCGCTCACCGATCCAACTCCCTCTGCCACTTGATCAACATCTGCCGGGAAGTGGGCCGCAAGCTCCAGTGGGATCCGGCGAAGGAGCAGTTCACCAACGACGAAGAGGCGAATGGCATGCTATCGCGGCCGCGGAGGAAAGGCTACGAGCTGCCGAAGCTGGAGGCCTAGGCCGGTGGCGGTCGCAACCCGGCGCATGTCACGCCCACGTTGAGTTCCAAGGAGGCAAATCGAATGCATCGTCCTAATCAAACCACCCGCCGCGGATTTCTTGGAGGGGCGCTTGCCTCCGCGGCCGCGCCCGCCATCGTGCCACCGGCCGCCCTCGGGCGGAACGGCGCTACGCCACCGTCCGACCGCCTCACGATGGCCGCCATCGGGCTCGGCTCCCGCGGGCTCTACGTACTCGACCACTTCCTTAAGGAAGGCGACGTTCAGGTGGTGGCTGTGTGCGACTGTTTCGCGGAACGCCGCGCCAAGGGCAAGCAGGCGATCGACGCTCACTACGGCAACAGCGACTGCACTACCCACCGCCTGCACGAGGAGTTGCTCGAACGGAAGGACATCGACACGGTGCTCATTGCGACCGGCGACCGCTGGCATGGCGTGCTCAGCATTCTGGCCGCCCGCGCCGGTAAGGACATCTACTCGGAGAAGCCGTTCAGCATGACCGTAGCCGAAGGGCGCGCGCTGGTCGAGACGATGCGGAAGCACGGCCGCGTCTGGCAGTGCGGGACGCAGCGCCGGTCCATCCCCGGTTACAAAATTGTTGTCGATGCCGTGCGTGGCGGGAAGATCGGCAAACTCCACACCATCACTCTCTCCTATGGTACGGGCGCGGGCTGGCGCAGAAACGCCATCCCGGCGCCGGAGCCGCCACCGCCCGTGGAGGTGTTCGACTGGGACCGCTGGCTGGGGCAGTCGCCTCAGGCCCCCTATTCCAGCGTCCGGGTAAGGCTCTGGCGGTTGAACTGGGAAACCGGCGCCGGAGCGATCGCCGACATGGGAGCTCACTTCTGCGAGACGGCCCAATGGGCCCACGGTAGCGTCCGTTCGGGACCCGTGGAGTTTGAAGGCGAAGGCGTCTTCCGCGAGGAAAAGGGATTCAACAACACTCCCTACTACTTCAATACGCGAGCGCGCTACGCCGACGGCGTGCGGCTCATCATGGATCCCGATGAAAAAGGCGTTCGCTTTGACGGCGACGAGGGGTGGATCTACATGTCCGATTTCGGAGAGGTGGAAGCGGATCCGCCGGCGCTGCACAAGCAACTCTCCGTTCCTCGCAGCGATTGGAAGGTGATGCGGCCGCATATCCGTGATTTCATCGATTCCGTGCGGTCCCGCAAGCAAACAGCCTCGCATCCGGAGGCGGCCCATCGCGCCCACTCGATCGTCCACTGCACCAATATCGCCATCCGGCTGGGACGCACGCTAACCTGGGATCCAAAGGCGGAGCGGTTCGCCGGCGACAAGGAGGCCAACGCCATGCTGGCGCGGCCGATGCGGGCGCCATGGGACGTAGTGCCGGCAGGCAAGGGAGCACGATCATGAGCTGCAAGTCAATCCATGTGCTGTCCGCGGTTGTCGCCCTGGCGGTCAGCCTGAGCGCAGCCGGTCTGCACGTGGCCGGGGAAGGATTCGAACCGCTGTTCAACGGGCGGAGCCTTGACGGCTGGGATATCGACACAGCCAGTGTCTGGCAGGTTCGGGATGGAGTGATCATCGGCAAATCGCCCGGCCTCAAGTACAACGAGTTCCTGCGCACGAAGAAACACTACTCAGACTTCATTCTCAAGGTAACCATGCGGGTCATCGACGGCGACGGCAACAGTGGCATCCAGTTTCGCAGCAAGCCCGTGCCGGACTCGCACGAGGTTTCCGGCTACCAGGCCGATGCCGGCGCGCGTCCCAACGGCGAACCGCTCTGGGGTGTGCTCTACGACGAATCTCGTCGCCGGGTGCAGTTGGCGGCGCCGCCCCGCGGCGTCCTCGACCAGTTCGATCGCAAAGCGTGGCACGAGTATGTGATTACGGCGAAAGGGAGTCGGATCAAGCTGGAGGTTGACGGCATCGCCACCGTGGATTACTTGGAGAAAGACCCAGACATCGAGCAAAGCGGATTCATCGCCCTCCAGGTGCACTCCCATCCGAGGCCGATCGAGGTCCACTTCAAGGATCTGTGGATCAAGGAACTCCGCTGAAGAATGCCCTGGGCGATCTTTACCCCCTCCCTGTGGAGGAGTATTCCCTTTGTGTGGGAAGGGAGGGCGCAAGTCACTATATTTCAAACATTTAGAGAGAACTACATCTGAAATTTGGCACCATATCAGGGAAGCCATGCCAACCCTGACCCACGGATCCGCAGCGGGCGCCGTCGCTCTGCCGACGCCTCGCGGCCGCGTCGAACGTACGCAGCATACCCATCTGCGGTATCTCTGTCCCCGGTGCTCATCACTAGCCTTGCGGAAATCGCATGCCTCTTCCTTGCTCGAGGTGATCCTCGAACTCGGACGCGTGGAGCCGTACCGCTGCCGCCGCTGCTACCACCGCTTCCACCTCTTCAGTCCCGCGCTGCGGTACATCTGCAAGTAGTCTTCTGCTGCGCGGGTTGCTTTCCCGCCCGCTCTCTCACCGCGTGACCAGCAGGTCCATGCGGCGTACGCAGAAGGCGTCCCAGAGCGTTCCGTTGTGCCGCCGTCCGGAAAACACGAGATGGACACGCGTGCCGTCGGGCGAGATCCACTTGCTGGGGAGCCGGTATCCGTGAGTCTGGCCGAGTCCCCAGTAGTCGGTGTGGAAGACCGTGCTCCACGGCCCCCAGGGTTCTGGGGCGTCGTAAATCCCCCAACCCCCTTCGTGCCCATAGCCTACCACCAGCAGGTAGCGTCCCAGGGCTGGATTGTAGACGGCGTCCACGCGTTCGCTCCGGCCGTCATGGCGGAATGTCCGCCGCCGGGCGGCGATATCGGCGCTCCACCGCGGATTGCCCTCCGCGTCCGTCCCGGCGAAAAACTCGTAGGCGGCGCGCTCGCGAATGCGGCGCTTGTCCACCCGGGACAGCACAACGCCGTCGCTCGACTCGTAGGCGCTGCCGCCGTCCTGCGAATAGGAGTAGACGAAACTGTCCCGGGCGCCGCCATAGTTCTTGCCGAAGTTCAGGAATGCCGGCGAGGCGAAGCTTTCGGTGAAGCGGAAGCCCCAGTTCCAAGTCGTCCCCCGGTCCTCTGACCAGGCAAGCTGTGAATTGCCGGTATTGCGCACCCAGGCGTAAAGGACGCCACCCACCATCAGCATTCCGCTCGCCTTCGCCCCCCTTGCGCCGTCGCCGAGCCGCTCCCCGGTTTCGGTGCGGACGTTCTCTCCCCGGAAGCTTTCTGGCGGTCCCGTCACGCAGGCGAAACCCTGGCTCAGTTTTTTCTCCGTGAACGGAGCGAAGCCCTTGCCGTCGCCGTACGATGTGTAGAGTTCTCCGTCATCGGCCCACGTCACCGGCCAGTTGTCGCTGCCGGGTGCGTCGCAGCGGATTTCACTCGCCGGAGCGAAGCGGATCTGCCGCACCACGGGACTGGGCGGATACGGAGCCTTCGATCCGCCGGCCTCCACGGCCGCCATCACCGGATTCAGTATGTACTTCTCCACGCTGCCCCAGAAACGAACTCCCTCGGGATCCTCGGCCAACTCGCTCCCATTACGGACGATGATGAGATCCAGACTCGGAACTACCGCCAGCACCTGATGCCCGGCTCCGGCTCCCGCGAAGGCGTCCGCCGGTACGCGCTTCCAAACGCGGTCGAAGTTTGAATACCAACCGAGTCCGCTGCCCGGTTGCGGGTTCGTGGCCGCGCGCGGTGGCAGTGGCGTTCCGGCGTAACCCGTGACTTTGCGCACCAGGCTGGGATGCACCACGCGCTAGCCCTCCCATTCGCCTTGCTGGATCATCCATTGACCCACGCGGGCAAGGGCTCGCGCCGAAAAGCTCCCCCCACCCCAGTTCGCCACCAGCGGGAGATCGTCCACGGTGTAGGTCTGGCCGTAGCCGATCGACCACTCCGATTCCGAAACCCCGAGCGGCTCCATCACCCGCTTTCGCAGCAACGTGCGAAGGTCACGGTGCTCACCGCCGCGCAGGCTGGAGGTGACCGCGTAAGCCAGGGCGGCCATGCCAGGGTTGCTGTAGGCGTAGCCCGAGCCCGGTTCGAAGAGCAGCGGCGCTGCCCGCACGGCTGCGGTGAACGGATCCGGATCCCTTCTCCAGAAAACACCCTTCCAGCCGGGCAACTCCATGTGCGGAATGCCGTTCTCCTCAGCGTCCTCGATGCCCGAGGAATGGGTGGCAAGATGCCTGATGGTGATGCGGGACCGCACCGGATCGTCACGCCAGGCCGGGACATATTTCGCGGCTCTGTCGTCTGGATCGATGAGGCTATCGTTCCAGGCCAGCAACAGCGACACCCCGCCCGTGAGCGACTTGGCCAGCGACGCCGTATAATGTTGGCGCGACGCGCTCCACCCCGGCGCATACCACTCGTAGACGATCTTCCCACCGCGAATCACGACAAAAGACTTCGTATCGCGCCGCGCCAGTTCCTCACGCGCCGAGTCGAGCAGCGCGCTACTCATGCCGCGGCTTTCCGGTGAGACGGCAGTCCAGGGAATCTCTGCGGAAGCAACAAAAAAAGCCCCCGGCAGCAGGTACGCTGCCAGGAGCCGCTTTATGATTGCGGCTGCCGAAAAGCGTACCGCATCCAACGAAACCTTTCCTATTCTACCTCTGCACACGTCCCGATCCGCCACTCTTCAGCAGTCCCAGGACGTCGTCCCGGGTCAGGCGGGCGAAATCGCCGGAGACGGAATGCTTCAGGCAGGACATCGCAACGGCGAACTCCAGCGCCTCTTCGTGGGTCTGATAATTGTCCAAGCCGTAGATGAGGCCGGCGGCAAAGCTGTCACCGCCGCCCACCCGGTCCACGATGTGCGTTACGTCATAGCGCTTGCTGACGAGGAACTCCTTGCGGTCGTTCAGGCACGCGGACCAGCCGTTGTGAGAGGCGCTGATGGACTCCCGCAGCGTGATCGCGATCATCTGCAGGTTCGAATAGGTATCCAGCACCTTGCCGGAAAGCTCCCGGTACTTCTCCGTGTTCAGCGCGCCCGATTCGACGTCGACATCGGTGGTGATGCCGAGCGTCATCTGCACGTCCTCTTCGTTGGCGATGGCGACATCAACAAACTTCACGAGTTCGCCCATCAACTCCTTGGCCTCCTTGCCGTAATTCCACAACTTCTTGCGGAAGTTCAGGTCGCAGGAGACGGTCAACCCCTTCTCTTTGGCTTTGCGCACGGATTCGAGCGCGAGGTCCGCCGCGCCCTGGCTCAGTGCCGGTGTAATTCCGGTAATGTGGAACCAGTTGGCGCCGTCGAAAGTGACATCCCAGTTGATGTCGCCCGGCTTGGCCAGCGAGATCGAAGTGTGGTCGCGGTCATAGACTACTTTCGAGGGCCGTTGATTGGCGCCCCGCTCCACGAAGTAAACGCCGAGTCGTCCCGGCTTCCTTACCACGTAGCTCGAATCGACGCTGAACCGCCGCAACTCGCCGAGGAACGCGTCGACGAGCGGATTATTCGGAGGCAGCACGCTCACGTAGCGCACCGGCATCCCGAGTCCGCCCAGTCCTACCGCCACGTTCGCTTCACCGCCACCCCAGGTGGCTTGAAATTCCGGCCGCTGCAGGAAACGGTCATAGTCCGGCGGCGCCAGCCGGAGCATTATCTCACCGAAGGTAACAACTAGTTTAGGCATAAGAAAATCCGGACTCGATTTTACCAGAACTCCGGTGGGCCGGTGTTACGGATTGGCAAAGCGGGATATCGCCGCTCGCATCATCGGTGGCCGGGTGGCCGGCTCTGCCCACCGGGCATCGGCTTGCGGTAGTGGTCCCGTATCCGCAGAGTGTCCACCTCTAAAGGTCGCGCCAGCTTCAAAGTATCGGCATTGTCTTCCCGCGACTGAAACCGGATGCGGCGCACGCCCAACTCCTCCCCCCCTCAAGCGCGTTTGCCATCAGGCATGAGTGCGCCCAACCCTTCTGAAACCGAGGCGTCTTGACACCTTTGTCATGGTTCTCCAACGGCAACCAGTGCATCGTAAAGAGGGAGCTTTGCTTAGATCCGGGAATGGCTGCCAGCGCAACTTGCTCTCGGCCGTGTGAGTCGAGATTTTGGCTTCCATCGGTCCGAAGTAAAGTGTGCAGAATCCTATGTAAGAGCCGATACGTGATGATAAAGTATCAAGAAGCAAGCACCGGAAGCCTGTCCACCGAATGTCGAAGAGTTGGCCGAGGAATATCTGTATGGCCGCCTCTCGCGGGAGGCTGCCGACAGCTTTGAAATCCACGTGTTGAGCCGCCCCCAGTGTGCGAAAATCGCTGAGCGGTCAACTCAGTTCGCACGATCGATCAGGTTAGCGCCCACGCGGGTCAAGCTGGAGTAGCGTTGCGAGGCGAACACGCGATCTGATTCGGAAGAGTCGTGAGTGCCGGAATGTAACTAACGTGTGCTGAGCACTTCCTCCGGATCACACCCGCTGTCTACTATCAGAACACCCCCTTCTGGCGCCGCCGGCTCTGAGGCAGCATGTCGAGAGGCAGTCAGGCTTGTCCAGATTAGCTTTTGAGGAATGAGGCGACGGCAGCTCTGGTAGGTCGTGTTTGTTCCCACAAGAACGGACAACAACCGAAGGAGGTCGCCGCGATGAATCGAGTATGCAGCATTTTCTCGCAGATGTTGCAGCAGTGTCCCCGTCTGGAGTATAAAGCCGCCGTATGAGAGCGTCAGCCTGAGCGCCACGCACGCGGTTTTCGATGCTGGAGCCAGTTCATCGCCATGCTGTTTTGCCAACTGGGGCACGCGCGGACGCTCCGTGAGATCACCGGCGGGTTGGCTGCCTGCGAAGGCAAGCTCCGTCACCTGGGCGTCGATTCCCCGCCGTAACGCTCCACACTGGCCTACGCCAACAAGCAACGCCCGTGGCAGTTGTTTCAGAGTGTGTTTGAACGCTTCTACCAGCGCTGCCGGGCCGAGGCGGCACAGCGTGGCCGGCGGAAGTTTCGCTTCAAACACAAGCTACTCAGTCTGGACGCGACCATGACCCCGCTGTGTCTGAGCGTCTTCGACTGGGCGCTGCACCGCCGCAGCAAGGGCGCGGTGAAGCTGCACCTGGCGCTGGTCCATGACGGTTACCTGGCGCAGTTCGCGGTGGTCACGGCGGGCAAGACCTCGGAGATCCAGGTGGCTCGCCGGCAGCAGTTTGAGCCGGGCACGATGCTGGTGTTCGAGCGTGTGGCTACACGGATGTGGACCGGTGGCTGGATCTGTCGCGGCAGAAGATCTTCTTCGTGACGCGGCTGAAGGACAACATCGAGTACGGCGTCGTCGAGCAGCGGGCGGTCAAGCCGGACTCGGAGATCATCCGCGACGAGGTGGTGCTGCTGGTTAAGATCCAGCAGGAAGGCCGGGCGTTGATGCGCCGCATCGGGGTCCGGGTGGAGGAGAAGCAGGAAACGATGGTGTTCCTCACCAACCACCTGAAGCTGGCCGCCTCGACGATCGCCGCCGTCTATCGGGACCGGTGGCAGATCGTTCAGTTGTTCCGGGCGCTGATGTTCCGGGCGCTGAAGCAGTCGTTGCGGATCAAGACCTTCGTGGGAACCTCGGCCAACGCCGTGTTGGTGCAGATTTGGACAGTACTGATCGCCATGCTGCTGGTGCGCTACCTGCAGATGCGCAGCACCTTCGGCTGGAGCCTGTCGAACCTAGTGGCGCTGCTGCGGCAGCAGCTGTTTGTTTACAGAGACTTGATGGCTTGGTTGAATCAGCCGTTCGAGTCCCCATCGGAGTTACTTGCCGCCGAGCAGTTGACACTGGAGTTGGGATGAGTAGGACAGCACATGACCCAACACGAGGGGACCTGGTTCAAGGAGACGAAGAATTCAGCTACCCAAGCCCTTTGTTATCAACCCGTCCAACAGCCGCCGCCAGCTAACTTGGACATCGCTGGTTGAGAAGTGAAACCACCACATGGTAGTCAAATCAGAGTATCCGAGTCAATGGTCTTGTTTTTGAAGCACAGGCTACTCCAACGCGTCCACCTTCTCGCTTGTGCGGTTCTTCAGCTCCTCCAAGTCATCCGGTCCAAGCTGCACCGGCCGCGGCAGTTCCGCGAGCACGGCTTCGGGCGGCTCCCGGTATACGGTTTCGATCACATCGAAGCCAAGGCTGCCGGCGAGGCGGCAGGCGAGATGCGCGAGGCGCCACAATGGCGGGCTCACCACCGTGTGCTCCTGGTGATGGTTGCCGATCACCTCGATTAGCGCCGGAGGGAAGTTCCACTTCTCGGCCAGCCAGGCACCGGCCTCGCAGTGGTCGATGTCAAACAGGTCGCGCTCGCTCTGAAGCATCCCAAGGTTGTTTTCCGCCACCACCGAGAGCAGATCCGCGTAGGACTCCGGGTACTTCACCAGTAGGCCCAGCCGCCCGATGTCGTGCAGCAGTCCGGCCGTGTAGCCCTGGTCCGGACGGAGGCCGCAAACCTCGGCCAGCTCCTCGGCAAGCAAGGCCGAGGCGAGGCTGTGCCGCCAGGCCAGCCGCAGCACGGCGATTCGCAGCGCCGTCCGCACGAAGGAACCCATGCCCAGAGTGAGGGCCAGCCCGCGCACACGGTCCAGGCCGATCATCGTCACCGCCCGGTTCACGCTGTCCACCTGCGACCGCATGCCGAACAACGCCGAATTCGCCCGGCGCAGCAGCTCCGTGGACAAAGACGCGTCCGACCGGATTAGTTCCGTGAGGTCGGCGATGTCGACATCATCACCGCGTCGCGAGAACAACTGTAAGATTTTTGTCGTAATCCACGGGAACGGCGGCAGATCCCGAAGCGCCCACGGTTCCTCGACCGGAGACTTTGATGGAAGCGCGATTATCATGGCTACTCTCCAATTCCCTTATCGGCCGCTCGCTGGCGCTCTTTGGTGAATTCGCCTCGTCCCACTTGCACTACAATCTAAGGCGATGCCGAATCTCACCCGCAGATCGTTTCTATCGGCCTCCGCCGCAGCATCCGCCAGCGCGATGCTGTCGTGTGGAGAAGCGGAACCGGCCGCCGGGCGCATGCCCAACATCGTCTTCCTCATGGCCGACGACCTCGGCTACGGCGAGCTCGGCTGTTACGGACAGCAAAAGATCCAAACGCCCAACATTGACCGTCTCGCCGCCGAGGGGATGAGATTCAGCGATGCCTACGCCGGTTGTTCGGTCTGCGCTCCCTCCCGCAGCGTCCTCATGACCGGGCTCAATATGGGCCACGCCCCGGTGCGCGCCAATACCGGCGGGATCCCGCTCCTCTCCCACGACATCACCATCGCCGAACTCCTCCGCGAGAAAGGCTACGCCTGCGGCTGTTTCGGCAAATGGGGCCTCGGCGATATCGGCACCGAAGGCGTGCCCTGGGAGCAGGGCTTCGACGAGTTCTTCGGCTACCTTCACCAAGTTCACGCCCACTACCACTATCCGAGCTTCCTCTACGACAACGGGAACGAGTTCCCGCTCGAGGGAAATCAAAACGGCGGCCGCCAAACCTATGCCCACGACGCGATCGTTGGTCGCGCCCTCAAGTTCATCTCCAGCCACCGCGATCAGCCCTTCTTCTGCTACGTGCCCTTCACGCTCCCCCACCTCGAACTCCTCGCGCCCGAGGACTCCATGGCCGAATATCGCGGCAAATTCGAGGAACCCGAACCATACGTGGACCCGCGCGGCCACTATGCCGATCAAGCCGAGCCGCGCACCGCCTTTGCCGCCATGGTCTCGCGCATGGACCACGACGTTGGCCGCGTCGTCAGGAGGCTCGAGGAACTCAACCTCGATCAGAACACGCTGATCTTCTTCGTCTCCGACAACGGCGGCATGTTCTCCATCAAGGACAACTTCTTCAACAGCAACGGTGGCCTCCGCGGCAATAAGCGCACTTTCTACGAGGGCGGTATCCGCGTCCCCGCCATCGCCCGCTGGCCCGGATTCATCGAGGCCGGCTCCACCAGCGATCTCCCCTGGGGATTCTGGGACGTCTTTCCCACTCTCCTCGATTTCGCCGGCCGGGAGCTTCCACCACACTTCGACGGCGTTTCCATCGCTCCTACACTCCTCGGCTCCGGCAATCAAAAGCAGCGCAAGTTCCTCTACTGGGAGCTGCCCACCTATATCCCCGAGCAAGGCAAATTCCGCCTCGAGCGGCCGGAGCAGGCCGCCCGCATGGGCCAGTGGAAAGTCATCCGTCCCCGCCCGGAAGCGGAACTGGAACTCTACAATCTCGAAGCGGACCGGGCGGAGACGACCGACGTCGCGGCGGACAATCCCGAAATAATGGATGTTTTTGACGAATTCCTCCGCCGCGCCCGCTACGCCCCGCGCGAGCAGACCCAGCCCGAACACAACTGGTGGGAGCAGAGCTAATCCGTCACCGCGGTCACTCGTCCCCCAGCGCGAACGCCACCAGCTTGCCCGTGAACTCCTTGTCGTACTTGTTGCCGCCCCCGGCCGCGATCACAACATACTGCTTTCCCGTCTTCGGACCCAGGTAGGTGGCCGGCGTCGCCATCCCGCTCGCCGGCAGCCGCGTCATCCACAACTCTTCCCCGGTATCCTTCTCAAACGCCCGGAACTTACGGTCGTTCGTCGCGCCGATGAATACCAGCCCTCCCGCCGTTACCATCGGACCGCCGATGTTCGGCGCGCCCGTTTTTGGCACGCCACGCGCTGTCAGCTCACCGAACTCGCCCAGCACGCTGCGCCAGCGGAACTCCCCCGTGTTCAAATCGATCGCTGTCAGATGGCCCCACGGCGGCCGCTGGCACGGGTACCCGTTCTTGTCCCAGAAGAATTCATACCGCACTCCCCGCAGACGATAGGTGAATTCGTCCTCGCTGCGCTCCCGCTTCTGCAGCCGGAACAGCCCGCCCACGTCCATCGAGTTCACATAAAGCACGCCACTCGCCGGGTCGAACGCCGCCCCGCCCCAGTTCGCCCCGCCGTTCAATCCGGGAAATAGCACGGTCGGTTCCTCGTGGAGACCATGGAACAAGGGCTCACCGAAAATCGCTCCCTCTGTCATTTCCAGGCACTCGGCGCGCGACTCCGGAGTCACGTCCGTGATCTCGTCCGCACTCATGCTCTGCCGCGCAAACGGCGGCGGCTTCAACGGAAACGGCTGTGTCGGCCAGGACTCCTCCCCCGCCGCCTCCACCTTGGGAACCTCTCGCTCCTCGATCTCGAATAGCGGAACCCCCGTCTCGCGGTGGAACAAATACAGAAAGCCTTGCTTTGAGACCTGCGCTACGGCCGGCGTTTCTTCCCCCTCGCGCCGCACGGTGACCAGAGCGGGCTGCGCCGGCAAATCCCAGTCCCACAGATCATGATGGATGGTCTGGAAATGCCATGCGCGCTTGCCCGTCTTGCAGTCCAGCGCCAGCACGCTATTGCCGAACAGGTTCTTCCCCTTGCGGTCGCCGCCGTAAAAGTCGTAAGAGGGCGACGTCAGCGGCGCGAATACCAGGCCGCGCTCTTCGTCTACGCTCAACAGCGACCACGCATTGGTCCCGCCGCGCCCCTTCCAGGAATCTTTCTCCCAGGTGTCATGGCCGAACTCGCCCGGCCGCGGCACGGTGTGGAATCGCCAGACCTGCTTGCCCGTTTGGGCGTCGAAGCCGCGAATGTCTCCGCTCGGCCCTTCCGGCTCCCCATCGGGAACCCAGCCCCCCGCCACCAGCACGTCGCCGCAAACAGCCACCGGGGAAGGGAGGCGGTACCACGAACGGTCGAAGCCCTCCACCATCCCCA
>CAYXVG010000030.1:0-82828 GCA_964468205.1 uncultured Solibacteraceae bacterium | reverse complement strand
CTGAACCCGCGGCCAGGCCCGCGACGATCTCGATGAGGAACATCGCGGCATTGATTAGAAGTGACGCCCAAAGAACGCGGCGAAAGGCTCGGCCGCCGCCGTCGGCGCAATGCGTCTCATGACAACAGTTGGTGCTCAAAGTCGCTCCCTCTGGTCCTCCTATCTTCAGGATATGGTCTATAGTAGCTATAGGGTCAAGAGATGCCTTCCAACGAACAACTGAGCATCGGCGAGGCGGCAAAGAGGACGGGGGTGAAGGTGGTCACCATCCGGTACTACGAGAAGATTGGATTGCTGCCTGGCCCGCCCCGTAGCCGGGGCAACTACCGCGTGTATGACCGCGAACAGGTGCGGAGACTTCGCTTCATTCGCCGTTGCCGCGACTTGGGCTTCCCGCTACAGCAGGTGCGAGACCTGCTGCAAGTATCCGCGGACAAAACGACAGCGTGCGCCGAGGTGGATCTGATCACGAAGCAACACCTCACCGATGTCGAGCAAAGAATTGCTGATCTCGCACGCCTCGCCACTGAGCTTCGCCGGATGATCCGCCATTGCCAAAGCAAAGGCGTGATCGCGGACTGCCAAATCATTGAAGCGCTGTCCCCGGAGTAAACGCTGACCAAAGAGGATCGCGCACGGCCATCATTAAAGTCAGGGGGTAGCGATTCATTCCGGGGCTGCCTCTGCCGGTCGTCGGGAGTTCGTAAATATTTTGCTGGCACGGGTGGAGTGGAACTGACGAAGAGAGGCTTTGCCGACCTCTGTCCTTTCACCTGGCAGCTACAGATGCGAGGTTGAGGTCCGGAGGTGTGGTAGAAACCGACGTCAAGCGGTAAAACGCTGACAGTCGAAGCGGCAGCATCCAGGAGGATTGCGGGGAGGGTCAGGCCGCTTGGAATCCTTGGGGAGGCTGGTAGGGACGGCAGGATTCGAACCTGCGACCTGCCGCTTAGGAGGCGGCCGCTCTATCCGACTGAGCTACGTCCCCGTTTGCTGATTCAATTCTACCAGCGCTTCAGACCCTTCTGGCCGATGTCCGTCCGGTAGTGAACGCCTTCCCAACGAATCTTGTGTACAGCGGCGTAGGTGCTTTCGATTGCCGCGCGCAGATCCGGCCCGGAGGCGGTAACACCGAGTACACGGCCACCATTGGTTACCAGTCCCTTGGAACTAGCCTTCGTTCCGGCATGGAAGACAGTGGCGCCGCAATTCTCGATTCCGGTGATCAAGTCTCCCTTTCTTGGCGAGTCGGGATAACCTGCCGCGGCCATGACCACACATACCGAGGGTTCGGGTTTCCATTCCATGGGAGCGCCATCAACGAGAGTGGCCACGAAGTCGCCAGCCATTCGGTGCATAAGCGGTTGACACTCCGGGTCTCCGAGGCGAACATTGAACTCCAGAACTTTTGGCCCCGCGGCCGTCATCATAAGACCGGCGTAGAGGAAACCGGCAAACGGAGCGCCACGCTCTTTCATTCCCCCGACAGTGGGATGAATGATTTTCGCCATGATTTCCTCGCGCTGCTCTGCGGAGAGGATTCTCGTATCGCAGTAGGCCCCCATACCTCCGGTGTTCGGGCCCTTGTCATCATCGAAGACCGGCTTGTGGTCCTGTGTGGCGTCAAATGGAATAACGCGGTCGCCGTTACAGTACACAATGAAACTGACCTCCTCGCCGGTCAAGCGTTCTTCGATGATGAGCGGACCCTCAGGAAGACGGTCGAGCGCCGCTTCCGCCTCGGACGCATCGCTCGCGATGACGACGCCCTTGCCAGCGAGCAGGCCATCATATTTGATTACCACGGGATAGCCGAATCGCGGCAGAACCTCGCGGGCGGCATCGGCGTTCGCGGCTGCGGCGAACTCGGCCGTTGGAATACCGAACTCGGCCATGAATTCCTTGGCGAAGACCTTGCTGCCCTCGAGTTGAGCGGCTGCGGCTGATGGACCGACAACCTTGCACCCATCCGCCCGGATCGCATCAGCCACGCCAGCCACGAGAGGGACTTCCGGACCGACGATCGTGAGGTCGATACCTAATTCCTTAACAAGCCGGGGGTAGGACTGCGGATCAGCAGACGGCGGATGGACACATTCAGCGATCTGCGCAATGCCCGGGTTACCCGGAGTGGCAAAGGCTTTGTCACAGAGAGGGCTTTGCGTGATTTTCCATGTGATCGCGTGCTCGCGGCCTCCACCGCCGATGACCAGTATCTTCATAGCGATACAATGATAGCAATGCGGCGCGAGTATGATGTAGCCGTGGTCGGCGCTGGGCATGCTGGCTGCGAAGCAAGCCGGGCATGCGCTCGACTCGGGCTTCGTACGGCTCTGATCACGATGAACCTCGATCTGATTGCGCAGATGTCCTGCAATCCGGCGGTCGGGGGCATTGCAAAGGGCCATCTCGTGCGTGAAATCGATGCGTTGGGCGGCATTATGGGCGAGATCACCGATGCCGTGGGAATCCAGTTTCGGCTGCTCAATACGAGCCGCGGTCCTGCGGTTTGGTCTCCCCGGGCTCAATGCGACAAGAAGCAGTACCGGCTGAAAATGCGCGAGGTTCTAGAGGAGGAGCCGAATCTGCGTATTGTGCAGGCTGAAGTAGCTGGACTGCTGATTAGTACCGAGGAGCACCGGCGGGTCTACGGGTTGCTTCTGAGAGACGGCCGTGAGCTTCGCGCGGCTACTGTGGTGATCACAACAGGCACGTTTCTCAATGGACTCGCGCATGTGGGCGAGACAAAGTACACCTGCGGACGGAGTGGGGAAGCTCCGTCAAATCTATTGGGAGACCAGGTGCGCTGTCTGGGCTTGCGCTGGACGAGGCTGAAGACCGGCACACCGCCACGCCTTGACGGTCGAACGATTGATTGGTCGCAATTCGAGGCGCAACCAGGGGACGCAACGCCTACACCGTTCTCGTTTCTTACGCAGAAGATTGACCGGCCTCAGGTACATTGTCACATCGGCTACACAACTACGGAAACGAAGCGGATCATCGAGGAAAATCTTCACCGGGCACCGTTGTTTAGCGGTCAGATTGAGGGGATCGGACCCAGGTATTGTCCTTCTATCGAAGACAAGATTGTCAAGTTTCCGGATAAGTCTCGCCACCAGTTGTTCCTGGAACCGGAAGGTCTTGATACGTACGAGGTATACGTGAATGGGATGCCGACAAGTATGCCGGTAGATGTACAGGAGGCGATGGTGGCGTCAATTCCCGGACTGGAAGACGCAGAGATGATTCGTCCGGGTTACGCGATCGAGTATGACGCAGTGGATGCGCGGGAGTTGCAACACACCCTTGAGCTAAAGAGTGTGCGTGGTCTTTATTTAGCAGGCCAAATCAATGGCACCTCCGGCTACGAGGAGGCAGCATGTCAGGGCTTGATCGCTGGTCTGAACGCAGCGGCGAGCTTGCTTGGGAAAGAGCCGGTCGTATTATCGCGGACTGACGGGTACACCGGAATTCTGATTGACGACCTCGTGACCAAGGGAACTGACGAGCCGTATCGCATGTTCACCTCGCGGGCGGAGTGCCGGCTGCATCTACGAATTGACAACGCGGATGAGCGGTTGACGGAGCAGGGCCGGCGAGTAGGACTTGTGTGTGACCGGCGGTGGCGGGTTTTCCAGGCGAAATGTATGCAGAAGCGACGCCTCCGAGAGCTTCTGGAGAATACGAAGCTTGGTTCCAACGGTGTGCCGAAGGACCTTCCCTTCAACGCGGAACGAATGACATTGCGGCGATGGCTGAAGAGGCCCGAGTGCGATATCCGGCTGCTGACTGATTGGATTGGCAGACAGCTCGGTGAATCACCGGTTGAAGGGCTGCTGACTACCGTTCAAACGGAGATCAAGTACGAAGGTTACATAGCACAACAGCAGCGTCAGGTTCAGCGGCTTGCCGGCACCGACGGACGGTGGATCCCTGACCGATTTTCCTACGATGGTATTCCCGGCTTGTCTCGTGAAGTGAGGGAGAAGCTGGAACGCGTGGCTCCAAAAACGCTTGGGCAGGCGCGCCGCATTCCGGGCGTGACGCCGGCAGCAATTGCTGTGCTCGATTGCTATTTAACCCTCAATCGCGACCGGGCATGAGCGACTTCGCAGATTTGCTTCGCACTCGCCTGGAGGGTGTTGTTGAGATTGGTTCCGAGCAAGTGGATGCGCTTCAGCGGCACTATGATCATCTTGCTCGTTGGAACCGGCGAATGAACCTCACCGCAATTCGCTCCATTCATGAGATTGTTGAACGGCATTACTGTGAGTCAGTGTTCTTGGCGGCTGCGATGCCGCAAAGCTTGCAATCTGTAGGGGATCTTGGTAGCGGCCCTGGTTTTCCTGGGGTACCGATTGCAGTATTGCATTCAGGCGCTGCTGTGTCGCTGATCGAATCCAACGCACGGAAATGCGTCTTTCTCCGGGAGTCCACACGGCATCTTTCAAACGTTTCGGTATTGGAGGCCCGATCAAACCAGTTGGCTGGGCCGTTCGAGTGGATAGTTTCCCGAGCCGTTCGTTGGCGGGATGTCGCAGACGCCGCGTATCAATGCGCGAAACACGTGGCCGTTCTTGTGGGGGAAAGTGATGTGCGTTCGTCTCCAACACGTTTTCCGTACTTCGCGTGGGAAGAGCCGAGGAGAGTTCCGTGGGGAGACCGGCGGTTCTTGGTAATCGGCCATGTTTCACGTGAAACCCAGACCACTCTAAGTTTCACGTGAAACCTCTGACCCAATCTCCTCGAGTCGGTGTCGACCTCATCCCGTAATCCACACGGAAGCCACTACGGCATCGAGGCTGACTCATGCCGTCCGCGATGATGTGGGCGGCGTCGTCTAAACACGGAAGCCACTACGGCATCGAGCCTGACTCATGCCGTCTCCTGCAAGACTCCGCCAATTCCCGTTAGATGAAATCGTCTTCCAGACATACTGCTTCCTTCGCCAAAGGCACCCTATACGACGTCAGTTTCCTGTTTGCACCGAGCGAAAGCCCATATGCCCATCCATTACCAGGATGGGTCATGATACGATGTGAATCTCATCATGGGCCGCGTTATTGCCGTTGCCAATCAAAAGGGCGGGGTTGGTAAAACAACCACTGCTATCAACCTTGCGGCTTCTCTTGCCGCGAATGACCTAAGAGTACTTCTGATCGACTGCGATCCCCAGGGCAACGCAACCACAGGCCTCGGCTTCGCCAAATCTAGTGAGGAACTTAAGGTCTATGACGCTGTCGTTGGGGACCAGCAATTATCTTCCGTAATACTTCCCACCCAATTCTATGGCCTTGACCTTGCTCCGGCCGACCGCAATCTTGTCGCCGCCAACGTTGAACTCGTAGATGCCGACCGCAGGGAATTTCGTCTTCGCGACAAACTGGTGCCTATCCGGAACGACTATGCATACGTACTCATTGATTGCCCCCCGGCACTCGATCTATTGACCCTAAATGCCTTGATCGCCGCCGACAGCGTTCTCATACCAATTCAATGTGAGTTCTTTGCGCTCGAAGGAATTAGCCAGCTCCTCGACACGATCGACGGTATCCGCACATCATTTGATCACCAGCTCGCGATTGAAGGAATTCTCCTCACCATGTACGACGAAAGAACCAATCTCGCCAAACAAGTGGCGCAGGACCTTCGTGAATTCTTTGAAGGAGAAGTCTTCCAAACGATCATTCCGCGCAGCATTCGCCTGGCAGAGGCTCCGAGTTATGGAAAACCCATACTTCTTTACGACGTCCGCTCCACCGGCGCCGAGGCTTACCTGAGACTTGCCAAGGAACTCCTGAAGCATGAACAAGCCTCCTGAACATCGCCGCAAAGCCTTGGGGAAAGGCCTTTCCGCGTTCCTCCCAGGAAAATCCGCTTCACCGGTTGACTCGTCCCAGCCGGCTGACCACAAGTCCGCTATCTTACAGATACCTATCGACCAGATCGCTCCCAACCCACTTCAGCCGCGTTCGGTGTTTCAACCGGAACGCCTATCGGAACTTGCGCAGTCCATTCGCGCGAACGGTGTTATCCAGCCCCTTATCGTCCGCCGCGCCAGCACCGGCTACCAACTCATCGCCGGAGAGCGGCGCTGGCGTGCGGCCCGCATGGCAGCTCTTGAAACAGTACCGGCGGTGGTCCAGGATCTCGCTGATGAACGCCTCCTCGAGATCACGCTCATTGAGAACATACAGCGCGAGGATCTCAACCCTATCGAAATTGCCCAAGCTTTCGACAAGATGGGCCGCGATCTTCACCTGAGCCACGAGGAAATCGGCTCTCGCACGGGCAAAGACCGCTCCACAGTCACCAACATGCTCCGGCTTCTCCGGCTGCCTGACGAAGTACAGGTTTTGCTCGCCGAACGCCGCCTGTCGATGGGCCATGCCCGAACGCTGCTGGGACTCCCGACTCCGGAAATGCAGAACAGCGTCGCTGCCAAGATCGTCGCGGACGGGCTGTCAGTCCGCCAGGTCGAACGCCTTGTCAAGCGGATGACCGAACCGCGTGAAGCCAAGTCCCCGGAGGAGGCTGATCAGGATCCGAATATCAAGGCCGCCGCAGAGGAGCTGGCCCGAGTACTCGGAACCCGTGTCAACATTGTCGAAAAGTCCGCGCAACGCGGCCGTGTGGAGATCGAATACTATTCCCAAGAAGACCTGCAACGCATATACGAAATCATCGTTGCGGAACGAGACTAGGCGTGGTGCCGGCGGAGGGATTTGAACCTTCGACCTACGGATTATGAGACCGTCGCTCTAACCACTGAGCTACGCCGGCAAGTCTACCTAATCTCAGGTTATTCGGCGCACAATCCGTTTGTCAAACACGCCTCCATTTGACAGGTTCGGAGCCGCTTCAGTAGATTCGTCATAGTGCCTCAGTCCGTTGTCGCCCTCCACGGCGTCTCTAAAACCTACTCTATCTATTCCTCCCCTGGAGATCGTCTGAAGGAATTGCTCACCTTGCAGCGTCACAGTTTTCACCGGCAATACTGGGCCCTGCGCGATTTAACCTTCGATGTTCGCCCGGCAGAAACCTTTTGCGTGATCGGAGAAAACGGTGCTGGCAAAAGTACCTTGTTGCAGCTCATCGCAGGCATCATTCAGCCCTCCGCGGGCAATCTCAACGTCAACGGCCGCGTCTCAGCCTTACTCGAGCTCGGCGCCGGCTTTAATCCTGAATTCACAGGCCGCGACAATGTGTACCTCAACGGCTCCATTCTTGGGTTCTCGGACAACGAGATGCGGCGCCGATTTCCTGCCATTGAAGAGTTCGCTGAAATCGGCGAATTCATAGACCAGCCCGTCAAGACTTACTCGAGTGGAATGCTCGTGCGGCTTGCCTTCGCCGTGGCCATCCATGTTGACCCTGACATTCTGCTCGTCGACGAGGCCCTTTCGGTTGGCGATATCTATTTCCGGCAGCGTTGCCTACGAAAAGTCCATCAACTGCGCGAGTCCGGGACGACCATTCTGTTTGTTTCTCACTCAATGCCGGAGGTGAAGAACCTTGGGGATCGAGCCCTTTGGCTCCAGAATGGCAACGTCAGGGCGCTTGGCAACACCGCCGAGGTCGTAGAGAGATTTCAGGCCGCGATGGCCGAGAAGGACTCCCGGTACCTCAAATCCAGCAGCCCGCCTCCGGTTCCAGCTCCCGAGATCCCGCCACCTCCGGAAGTAGTGTACAACCTCCCGAACATCGATCGCCGGCACGGAGACGGCCGAGCTGAAATCCTTGGTATATCGGTTCTCGATGAGCGCGGCGCCACAATTGACGAACTCAAACCCGGATGCGCAATCATAGTCCGCATAAGCGCCCGGGCCAAACAATGCATCGCACAGCCAAACATCGGTTTCATGATTCGCAATCATCTTGGCATCGATTTCGCCGGTACCAACACGATGCGCGATGGATATCCGCTTCCTCCGATGCAACCGGGGACGGTCTTCACTGTCGATTTCCATCTTGAACTTCCAATCTTGTATCCCGGACACTTCTCTTTCTCCCCGGCTATCGCAGACGGATCTCTCACTGAATATTCCATCTGCGACTGGATTGACAATGCCCTCGCCCTCCAAATGAACCACGGCGACGGACCAGTCTATGGGTTCATGCACATTCCCGCTCGCATTCACCTCAACGCCCGGCTTTCCACCAGCCTCCCAGGCCTCGGATTAACCAATAATGGCTGAATTCACAGGAGAACGAGTCGTCCCAGGTCAGGTGGACGTCGATCTTTGGAACGAACATCGCTCCCGCTATCTCTTCGCCGCCCGCCTATGCGGTAACAAGCGCGTGCTCGAGATAGGATGTGGCACTGGCTATGGCTCCGCAGAACTCGCTAGCGTTGCCAGAAGCGTCATCGCTCTCGATGTAGCTCCGGAGGCAGTCGCTCACGCCGCAACGAACTTCCCCCGGCCGAATCTCCATTTCCTATGCGCCAATGCCGTACGCTTACCATTGCCCGACAAGTCGGCTGACCTCGTTGTTGCCTTCGAGATTATTGAACATCTCGCCGATTGGACAGCGTTGCTTTCCGAAGCCCGGCGTGTTCTCCAGCCACTTGGACAATTCCTGGTTTCGACACCAAACAAGCACTTCTATGCCGAAGCCCGGCGCCATTCGGGACCAAACCCATTCCATGTCCACGAGTTTGATTTCCAACAGTTCCGCGAGGAACTCTCACGGTTCTTTCCTCACGTTTCGCTCTTTCTCCAAAATCACGGCGCCGCCATCGTGTTTCAGCCGGTTGATCCACCCACCGGCGCGCAGGTTAGCCTCGATTCCTCTTCAACGGCTCCGCAGGAATCGAACTTCTTTCTTGCCGTATGTGCCTCCACTGCACAGACTGGCTCCCCGGCCTTTGTCCATATGCCCTCGACGGCGAATCTCCTTCGTGAACGCAGTCAACACATCATCAAGCTTGAAGGGGAACTCGCCACCAAAAACGATTGGCTGGAGAAAGTCAAGGCAGAGCATCAAGCGCTCGTCGAGCGCTTCCGGGACCTCAAAAAGGAATTAGAGGAGCGCAACGCCTGGGCGGAAGAGCTGAACTCAGAGCTTTCAGCCGCTCGCCAGCATATCGACCAGATCCACGCAGAGAAAGATGTGGAAATCGCCGCAGTCGCCACCGGATACGAAGAGAAGGTTCACAAGCTCGAGCAAGAGTGCGAGTCCCATTCCCGCTGGGCGATGCAAACTCAACAGAAGCTTGACGCAAAGGTTCAGGAGTTGAAGCGTTGTGTTGACGCTCTCCATGAAACGGAACAAACTCTCAAGGATCGAACCGAATGGGCCCAAAGACTCGACGCAGATCTCGAGTCCGTGCGGGCACAACTTGCGATCGTGAAGACGTCTCGTTGGGTCCGCCTTGGCAACGCCATCGGTATCGGCCCCGGGGGACGCCTTAAGTAGATGCGCCTTCTCCTTCGTATTGTCGCGGCGATCCCCATCCTGGCTTGCTCTCCCTTCCTGCTGCTCATTGCGGCGGTTTTGATGGCAATCGGCGATCTGGCTGCCAGCATCCGCCGCCACCGAGTATTGGCGCCGGCCGTAATGCCGGACAACCGGGCTGCGTCAGTGGTGATCCCCAATTGGAACGGGCGTGAGCTCCTTGCGAAGTACGTGCCCTCCATCCTGGCGGCCCTCGCCGGCAATAGTGACAATGAACTTGTCATTGTCGATAATGGCTCGACAGACGGCAGTGCAAGTTTCATACGCGAGGCGTTTCCCCAAGTGCGCCTCCTCGAACTCCCGCAGAATCTAGGATTTGGCGGCGGCTCGAACGCGGGATTTCGCGCCGCCCGCAACGACATCGTCGTTCTGCTCAACAGCGATATGCGGGTTGACCCGGACTTTCTTCAGCCTCTTCTCGACAGCTTTGTTGACGCACAGGTTTTCGCCGTCTCCTGTCAGATCTACTTCACGGATCCGGGGAAGCAGCGCGAGGAAACGGGCCTCACAGAGGGGTGGTGGGAAGACGGCGGGTTGCGGGTGCGTCACGTGATTGATGACAAGGTCGACCGTTTGTTTCCCTGCTTCTATGGGGGGGGAGGATCTTGCGCATTTGACCGGCGAAAGTTTCTCGAACTTGGCGGATTCGATTCTTTGCTGGCGCCTTTCTATCTCGAAGACACCGACCTTGGCTACATGGCTTGGAAACGCGGCTGGAAGGTGCTCTACCAACCACGGAGCGTTGTCTACCATGAGCACCGCGGGACTATCGGCAAGACCTTCTCCGAGGACTACATTCAGGGAGTCCTGCACAAGAACTATGTACTCTTCGTGTGGAAGAATATCCATGACTGGCATCGTCTGCTGGCGCATTTCGCCTATGCCTGGGCTGGAACAGTAGTCAGCTCTGTCTTCGGTCCCTCACTCGAACGCGCCACGTTCGCTGGGCTCTGGCGAGCCGTCTTACAGCTTCCGTCCGCGCTACGTTCGCGCCGCCGGGCACGGTTGTTGTCTACAGTTGACGACACAGAAGCGTTTCGGCGCCCGTTGGGCGGATACTACCGTGACCGCTTTCTTTCCCTGCCACCGGCGGTGGAACGGCCCAGGGTCCTCTTCGTCTCGCCCTACCCAGTCTGCCCGCCCGTTCATGGCGGAGCGGTGTTCATGGCGCAGACCTGTCACCATCTGGTACCGAATGTCGATCTGCACCTAGTGGTTAACATCGACTCCCCACAGGAAGAAGCCGCCCACGAAACTCTCGCCCGACACTGCGCCTCCGCGGAATTCGTCGTGCGGCTCGAGGGCAAACCGAAACAGCCCGGTTCCCTCGTTCCTTCCGCGGTGCGCGAGTTCGCCAACCGTAACCTTCACTGGCTCATCCACCGGAAGATCTTCCTCGATCAGGTCGACGTGCTGCAATTGGAGTATCTTCCCATGGCCCAGTACTCGGGCCACTACCGCCAGATCGCCAGCGTGCTGTTTGAACACGACATATACTTCCAATCCATCGCCCGGTTGCTGCGGCGATCGACGAACGCCGCTCCGAAACTGGCGAGCCTCGCGGAATACATGAGGGCGCTTCGCTACGAGTTGCGCGCTCTCCCCGCCTTTGACCGCATCCAGGTCTGCAGCCAAGCCAACGCCGATTACCTTTTGGGCTTCGCGCCCACGCTCGCCGGCCGGATTGATACAGAATACCGCGCCGGTATCGATGTCTCTCGCTACACCTACAACGCTGGCAATCGCGTGCCAGACACTATCTTGTTCGTCGGCAGCTTCCGGCACCTGCCGAATCTTGCGGCGCTCGAATGGCTTGTCAACCGAGTGCTTCCCCGGGTGCTTGAGCAGAACCCCCGGGCGCGCCTGGTTGTGGTCGGCAGCGCACCTCCCGCCCGACACGTCTTTCCAGATCTCGGCACCGCGCTCGAACTTCGCGGGTTTGTCGAGGATGTTCGCGAGCCGTTGTCCACCTACTCACTCTTCGTCTGTCCGATCCTGAGCGGCTCCGGCGTCCGTGTGAAACTGCTCGAGGCTTTCGCCTCGGGAATTCCTTGTGTTTCAACTACCCTCGGGGCCGAGGGCTTGGCGGAAGAAGACGGGGAAATATGCGCGCTTGCCGATGAACCGGCCGCTTTTGCCGGCCGTATTGTGGAGCTTCTTGGCGACGCCAGCGCCGCCGCGGAGTTGGCCGCCCGCGCCCGCGCGGCAGTGGAAACCAAGTGGGACATTCGCCACAGGACACGGGGATTAGTGAAAAGCTACCAAGAGATTCTCGCCGCCAAGCGGCAGGCCTAATCCACAGTCAGGAAGATACCGCTCGCCCTTGCTCTCTCTTCCCCGGCGTCCGTTTCCACGACCGCCTCGGTGCGGATCCGCCTCCGCTTTCGCTCCGACACCCAACCCCGAATCACCAGGCGCTCTCCGCTCGAAACGTGGTGACGATACCGCACCTTCAGATCCACGGTCATCCCGCGCCAATCCCTGGCGAGAACCGCCTTCGCCATGGCTTCGTCAAGCAGGAGGCAGATGATTCCGCCATGAAGAACCCCGGCAAAACCCTCGAACTCCGGAGAGGCCTTCCAGTACGCCTTGACCGACTTGTCTTCGAGAGTCTCGAAACGTAACCGGAGGCCCCTCGGATTGTCAACACCACAGACAATGCACCGGTTCTGCGGTAGGGCCAGCAGCTCTCGCGGAGTTAGTGTCGTTCTCAATCGCTCAAATCCGGTTTCGGCGTCTTTGCCGTGCTCGCGGGTAGATTGGGCTTCCGGATATATTCCACCGGGATCTCTCCGGTCAGCGCATCGAGGAAGACGGCAATCGATTCCCGCTGTTGTTCGGTCAACTCCGTCCCGAGTTCGTATTCAGCCATCAGGCTGATCGCCTCGTCCAGAGTGCCGGTTTTGCCATCGTGGAAGTAAGGACCCGTTTTGGCAATGTTGCGCAACGAGGGAACCTTGAACATCATTTTGTCTGCTTCGTTTCCGGTAACCTTATGCCGCCCTGTATCGCTTTGGTCAGGCCATGGTTTCATTACACCGAGTTTCTGAAAGAGACTCCCGCCGAAGTAAGCCCCCATGTGGCACATTTGGCAGTTCGCGCCCAAGAACTCATCGAGGCCAGCTAGCTGCGCTTCATTCAAGGCCTGCGCATCCCCTTGCAGGAAGCGGTCCCAAGCCGACGGCGTCACGAGCTTCCGCTCGAAGGCTCCGATGGCACGGGCCATGTTATCGTACGTGATTGGCTCCTCGGCATCGGGAAAAGCCGCCTTGAACAGAGTTTCGTATTCCGGCATCGACCGCAGAACGTTTAGCACGTAGTCCTCCGATGGCATTGCCATCTCCACCGGATTCAGGACGGGCCCTTTCGCTTGCTCCTCAATATCGGCGGCGCGGCCATCCCAGAACTGGGTGAAATGGCCGGCTGCGTTGTAAACAGTAGGAGAATTCCGATCGCCCCGCACACCCTTGTGCCCCTCCGAGGTTGGCTCGCCGTCTACTCCGAAGCTGTCCAACTGGTGGCAGTCATTGCAGGAAATATCCTGGCCCTTGGAGAGCCTAGGATCATAGTACAGAATTCGGCCCAAAAAGACCTTCTCGCCGGTGATCGGATTGCTCTCGGCTTCCATCACGGCCGGGAGGGGAGCAAACGCTCTCAGTTGCGGCGCGTCCGGCGCAATTCCGGAAACCGACTCGTTTCCGGACGTACAAGCGGCGGCCAGGAGAAGAGCCGCGATCAGGATAACAAAAAGCATCGAAACATACCTAGAAGAATTCATAGCTATCAACCTTATCTCAGCTCCCGGGCTTCCTCAGCCATATCTCGTATAGCGACACTATGATCATGGCAGCGAACAGCAGCCCTATCGCGGTACCAGATGCGAGCATGAAGTACACCGTGACAGGCGCAAATTTCGCCAGGAACCGCGCTCCGAAATCGACGATCAACGCCGCGAACGGCGCTGTCACAATCGCCACTTTCCACTTCGCCGGGACACTCGTGAAAGAAAACGCCGTGCCCAGAAAAAAGAAAATCAAGCCAATCGACTGAAGATGGGTGTGCGCAACCCGGGCCCACAACGAGACCGGTTCACCACGATCGATCTGCGTCACGACCATCACCTCTTCGTAATTCGTCAATGGCGCAAAGCGCTGCAGACCCTCCGGATTGTGGCAGCGGACGCAATTCCCGGTCAGGATCATGTGGACGGTTTTCTCATAGCCCGACCTTGACGCCCCATCTTGAATCCAGGAAAGGACCTTCTCCTTATCACCGGCGGCCGGCAGAAACTGCTCCATGCTACCGCCGTTGATCTTGGCCGCAAGCTTCGTGTTCTCCCGGTTGCCATAGAACGCGCGCCGCAAATCCGCCGGTGTCAGCCCCGCTTCGCCATCGGTCAGGCTGTAGGTGAGGTAGAGATTCACAATCGCGGTGAGGTAGCCAAGACCGAGCACAACCAATGTGAGACTCACGACGACTTTCAACGGCAGCGGCAGGCCGTTCAACCGGAACGATGACAAGTCGGTCACCATCACCTCCAACTATTCAGGAGAACTGTACCTGTAAGTACTTATCTTAATCGTTTGCGTTCGGTATTGCCAGCCGAGATGGCAAAGGTTCGAGGGCGCCCGGGAGCCGGCAGGAGAGGGGGCGGCTCCACTAGCACAGCTTCATTCCGGGCACCCTCGAGCTTGTTCGCGGGCGGCGCGGCAACGCCGCGCTTCTGCTCCATCCACCCGCGTAAACTGGTCGCCGCCACACTTTGGACATGCCGCTGGCCGTCCACCTCCGTACGGCGTTTCCCACCTGTTTTCGCAAGATACACACGCAAAGGTCCGCACGGTGAGGGCCTCGAACTTTCCGCCCTCGATACGCAAGGCCTTCCCCTCAACGAGCGCCTCCGCCGCTTTGCGCCTCGCTGCGCTGACGATCCGGCCGAAGGTCTGCCGCGATACACCCATCTTCGCCGCTGCCTCGTCCTGATAGTGGCCTTCAAGATCCGCTAATCTCAGCGCCTCCAACTCATCGACAGTCAGAACCACTTCTTCGAGTTCCGACATTGGGATCCCTCGAGGCTTGAAGTAATCCGTCAGCGGCAACTGGCCCACGCGCCGACAATGAGGGGGTCTTGGCATCAGTGTATAAACTTATTATGAGCATATGCTCGTAATAAGTCAACTGGACAAAGAGAGAAGGCCTCCCGGTAGGGAGACCTTCAACGAGTGTGAGTTTATGAAACGATGAGGGCCGATGAATGCCGTTCGTTCGATTGTGACTCGAGTACCCTGCCCAGGTTAAGCCAGGAGAGGGGGCGGCTCCAAGAATGCTTTCTCCCGGGCAGGGTATACTCGATCCCGTTCACAACGGTCGAGATTCAGTGAACCTTCTCACTGAATCCTTTCCGTTCCACTTGTCTCGTTAGCAATCCGCGGACCAAAACTCCTCAACCCCAGCGAGAGTTGCCACGGTTTGTGTGCTGTCCTGAAAACAGGCGACGTATGGATACTTTTGCCCCTCGCGGCATTCTGTGACAATTGCATCGGCAAGATATCGGCCAAAAAGAACCGGCTTCTACTAGCCAGCGGCTAATTCTGGCCATATTCAGTATAGTGCCGTTACAAGTCAGTAGCTTGCGGACCGCAACGGCTCACTATGTGGCTACTAGTAGCCGTTTCTCTACTTTTCCTCGCCAATTCTCTGTAGCCGCCAACGAAACGATCCCCGCGATACACCCAGTAGCCGGGCAGCCTTCGACTTGTTTCCCTTAGCCAGCCGGAGGGCCCTCTTCGCCAGTTCACTTTCCAGGCGTTGCAGACTGAATCCGTCATCGAGCCGGACCAGAAACTCCCCCTCGCCAACCGGACGTACTCGGCTGCCGCTCGCGTCCTGAATAATCGGAAGGTGTTCCGGTCCGATCAAGCTCCCTTCAGATAGAATGGCTGCCCGCTCAAGCGCGTTTTGCAGCTCCCGCACGTTTCCTTTCCACTCGTAGTCCTGCAGCGCCTGAAGAGCGAGCTTGGAAAGAGCAATCTCAGGACGGCCCAACTGTTCAGCGATCCGTTTCAGAATCCCTTCCGCCAGAAGCGGGATGGCTTCCTTGCGCTCGCGCAGCGGCGGAATGTGAATATGAAACACATTCAGCCGGTAGTACAAGTCGTCGCGAAAGTTCCCCTTTTCCATCTCGGCGGCCAGATTGCGATTCGTCGCCGCGATGATCCGGACGTCCGCGGCGATGGTTTCCGTGCCCCCTAGCCGCTCGAAGGTCCTCTCCTGCAGCATTCGAAGGAGCTTCACCTGAGTTGCAGGGATGAGTTCACCGACCTCATCCAGGAATAGGGTACCGCCCCGCGCCCTCTCCACCTGCCCCGGTTTCCGGCGGTCGGCGCCGGTGAAGGCGCCACGCTCGTGCCCAAAGAGCTCACTCTCTATGAGCGTCTCAGGAATCGCACCGCAATTCACCGCGATGAAGGGCCCTTTACCCCGCTGGCTATTGGAGTGTATCGCGCGCGCCAGAATTTCCTTCCCCGTGCCGGTTTCTCCGGTAATCAGTATCGTCGCCTCCGTAGGTGCTACTTGAGCGGCCAATTGCATAACACGGAGCATGGCGGGGGAGACCGCAATGATCTCTTCGAACGAGAATCTCTTCCGCAGCTCGTCCTGTAGTTCCCGCAAAGCGACTTCGGCATCCTGCAGCCGCGTTTCGCTTTCACGCAGCCGCTCTTCGGTGGCCCTCTGATGGTCGGCAGCGAGTCCGGCCAGCCGGCCAGTCCGTTCTACGGAGTCCAGCTCGTATTGTGACGGCTGGCGGGAGCGTACGAGATAGGCGCTGATCACCCCAAGCACCTCGCCACTTCCGGCCATGATCGGCTCCGCCCAGCAGCCCGCGTAGCCGTGCAGGCGCGCCGTCTGCCAGTGGGGGCTCGGCGGGGCGGCTGCACTGATGTCTGGTATCACAATTCGCCGGCCCGTTTCGGCGGCTACACAGCAGAACGCCGCGCGTTCTCCAATTGTCAGACAATCCAAGTGGCGGACCATCTCAGAGGGGAGGCTCGGAGCGGCCATGCAGTGAAGCCGCCGGCCATCGGCGTCCTTGAGCAGCAGCGCGCAATGGACTTCCGGGCATACAGCCTCGAGCGTGCCGCCGAGTTCAGACAGGACTTCCGGCAGCGCCGCTCCGCCGAGCAGCCGTTTCAAGGCACGGTTCTCCCCAGACTGCAGTGTCTGCGCCCGCTTCAGTTCGGTAATATCCTGACCGATTGCGGCGAGCCCAAGCAGCTTCCCGTCTTCGCCAACCAACCGGGTCGAGTTCCACACCAAAGTGCGCTCGCTTCCGTCCCTGACGATAACGCGGTTCTCGTAGTTGCTCAGTTCTTCGCCGGCGAGAATTCGGGAAACCGCGTCCCCAATATCCGGTTGCACATCCTCCGGCAGAAACCGGTCGAAGTAGTCCTCCCCCAGCACTTCCTCGGCGGAATATCCGAATACGCGCTCAGCCCCGCGATTCCAACTCAGAATCCTCCGGTCCGGACTGAGACAGATTACCGCGCTACGAGTGGTCTGAAGCATCAAGTCGTAATGCGTCGACCGAAGCTGGAAGCCGGCTACCGTCCGGTGGAGAAGCTCCGAAGTCACGATATTAAGACAGTATCATAGGGATCGGCCGGAGGCCGCCAGAGCTTGGCACTTCGTTCTGGCATGGAAAGTGCATTAGAAGAAGCGCATGAGCCAGGCCGCTGTGGAACAGATTCTCGGCCGCCTCGTTACCGACGAGACTTTCCGGAGTCGCTTCTTCACGGAGCAGATTCATCGCTTGCTTCAGGTTTACCCTCTTAGCGAATCGGAATACCGCGCTTTGCTCAAGTCCCGTTCCAACCTTAGAGAAGAACTGTTTGCCAAGCAGGAATCGTGCCTCGACGATGCCATATGCCGAGCGCCACTTGAGCGGCAACCGAACCAACAGGCAATCCCCGAATAAGCGCGGAGGCACGAAGCCCGAAGCGGCCCGGCTGGCTCCTGGAACCAGAAAAGGACATAGGAACCATGACTGATGAACAACGATTTCTCGTGGACGTGGGACTGACAAACATTCATTTCCCCGTCCGCGTCAGCTCCCGATCAAACCCCGACGGGCAGCACACAATTGCGGATATCTCCATCAGCGCGCGCATTTGGCAGCGCTTTGAAGCTAACTGGATCGACCGGGTCATCCAGATCACGCACCGGCACCGTGACACGATCGGACCCGAGACCCTCCGGCGCAACATCATGGACTACTACAACGAACTCCGCGCCGCTTCTGTCGAAGTCGAGCTTTCCTTTCCCTTCTTCTACGAAAAGCGCACTCCCGTATCGGGCGAACCTTGCCTGGTCCGGTACCACTGCGGCCATTCCGCCAAAATCACGTCCATCGAACGCGGGCCTCGCAGCCGCCAGCGCCTGCGGATACCGGTGATCACCACCTACCCGGGTTCCCAACCGGCGGCCGCACGCGGACTCTTCGCACAACTGACGGTAGTGACCTGCGAAATTGAAACCGATTCGACGCCCGTGTATCCGGAGGAGATCATCGACATCGTGGAACGCCAGGCCCTTTCGCCGGTGTTTTCCTTCCTCACACCCGAGGACCAGGCCGCAATCATCGAGAAGGTGCATTCCGAGCAGAAGACCAGCGTTGTTCTTACCGACGAAGTGAAGACGGCACTCCAGCGCCATCCGGCTATCAAGTGGTATCAGGTACGGTCAAGCAACCACGGGATGCTCCATTCTTACAGCACCTTCGTCGGGACAGAGAAAAGCAGTTGGGCTCCGTTCGCGGATGTGAAGGAACCCGAGGCTGCCCGTCCGTGAGCCGGGAAGACCCGCTAGACCCGCCGGACAGCCCGCCGGAGCGCCATCTCGGCATGCACCAGCGTTGTGTTGAACAGTGGCGCTTCGACGTCCTCGGGTTTCAAGAGCATTGGGATCTCAGTACAACCGAGAATGATCCCCTCAGCACCCGACCGCAGCAGATTCCCGGCAATCGAACAAAAGAGATCGTGCGACGGGCCGGTGATCCGCCCCCGGCAGAGTTCCCCGTAGATCACTGCGTTGATCCGTTCCTGATCGGGCCCAGAGGGAACGAGCACATTCAATCCCCGCCGGGCGAGGCCGTCGCGGTAGAAGGCCTCGCGCATGGTGAACTTCGTTCCGAGCAGCCCTACCCGTTCCAGTCCGCGCTCGAGAACGGCATCGGCAGCCGCGTCGATGATGCTTACCAGCGGCAGTTTGACAGCCCGGGCCACCTCATCGAAAACAATGTGCATCGTATTCGTGGCGATCAGACCAAAATCGGCGCCGGCCCTCCGCAAAGCTCCAAAGCAGCGAATCATGTCCTCGCGCGCTTCGTCCCAACGCCCTGTGCTTTGCCAATCGACATACCGCTGGAAGTTCACGCTGTAGATCAGCACTTCGGGATACCCATAGTCACCGTACCGTTGGGTATAAGTCCGAGTGATGTACTCGTAGTAAGCAACCGTGGATTCTGGACTCAGACCACCGAGTATGCCAATTCGCTTGTGCATCGCACCGCCATCATCTCACTGGCAAGTCGCCGTTGCCGGCATTATGGGCATATGCTTATAATGATAACGCAAAGAGATTCGGGTAATGAACTCGATAAAGTGCCGCGATCCGAGAGGCCACCAGGAACCGGAACGCTGAGCAGTGATGCCGGCCACCGCGCCGGTTCAGCAGACAATGCATGGGAAACCGGAAAGGAGCGGAAACCATGAAAGTGGCAATAGCGACCTCGGAGGCGGCAGGAATTTCCCACCACTTCGACCGCAGCGCGAACTGGCTGATCTTCGATGTAAGTGATGGCGACATCACGGAAGACGAAAGCAGGCCGAACACGTGTACACATCAGGATGTCCCGGATTCCGGAGGCAGCCAAGAACAACAGGAAATCCACAACCGGACCGGCATCCCGGAGGTTCTCCGAGGATGCAGCGCCGTCATCAGCGGCGGCATGGGATGGCGAGCGGCCGAGGAGTTGGGACGGAACGGCATTACACCGTTTGTTGTCGACCCTCGTCACACGCCCGAAGAGGCCATTCAACTCTATGTTGACGGCGAACTGGCCGCAGTGGGACAAGGTTTCCGCCGCGGCGGGTACGCTCGTTAGGAGGCAAAGCACGCTAGAGAGAAAGGAAGCAAGATTATGTCCAGCTCCACTAAACCGACAGGAATCATCCCCCCATTAACAACGCCATTCACCGCCGAGGGCCGGATCCACGAAAAAGGCCTGCGCCAACTTCTCCAATTCCAGGTCGCCGGCGGAGTACACGGGCTCTTCATCTGCGGCACGTACGGCAGCGGCCCCATCATGCCGGAAGCGGACCGCAAGCGCGTTTGCGAGATCGTTATTGAGGAAGCCGGCGAGAAGCTCACCGTAGTCGTTCACGTTGGGACAACCTCGACCGAGCTCACCGTCGAGTTGGCAAAACACGCGGAGGGACGCGGCGCGGCCTGTGTGGCAGCCATCCCGCCCTATTATCATAAGCACGACGAGCGCTCCGTGGTGCGGCATTTTGAACAACTCGCAGCGGCTGTCAGCATACCCGTTTACGTCTACAATAATCCTCAGACGAGCGGCTTCGATGTCGGACCAGGGACACTCCGCCGCCTTGCGGACGCAGGCGTGGCGGGAATCAAGGACAGCGGATTCAGCTTCATTGGATTCACCCACCTCATACTCGCTATGCAAGACCGGCCGGACTTCCATTTCGTCGTCGGGACCGAAGGCATTGCACTGCCCGCATGGATGTCCGGCGCCAAGGGCTGCGTCTCCGGTTTAGCAAACGCATTTCCGGAAGTTATGGTGCGCTTCTGGGACCTGTATACGAACGGGAAATATGATGAGGCCGCCGAGCTTCAGCTCACGGTGAACCGGGCCCGGCAAATCCTTCACATTCCGTCGTCAACGAACGCCGCGATCTACCGGGTGCTGCATGCCAGGGGGATCGACGCCGGCTATCCCAAGGCGCCCATCCTTCCCGTGCCGGATGACCACGGCGCCGAGATGCTGGCGGCTTTTCGGGACATCGGATTTCTGCCGCGGGAGGAGTAATGTTTCAAGGAGCGTTATCCGAACCGGCGCCGGTATCGCCGAGAGTTGTCTGCCTCGGCGAAACGATGGTGATGTTCGCGCCACCGGCGCACGAACTCATCGAGCAGAGCAGCGTCTTCCACAGTTATCTCGGCGGTTCGGAGTCCAACGTCGCAATCGGTCTTGAGCGCCTCGGTGTCCACACAGGCTGGATCGGAAAGCTGACGGATAACAGCCTCGGCCGGAAGATCGTAAACGAGATGCGCTCGCATGGTGTCGACACTTCGGCGGTAGTATGGACAACCGCGGGCCGCGTCGGCACCTTCTTTTTTGAATTCGGCTCCTCGCCACGGCCAATGCGCACCATCTATGACCGGGCCGACAGTTCCGCGGCCACTCTAAGCTCCGAAGAACTCGACTGGGCGTATCTTTCCCGGGCCGAGTGGCTCCACCTCACGGGTATCACGCCCGCCCTGAGCGGCACATGTCTTGCAACCATCCGGGACATCCTGCGCCGTAAGCACGAGGTCAGTATCCGGATTTCCTTTGACGTAAACTACCGGCGGCTGCTCTGGAGCCGCGAGGAGGCAGCAAGTACTCTTGCGGACCTGCTTCCGGAAGTCGATCTTCTCGTAGGGACCGAGGCGGATCTGCGTATGCTCGCCACCGGCGTTGAAACACGCCGCGATATATTGACCTACGTCCGGGACACCTACCAACTGCAAGCCACGGTAATGACCCTGGACAGTGAAGGCAGCCTCGCGCTGGACGGCAACGGCTTCCACCAGAGCGACGGATATCGTGTGCGAGTTGTGAATCGCCTGGGCTCAGGAGACGCGTTCATGGCCGGGTTACTCTACGGTATGTTGACCGGAGGCCTCCCGCGGGCGCTTGGATATGCTGGCGCTATGGCCGCCCTCAAACTCACCATCCCGCAGAACACGCCCCTGGTAGACCGTAAGGATGTCGAAGGTCTACTCCACGGCGATGCCGAGGACCTCGTCCGCTGACGCCATTCATCCGACCGGCATCGAGACCCGAAACCCGGACATTACACGTCCAGGTTCCGCACTTCAAGCGCATTCTCTTCGATGAACCGCCGGCGGTTCTCCACGTTTTCTCCCATGAGCGTTGAGAAGATCTCATCGCTTTCCACCAGGTCACGCAGTTCAACCCGCAACAGCGTGCGGGATTCCGCGTTCATCGTGGTTTCCCATAGCTGGTTGGCGTTCATCTCTCCGAGGCCTTTATAGCGTTGGACATTGCAGTCCCTGGTACCCTCTTCCTTCATGTAGTCAAGCAGCAAGCGCCACGAGGCCTGCGTTTCCTCGCCACCGTTCTTGCTCACGGCAAAAGGCGGGCGATTGTATACCGCGATTTCCCGTGCCAGACTGCGGAGGCGGCGGTACTCGGGCATGGTGGAGAGCTCGATATCGATGTAACGCTCCGCTCTCATAGCGTCGCGAAACTTCACTTTCCACGCCGAATGCTCTTCATCCGGAACCAACTCTGACTCCACCCCAATCTCCCTCAGCTTCTCAATAACCGGCTTCAACTGCTCCGGGTCCGAGAAGTGCTCCTTGGTATCGATCGCGATCTCCGGGCTGGCCACCACATCGACAACCTCCGGATTGCGCAGCCTTCTCTCCACCCGCTGAAAAATTTGCTGGAACTCATCCAGCTTCATCAGGAAGCTGCGCAATTCCTTGCCGGAGAGCATTTCCCCATTGCCCGCCAGGCTCACGGTTAAGTTCTCCGTGGCGCGCCGTAAGATCTCTCTGGTGAACTCCTTGTCATCCTTGATGTACAGTTCCTTCTTCCCCTTCTTCAGACGGAAAAGCGGAGGTTGAGCGACAAAGACACGTCCACCCTTGATCAGTTGCTGCATATGACGGAAGAAGAACGTGAGAAGCAGGGTGCGGATATGGGAACCGTCGACATCCGCGTCAGTCATGATGATGATCTTTCCGTAGCGCAGCTTCGAGATGTTGAAGTCGTCCTGCCCGATGCCGGTGCCGATGGCGGTAATCATGGAGCGGATTTCCTCATGGCCCAGCATTTTGTCATAGCGAGCCTTCTCGACATTCAGGATCTTGCCTTTGAGCGGAAGTATCGCTTGGGAACGCCTGTCCCGGCCGGCCTTGGCCGTGCCGCCGGCGGACTCGCCCTCGACCAGGAATATCTCGCAGCGCTCCGGATCCCGCTCCTGGCAGTCTGCCAGTTTCCCTGGCAAGCCGCCGGAATCGAGGGCGCCCTTTCGCCGAGTAAGATCCCGGGCCTTCCTGGCCGCCTCCCGCGCCCGCGCGGCGTCAATCGCCTTGGAGACGATCTTCTTCATGACTTGCGGACGCCGGTCAAAGTACTCGCCCAGCTTCTCATTGACAAACTGGACCACCTGACCCTGAATGTCACTGTTCAGTTTTCCTTTTGTCTGCCCCTCGAACTGAGGTTGCGGCAGCTTCACACTAATAACGGCAGTAAGCCCCTCCCGGACATCATCTCCGGATAGGTTGACTTTAAGGTCCTTGAACAAATTCGCCTGCTGACCATAAGCATTGATGGTTCGCGTAAGAGCGCTCCGGAAGCCGCTCAGGTGCGTGCCGCCCTCGATTGTGTGAATGTTGTTAGCGAAGCTGAAGATGTTCTCGTTGTACGTGTCGTTATACTGGAGAGCCACTTCGATCTGAAGTGCGCCGCCGGTAGGAATCTCGCGTTCCCCTTCAAAGTGGATCGGACTGTCATGCAGAACGTTCTTGCCGCGATTGATGTGCCTGATGAATTCGGCGACGCCTCCGCTGTAATGGAATTCCTGCGTCTTGACCTCTTCGCCGCGTTCGTCACTTAGGTTAATTCGCAGGCCGCGATTGAGGAAAGCAAGTTGCCGGAGCCGCTGTGCCAAGGTGTCGAAGTTGACTTCGATCACCTTCATGATGGTCGGGTCGGGCCGGAACGTGATCTTGGTACCACTCTTCCGGCCAGCCTTCCCTGTTTTCTGGAGCCTTCCTTTCGGGATGCCTCGCTCGTACTCTTGCTGCCAGACGGTACCATCGCGCCAGATTTCGAGTCTCAGGCTCTCGGCGAGAGCATTCACACAACTCACCCCGACGCCGTGGAGCCCACCGGAAACCTTATAGCTATTCGAGTCGAATTTCCCGCCAGCATGGAGTTTTGTCATTACGACCTCGGCCGCCGAGACGCCCTCCTCCTCGTGCAGATCGACCGGGATTCCACGGCCGTTGTCGACCACTGTAATGGAGTTGTCGATGTGGATAGTTACAGCGATTTCCGTGCAGTAACCGGCTAGAGCCTCATCCACCGAGTTGTCCACCACTTCATAGACCAAGTGGTGCAGACCATATTCACCGGTGGATCCAATGTACATCGCCGGCCGGAGGCGCACGGCCTCGAGGCCCTCGAGAACCTTAATATTACGGGAATCATACGTTGGGTGATTCGAAGTCTCTTTGCTTGCCATTAAGTTCCTATTCACTTCGGTAGAGCTATTGTCTGGATCATCTCTCTCGCGCGGCGGCGCCTAGATCCGCATCGGCATCACAACATAGCGATAGCTACCACCGGCTTGATCGCCGCCCGGACGCAACTCACCCGCGCTCCCAGCATCACGGAAGCTCAGCGAAACTTCTTCCTCATTCAGGACACGGAGAAACTCACCAACGTATTGAGCATTGAAGCCAACTTCGACCGTTGGCCCATCATAAGTGACAGGAAGAGATTCTTCCGTTTCGCCCGTGTCGGAAAGTGCTGAGTGAAGGTGCAGCTCGCCCGGCGCGAACTTCATTCGAATTGCATGAGACCGCTCATCGGAGAACTGGGCTACGCGGTCGATGGTGCCCCTCATCTCTTCGCGGGAAAGAGTTACGCTATGTGGTTGTTCCTGTGGCAACACCCGCTCATAATCCGGGAAGTTACCTGTAAGCTTCCGGCTGAGGAGGAGCCTGTCACCGGAACGGAAGAAAATGTGATTCTCGTCACCCGAGAACTCGACCGAGGCATCTGTCTCGCTCTCGGGCGCCAGCTTCAGGAGTTCGGCCATCGCCTTTTTCGATACCAAAACCCGGTATGCAGGCTGAGCATCGCCAAAGTCCACGGGCTCCTCGGCAAGCGCAAGACGGTGCCCGTCCGTAGCCACCATAATCACCCGGTCCGGCTTCACCTGCAACAACGCCCCATTCAAAGTGAACCGCGACTCCTCCGCAGAAATTGCAAAGATCGTTCGCGTTATCAGCTTCGCCAGTTTCGCGAACGGTATCTCGGCGATCTTTTCACCCTGCTCCGGCAACTCGGGGAAGCTTTCGCGTGACATTCCGGCAATCCGGGTCCGCGACCGGCCGCATAACAAATTGGCCCAATGATTATCCGCAAACTTAATATTGATCGCGGCATCGGGCAACAAGCGCACGTAGTCCAGCAGCCTGCGGGCCGGGATAGTCCCCGCACCCTCCTTCTTGACGGCGGCCGGACAAGAACATCTAATACCCAATTCCAGGTCCGTCGCCGTTAGCCCGATTCGATCTCCGGCCGCTTCGATCAGGACATTGGACAAGATGGGAATCGTAGTTTTCTTCTCGACCACCCCTTGCGAGAGGCTCAGTTCCCTCACGAGGTCCGCTTTGTTCACCGTGAATTCCATCTTGATCCGTCTCCTCTATTCACTTCTCCGGTGTACTCTTAACAACCTCTAAGAGAGTAGTCAGAAATCATAGGGGCTGTTGAAATGTTGAATTCTCTCTAAAGTATACCAAATCAAGGGCTTCTTTGCTCTTGTGTATGAGGATTTCCAGGTCGTTTCTCATGGATGAACCAGCTACCGGGCTGCTGTTCACAGCTTTGATTCGGACACGCAACACCAAGCATGTTGAAAACTTCATAAGTCTAATTTAATGAATCGATTAGACTGTGGATCATCCTGTTCAAATCTGGATCCTTGTGCCGCAGCTTGTCAATCTTCTGAATTGAGTGCAGAACAGTCGTGTGGTGTTTCCCGGCGAATGCCCGGCCGATCTCGGGCAGGGAGGATGGAGTCAGTTCCTTGGCCAGATACATTGCTATCTGGCGAGGATAAGCGATCTTCCTCGCGTTACTCCGCTGTTTGATCTGGCCGGCCTGGAGGTCGAACCGCTCTGCTACCTTGCGAATAATGGCTTCAATGGTGATGCGCTTCTCGTGGGAGACACCCAGATGACGCAGCGTTTGCCGCGCCATAGCGAGGTTGATCTCCTCCCCGGTGACCGAGGAATAAGCGATCAGCTTGACCAGCGCTCCCTCGAGTTCCCGCACACTGGAGCGCGTCTTTGTGGCAACAAAGACCCTAACATCTTCCGGGAGATCGATGCCCTCCAACTCGGCCTTCCGATCAAGAATTGCCATCTTTGTCTCAAGGTCGGGCGGTTGCATGTCGACCATCAACCCCCATTCGAAGCGGGAGCGAAGCCGTTCTACAAGCCCGGGGGTGTCTTTCGGGGGAGAGTCGCTGGAGATAACGAGCTGCTTCTGGTGATCGTACAACTCGTTGAATGTGTGAAAGAACTCTTCCTGAGTCCGCTCCTTGTTGGCCAGGATGTGGATGTCGTCGACTAATAAGATGTCGGCCTGACGATAGTGCTGGTGGAACAACGCCATCTTATCCGTGCGGATGCAGCGGATGAGCTGATTCATGAAACGTTCGCTTGTTGTATAGACGATCCGCATGCCTGAGAACGTACGCATCATGCTCTGCCCGATGGCATGCATCAGGTGAGTTTTCCCCATTCCCGTTCCCCCGTAGATAAATAGGGGATTGTAAGTTCGTGTTGGCAGCGTCGCCACTGCTTTCGCGGCGGCATGAGCGAATTGATTACAGGAGCCAACGACGAACGACTCGAAAGTAAACTTGGGATTTAGCTGGGTCTCGGCCGGCGCGAACAATTCCTGTTCACGGTACCCATTTGTCTGTAGTTCCACCTCGGTACCTTTTAAGGGGCTAACTTCAAATACCACGGTAGTGTAAGGAAGCCGAAGTTCCTGAATCGCCGCACTAATCTTCTCGGAATACTCCTCCTTAACCCATTCACGCGTCGACTCGTCCGGGACGAACACGCGGATCGAGTGTTCTTCCAGCCCTGCCAGCGAAGTCTTTTCCAGCCAGTTACGGTAGGCTTCCACGGTAAGCTTTGGCGCCAACCGTTCCTTAATCTGCTCCCACACATTCATCTCAATCGCAATCAGTGATCAGCGGCGCACAAGTCTCCCACAGATTATCCACAGACTGTGGATAACTCTATTTTCCCTTTATTCGATTCGGCTGGAATCGACGGGTGAGCAGTCCGAAACAAGCGGTGCGCTAACTGCCGGACAGTCGCTTGTGGTAAATCAGTCTATCACAGATTGGCGGCAACAAGAGACGAAAACGAGACTTTCTGTAACGCTTTTGCAATCAGTTACTTGGAACTTAAGGTTAGAATACTAAACTTGTAGTTATTTGGGCGGCGAAAAGGCAAAACCAAGGTGTTTCTTTGGGTTACGGGCACACTCGTCATAGTTACAAATACAGACGCTTTACCCTCGCACTGATGCCACAAAGTACGTTGTAGGAAATTGTACCCGCAGTTTTCGCTATCTCTTGCGCGTCGATGCTAACTGCGTCCTGGCAGCCGAGCAATGTGACGGAGTCGCCAGGGCACAACTGAGGAGCGTCGGTCAGATCCACAGTGGTCAGATCCATGGAGACAGCTCCGAGGATGGGGGCGGAAGCGCCTCCGGCGAGCACCCGGCCCCGGTTTGTCAGGCGGTGAGGCAAGCCATCGGCGTAGCCGACGGAGAGGACCCCGACGCGGGTCCGCCGGGTGGCCCGGAAGATTGCCCCATATCCGACGGGAGCCCCAGCCGGAATCTCCTTCACCTCGAGAATGGCGGCTTTCCACTCGAGCGCGGGCTCGACCTTTAAGAGTCTCGGCGGATTCATACCTTTCACTGGAGAGACATAGCCATAGATTGCATGTCCGGGCCGCACCATGTTACCCCATGCCTCCCGCCTCCCGTATGCGACGGGGATAGTCGCTGCAAGGTGACGGTACCGAGGTTCCAGCCCGGCGTCCTTAAGACCCGCAGCGAGTTCCCGGTAACAAGCGATTTGTTCATCTGTCTGCCCACTGTCGTAGAGCGCCGCCGAGGCAAGATGCGTCATCAAACCCTCAAAGCGTGTGTGTGGCGCGGAATTTATCGCCTCGATAATCTCCGCGGGCGTGTTGCGGATGCCGAGGCGGCCCATCCCGCTGTCCACTTTGAGGTGAAACGGGAGACTCGTGCCCCGCTGGACGCAGAGCCTGTCGAGATCCCGCAGACCGGCTAGCGAGTGCACGGCAGGCGTGAGGCGGTGTTCAACGAGCGTTTCTCGTTCCCACGGGAGGAAGTCCGCCATTACCAGGATGCGAGTGGTGATTCCGGCTTCCCGCAGCGAAACGCCCTCTTCAACGCTACTTACGGCGAGCCAGCGTGAGCCAGCCGTTTGCAGCACACGAGACACCTCGACGGCGCCGTGGCGGTAAGCATCCGCCTTTACCACCGGCATCACCTCGATCCGAGGGCCAACTAACTCGCGGATAGCGCGAAAATTCGCGGCAATGCGCCTGCGGGATACCTCCACCCAGGATCGATACGGAACTCTACTCATGCTTCATGTTTCGCCGCGCGCCAGAGCGAGCAGCAGGGACTCGTACTGACTCGTGACAGCGTCCCAGCTATAGCGCTCGCGGACGCGGTTTTCCGCGCGCCGACGCCACTCCTCTCGTGCTTCATTGCTCAGCGCCAGCACAAGCCGCATCTTGCCGGCCAAATCGCCGTGATCGAAGGCGATGCCGGCGCCTCCAGCCACCTCCTCGTTTTCTTCCGTACGCAGATACAACGTGAGAGCGCCGCGGCCCATAGCCTCAATCAGCGCAGGGTGTGTACCGCCCACTTCCGTAGCGTGCACGTAGGCGAAACAGTGTGATGTGAGTTCCCGATAACCGCGGCCGTAGATAGCGCCAGGTATCACGATTCGCGGGTCCCTCGTATCCCGGACCGCCTGGATATACTGGCGCGAATATGGTGCGTCGCCAATGAGAGCGAGCTTCATGGAGGTGTCGACCTGCTCGAACGCCTGGCGCACCAAAAGGGCGTTGTTCTCCGGCTCCATCCGGCTGACATAGAGGAAATAGCGCCCACGTTCAAGGCGGAGTTCATCGAGCGAGCGGCTAGTCTCGACGCGTCCGGTTTCGGCGCCGTAAGGGATGAACACGGTCTGCTTCCCGTAGCGTTGCCGGTAGTACTCCTGAATGCGGAGAGCGTCTGAAACCACCACGTTTGGGAAGACGGTGGAGAGCCGCTCGGAGAGTCGATACCAGGCGCGCCCGGCCCAGTTCCATTTCTTCCGTTTCCGTTCGAGCCCGTCTACGTTCAGCGCAACCGGCATGCCCGCGGCTCGCGGCGCCAGGGTGAACAAAGCATTGGCGGCGTTACAGTAGAGCACCGCGTCATGCCTATGGAACAGGAGATGGAGCGTGGATAGAAAGGTGTGGATCACGGTATCCATGTACTTATGACGCAGGGTGGGTAGATAGTACAGGGTAGCGCCGAGGTAGGTTGCCTCGGTGTGGCGCTGCCGGCAGTACACGCTGACCTGATGACCTCGCGCCACGAGGCGCCGAGTGAGCTCCTCGGCAAACGTTTCGAAGCCGCCGTAGCGGGCGGGAATGCCGCGGGTGCCGAGGATCGACAGCTTCATCAACCGCGAGCGGCGCGCACCCGGGCGTGCAGCCGCGCCGAGGGTTTGGGTGCGGGCCGGCTCATTGGTTCGTAGTCGAACCATGAGGAGAGGTAAGCATCGCTCGCCCGTCTGCGCCGCATGATCTCCTTTCGCTTTGCCAGCACCCGGTTATAGTTCGTTGCAAGGTACCAGAATGCCTTGAGCGAGGTGTGTTCCCACAACAAGCACCAGCCGAAGACCATTATGTCGCGGAGCGTGATTGACAACCAGTTCCGGCGGTAGAGGTCGCCGGTCATATTCTTGAGCCGCATTAGAAAACGGTTCTTCACCGAATGCATGTTGATCTCGGCCGGCAGGGCGCGGCGATTCCCCGGCAGCACCTTCCGGACGTGGTAGCCGCATGCCCGGGGCGTGAAGATGCAGCGCCAGCCCATCAACTGGGCCCTCCAGGCGACGTCGGCGTCTTCGCGGTAGACGAAGAAATCAGGGTCGAAGAACTCGCCCTGCACAAGCACGTCCTCAATCATTTCGCGGCGATAGAGCGCGGCGGCCGCGGTGGCGCCGAACACATATTCGATATTGAGGTAATGGCCGTTGTCAATCTTCCGGCTGCCGCGATCAAGGTGACGAAGCATCGGATTGAAGTAAATGCCGGTGGAGTCGACTCGAGGCTTTTCGGGAATGTCGAAATCAGGAGTCAGCGTCAGAAGTTTGCCGCAGACGGTACCGACCTTGCGATCGACGTAGCCGGCCTCCACCAGGGAAGCGATGAAGTTCGGCATGAGCAGAACGTCCGGGTTCAAGGTGAGAATCCAATTGCCCCCAGCCATGCTGATCGCTTGATTCTGAGCAGCGGCGAAGCCGATGTTCTCCTCGTTGTAGATGATCTGGCAGCGGCCGACGAATTGCTCGAGGATATCCAGCGTGCCGTCCGTGGATGCGTTATCGACAACGATTACCTCGAGGTTGGGGTACCGTTGTTCGAGCACCGAGTCGAGACAGCGCTTAATGAAGCGCCCGCTATTATAGGTCACTATCGTGACTGATACGAGATCGTCGTAAGACATTCAGGAGAACCTGACTTTTTGTTTCAGCAATTCACCCTAAGTTCCCTTGAGTGCCCGGCCGGCCACTCCTCCCGGCGCCTGGCGTCCGGCCCGAGAGCAACACACCTCCAGCTAAACGGAACACTGTCGCGTACACGCGAAGGGGTTTCAGGCTCCGTTCGAGCACCGCGCTCACGGCCATCCGAGGAACCGCTGCAAGCGCGACCGAGGCGCAGACGAACCTGCAACCAAGGGGGCTGAAATGCGTGGACGCGTACTTTAGCAGGCTACCATACCAATAAACAGCGCGGCATCCTGCACTTAGCTTCGCAATGGAATGACCGCCGCCGTGTCTCGCGCGCACACTCGGTTCATAGCGAACCCGATAGCCGGAGTCCGCCAGGCGCCGGAGGTAGTCCACGTCCTCGAACCACAGCGGATGGAAAGCTTCATTGAACCCGCCGAGCTCCCGCCACACGTCCCGCCGAAGCATGAGAAACGCCGCGGGTGGCTGCTCCGCGTCGGACCTCTTTGAGAGATCAAGGTCGGCACATCGGTAGCGCCGGTTGACAGGATTCCCGGGCCACAAGCGGTTCCAGCCGAGCGCTTCAAAAGACAGCGCGGCCGGAGTTGGAAACCTTCGGAGCGTGAAGCCGCGCTGCGGCGCGCCGGTCTCACCGACAAGGAGTCCCGCCGCCGCGGCGACGTTGGGTTTGGAGAGAGCCGCCACCAGATTGTCAAGCGGCGTCTCGAGAAACGCGTCCGGATTCAGGAGTAGTACCAGGTTGTTCTCGAGCGCGTACATTCCCTGATTCACCGCCGCGGCAAATCCCGCGTTCTGAGCATTGGCAATGAAACGAACCCCGCTGTAACGGGAAACTGTTTCAGCGGTGGCATCGGAAGATGCGTTATCGATCACGACAATGTCGGCGGGGTACCGCAGGGCGGCATCGAGACACCGGCCGATCACCTCTGCAGAGTTGTGAGTGACGATGACAATGCCGGGATTCATGTGAGCGCGAAGTAGAGACGCCAGTAAGGGTCGGCGCCGGTTTGTTTCTGGAGCCGGCGAATCAATTCTTCCCCTTCTTCGAGTACGCCGGTGAAACCGCGATCAGGCGCGGCCGTGCGACGAATACTCCGGTAAAGGCGCCAGCCATCCCATTTCCCGCGACACCAGGAAAACCAGGCCCCGTGGCGGGCGGCCACCAGTCCCCACAGGGTCTGGCCCACAAAGACATGCCAGCCAAGCCGCCAGAACCACGATGGCGGGAAATGCTTTGCCACCAGGAGCACCTGATTGCGCGAGATGAGCCGTACCTTTCGCGGACCCCAGGCGCCGAGTGTCGCGCTGCCCTGGTGCCACGCCGCCGCCGCCGGTACGTAGCGTCCGCCCAGCCCCGCGATAGCACACCGCACTCCGAAATCGACGTCTTCGAGATAGGACTCAAACCTCTCGTCGAGCGGTCCGATCCGCTCAAAAAGGCGTTTCCGGAATACAATCGCCGTGAAGGACGCCATCCGGATATCGAACGGCACTGACCAAAGGGGACCGTCTTGCCTTCCCTCGCCACATCGCCAGGCGCAGCCAGCTTTCGACATGGCGTCGCAAGTGCCATCGAGCACTTCCGGGTCTTCCCGCCGGAGAGTTTTTCCGGTGGCAAACCAGCGGCCGGACGACTCCAGCTCCGCCACCAGTGTCTCCAACCAGTCCGGCGCGAGTTCGACATCGTTGTTGAGGACGGCGACGTACTCGGTTTCGGCGCGGCTCACCCCGAGATTCACAGCCGCGGCAAAGCCCTTGTTTGAAACGTTGCTGAGTACAACTGCTCCCGATTCCGCCGCGGCTGCCGCCGAGTCGTCGGTGGAGCCGTCATCCACGACGATTACGTTCTCCGGCCGCAGTGTCTGGCGTTTAAGAACGCGGAGGGCGCTGACCAGAAGCTCCTTCTGATTGTATGTTGGAATCACTGCGGTTACCTGGGCCATGGGGCGGGGAGGCGCGCGGCCACGACCTCAGGTTAGCACGTCCAGGCTTCTACCCAAGGGCCGCAGGCTCAGCGACTTGCACCAGCTAGCGAAAGCGTTTTTGCAGTAAGAACCAAAGGTTGTAGAATCCGTCCCGCCAAGGGTTGAGCTTTATCTCTCCCAGACGGGACGAATACTGTATTGAGATCTCCTCGAAGCGCACGCCGCGGTTGCGGATGGCCTCGATCTTGATCTCCTCGGAGAAAGCCATACCGTCGGATTCCAGCCGCATGCGGTCAAGAATCGATCGCCGGAAGACCCACATTCCCGACTGCGAATCCCGCACCCAGCGAAAATACAGCAAGGACATCGCCAGCGATAGGACAAAGTTGCCGAACTTGTGCTTGAGACTCATCGCCCGGGGGTCCCGGACCGGAAACCGGGAAGCGTTCAGGAAATCCACTTCCAGGTGGAGGAACGCCTCCAACAGGTACGAGATAGCGTCGGGCGGGTAGGAGTGATCGCCGTCGAGCGTAACGATAATATCTCCGGTGGCGGTTGCGAAGCCTTTCTTGTAAGCGCGTCCATAGCCGCGAACCTCCTCGCGAATCACCACGGCGCCGAGGGAGCGGGCCACTTCCGAGGTGCGATCCGTCGAGCCGTTGTCCACGACGATTCGTTCGTCGACGAACTCGGGCATCCGCCGCAACACTTGTTCGACACCCTGTTCCTCATTCAGGCAGGGAATGATAACGGTGATGCGCAGGTCCTTGTACAAGCTGCTATTGTAGTCCGTCTTTTTTCGCGAGCCGGCCGTCTCTAGGGAAAAGCGTTCGGAAGCGGCGATGAATACGCCGAATACCTCCCGCGAGGCGCCGGTCGCCAAGGAGTAAAATGTTAACCATGAGGCCAGGTCTCATCCTGCTGTCCGCTGTTCTCTCGCTGCCTGCCGTTTGTGCCGGCCAGGCCGAACTCGTGTCCATCAAGAACGTGTACTTTCTTCCCATGGGGAGCGGCTTTGACCAGTATCTGGCAAACCAAACCACCATGCAGGGAGTGTTTCAGGTGGTAACCGACCCAGCGATGGCGGATGCGGTCTTCACAGATCAGATTGGCGCGAAATTCGAAGAGCAGCTCGCTGAGCTGTATCCGCCCCCGGAAGAGGAAGAGCCGGCTGAAGAGGCGGAGCAGGCGGAGGCGGAAGAGGGCGAAGAAGAAGATCCTTTGTTGCGGGAGAGCGAAATCATCACGGAACCCCCGCCGCCCAGGGCGTCATTCGCCCGGGGGAAGGGCAACCTTTTTCTTGTTCACCGCGAGTCGCGGAAGGTACTCTGGTCCATCTACCAGCGCCCGAAAGACTATTCATCAAAGGAAATGAACAAGACGGCGCGACAGGTCGTCGAAACGCTGCGAGAGTTCCTTTTGGGCAAGTAGGGCGGAGGAGCAGATCCGCCCGGTCCCTGCCTACGGCTTCCTGACCCCCGGTTGAGGGGGTTTCTCGGCTGGCTTTGACGCTCCAGTTTCCGGTTGCGGCTTCGGGGGTGGCTGCGGCACGGGGCTCTTGGCGGGCGGCGTGCGAATGATGTCGATACTGCCTTTGAAGTAGGCTCCGTCCTCGATCGAAATGGAAGCGGCCTTCAGATCGCCAATCAGATTCGCGGCCGCGCGGATGAAAATTCTGTCTGATGCTTCGACGTCGCCGTTCACTGTTCCATGAACGTCGACCTCCCGCGCGCGGATACTGGCCTTCACCTTGCCGCTCTTGCCGACCGTGAGCCGATTGTTCAGCAATTGAACGGAGCCTTCGGCAATCTGGCCATCGAGGTGAACATCTTCCTCGCCGATTAAGTCTCCTTTGATGATGACCGATTTGCCTATGGTCGCTTCTGTTCGCGTAACCCGCGGAGTCATTGCCGCTGGCGGCGTGGCGGGTTGAGTTCCTGGTGAACCGCTTCCTGTACGGGTCGCGGGTTCGGGAGTCGTTTCTGATGGTGTCTCGTCTTTACGTCTTTTCCACATAATGAAAGTCTGAGCGCAATATTTACACGACCCGCTGGAGCGGACAGCCGCCTGAACGCCTTGGCTGAACAACTTGCGGGTGTAGACGCTTTGTTCTCGTTTTCAGACTAGCAAACCGTCTGCCACCACCGTGTATTAATCGGAATCCGCTTGGTGGATTCCGTGCTGGAACGGGGCCTACAGGCGGATAGACTGGAGGAATGACCGTGCCGGACGACAAATCCTGGGCAGCGCGGATGCGGACGGACTGGGACCAGCGGGCGCGCAGTGACGCCGAGCGTTACATCTACACACGCGACTCGGAGAGCGACGTGGCGGAGTTCGACCGTTCCGGCTTGGCCAACTATAATCAGCTTGTCCGCCCCTTTCTGCCGCTGTTGCTGGATGGGAAGCCTTCGCGGGATTGCAGGGTCCTCGAGATCGGCTGCGGCGCAGGAAGGATGACGCAATGGTTCGCCGGTGCGTTTGGTGAAGTCCATGGAGTGGACGTTTCGCCGGAGATGATCCGGCTGGCCAGGCGCCGCTTGCGGCACGCTCGAAACGTCGAGCTATCGGTAGGGGACGGTGTGAGTCTGCGACCGCTCCCGGACCGCTACTTCGATCTTGTCTTTTCCTACATCGTCTTCCAGCACATACCATCGCGAGAAATCATAACGGGCTATGTTCGCGAAGCCGCCAGAGTGCTCAAAGATGGTGGCGCATTCAAGTTTCAGGTGGGCGGAGTATCGCAATCCACGTCCGCGGAAGCGGCGGATACGTGGCATGGCGTATCGCTGTCGTTTGAGGAAGCCCGTGAAATGCTTGCCGGCACGGGCTTTGAGCTGATCTCCGCGGAGGGTGCGGGGACACAGCTCTTCGTGATCACAGCGGTGAAGGGGCCCGGCGGAAGCCGCCACCCGCGACAGTGCATTCTGCCGGGGGAGGACCCCGCCGGGGAGATGCTGCTCGATGGCTGGGGCGCGGCGGTCGACCGTAGCTGGCGGCCGGTCGAATGCTCATTCAGCTTCATGATCGACGTGAATCGCGGTGAAGCTGGCCTGGTTTATCTCGGGCTATACATATGGCCTGGGGATGGCAGTCGGTGCCGGAGAATAGAAGTCAAAGCGGGGGGCAAACCGGCGGGACGCGCAGAGTTTCACGGGGAGGGTGATCATTATTTCGAGTTCCCACTTCCTGCGGGCGTGGTTTCCGGGTCGTTGAAAATCGATGTGGAGTTGCAGCCGGGGTTCGCCCGCCAACCCGCCTGCCGGGTGGCGGGGTGGCGCCGGGCGAGTTAAAGCGCGCGGCGCCAACGAACAGTGATTGTCAGCTACTGGCCGAGGCCGATCATGCACTCGTGCCGTTCCTTAGTCCGCTTTTCATGATCAAGATAAGCGCGGGTGCGGCGCATGAGCTCGTCAAAGTCTACCTGGTGGGCGTCAAACTCGGGACCATCGACACAGGCGAACATCACCTCACCTCCCACCGAGACGCGGCAGCCCCCGCACATGCCGGTTCCATCCACCATGATGGGATTCAGGCTGGCGACGGTAGGCACGTCCCACTCCTTCATGAGACGGCTGGCGAACTTCATCATCGGAATCGGACCGATGACGTGAGCGGCGCCGATCGCCTCGCCGTTCTTCTCACGCCAATCGCGCATCAATTCGACTACGTTGCCGTGGAAGCCATGGGAACCGTCGTCGGTGGCCCAGTGGACCTCGGCTCCCGCCTCGCGCAACTCCTTGTCGAGGATCATGTGATCCTTGGTGCGGGCCCCGCACATGGCGATCACCTTGTTGCCAGCCTTTTTGAACGCCCTGGCAATGGGCAGCAGTTCGGCGATTCCAACGCCGCCGCCGATGCACAGCGCCGTGCCGACGTTCTCGATGTGTCCGGCTTTTCCGAGCGGTCCCAACACCGTCGAGATGCAGTCGCCTTCCTGCATTGCGGCGAGTTGCTTCGTGGTTGCGCCGATGGCCTGAACGATGAGCGTGATGGAGCCGCGCCCGGCGTCATCGCCCACCAAGGTCAGCGGAATGCGTTCACTGTTCTCGCGCGGGCGGAGTATGATGAACTGTCCCGGTTTCCAGTGCTTCTGGATTTCCGGAGCGTGGACCTCGAACAGGACGATCTCCGGAGAGAGCTCGCGGCGCTTCAGGATCTTGAACTGCTCCGCGGCTCGTTGTTGCTCCTCGGATGGTGCGACAAATTCGTCAGTGAAATTGGCGGGGAACTTCTCGCGCATCGCCTCGTCGATGGCGATAGCCGCCTTCCGGCCGTCTTCCATGGCTAGAATGACCGTGGAGCCGCCGCGAACGACGTCGCCGCCGGCGTAGACGTCTTCCATGCTCGTCTTGGCCTTGGTGTCGATCACGATCTTGTCTCCCTTCGTGATCAACTGCGGGGTCTCGCGCTGCAAGGTCGGATTCGGCCCCTGTCCAATCGCCGCGACTACGGTCTCGGCCGGGATACGGTAGTTCGATCCCTCGATCGGCACGGGACGCCGGCGACCGGACTCGTCGGGCTCGCCAAGCTCCATCTCAATGCACTCGATTTCCTTCACGAATCCCTTCTCGTCGCCGTGAAGGGCCACGGGGGCCGCCAAAAACTTGAAGATGACGCCTTCTTCCTCGGCGTGCTCGATCTCTTCGAGGCGGGCCTTTAGCTCGGCGCGGCCGCGGCGGTACAGGATGGTCGTCTTACTTCCGAGGCGCTTGGCCCAACGCGCCGCGTCCATTGCGGAGTTGCCCCCGCCGATGACTACCGTATTGGCTCCGACATGAACCGGCGTATCAGCGCCCTCTTTATAAGCGTGCATGAGGTTGATACGGGTGAGGAACTCATTGGCGGTGTACACGCCGATCAGGTTCTCGCCCGGGACGCCGAGCATCCAGGGAAGGCCCGCGCCGGTCCCGAGAAAGATGGCCGCGTAGCCTTGTTCGAACAGTTCTTCAACGGTTACTGTCTTGCCGACGATGTAGTCTCGCTTGAACTCGACGCCAAGCTTCTCGAGCCGGGAAACCTCCTCGGAGATGACGTCCCGGGGAAGCCGGAAAGGCGGGATTCCATAAGCGAGCACTCCGCCGAGCTCGTGCAGCGCCTCGAAAACGGTAACTTTGTAGCCCTTGCGGGCCAAATCATTGGCGCACATCAAGGCTGCCGGGCCGCTGCCGATCATGCCGACCTTGAGCCCGTTTGGTTTGATCTTCGGCAGCGGATCGGGTTCACCCCTCATCTTGTGGTAGTCGCCGACAAAGCGCTCGAGAGATCCGATGGCCACGGATTCGAGCTTGATTCCAAGCAAGCAGGCCTTTTCGCAGAAGAGTTCGTGCTGGCAGACGCGCCCGCAGATGCCGGGAAACGGATTGGTCTCCTGCAAGACGCTGTAGGCCCCTTCATAATCTTCGTAGACCATCCGTTGGATGAAGCCCTTAATGTCAGTATGAATGGGGCAGGCTTCCTGGCACTTCGGGTCTTTGCAGTTCAGGCATCGAAGCGCTTCGGCCTGCGCCTGCTTGAGATCGAAGCCTAGCGAGACTTCGGCCGGGGACCCTGCCCGGCGTTCCGGATCGAGCACAGGCAAGATGTTGCGCGGCGCTTTAGGCGTCCGCTTGATCTTCGGTTGAGAGGGAGAGTTGGTCTCATTGGCCGGCATACGTACTCCAGAAGTGCGAATTTGGACAAATCAGTCCATGAAGGAATCATTATATCTGATTGATGACTTTAAGGTCCTGTTAGACCCTTACTGACCCTCCCTTCAGGATACTACCGGCAATTGTCACATTTCTACTAAGTAGACGATAATGAAGGTAGATCTGCTCCTGGCGGGGCTACGAATGCGTCTGAGTAGACAGGAACAGAAAGCCATGATCATGCGAGTCGCCGCGTATTTCCTTGTATTGAATGCCGTTGGGCTCATTGCCCCAATGGCTGGAGCAGAGCTGGAACCGCCGCGTTCCGGGCCGGTTGAGATCATGAAGTCCGCCGACCTCAAGCCCGGCATGACGGGCACCGCCTGGACCGTGTTTACCGGCAGTGACCCGGAACCCGTGCCGGTGGAGATCATCGGGCTGATGAAGAACGCCTGGGGCCCGAAGCAGGACATCATCCTCGCCAAGCTCGGGGGGAAGGTGCAACGGACGAATGTTGCAGGCGGTATGAGCGGCAGCCCTGTATACATAGATGGCAAGCTGATTGGGGCGATCGCGCTACGGATCAGCGTTTTTTCTCCGGATGCGATCTGCGGTATTACGCCAATCGAATTGATGCTCGACGTGACCGATTTTGATCGGAGTACGCCTCCGGACGCAGTCATCCCGGGGAAGGTGCACGCCGAGGCCGGAGCGCCGATTCCGGGCGAGCTGTTGGCGCGGGCGGTTGCCGCTGGAGCATCCCCGAACCTGCTCCAGAGAACGCCTCTGATGACGCCGATCGAAACTCCGCTGTCTTTTTCCGGCTTCCATCCCGCCACGCTGGAACAATTCGGTCCCCTGTTTCAACAGCTCGGACTCTCCGTGGTCCAGGGCGGAGCCGCGGGCGACCTGGAGGGAGCCACCCCAGCGCCGGGCTGGGAAGAAGCGCTGCAACCGGGTGATTCCGTCGCCGGGGTTCTCGTGTCAGGGGATATGAACATTACCGGCCTCGGAACGGTCACCTATAACGACGGAAGGCGCGTGCTCGCTTTTGGGCATCCATTCTTCAACCTCGGACCGGTGGATATGCCGATGAGCAAGGGCGAGGTATTAATGGTGCTCGCCTCGCAATTCCAGCCGAACAAGTTCGCGAATGCCACCGAAGTTGTTGGGGCGCTGCGCCAGGACCGCCACAGCGCCATCATGGGTGTCCTGGGAGAAGAAGCGGAGACGATTCCCGTCGCAGTGAAGGTTCGCACGTTTGGTTTGGATGATCAGATCCAGAGAGAGCAGGATCTACAATTTAACGTTTTCGTGCAGCAGAAATGGACGCCCTACCTCATGATGGTGACCCTGTTCAATTCCATCGCCGGGATGAACGACTTCGCGGAGGAGGCGACCTACAGACTCAGCGGCAGCGTGGAACTCGATGGGCAGCAAGAGCTTTCACTCTCCACGATGTACGCGACGAGCGAGGTTCCGGTGCCGGCGCCCATGCAGTTGGCGGGTTGGTGGGGCGAAAAGTTCAATCGGCTATTCAAGAACATGGTGGACGGGCCGCAGTTGCGCCGGGTGGAAGCTACCATCGATATTCTGCCCGAACGCCGCGTGGCCACTGTGGAAACCGCTTGGGCCGAACTCACCGAGGTCGAGCCGGGCGGCGAGGTCCCCCTGAAGGTGTTCCTGCAGCCGTACCGTGGTGAGCGGATTGAGAAAAATCTTCAAGTAAGAATTCCGGCCGGGTACCCAAGCGGAACCCATCGCATCCTGTTGAGTGACGCCGCGACTCTAAATCGCATGCAAACTGCAGCGGGGGTATTGAACGGGTTCATGGATCTGCCGGAGACCGTTTCCCTCATCAACCAGGAGCGCGCCAACAACCAGCTTTACGTTTCACTGGTGCAAGGCCGCCCCACGCTGTACTTCGAAGATAAGAGCATGCCAAGTCTGCCCGCTTCGGTTTCCAACGTCATCCAGAGTGGACCGAGCGGAAACCGGCGTTATCTCATGACCGCGGAGAGTGCGCAGCAGCAGGCGGCGATTCCGTTTGACCTGGTCGTAAACGGGAGCTACTCGCTCTCCATCAAGGTAAAGTAGATCGGACGATCGATGAACAAGACTCTGATAGCCCTGGCTGCCCTCGTGTCTCTTGGCGCGGCGGTGCATGCCGTCGAGACCGAGACGTGGAAACACGCAAGCAACGACGATTTCATGAAGGGCAATCTCGACAAGTTGTCGCTGCGCAGCGACGGCCGCCTGATGCTGGCTCCGAAGGCGAGCGAAATCATCGACCCTTCCACCGCCGTGCTGTGGGCCGTGGCGGCGGACTCCAAGGGTAACATCTATGCCGGTGGTGGAGGCGCTGGAGCGGGCTCCGCCAAGCTCTTTCGGGTAAACCCGGCGGGGGAAAGCGAACTGGTGGCCGAGCTCGACGGTTTGCAGGTGCAGGCGATCGCCGTGAACACAACCGACGAAGTATTCGCGGCCACCGCGCCCGATGGCAAAGTCTACCGAATTTCCGGCGGCGAGACCGACGTTTTCTATGCGCCTGATGTCAAGTACATCTGGGCAGCCGTGTTTGATGAAGCGGGCAATCTGTACATTGGCGCCGGCGACACGGGCGAGATCCACAAAATAACGCCGGGAGGAGATGCCGCCGTCTTTTTCCGAACGGAGGAGACTCACGTCCGGTCTCTCGCGATCGATCCGGCTGGAAACTTGATTGCCGGTACCGAACCTGGCGGACTGATCTTCCGGATCACTCCTGCCGGCGATGGGTTTGTTTTGCACCAGAGTGAAAAGCAGGAGGTCACGGCCCTGGCCGTGGCGCCCGATGGCAGTGTCTATGCAGCGGCGATGGGGTCGAAAAAGCCGGGGATCATTCTCCCCATGCCGGTTGCTCGCCCCGCGGCCGCACCGCCGTCCACTGGAGCCTCCACCGGATCGCAGCGGCCGGAAGCGCCTGCTCCCCAGGCCACACAAAGCGCCCGGCCCCCCGCCCCTCCGATGCGCACTCCCACGCCGAAGGTCACTGGTGGATCAGAAATCCTGCGAATCGAACCGGACGGTTATCCGAGACTAGTTTGGAGCGACAACGAAGAGCTGGTTTACGCGCTCGCTTTTGATGGCGAAGGCCGGCTTCTATTTGGCACTGGAAATGAAGGGCGGATCTACCGGCTTGACACCGGCCACCTTCACACAATGCTGCTGAAGCTGCCGCCGACGCAGGTCACGGCGCTCCAGGTCAGCGAGGACGGCCGGCTTCTCGCGGCGACCAGCAACGTTGGCAAGCTGTACGCCATCGGTCCCGGCCTCGAGAACCAGGGCTCTTTTGAGGGCGAGGTGCTGGACGCGAAGTTCTTCTCCTTCTGGGGCAGGATCTGTTACGAAGGGTTCGATGGCGGGGGGAAAGTTGCCATCATGACGCGAAGCGGCAACCTTGACCGCCCGCAGCAAAACTGGAGCGTTTGGCAGGAGGCGGATCTCAACAGTCACGACGGCAGGGTAAAATCGCCGGCCGCGCGCTTTCTGCAATACAAAGTCATTCTCTCCGCGGCGCCGGACGGGCGTTCTCCGGAGGTAAGCTCGGTTGAGGCCGCATTCATGCACAAGAATGTGGCTCCGGTGGTGCGGCAGGTGGTCGCCACTCCTCCGAACTACGAATTCCCGCCGCAGTCTCTAACCATCACTCGCACGAAGAACCTCACTTTGCCGCCGCTTGGTTCTGCTCCACGGCCGGAGCCGAAGAAAGTCGCGATGTCGACTACCCAAACAATGCAGTACGCAAAGGGGCAAATCGGAGTGCGCTGGCTTGCGGAGGACGATAACGATGACGAACTCCGCTATGAAGTCAAAATCCGAGGGGAGGGTGAGTCTGAATGGAAACTCCTCGAAGATGATTTGAGCCATGCTTACCTGAGCTGGGACTCCACCGCGTTCGCCGACGGCGAATACCGTGTCCGGGTTACCGCTACCGACGCTCCGAATAATCCGCCCCTGCAGGCACTGAGCGCATCGCTCGAAAGCCAACCTTTTCTGATCGACAACACGCCGCCTGAAATCGAGGGCCTGTCCGCAGGCATGGAGAACGGCGCCGTTACAGCAAGTTGGCGTGCGGTTGACAACCGCACCGTCATCACGACGGCAGAGTACTCTCTCGACGGCAGTGAGTGGATGGTGGTCGAGCCCACAACGAGGCTTTCGGACTCTCAATCACTCGACTATCAACTGAGATTGGACGACGTTGGGCCGGGCGAGCATACTCTCGCGGTGCGGGTGGCTGACCAGTTCGAGAATCAGGAAGTGGCGAAAACGGTGTTTCGCTGACACCTGCTATCCATCACCTTCATGCAGCCTTTCTGCCCCGGGGCGGAGGATCACTCCATCGGTTGTGACGATGGTTCGGCCCACGTTGAAATCAGCGTTGCCGCCATTGATACCACGGCTGCCTGTCATAGAATGTGACCATGTGGGCAGACTCTCTGACTTCGTTGCGAACGCTTCGCTGGCTGCCGGCGGGGCTATTGCTCGCCGCTGGAGCGTTCACTGTGGACCGGCTGACGTCGCAGCCGCGGGAGACCGGCGAAGCAGACCCCGCTTCCCGGCGCACGGAGTTCCGTCCAGGCGGATATTTTCCGGAAGGATTCCCGCTCTACGGTGAACTTCGATTGCTTACGGCTCCGGTTGTCGAGGCGGGCAAGCGGGAGCGCATACGCTTCGAGTACACCGTGGGCGACATGCCCATCGAAGCCGGCATGGAGCTGGAGATCTGGAAGCACTTCACTAGCGACGCCGAGGAGTTCCAGGTAGACGACCCGGCCGCGCCGGCCCATTTCGCGGCGGAAGTCTCCGCGGCCGGCGTGACGGTTGAGACGCTGAAGTACACGAATTGGGTTCAGAGAAACGAGATTGGCGTCTTTCCGTACCGCAAGTGCGCGGCGCTGGCGGTGCGGAAGGGAACGCTGCCGGCGGGGGAAAAGGTTGTCTTCGATCTCGGCGGCCCGCAGGGCGTCAGGATGCAGCACTACGAGGAGAATCTCTTCAATTTCCGGGTTGTCATCACGAAAGGAGGCCATCCCCAGGCATACGCCGGGGACGTGGCCATGCGGGTTACCGGTGGACCGTTGGCAAAGTTGCGCGTGCAGGCGCCATCGATTGTCAACGCCGGGGAGAAGTTTCCGGTCGAGATCGTTCCGCTCGATGAGTGGGTTTCCCTGGCGAGAGATCATCGCGGATTGGAGTTCCGGGTGACTTCAGAGGGAATCTCCAGCGGCGAATTCCATTTCGACGAGCAGCTGCTCCACTACATATCGCGGGAGTTTGTGGCGCAGAACCCAGGGATCTACCGCATCGCCGCGGAAACAGCCGACGGCCGTTACAAGGGAACCAGCAATCCGATCTGGGTGGAGCGGAATCCACTGCGGCGCGTTTATTTCGGAGAGTTGCATCAGCACACATATCTGCATGACGGGCGTGGCGTCTTCGAAGAGCTTTACATGTATGGGCGGCGCGTGGGGCTGCTCGACTTCGCGGCTCTGAGTCCCCATCACATGCCTCTCAGCGTTACCGGACCGAGTTTTCACATCGGAGAGAGGTGGCCCACGGACCAGTGGCCGCAGTTGCAAGAGAGCACGAAACTAATGAACGGTTGGGAAGGGCTCGTCTCCATACTAGGCTACGAATACAGCGTCGGCACAAACGCCGGCGGGCACCACAACATCTACTACAACGCCGACGCGGCGCCCAGCACCATGGACCTCGACCCGAAGGATCCGATGGCTCCCGTTGGCAAGATGTTGCGGACGCTTCAATTCGCGAAGGTTCCCACCCTGGTGATCCCGCACATCGGTGGTGGCCCGCCCGACTGGTCACACCCGCCCGACCAGCGCATCGAAAGGCTTTTCGAGGTGGCGTCGGTGCACGGGGTCTTCGAGGAGTCCTGGCAGGCGCATCTGAAGGCAGGACTCCGGCTGGGCGCGATCGGCGCCGGCGACACGCACACGACTTCGATGGGAATTTCCTATCCCGGACTGATCTATACAATGACGAATCCTCTGGCAGGCGTCTATGCTTACGACAAGAGCCGGCAGGCGATCTGGGATGGACTCCATGAGCGGCGCGCTTTTGCCACGACAGGCAATCTGCGGATGCTGGCGGACTTCTCTGTGAACGGCGAGCAGATGGGCGGCGAACTTGCCCCCGGCCTTCAAACCGAAGCGCACATCCGGGCCAAGCTCTCGGGCACTGCCCCGATCCTCAAAGTCGACCTGTTGAAGAACTCTGAGGTCATTCATACGATCCACCCCGGACGCCAGGCCGGCAAGCATCTCCGAGTTGTGTTCGGCGACAACATCTACCAGCGGCGGGCGGCTATCTCCCGAGCGAGAGGCAAGCTGTGGGTAGACTCCGGAACCCTCAAGCTGGTGGAGGTGGTCCACCGCGACCAGGCCTTCGAGCTTTTCGAGCAAGAGGACGAGCGTACGGTGTCGTGGATCACTTCCGCGGCTTCTAATGATCGCGACGGAGTGCTCGTGGACATCTCCGGCGCCGAGGGAGAGATTCATTTCGAATATGACGACCCGCCTGCTTTTGATCCGATTCACGTCTCACAGCCGCTGTCCGAGCTGAAAGAGCGGCAGTTCCACGCCGGCCGGATTCTCTCGCCACGGTATCAGCACAGCTACATGGAAAAGATGGGCGTGGAGCCGGCCTTCTTTGTCGAGTTCGAGTTTGTAAATCCAGACGGGCAGATGGACATCACTTATGAGTACAGGGACAGGGAAGTGGTGAAGCCCGGGGACTACTACTACCTCCGGGTCGAGCAGGTCGATTCCAACAAGCTGTTCGCCAGCCCTGTCTGGGTGAACTGAGTGGCCCAAGGCATTGTAATCTACGACGACCGCTGCGGCTTCTGCCGGCGTTCCGTCCGGCTGCTTCGGGCGCTCGACCGCGGTGGTAAGCATCAGTACGAGGGATCCAGCAATGAAGCACTGCTGGCCGCTCTCGGAATCTCCGCCTCGGAAACCGATGAAGAGCTCAAATTGAGCATGAATGGGCAATTGTACGGCGGCTACGATGCAGTGGTTGAAGCCCTCGGCGCCCTGCCGCTCACCTTCTGGCTGGCCCCGCTCATGCGCCTTGCTCCGATCAGGTGGCTAGGACGTAAGGTTTATCGCAGCATCGCCAGGAATCGGAAGTGCACCTACAACTGGGATGCGCCCGGGAGGTAGCGGCCGGCGCTCCTACTTGTTATTACCCACCTGGAGGACCGACAGGAAGGCTTCCTGCGGGATCTCCACCCTGCCCACGCGCTTCATCCGGCGCTTGCCCTCCTTCTGTTTCTCGAGGAGTTTGCGTTTGCGGGTAATGTCGCCGCCGTAGCACTTCGCGGTGACGTTCTTGCGCATGGCGGGGATCGTTTCGCGGGCGACAATTTTGTTGCCAATAGCCGCCTGCAGCGCCACCTCGAACATTTGCCGCGGAATCAGCTTTCGTAGGCGGTGGATCAGCTCCTTGCCCCGGTCAAAGGCGAAATCCCGGTGCACGATAACCGAAAGCGCATCCACCGGATCGCCGGCCACAAGGACATCGAGCTTCACCATCGGCGAGACCCGATGGCCGGCCAGGTGGTAGTCCAGCGAGGCGTAGCCGCGAGAGGCGGACTTCAGCCGGTCATAGAAGTCCATCACGATCTCGTTGAGGGGAAGCTCATAGGTGAGCATGACCCGGGCGGCGCCAAGATACTCGAACTTCTTCTGCTCACCCCGCTTCTCTTCGAGCAGCTTCAGAATCTCGCCGATGTGTTCTTCCCGGGTTATGACGCTTGCCTCGATGATTGGCTCCTCGACCTGGGCGATTTCGGAGGGGTCGGGCCATTTGGCGGGGTTATCCACCTCGACGGCGGCGCCGCTTTTCTTGGTCACTTCATAGAGCACACTCGGAGCCGTGGTAATTAAGTTGAACTCGAACTCACGCTCCAGACGCTCCTGGACGATTTCGAGGTGTAGCAGGCCGAGGAAGCCGCAGCGGAATCCGAATCCGAGCGCCGCCGAACTCTCCGGTTCGAACGTGAAGGCGCTGTCGTTCAGACGGAGTTTTTCCAGGGCGTCGCGCAGTTCGGCGTGGAGATGGGACTCCACTGGATAGAGGCCGGCGAAAACCATTGGCTTGGTTTCTTCAAAACCGGGGAGAGCCGCGGCGGCCGGCGTCGCGGCGTCTGTGACTGTATCGCCGATCTGAGCGTCGGAGACGGTTTTGATGTTGGCGAACATAAAGCCGACTTCTCCGGCCGTCAGTTCCTGACAAGCGATGCGCTTGGGAGTCTGGTAGCCAAGCCCGTCCACCTCGAACTCCTTACCAAGAGCCATCAAGCGGATGCGCTGGCCCACGCGAACGGATCCGTCAATCACGCGCAGCAATGTAATCACGCCGCGATAAGGGTCGAACCACGAATCAAATATCAGCGCGCGAAGCGGAGCGCCGGGGTCTCCCTTGGGAGGCGGTGTGAGGTGAACGATGGATTCGAGTATCTCCTGGACACCTGTTCCCTGCTTTGCACTGGCGAGAATGGCACTGCTGCCGTCAAGGCCGATTACCTCCTCGATCTGCTCGCGAACCTTGTCGGGTTCCGCGGATGGCAGATCGATCTTGTTGATCACCGGGATGATCTCCAGATTGTGGTGCAGGGCCAGGTAAGTATTCGCCAGCGTCTGCGCTTCCACCCCCTGGGAGGCGTCGACCAATAGCAGCGCGCCTTCACAAGCCTGCAGGCTGCGCGACACTTCGTAGCTGAAGTCCACATGCCCCGGAGTGTCGATCAGATTGAGCTGATAGGTCTGGCCGTCGCCCGCTACATAGGAGAGGCGGACGGCATGGGCTTTGATGGTGATCCCCCGTTCGCGCTCCAGATCCATATTGTCGAGGACCTGCTCGTACATTTCCCGGTCACTCAGCGTCCCGGTGTATTCGAGCAGGCGGTCGGCGAGGGTCGACTTCCCGTGGTCGATGTGCGCGATGATACTGAAGTTCCGAATCAGGGCTGGGTCCATGCGGTAAGATAGAGCTACCTCTGATTATCCCACGCCACGAGTTGGCGGGTGAGTTACACCTATGTCACACAAGGTCACCGAAGGAAATCTTAGCGCGGCAGGTCTGAAGGTTGCGATCCTTGTCGGCCGCTACAACAGCTTTGTCACGGAGCGTCTGCTTACCGGCGCTCTGGACGCCTTGTCCCGGTCCGGAGCCTCCGCGGGAGACATCGAGATCGTCCGCGTACCGGGCTCATGGGAGATGCCGGTTGTGGCCAAGGAAATCGTGGGTCAGAAGCGCCACGATGTCCTCGTCTGCCTCAGCGCCGTTATCCGGGGCGATACGCCGCACTTCGACCACATTGCCGCTGAGGCGACCAAAGGCTTGGCTCAGACTTCGCTCGAAAGCGGCGTCCCGGTGGCTTTTGGTGTTTTGACAACCAATTCGCTGGAACAGGCTATCGACCGCGCCGGGGCCAAACAAGGGAATAAGGGCTTTGAGGCAGCCATGGCCGGCATCGAGATGGCGAACCTCATGAAAGCCCTACGCAGTTCGTAAGCGTCCAAGATGGCATCCCGGCGCCGGTCCCGCGAAAAGGCCCTCCAGATTCTTTATCTGAAGGACGTGCGGAATCAATCGGTCGAGGACGCCCTCGAAGCCTACTACGGTTCGCTCGCTTCGGAGGATGCGGAACCAGCCGGCGAACGGGATCTGTTCGCTGACGAGCTCGTCAGCGGAGTGAACCTCAAGGGCCGCGAGATTGATGGCCTCATTGAGGAATGCTCGCGAAACTGGCGTTTGGGGCGCATGGCCGTCGTGGATCGGAATCTGATCCGCCTCGCCGCCTACGACATGGCTTATCTGCGGACCCCTCCTCCGGTCGCCATCAAGGAGGCTCTGCAGATTGCCGAACGTTACTGTGACCCCCAATCCATTCCTTTCGTCAACGGTTTGCTGGATGCCATCAGCAAGCGTGTCCGCGAGACGGGCTGAGCGGTTTCCTGACTCTGGCCGCGGTTGGGTGGAGCAAAGTCCGTCGGAAGTGTTTCCCGCTGCCGTCAAGACGCCCACGCCGGTCAGTGTTCTGCTCTTCTCTGATAGACCACTGCCGATTCGTCGCGCCACAGCTCAAAGTACTCCTCCAGCCAGGGCTGCAAGCCTGGATATGCCTCGATTGCCAGGGCAGGGTTGTAGACGCCAAGCCCGTCGACGATGAAGCTCGGCTTGCTCTGGGTCAATCTCTGGCGGTTCTCAGCGGCCATTTTCGGAGCTGTGGGCACGGTTTCGAACAAATGCCGGTCTGCGATCACTCCAGTCAGCGGCTGCGAGTCGAGGAAGGGCGTCCCCGCCCGCATTCGGGTCAGCACGAAAATGTCGGGCCGGTAGCCCCAGACAAGCAGGGTGTCCTGATGCGTTCCGGCGTTAATGAAGCGGGTGGCCGTCTTTCGGCTCCCCTCGTACATGGCGAGATCGCGCCACTCATGTTGGTCCCCCGTGATCAGGTCTCCGGCCAAGTCCACATATCTGGGTGCAAACCGGAAAAACGGAATCAGTAGCAATACCGAAACGGCGAGTGCACGGCGGCGGCCGAGCAGAGTCAAGCCCCGCGCGGCAGCGAGAAGGAAGACCGGAAGCAACTGGAAATAGTACCGCGGAAAGAATCGCCACCCGGCGGCCACTCCGGCTACCGAGATCAGCGCCCAGAGGAGCAGGCGGCGCGAATCGCCATCTTTCTCCCGCCACCAGTACCAACCGCCGGCGGCCAGCAGGAGCGCATGAAATCCGGCCCAGTTTGCGGTCCGCCGCAGGCCTTCGCCGACCGGGTCTCCGACGAAGGTGTCTCGCGCGTACAGCATGCCCCATTCCCATACCTGCTGCCAATATGCTCCCAGCGACCCGCTCAAGAGGAGCCAGAAAAGTGCAACAGAGTTTGGCAGCAAGAATCCGGCGGCCACCACGGCGACGGACTTATATTGCCAGAGAAGACATGCCGCGAGAACGTAAACGCCTTTCGTGTGCGTGAGCATCGCCACGCCTGCCAGCACGCCGCTCCAGAAGGGCTGCCGGCGCCAAGCCATGTACACGGCGGCCGCGTGCGGCGCCACCAGCAGCAAATCGGGAGCCATGGCCATTACGGCGGACGGAATGCCGAAGGTGAGGAAGAAGGCCGTCAGAGCCGCGCAGATCAGCCCCTCGTCCTCCCCCCATTTCTCCCGCGCGAACCGGAAAAGCAGCCATGCCGTGAGAGTGACGAACAGCGCTCCGGCCAGGCGAAGCGGCAGCCCGTCAGCGCCGCCCCAAAGAACATAAAGCCCGATCGGTAGTGGCGGCTTGTCAAACCAGAAATCCCGGTACGGCAGTTTGCCCCAGAGTGCCTGAATCGCCCCGGCTGCCGGGTAGCACTCCTCAATCCAGAGAATCCGGAGATGGCAAAGCCGCGCGGCGAAGGTGATTGCGAAGATCAGACCGAATACCGCGCGGACGCGCACTTACGTATTCTCCAGCAGCCTCTCCACGGCCTTACGGAACTCTTTCCCGTACAACGGATCCGCGAGGGCGAACTCGACGAACGTTTCGAAGTAGCTCGGGAAATTTCCGATGTCGTAACGCCGTTCCCCAGGGGGGAGTCGGTAGGCGAGCACGCGGCGGCCCTCTTCGCACATCCGCTGAATGGCGTCGGTAAGCTGGATTTCACCCCGCTTGTCCGGCTCCACGTCCCGGATCATGTCAAAGATGGTCGGCGAGAAGATATACCGTCCGGCGATGGCGAGGCGGCTGGGCGCGGACTCCGGCGCCGGTTTCTCCACCAGATTGCGCACGCGGTAGCAAGTGTCCTCTCCGTCAATCGGTTCGATGATCCCGTAGTGGCCTGTTTGATCCTGGGGGACCTCCTCCACCGCGATCACGCAACTGGCTCGCCGGCCCTCGAACAGCTCGATCATGTTGCTAACAGTTCTTGACTGGGCATGGAGACCCAGTATTGAGTCTCCGAGCGCCACTACGAACGGCTGCTCTCCGGCAAAACTTTCGCCGCAGAGAATTGCGTCGCCGAGCCCCTTTTGTTCCCGCTGCCGCGTGTAGTAGAGATGGGCGCCGAGACCCTCAAACTCCAGCTCTTTCAGCAGGTCGTCCTTTTTTGCCTTTGTCAGTGTGCGCGTCAAATGCGGGTCGCTGTCGAAGTGATTCTCGATGGAGTTCTTGTTTCTTCCCGTGACCATCAGAATGTCGCTGACCCCGTTGGCCACCAGCTCTTCCGCCACGTATTGCACAATCGGTTTCCGGGCGACCGGCAACATCTCCTTGGGTTGGGACTTGGTGGCCGGGAGCAGACGCGTACCGTGGCCGGCGACGGGAACGATTGCGCTACTGATCACCCCTAAACTATATAACGAAGCAAGGAGTTTGATTGATCTTACGGTTACAGGCCGGTAAACGCCAAGAGCGGCTTGACCTATTTCTCCAGGCGGAGCTTCCCGAGTATAGCCGGGCCCGGCTTCAGACTTGGATTAAGGAAGGCCGGATTCGCGTTGACGGCAAGCCCGCCAAGCCTTCTTTGGGGTTGCGAGGAGGCGAAGTGATCGAAGTGGAACCGGCGGCTCCGCCGCCGCTGAAGGCCGCTCCCGAAGACTTGCCCCTCCGGATTCTCTACGAGGATGAGGGGGTGATTGCCGTGGACAAACCGGCCGGAATGGTGGTTCACGCCGGCGCCGGAACCCACTCTGGCACAATGGTCAACGCCTTGCTCCACCATTTTGGGCAGCTCTCGCGGGTTGGCGGAGATCTCCGGCCTGGCATCGTCCACCGGCTGGACAAGCTTACCAGCGGCGTAATCCTTGTCGCGCGGACTGACCAGGCTCACAGGGCTCTTGCCCGCCAGTTTTCGAGCCGGAGCGTCGAGAAGGTCTATCTCGCTCTGGTGCACGGACGGATCGAGCAGGAGACAGGGCGGGTGGACCGGCCGATTACGCGCGATCCCCGCCGCCGCACCAGGATGACGGCGCGTCTGGAGCACGGGCGCTCCGCCCTTACTACGTTTCGTGTCATCGAGCGTTTCGCGAGGGCGACCTACCTGGAGGTCCGGATCAGTACCGGCCGGACCCACCAGATTCGCGTCCACCTCTCCTCGATTGGTTACCCTGTCGCCGGGGACACCCTCTACGGCGCGCCGCCGCGAATAGAGGGCCAACCGGGGCTGGAGCGATACTTCCTTCATGCCCATCGGATCCGGTTCGTAAGCCCCGCCAACGGGCATGAAGTCATTGTCGAAGCGCCGCTTCCTGGGGAACTCGGACAGTGGCTGGACGGTCTTCGTCCTCGAGGTGTCTAAAATAGAAAGAGAGGGCGCAATGAAAACATTCGCATTTCTTATTGCCGCAATTGCCGGCTTGGGTTTCTTCACTGGCGCGCAACCGCAGGAGCCGCGGCTTTCGCCGGGACCGCCCACCGAAGAGGAACTCGAAGAGTCTACCCGCATAGTTCTCGACGTCACCCGTGTTAGCGTTCTCTACACCGTCTCCGATAAGAAGGGCCGGTTCGTAATGGACTTGAGCCAGGACGATTTCGAAGTGCTCGAACACAAGGAACCCCAGAACATCCTGGAGTTCTCTTCTCTTTCGGACCTGCCCCTGCGGATCGCTATCCTAATCGACACAAGCAACAGTATCCGCGACCGCTTCCGGTTTATCCAAGAGGCGGCTATCGAGTTCATCAATAGCGTGATCCGGCCGGATATTGACAAGGCGACGGTGGTAAGCTTCGACACCGGCGTGGAGTTGATAGCCGACCTGACCGGCGACCCCGAAGAGCTGGCGGAAGCCATCCGCTCTCTGCGGCCGGGTGGCGGCACGGCGCTCTATGACGCCGTCTTCTATGCCTCGCGCGACAAGCTGATGGAAGACAAACCACGGCACAAGTTTCGGCGGGCGATTATTATGCTCGGTGATGGCGAGGACAACCAGAGCCGCTATTCGCGCGACCAAGCCCTGGAGATGGCCCACCGGGCCGACGCGGTCGTGTACACGATTTCGACGAACGTCTCCCGGATCCAGACCAACGGCGACAAGGTGCTCAAATACTTCGCCGGAGAGACGGGCGGGCTTGCCCTGTTCCCGTTCAAGGTCGAGGACTTGATGCAGTCCTTTTCCAACATCGCCAACGAACTCCGGCACCAGTACAATATCCTGTACCGGCCGGAGCCGTTGCAGACTGACGGCCAGTATCATCCGATCAAGATTAAAGTCAAGAAACACAAGAACCTCGTGGTGCGAGCCCGCAAGGGTTACTATGCTCCCAACCTGTAGCCCGGGCGCTCTTGCGCTCCAGCGTTATAATTGGTTTCCATACCCGACGGATCGAGGACTCTCTAAACGACATGGATGAAAAGGAACGCGCACGCGCTCTCGGGCTCACACTCAGCCAGATTGAAAAGCAATTCGGAAAAGGATCGATCCAGCGCCTGGGCGCCAGAGACGCCGTCGTGGCGATCCCGAGCATTCCCACCGGAGCGATCTCCCTGGACGCCGCCCTTGGCATCGGAGGATTTCCCCGGGGGCGCATCAACGAGATCTACGGCCCGGAATCCTCTGGAAAAACCACTGTTGCCCTCCACGTTGTCGCGGAAGCCCAGAAAGCCGGTGGGATGGCGGCCTTCATCGATGTGGAACACGCACTCGATCCGGCCTATGCGGGCGCGCTGGGCGTCGATGTGGACAATCTGCTTGTTTCTCAGCCGGACTATGCAGAGCAGGCCCTCGAGATTACTAGCGCGTTGATCGTTTCTGGCTCGATCGATATCCTCGTTGTCGACTCGGTGGCTGCCCTAGTGCCGAAGGCCGAGCTTGACGGCGAGATGGGTGACACGTTCGTGGGTGTTCAAGCCCGGCTGATGTCCCAGGCGATGCGAAAGCTCACCGGCAATGTTTCGAAGTCAAAGACCTGTCTAATTTTTATCAACCAGATTCGCGAGAAGATCGGTGTGATGTTCGGCAGCCCCGAAACTACCACTGGAGGGCGGGCGTTGAAGTTCTATTCCTCGATCCGCGCCGATATCCGCCGCATCGCTGCCATTAAGGACGGCGACAAGGTCATCGGCAACCGCACTCGCGTAAAGGTGGTGAAAAACAAGGTGGCCCCGCCATTCCGCGAGGCGGAGTTCGACATCTTGTACGGGCAGGGTATCTCCGTTGAGGGAGATCTGCTGGACCTCGGCGTAGTCAACCGGATGGTGGAGAAAAGCGGTTCCTGGTACAGCTACGGCGGCGAGCGGATCGGACAGGGGCGCGAAAACGCCAAGCAGTTTCTGAGGGATCACCCCGGTTTGCGCGACCAGTTGGGCGCCGAACTGCGTAAGGCGCTCGGACTGGCTGCCGCCGGCAAACCGGCCAACGAACCCGCCACGGAGCCCGCCAGCTCGAAGTAGCGCCGGGCGGAAGCGTCCGCTCTCACCTCTTTCGCCTTCCCCCCGTCGAGACCCGCCGAGCGCGCGGTCAGGCCAGAAAAACGCGATTCCCCTGAGAACAAATCCTTCCTGGGCATACTTACCGATTTCAGGAGAGAATCATCCATGAAAAACAGAGACCGCGAACAGGAGATCTTGCAGGCCTTGCGGCAAATGGACAAACAGTTCGGACTCGGTTCGGTGCAGCGCCTGGGCGCGGGCAGCGTCTTGCCCGTGGAAGTGATTCCGAGCGGATCGCTCGCGTTGGATATCGCTCTCGGGGTGGGTGGAGTCCCCCGCGGACGCGTCGTCGAAATCTATGGGCCTGAGTCTTCCGGCAAGACAACCTTGGCACTGCACATCGTCGCCGAAGCAAGCAAGGCGGGCGGGAGCGCGGCCTTCATTGATGCGGAGCACGCTCTGGATCCCGGGTATGCGAAGGCGTTGGGGGTGGATGTCGAAAACCTCCTTGTGTCTCAGCCCGACTCCGGCGAGCAGGCGCTGGAGATAACCGCCGCGCTCGTGAATTCTGGCGCCATCGATATCGCGGTCATCGATTCCGTGGCCGCGCTGGTGCCGAAGGCGGAACTTGACGGGGAGATGGGAGACAGCCATATGGGCCTCCACGCGCGACTGATGTCGCAGGCGCTGCGGAAGCTCACAGGTCTCGTTTCCCGGAAAAACACTTGCCTGATCTTCATCAACCAGGTCCGGGAGAAGATAGGCGTCATGTTCGGTAATCCTGAGACCACTACCGGCGGCCGAGCCCTGAAGTTCTATTCCTCGGTGCGGATGGACGTTCGCCGTATCGGATCCATTAAGGATGGCGACAAGATCTCTGGAAGCCGCACCCGCGTGAAGGTGGTCAAGAACAAGGTGGCGGCGCCGTTTCGGGAGGCGGAGTTCGACCTGATGCATGGTCACGGTATCTCGCGGGAAGGGGAGCTTCTCGACCTGGGCGTCAAGCACTCAGTCGTTGAGAAGAGCGGCACCTGGTTCAGCTTCCAGGGGGAGCGGCTCGGCCAGGGCCGGGAGAACGCAAAATCCTATCTCGCCGGAAACCCCGACGTAGCCGCCCGGCTGGACAAGAGCATCCGCGCAGCGGCGGATCTGCTTGCTGGGGAGCCGGGCCGGCAGGCGCCTCAGGTGAGTGATACGGAGCCCGCCAAAAGCGCCGTGGCGTAACATTTCTGCGGCGACAGACCCGCCCCAGACCCACAATCTGGCCCTTTCGAGGCGTGTGAGCCTCTGAAACCCCTGAAAATAGGGCTTCCGAACGCGATTTTTCTTTACACTCCCGGTTCGAATCTTTTATCATTAGACAGCCGCTCACCACGAAGTGATTCGGGGCCGGCAGCGCGAAGCACGGTTTGAAGCCGTACGCGCGCGGTCGTCGAGCGAAACTGGCTCCTCCCAACCGGAGGGGACATTATCATTGGGAGATTGAATTCGAATGGCAACTGCACAGAAAAAGATGACCCAGACCGAGTTCGTAAAGAAGATCGCCGAAGTCGGCGGCGTTACGACCAAGGTCGCCAAAGACATTATTGCGGCGTATGCTGACACCGCAATCGCTGAAACCAAGAAGAATGGCGTTTTCGTCCTACCGGGTCTTGGCCGCCTGAAGAAGGTCGAACGGAAAGCTCGCATCGGCCGCAACCCTGCCACCGGCGAGAAGATCCGTATCCCGGCCAAAAAGGTGGTCAAGTTCACTGTCGCCAAGGCTTGCAAGGAGGCAATCGTTCCTCCCCGGAAGCCGAGGGCGAAGACCGCCTGATCAACGAAACGCCAGAGACCGTAAAAACCCCGCGGCCGGCCCGGTCGCGGGGTTTCTGTTTCCTGGAAGCCATGCTAGAACGCCGCCCACACCGCCGGCGGCTTCAGGAAGCCTACGCTTGCTTCTTTTCGCCTTCTTCGGCCTTCCTCTCGCCTTGTTCCTTTTCCTCGGTCTTCAAGGCGCTTTTGAAATTCCGGATACCTTCGCCGAGCCCCTTGGCTACCTCCGGGATCTTCCGGCCGCCAAACAGCAGCACGGCTATCCCCAAGATGATAAGAAGTTCGGGCAAGCCAATTGATCGCATCGGGCCTCCTTCGTGACATCTTCATTGTAGGGACCGGTTTTTGGGGGAGTCAAGCAGCAGCAGGTATGCCTCCTCGCCGCCCAGGCGTGATGACCGGGCCAGCCGGCCTTTGCTTCAGGAACCTTTGCCGGTTACTTTATGATTGGAAAGAAGGTCCGGAAATGCCACTTCGCGCGTTCGTCTTATCACTCATGATTGCCGTCCTGCTCTTGGCCTGCGGGATGGATCCCGAGTCGCAGCGAGATCGGTTTATGGCGGCGGCGGACAAATACAACGAAGCCGGAAACCACAAAGAGGCGTCGATCCTCTACCGGCGGGCGCTGCAGTTCGATCGACGCTTCGCCGAAGCGTACTACAAACTTGGTCTGGTGTCGCTTGAGTTGAAAGAGTATCCGCGCGCGGTCCACTCCCTGCGCCGGGCTTTCGAGCTGGACCCCGACAACCTGGACGCCTTTCGTAAGCTGGCCGAGATCTACTTCGCAGCGGTTAGAGCTCCTTCCCGAAGGGGCAACGAAGCAACCATGGATACGCTCATCCAACTGTCCGAGTCCGCTCAGCGCAAACATCCGGCTGCCAAGGAGGTTCTCCACGTCAAAGGGCGGATCATGCTGGCCGATGAGCGGTTTGAAGAAGCGCTTAGCCCGCTGGAAGAGGCGTACAAACTGGACTCTCAAGACAGTGGATTCGCGATGGCCCTGGCCTTGGCGCACCTCAGGCTTGGGCGCATTGATGTGGCTGCGGAAATCCTCAGAGAATATATCGAAAGATGCCCGAAACAAGAGGAGCCTTACGATCTGCTCTACCGGACTCTGGCGGCCAGCGGGGATGTCGAAGGGGCTTGCAGCGCGCTGGAGGCCAAGACGAAAGCGTTACCGGACGACCCTGCGAACTGGCTCGCTCTTGCGGCCCATTACCGCAGCCAAGGCCAGGCCGGGAAAGTCGAGGAGACACTGCTGCACCTGACCCGGGATCTGGAGAAGTTTCCCGATGCCTGGCTCATGATCGGCGACTACTATGTCATGACCGGCGATCCCATGGAGGCCGTTGAGGCCTATCAAAGAGGACGGGAGGGGGATCCGAAATCGAGAGATACGTTCCACTACAAGATCGTCTATGCCTATCTGACCGCCCAAGACTTCCCGGCCGCGTCAGAACAGATCGACAAGATTCTCGCGAAAGGTCCGGAAGACCCCCGTGCCATTGGCCTCCGGGGCATTCTTCGGCTTGCCGCGGGGGGCGAATCGCAAATGGACGCCGCACTCGCTGACCTGCGAACCGCGGTTTCTGAATTGCCAGATAATGTCCCGCTTCGTTATCAATACGGGCGAGCCCTGCTCATGTCCGGCGATTTCCGCGCCGCCCGCACACAATTGGACGAGACAACGAATCGCAACTCCAAGTTTCTGCCGGCGCAGTATAGCCTCCTTGACCTTCACCTGTTACAAGGAGAGTTCAGTGATGCCGAACTGACTGCGGAGCGCATTCTGGACGAGTCTCCGTTCGATGCCAGCGCAAGGCTTGCGCTGGCCGTTGCAAACACCGGCCGCCGGCAGTTCGACGAGGCTCGCCGGAACTTGACACTGCTCCTGGAACAGAAGCAGAGGATACCGGATGCGCTCTGGGAACTCGGCCGGCTCAACCTCATGGAGCAGAGATACGGGGAGGCGGAACGCTGTTTCCGCGACCTGACCGAAATCCAGCCGCCGGATCGGCGCGGCGCCCAAGGATTGCTCGATCTGTATCTTGTTCAGAACCGGCTGCCTGAAGCCAGGAAGCTTGTCAATGAAGCTCTTCAGGACCAGCCTGAGAATCCCAATCTGCTTGTGATGGCCGGCCGGTTGGCTCTTGCCGCCGGTGACCGCGCTGGGGGCAAGGAAACTCTTGAGTCGGCCTTGCGGCTCGATCCCAAACACGAGGCCGCCAGCCGGCATCTTGCCGACGCCGCCATCCACGACGGTGACACCCAGCGCGCTAAGCGATACCTTCAAGCGGCGATGGAGGCCGAATCGCCGAATCCCGTTGTGTACTACCGCTATGGAACCATCCTGGCCGGTGAAGGCAACATACGCGACGCCCGAACCTACCTCGAGAAGTCCGTCGAACTGAGTCCCGGCAACGCTGATGCTCTTAATAACCTGGCCTATGTACTGGCCGACTCGGGGGCCGATCTGGATATGGCTGTAACGTACGCGCAAAGGGCTATCAGCACTAGCCCGGACAACAACGACTACGCGGACACTCTTGCGTATGTCTATATCAAGAAAAACCTGTACGGAGCCGCCATCGAGCTGCTAACCAGGATTGTCGAAAAAGATCCTCGCCGCGGCGACTATCGCTACCACTTGGGACTCGCTCTATTCCGTTCGGGCCAGCAGGAACGCGCAGCGGAAGAGCTGCGAGCCGCTCAGGCGCTGGCGCTGAGCAAGAACGATGCGAAAAACGTCCGCTCGCTTCTCAAACAGATTGGGGATTGAGACGAGGAGTCTGGAGATTTCCGGGATTGCGCCGATATGCTAATCAAGCGGACAACCGGCTGGTGGACCTGTTGAGGATACCAGGCGCGGGTGGACGCCGGACTCGGCCGGGCGTCGCGGTCAAGTCGCAAACTGTACGCGCATCCGAGACCCGGCACTAAGTCACTCGCTATGCTCTCGGACGGCTGGCCGCCGGCGGGTGGCATGGAAGCCTTAGCTGCCGTGGCATTCCGTCCAGCATTCATCCTTCATCGGAAGCAGTAGGGATGTTATGCTGAAAGTGACCCATTGGAAAGGGGCGCGGTTTGGACGATCACCTCAAAGAGTTGATGCAAGAACTTGGGAATGCCATCAACGAATCTCTGTCCGATTCGGAGCGGATCGCGTCAGCAATCGGAGAGATCCGGCGGGCAGGGTACGACGTATTCCTCGTGCTCGAGGCGACCATTGGTTTCAACAAGCGAAGCGAATCCGGCGACGAGGAGGACGTTGAAGCCGCCTTGACCGCTGGCGAGGAAGCCGAACTCGAATCATCGGGTAGCATTCGTTGGACATCGCAGGATCAGAAGTTCTTGAAGGCCCTGAAGATTACCGTGGAAGACGACCGCTAGGAGAGCAATTCCCTGTAGACGGCGGCGGTCTTCAGAGCCGCGGATTCCCAGCGAAACCCGGAGGCCCGCTGGAGTCCCCTCTCTGAGTACTGGTTTCGCAAATCCTGATCCTCAACCAGCCGCAGAAGCCCCTCGCGGATGCTCTGTACATCCAACGGATCGGCGTATACAACGGCGTCGCCGCCAACCTCCGGCAGCGCGGAAGAATTAGAAGTCAGTACGGGTAATCCCCGCGCCATCGCGTCGAGAACTGGCATCCCAAACCCCTCGTCAAGCGACGGAAAGGCGAACACTCCGGCGCGTACATACATCTCTTCCAGCTCGCGGTGCGGCAAGTATCCGGTCAGGTCGATTCTGTCGCGGGCCGGGCTCCGTTCAATCTGTTCCAGTATTTCTTCGGCGCCGTATCCCAGCGAACCCACCAGCGCCAGACGCCACGGCGGAGGCACGGACTCAAAAGCACGCACAAGCCCGTGTACGTTTTTTCGCTTCTGAACTGATCCAACGTGGAGGATGATCTTCTCCTTGTCAAGTCGCGGCATGGCCGGCGCCGGGCCAACCCCATGTGGAATGACCCGAATCCTCGACGGTTCCACGCCTAGCAGATCCGTTACCTGGCCCGCGGTGAAGGCCGACACAGCGATCACTATGTCGCTTCTTTGAGCGGCCGATCGGGCAAACGACGTGAATCGCTTCCGAAATTCGGAAGTGGAGTACTCCCCGGTCATGACGAAGAGGTCATGGAAGGTGCAGACAACGTTACGGTAGCGGGCAGCCGGCAGCCGCTGATTCAAGCCGTGGAACAAGCGAACCGAAGGAAGCGGAATCTGGTCAAGCAGCGGCCGGCGGCGGCAATTCTCCGGAATCCTGCTGGTCAGCGCCCGGACAAAACGGTGTGGCCGGTAGCAGAGCGCGATTCGCTCGGGATCGAATAGACGCGCGACGTTTTCGATGATCCGCTCGGAATACACGCCTACCCCTGTCGGCTCGGAGCCGAGAGAGTAGGTAGCGTCAAGAGCGATTCGCAAGGTGGCGGCGATGACTCCTTCACCAGACCCGAGGCGACGTCCGCAAAGCTCGTCGCGAGCCGCGCCTAGCTTCGCTCATTCTCGCACATACAGCCCGGCGCTCCACCGTTGAGTGCAAATGACTTGCCGGCTTGAGTGGATCAGTTCTTGGCTATCGGGGCCGAAGCCAACTGACTCAGGCGGATCAGATCGTCCGCCGGAGAGCCGCTCGCGGATCCGACGCGAACCACCAGCTTCGACTCCTCCTCCCGGCGGCTGTTGGCCTGCCGGAGCTCCGCCGCAAAGCGCTCCCGTACGGCCGATTCCTGCGTTTCCGCCAGCGTTACCGCCACAAAGCGCCCCGCCCCGGCACGCGCGACAAGATCCATACCTTGGAACACGCGCCGCAGGATATCGGACGTCAGGATTAACGCCATGTCACGCTCCTGCGCCCCATGAGTGTTCCGAATCTGCTCGAGCCCGTCTAACTCGAATACGAAAACCCGAACGTCCTGCTCGAGCCGCGTGGCGATCGATCCGTACCATTCTCCGGCTCGCTGCAGGCCCGTTATCGAATACAGCCCGGTCAACTCATCGATCCAGACGAGGCTACGCAAGGCGCTCCGGTACCGTTGGCGTTCTATCGCGCCATGAATGGCCCGCGCCAGCGGGATGCAATCGATCTCCGATTTCAAGAGATAGTCTTGCGCTCCCTGGCGAACCAAGCTCAGCGCCGCGGCCTCGTCTTCTTCCTCCGCCAGCACGACCACCGGTGATTCCGGCGAGTACTCTTGCACGCGCCTGAACGCGTGCAGCCCGCTTGCATCCGATAGATTCTGATCCACGAAGACGACATCCACCGGGCACTCAGCCAACACCTCCAGAGCCTCGCGGATATCGTCGGCCTGAAGCAGTTCATAGGATTGCAGCCAACTGCGGCTGAACCGCACCTCCGCCAGCTCGGAGAGGGCTTCTTCAATCAACTGAATGTCTTCCAGGTTGTCATCAACCAGCAGCACCTTCAAAGCACGGTCGTTCATTGGAGCAATACGCCTTAGCCTTTCCCGGGTTGTCGGGCGGGCGGCGCGAAACCGGCCCGCCAGCGGGTCCTCCGGCCGCGCCATGTCCGGCGCCGGCGGGGAACCAAGTGAGTAAGTGCGTTCGGCGGGAAAGATTTCTCACTGCTCGTGCTAGCTTGCCACCTGGTATTCCTTCAGCTTGCGGTACAAGGTGGTGCGGCCGATACCAAGGAGGTTCGCTGCTTCCGCCCTGTCTCCATTGGTGTAGTCGAGCGCGTGAAGGATGGCCCGCTTCTCGACCTCGGTAAGGGGCAGCACCGCGCTCGAAACTATCGGCTCGGCGGCTCCGGGACCTTTGCGAATGGTCGATCCATTGGCGCTCGGCGCCGTTACGCCCGCCCCGGCCCCGGCGGCCATAGTCAACGAACTCGACTTTTTGGCCTGCAGGAAGTTCTGGACAGGCGAAGGCAGATCCCCGGTATGAAGAAGCGGCCCTGTGTTAATCGCCAGCATCTGTTGAATGCAGTTCTCCAGCTCACGCACGTTACCGGGCCAGTTGTAGGAGAGTAGAGCGTCCATGGCTTCCGGGGTGAAGTGGTGGGTGCTCCCGTGGCGCTTCAAAAAATACTGCGTGAGCGGAACAATATCCGCCACCCGTTCCCGTAGTGGCGAAAGCTTCATCGTCACCACGTTCAAACGATAGTAGAGGTCCCGCCGGAAGTTGCCCCGTTCCACCTCCTTCGCCAAGTCCCGGTTGGTCGCGGCGATGATCCGAAAGTCGGACTTCCGTGATGACACAGACCCGACTGGCCGAAACTCCTTTTCCTGCAGCACTCGGAGGAGCTTCGCCTGCAGGTCGAGCGGAAGCTCGCCTATCTCGTCAAGGAACGCGGTGCCGCCGTTGGCAAGCTCGATGAGTCCGAGCTTCGTTCCCACCGCGCCGGTGAAGGCGCCTCTGCTGTGCCCGAAGAGTTCACTCTCCATCAGTGGTCCAACCAAGGAAGAGCAGTCAATGGTGACGAATGGCCCTGACGGTTCGACGTTGTGAATCGCGCGGGCGACAACCTCCTTGCCCGTTCCCGTCTCCCCGAGCAGCAGAACGGGCCATCTGCCCCTGCCTACCTTGTTTACCAGGCGGACCACCTGTTTCGTTCTCTCGGATTCTCCAACGATGTTCGTCTGAGTCTTCGCGCGTTGATCAATCATTGTAGCTGCCGTCCGAATGGGCGCTTGTGCTTGAGCCTCTGTAGTACTAGTGTGATCCGTAAAGCAAAAATCTAACGAAGATCGCCCCTTTCCGACAAGTCCGCAAGGTATTGAAACCAAGAACTATTGTGCGGTCACTCAGGTCCGCATCTGCGTGGATCGTCCTAGTACCGTACCCTCAGATGGGGGTACTCCGGCAGCGATTATCACCAATCTGAAACTTTCTGAGCTTGCGTTTGTGGTTCCGTGGCTTCGGGGCGCCTACTCTCGCCCGACATCATCGATGCGCACAACGAACGCTGCTCCGAAGACCGACTGAATCTCCCCCGCCAGGGCCCGCGCCTCCTCCAGGGTGTCAAACTCGCCCACCAGGACACGCCAGAGGGACGGAGCCCCCTCCCGGAGGACCAAGCGAGCCGTTCCATACCGTTCGTTGAGCTGCTGGGTCATCCTCTCGGCGTTCTCGATGTCCTCGAATGCGCCGGCCTGCACGGCAAAGGACCCTGGTGCTTCCAGAAGTAGCGCGGCTGGCTTCTCGTATTCCAAAATCGATGGCGCCGGCTGCGGCGTGGGAACAGTCTCTATCCTTACCCAGGCTGTCCCAGGGCGAACCATGTCGATTGTCCGTGCGGCCGCCAGCGAGAGATCAATAATCCGGCCGTCGATGAACGGCCCGCGGTCATTGATACGGACGTCCACTGTTGTTCCGGTGTCAAGGTTGTGAACTCTTACCCATTGATTGAAGGGCCGCGTTCGATGAGCGGCGGTCAATCGCTCCATGTCGTAGATCTCCCCGTTTGCCGTGCGGCGGCCGTGATAGGGATGCCCGTACCAACTCGCAATGCCGACTTCCTCGCCTGGCGCCGTCACTGGCGGCGGCGTTGGCACCCGCGTCCTTTTCTTCCGGCAGCCGCTAAAGGACAACGCGAGCGTAAGCGGAATCAGAGCGAAAACCACGTTTCGACGTACAACTCTCCAGCACGGTTCGACACGCACCATCCACTCCATTTGACCTCAAAAATGTCCTACGACAATTCTATCTCTTAACGTTTCATACGCCACGAAGGCGATGCAGGTTTCTAACCCGTTGACGGTGAACCATTTTTTCCTTGACATTCCTTGCAAACACCCTTATATATGAATCACACTGCGGTCTTCTTGAGATCGCAAATATGATGTTAGGGAGAATCAATCGATGAGGTATGCAACCAAGAAGGCTGCGAAGAAATCACCGGCCAAGAAGGCAGTGAAGAAGGCCGCACCGAAGAAGGCTGCGAAGAAAGCCCCTGCCAAGAAGGCCGTGAAGAAAGCGCCAGCCAAGAAGAAAGCGCCAGCTAAGAAGAAAGCGCCAGCTAAGAAGAAGGCTGTCAAGAAAGCGCCAGCCAAGAAGAAGTAGGCGTTCTCTTCACAACTAACCATCGTTGGACGAGCGGCCCCGGACTCCGGGGTCGCTTTCGTTTTTTTGGCTGTCCTGCTTCGATAGCAGAAGCGCTCGAAAGACTTCTCCCATTCCGAAGACAAGCGATTTCAGTTGCAGCACCCGCCTCTGCCGCTCCGCTGCGCTCGCGTCCGCCATCAGGAACGCAAACTCATCGTGTTCTCCAACACGAAGCAGCAGCCGGCCCAGCGACTCGCTGCGCGCCCCGCCAAAGCCGCATCTGCGCGCCCGATCTTCGAGCGCGGTGAAGCAGACGTGCGCACTGATGTCACGTTCTCCGGGATCCGCTAACACATCCTCCAGAGCCCGGTGGCGAACGTAGCTCATCAACGTTCCGCCGGGAAAGCGAATCAGTTCTCGCGAGGAGTATCCATAGTCGATGATCAACAGGTGACCGCCAGCAAGGAACTCTCCGATCAAATCCATCCAACGCAGCGCGTGCAGATTCACCTCCACCAGGCAGTCATCCGCGACGCTCTGCCCGTAATGTTCCAGGTACGCCAACTGCTCACCTTGTACGGGACCACTCTCCACCCAGCAGAAGCAGTCGCCTGTGCAGCCGACGCGCATCTCTTGAAAGCCGGCGCCCCGCCGGACTGCGACATCTACCGGAAGCGCGTCGAAGAATTCGTTGGCGAAGACTATCCCGCGGGTTCGCTCGGGAAGATTGGCTCCAAGGTCCACGGGCAGGTAGGCGAAGTCCGCGAAGAACTCCGCCATCTCCCCGCGTCCCGGTCCGAGTTCCACGACTGACCAGTCCGCCGGGCGGCCAGCCTCGTCCCACAGTTGTCCGATCAGGCGTCTCATCAGCAACCCGAACGCGGGCTGAATCTGTTCCGCTGTATAGTAGTCGCCGCCGCGGCCGAACGGATCCCGCGCCGAACGATAATAGCCGAACTCGGGATAATAAAGCGCCACCTCCATGAACCGGCTGAAGGGTATGGGACCGGTGCGGACGATTTCAGCGGCCAAGAACTCGGCGGCCGCGGTTTTCACGGGACGCTCCGGCTCTGCGGCGTGTCGATGAACAACTCCACCAGGTAGTCGTGGATGAAGTCGTAGAGCATGCGCTGGAGATTCCAGGGAAACTGCGGACCCTCGAGATCGCGCGGATGCAACATGGCGTCGTAGACGTGCGCACCCTCGGGAAGGTTGTTGGCTGTAATCAATATGTGGATTCCATCATCCTGTTGCACGGCCTCGAACTGCAGCAGGTGGTGGCGATAGCGCGAAAGCTCAGCCGTGACCTTCGCAAACTGATCCGACGGCGATTCTGAAGCGGGATTCTCTGGCATCAAAACTGGCCCCTCACGAGGGCTCCCCTGGGGAGTATTGTATGATGACCGCGAAGGCCTATGAAGACGTATCAGATAGCAGTGCTTCCCGGTGACGGGATCGGTCCCGAGGTCACCAGCGAAAGCCTGAAGGTATTGCTCGCCGCCGCGAAGCGCATGTCGAGCGTGCAATTCGACTTCGAGGAGTTTTCCGTCGGCGCGGGCGAATACCTGCGGAACGGCGATCCGCTTCCGGCGGGCACGATCGACCGCCTAAAGGAGTTTGACGCCATATTGCTAGGCGCGATGGGCCTCCCCGATGTGCGCTGGCCGTCCGGCACGGAGATGACGCCCCAGTTGGATCTTCGAGAGCAGCTCGACCTTTACGGCGGCGAGCGGCCGATTCGCCTCTTCCACGAAAACGATACCCCGTTGAAAGGCCTCGGGGCCGGAGACATCGACTTCGTCATCGTCAGGGAAAGCACCGAAGGGCTCTTCTTTGGTCGTAAGGGTACATTCTTGAAGGACGCGGACGCCGTTTCGGATACGATGCGCGTTACCCGGCGGGCCGCGGAAAAGGTCTGCCGCTACGCGTTCCGCCTGGCCGAAAAACGCCACAAACTCGTTTCGCTCGTCGACAAGGCCAACGTACTTCCCTCGATGGCTTTCTTCCGGATGATTTTCGACGAGGTCTCGCGTGACTTTCCGGATGTTCGCGCCGACCATATTTACGTGGACGCGGCCAGCCTCTACCTGGTCCGCCGGCCGCAAGACTTCGACGTGATCGTTACCGAGAACATGTTTGGCGATATCCTCTCGGACTTGGCCGCGGGACTAATCGGCGGCATGGGAATGGCGCCATCCGGGGATGTTGGGGATCACCACGCGGTCTTTCAGCCCTCACACGGCTCCGCGCCAGACATTGCGGGCCAGGGCAAAGCGAACCCCACCGCGATGATTCTCTCCGTGGCCATGCTGCTCGAATGGCTGGATCATCCGGAGACGATAAAGGCGGCCGCCGCCGTGAGATCCGCCGTCGAGAGAGTCTATGCTGATCCGTCCAACCGCACCCCGGACATGGGCGGTTCCCTCTCGACAAGCGAGCTGGCAGGACGTATCATCGCCGCGCTCGAATGAGGGCCCGCCTCTCATGGCCTTTCCGAATTCCATTCGAGTGAAGCTTATCTCCGACGAAGCCGGCATGGTTTCTCTTACCCCGGTTGTGGTGCAAGAGATGGACGCAATCGAGTTCATGGGGCGAATTCTCGCTCACACCGGAAAGGATCCCAAGCGGGTAGCGAAGCTGTTGCGCGGCGGTTCATTTGTCCACGGAGCCTCCCGGTTTCGCTGGGAAGGATTCGAGCCGAGCCGCGCTGATCTCAACGAGATCCTCTCCACCTTCCCGGATGCCGAGCCAGACCGCCCGTTCGAGCCAGAACGTTGCTCTCTCGTGGTGATTCACTTCGCTCGAGGCGGGACCGTCGAATTGGAGCCGGAGCCTCTTGCCCGGCGGCGGTTTCTGAAGCGTCGTTCGTTTTGGGATGCGCTCGAAGAACTCGCCGCCAAATCTACCGTTCGTTATCTGGAGTACTCTTATGGCGAACTGGCTGACCGCTACCGCCTCGATCTCACTCCATCCGCCGCGGCCGCGTTACAGGAAGCCTCCACTTTGCTGTCGTTCAGCAACCTGACGCGCAGATTCCGGAGTTCACCGCCGGCCGGCGTCGATTTTTACACGCGAAGAAGCTGACGGCATCCCCGCAGCCTGCTGTATCATTTGGGGGGGCGACATGTATGATTCAGGTTGAATCGAAACACAGAATAGAAGAGATGGAGGCCGCCTTCACCCGCGTGGCCAGGAGGCATGGCGCTCACGTTCTGGCCGTCACGCGGCTTGGCGCGCTCCTTTCCGAGGAGGCCCGGCGGGCATCGCACGATGCCCTTTCTTTCACCATCTGCCATACGGAATTGTACGGCGCTCTGCTCGCGGCCGACATACGATTCGCAGCTTTCTTACCGTGCCGGGTGGCCGCTATTCGCAGCGGCGCGGGAGTTGTACTCGAGGCGATGTCGCCCAAGCACTTCTGCCGTCATCTGAATCGTCCGGATCTCGACCGGCTGGTCGCCATGCTCGAGACCATGTTGCGGGAACTAATGGTGGATGCGGCGGCGGCCGCTCACGCCGCGGCGTTTCATTCGCATCTGAGTGACGAATCCCTGGGCGCCCAGGAAGGCCAGGTGTCCATGCGCGGTTCGATCCCGCAGCGGATCGATTGTGTTGGGACTAAGATTGAAGATCTGGCTGGAACCGGTGACTTAGATGCGCCCGGCGGCTGATTGACGCGAACCCGATGCCGGCTGCTGGTGGCGTCCTGAGGGAAACTCCATCTTCAGACCAGAGCTTCCGGTGGGCCTAGTCATGCGGGATTACTTGTCGAAGACCCAGCCTGTTTCACCAGCGGCCCGCAATTCGTGGATTCGCTATCTGGCTCCCTGCTACCTGGGTCTCTTCGCCTGGTTCGGTTATGCACAGGACCTCTCCGGGGGGACGATCGACCACGCGCCCTTCGGACTGCTCTTTTCCGCGGTCCTTCTTGCCGGACTGCTCAGTCACTTCCTCTTCTTTCGCATCCCCGCTGTCATCGGCATGCAGACGGGCTACCCCACCGGTATCCTCGGTAGCTCCACTTTCGGGTCGCGGGGCGGACAATTAGTTCCTGGCCTTCTGCTGGGATTCGTCCTGGCGGCTCTGCTCGGGGCCACCGGTTACCATGCCGGCCGGGCTGTGACCGTCGGACTGGAACTCGAGGGAGGCGCCGCCGATGTAGCCACCATTGCCGTCGCCGTGCTGTGGAGCTTCGGCTTCGCCTTCGCGGCGAGGTTCGGGATCAAGGCGGTGGCAGCGGCCTCGCTGCTTCTGGCCGGTCTACCGCTACTGGTTGCTATCCTCGGCCTATCCTCTGCCCAGGAAGGCATCGCAGAACATGGGCTGGACCTTCCCGAGCCGTTTGCCGCGTTCACCTATACGATTCACCTTGTCACCGCCTTCTTCGCCACGGCCGCCGCCGCTTCCCCCAGTCTGGCCCGCTATTGCGGTTCAAAGAAGGATGTGCAGTTCGGCGGGCTGTTTGGAATTGTGTTTCCAGCCTGCCTATTCGCGTTCGTCGCCATGGCGACGGTGGCCGGCGCCCGCTATCTAAATCCTGGTCTCGAAGGATTCGGATACCTGGAGGCGGCGGCCGCGGTGACAGGCAGATTCGCGCCAGCAGTCTGCGCCGGCCTGCTTCTCGGCTCGGCGCCGGCGGGAATGTTCATCGGATGGATGGCAAGCGACAGCTTCGCCGTCATGGCGCCGAAGCTCTCCCGGATGGCCGGTGGGCTCGTGGTCGGTTCGGTCGCGTCGGTCACTGCGGCCTCCGGACTTGCGGCCAACCTGCCGTTGTTTTTCACCATCGCCGCGGCTCTGACGGCTCCGGTGTGCGGAATCATGGCTGCTGACTACTGGCAGCACGACAAACGCTGGCCCCACACGCGCCCGGGCGTAAACTACGCCGGCTACGTCGCGTGGCTTCTCGGCATCGGTGTGGGCCTGGTCCCGCTGCTGCCGCTCCCGGCTCATATCCTTGCCGTCACCCATCCCGCCGCCGTCTACAGTTGCATCGCCGGCTTCGCCGGCTACATCGTGCTCGGAAATCTGGGGCTCAAACCGTATCGGAAACACCGGCGAAGAAGGGTCAGGACGGTGGATTTCGGCGATGAAGACCCAGGCCACGCGGCTGCGCGGATCCGGCCGGAGCCAGAACCTTCAGAAGGCGGATGTCAGTCGTCTTCACAGGCCGGCGATGGCGGCCCGGAATCCGAACCCCGTCCCCGCCCGGAAGCGTAGTATACTAGTCCGCACTTTTGTCTTCCTCTTAGTGAAGGTGACGCATGCTCCCTGACTACATAACCAAGACTAAACCGAATCCCCTCTCGAACCGTGCCCCGTGGTACGTGAACACCGCTCCGAGTTATGCCGGTATCTTCTTATGGATTGCCTTCTATCGTTCTATTGCCGAAGGCACGCTCGTACACGCTGGACCCGTTTTGTGTCTCCTGGCGCTGGCGGTGGCCGGACTCTTGAGCTACGCGCTTTTCTTCTACGTTCCCGCAATGTTGGGCATGAAGACCGGCTATCCGCTCTACGTTGTCGGCAGCTCCACGTTCGGATCCACCGGCGGCTATCTGATGCCCGGCCTCTTGATGGGCCTGCTGCAAGTTGGCTGGTTCTCCGTGAACACATCCATCTCCACCGAGTTCATCTTGGCCGGCGTCGGGATGGATTCCAGCCCGATGTCGATTCCATTCCTTATCATCGCGGTGATCTGGGGTTTGGTGATGGCCTACATCGGTGTCAAGGGAATCCAGTACGTGGCGAAACTGGCCACCTACATGGCCATCATTCCGTTTCTCATGATTCTTGTCGCGTTCTTCAAGACCGCCGGAGGCATTACCAACTACACCCCGGCGGATCCCAATCCCTACCTCGCTTTCGCAATGCTCAACGCCATCGTCATCGGTTTCTTTGCCACCGCCGGCGCCGCCGGCGCCGACTTTGGAATGAGCAGCCGCGGCGCGAAAGACGTGAAGCTCGGCGGATTCGTTGGCATCGCTCTGGCCGTTGTGTACGCCGGTGGACTGCCTCTGCTTTCCGTCGCGGGAGCCCACGGCATGAATCCGGCTCTGGAAACCTTTGCCTACGATGGCGTCATTGGCTCGATCGGCGGGTTCCTTGCTTCGTCGATGTTCCTCCTCTTCGCGTTCGCCTCCATCGCGCCGGCCTGCTTCTGCGCTTTCATCGCGGGTAACAGCTTCGCCACCATGATTCCCGGTGTTCCCCGCCTGGCCTCCACCATGATCGGCGCAGTTATCGCGATCATCCTTGCGGTCACCGGGGTCGCGCAGAACCTGATCGGCTTCTTCGTGATCGTTGGGGCGTCCTTTGGCCCGATCTGCGGTGCGATGGCTGCTGACTATTTGCTCTCGGGGAAAAAGTGGGCCGGCCCCCGTCAGGGTGTGAATATCGCCGGCTATGGCGCTTGGGCCACCGGATTTCTGGTAGGGATTCTGCCCTTCCTCCCGGTCCCGGAGCAGGTTCAGAGGTACTCGCAGCCTGCCGTGCTCTACAGCTTTGTGGTCGGCTTCGTCGTTTACGTGATCCTATCGAAGCTGGGACTTGAGCCGAAAGCAGTGTCGCTTGAGGAAGGGCAGCCCGCCGAAGCCTGACCGGCCCGCTACCGCGAAGCGGACTTCTTCGCGCGTTTCGGCCTCGTCTTGGACTTCACCACGATCGGTGTGCCAGCGAAGCCGAACGCGCGGCGGATCTGGTTCACGAGGTATCGTTGGATGGAGAAGTGAAGCTCCTTGCCGCCGTCGGTGAATACGACAAAGGTGGGCGGCCGCGAGGAGGTTTGCGTGATGTACTTCACCTTCAGATCCCGCTCAAACTCAAGCGCACCCAGGAACCTGTTCAACTCACCGGTTGATACCCGTTTGGAAGCCGATTCGAACCCCCTCCGGATCAGCCCGAACAACTGCTGCAGCCCCGTCCCGTCCCGCGCTGACAGAAACGCCACCGGCGCATATTCGAGGAACTTCATTTCGTGACGGAGCGTTTCGAGGAACGCCCTCTTATCCTTCTTCGGAGCCGCGTCCCATTTGTTGACGCAGATCACAATTGGCCGGCCGCCCTCGTGCGCATAGCCTCCAATCGTGGCATCCAGCCCGACCACCCCATCGGTCGCGTCGAGTACAAGCAGGACCACGTTCGCCATCCGAATATGGCGCTGCGCCATCATCACGCTGAGCTTCTCCGCCATCATGCGGGTCTTCCCCTTACGCCGGATACCCGCCGTATCGACGAAGGTGTAGTCGACGCCCTCATGGTGAACTGTCTCGTCCACGGCGTCCCTTGTTGTTCCCGCCACCGGTGAAACGATCGTTCGCTCCTTCCCTACCAAGGCGTTCAGCAGCGTGGACTTGCCCACATTGGGACGCCCGATGATGGCCACTTTGATCACGTTGGCGGCCGCGGAGGGGTCCTCCTGCTCTGCACGCTCCGCGAAGTCCGCCGTAACGTGGTCCAGAAGGTCATCGATTCCGCGCCTGTGCTCGGCGGAAACCGGAAACAGGTGATCGAAACCAAGAGCGTAAAACTCGCTTGTGAGCGACTCCCGTTCCGCCACGTCGATCTTGTTCACGGCGAGAGAGACCGGTTTGCCAAGGCGGCGCAGCATCTGGGCCAGTTCCCGGTCGGTTCCCGTGATCTCGGCTCGTCCGTCGATCACATAGATTATCTGGGAGGCCCCTTCGAGCGCCACCCGGGCCTGCTTGAGAATCTCGCTGGGGATGGTGGCCGCGTCGTGCGGTAGAATCCCGCCGGTATCGATCAGCACAAAGTCCTTGTTCCGGTATTCCGCATCTCCCTGAATCCTGTCGCGCGTGATTCCCGGTTCATCCCCAACGATGGCGCGCCGGTTGCCCAATATCCGGTTGAACAGGGTGGACTTGCCGACATTGGGCCGGCCAACGATCACGACGCTGGGTTTTCCCGCGCGCTGAACAGGCTTAGCTTTGTCTGCGGGTTGGCTCATGAATACTCGGCTGGAATAACGCTTCATAATAGCACCGGCCCAGCCGGGACCCGGAGCGGAGCGATCACGCCTTGCCAAGATGCCTGGCCAGCGCGCTCCGCAGCGCTTCCGGGCGAACCGGTTTGCTGATGTAGTCGTCCATGCCCACCTTTAAGCATTTCCTGCGGTCCGAATCCAAGGCGTGGGCCGTCATGGCGATGACCGGGCACCGGCTCGCGTAACCGGAACCCGCGCGCAGCCTGCGGGTAGTTTCGAACCCGTCCATCTTCGGCATCTGGCAGTCCATAAGGATGACGTCATAGTCACGGGCACTCACCGCGGCCAGCGCCTCGGCGCCATCACTCGCTACATCCACGGCGAATCCGAGCTTCTTCAACAGCGCGGCGCCTACCTTCTGGTTGATGGCGTTGTCCTCCACCAGCAGCGCCTGCAGGCCCTCGAACTCCAACGCGGCTCTCGGAATCGCGGCGGACCGCGATTCCTTCAGAGTATGGATCGTTACCATATGCCTGTCCGCACTACCAACCGGGTTCCCCGCCATTGTGGAAAGAACCTCGCGCAGGACGCTCTCCCGCACCGGGTGGACGAGGTAGCCGCTGCATCCCGCGCGCCGGTAGCCGGCAGCCTCGCCTCGCTCGCCAATCGATGTGAGAATCAGGATCGGAATGTCCGCATAGATCTCGAACCCCCGTACGCCGGCGATGAACTGTTCTCCGGGTATATCCGGGAGGCGGCGGTCCACCACCACCATCTCCAAGCGCCGGCCGCTACTGGAGTGGGACTGAAGGAGGGCGAGCGCCTCCGCCCCCGTCGCGGCCTCCACTATCTCCATTCCCCATCCCGAGCACTGATTCGCCAGCGCCGATCTCCGGAAACTGTTCGCATCCACCACCAGAATCCGCTTTCCTTCCAATTCGCCGGGATGCGGTTCTTCGTTCGCGGCTTGAGGGTCCGGTTCCAATGGAAGGCAGACCGTGAACGTCGACCCTGACCCCTCGACGCTCGACACCTCGATCTTGCCGCCCATCAACTTCACCAGTTGCTCGGATATCGCCAGACCCAGTCCCGCGCCCTCGTACTTGCGGGTAGTAGAAGAATCCAATTGGCTGAACTTGCGAAACAGAAGGGGCAGCTTCTCCGCCGGGATTCCCACGCCCGTGTCGTGTACGGCCAGCCCGACGGCGAACTGCCCTGTCTCTTCGTCCACGCCGGCCGGAAACGATACTTCGAGCAGGATATTGCCTACTTCGGTGAATTTGATCGCATTTCCCACCAGGTTTAACATCACCTGGCGAATGCGGCCCGGATCCCCGAGAAACCGTCGTGGAGCGTCAAACGGATACCAGAAGGTGAGATCGATCCCTTTCCGCTCGGCGGCTGGCGACATCAGACCGACCAGGTCCTCGAGTGTGACCTGGAGGTCGAATGAAACAGTTTCGACGTCGATTCTTCCGTTCTCGATCTTTGAGAAATCCAGCACGTCGTTGACGATCTGGAGCAGCGCCTCGGCGGACTGTGTCACCGTGTCGGCTATTTCGCGCTGCGCGGCATCGAGGCCGGAGTCCGCCAGGACCGCCGTCATCCCCAGAATCCCGTTGAGCGGCGTCCGGATCTCATGACTCATATTGGCCAGAAACTGACTCTTGGCTTCATTGGCCGCCTCGGCGGCTTTTCTGGCGGATTCGAGCTCGCGTTCATACCGCTGGCGTTCCAGAGCGCCGGCGATGATTTCCCCGACAATCCGCAGCAGCGAGACGGTGCTATCCGGGAAGCACTTTCCTTCGGATAAGGCCGACCAGCCCACAAAGCCGAAGAGGCGCCCGCCGTACACTACCGGAACGCTGAGCAGCGAGCGGGTTCCATGGGATCGCAGGATTTCTCGCACCTCCTGCTCTTCGGCGCGGACCAGATCGAGCGACGGTAGATGGAAAACCTTGTTCTGTTTCATCAGTTCCATCCACCGTGAGAAGCGGGACGTAGGTGCGCTCTGGAAACTCAACCGTTGCACGCCCTCCCGCGTCCACTCCGCGACACATTCCATCGTCTCGAGGTCGTCGGAGAAGAGAAACATGTAGCTTCGGTCCACGCCGGCGAATTCACCGATCTCGCATAGGGCTTGTCTCACGTTGTCGAGAGTTTCTCCGCAGGGAGCTTGGACAAATCGCGCCGAGATCGTCGTCACGAGGCGCTCGAAGTCGCGGCTGAATCGCAGCGCTTCCTCTGACCGCTTCCGGTCGGTGACATCCCGGACAATCGCCTGGACGAAGCGGTTTCCGCTAAGCTCCACGGCGCTGAGGCTGATCTCGGCATCGAACTCTTCCCCATCGAGTCGACAGTGGCGCCATTCGAAGAACTGAGGGTTTCCCCGCATCGCCCGGCCGATCAGCCGGCGGGCTTTTTGCACCGACGGCTCTCCATCCGGCTGCACTGCTGGGGAGAAATCGGCGGGAGGCTTGCCGAGTATGTCCTCAGGTCTGCATCTGAACACCTGCGTCGTTTTCGGGTTGCACTCGACGAAGCGTTCGTCATCCATCAGGAAAATTGCGTCATCCGCCGATTCAAACAGCGTACGGTACCGCTTCTCGCCCTCACGCGTGGCGGCTGCTCCGCGCTGCACCGCGAGCGCCTCCAATTCGGCGTTTCGCGCGCGCAATCGCTCGAGTTCTTCCCGGAGCGCCTCGGATGCTCTCCCCCGATTATCCACAGGTTCCCTCCTCAATCAGTATCGGCGAACCAGGGGGTAGTTGTTAATAGGCTTTCTCTGGCTGCTTCCCCTCGATTGCACCTCGTGCGCGGAGTTGATAAGCTGCACCGCGATGCTTACTATCCTCCTGTTTTGCCTTCTGGCGGCTGCCCCTGCCGCCGCGGACTCGGCGAGATTTGTGACGGTGCCCGGCGGCGTCATGCCCGGCAGAAGCGAGATCCGCCTCGACTCGTTCGACATGGCGGTCCACCCGGTGACAAATCGCGAGTATCACGATTTCATAAAAGCCACCGGTCACCCCGCGCCTTTGCACTGGGGAAACTCCGATATCCCTTCGGGAACTGGAGGCCATCCGGTCGTATTCGTGAACCGCTATGACGTTGCTGCCTACCTCGAGTGGCGTTCTGAGAAGGAATCGCGAGTGTACCGTCTGCCAACCCGGAGCGAGTTCGAATACGCCGCCCGCGCCGGCTCGAGTGACGCGCGCTACCCCTGGGGTGGCACACTGCCCAATAACGTGAACTTCGACGTCTCCGCCGTGCGGACCTTCGCCGATTGGAAACAGCATATCCAGCCCGCCGGTCAGACTCCAGAAAACGCCTTCGGTCTCCGCGACATGGCCGGGAATGTCTGGCAGATGGTGGACACCTACCCGGATCTGGCCACGAATCGCTGGGTCTACCGGGTGACCAACCGAATCGATCGCGAGGGCGATCTGGCTGGAGGATCCTGGGCGCGCGGAGAGTACTACCTCCGCTGCGGCGTCTTTGGCCGCTCATCCCCCGGCATCCGGCATCCCGATATCGGGTTCCGTCTCGTGCGCGAGCCGGAAGGGTCGACACATTTCCAACGTATGTCCCGCCGGCTGGTCGCGCTGCCCTCTCCGGAAGGTGTCTTCCTGAGCTGGCAGTTTCTTCCTGAGGATATTCCGGCCACCGGCTTCCATGTCTACCGGTCCACTCGCCGCGATGCGGCGGGCATCCAGATCACAAAGAAGCCGCTCACCGGTGCAACCAACTACACCGACCCAAATCCGGCCGCCGCGCAACGGATCTACTATCGAGTCCGGGCGGTTCGTGACGGCAAGTTGGGCGCGCCGTCTGAGTGGGCCGGCGTCGAGCCGGGAGAAAAGCCCACTGGCCTGGTAATGCGGATTGAACCCACGCCGCGCCAAAGTGGCGCCGTGCCCGTATTCGGCGATCTTGATGGCGACGGAGTGCTGGACGTGGTGGTCCGGCTGGACAACGGGATCCGGGAGATGTCGCGGGACCCCGGGCTGCCGGTGGAACTCGAAGCCTTCACCAGCTACGGCCGGTCTCTCTGGCGCCGTCCGCTTGTCAACCACGACCACTGCTTCGGCAACGCCAACAACGTACCAATCAATGTCTTCGACCTCGACGGCGACGGCCGGGCCGAGGTGATCGCCGCAGTGCAGGAGGACGGCCGTGTTCACCTTGCCGTGCTCGACGGCATGACCGGCCGCGTCCTTCGCAAGACACCCTGGCGCGAGATGGTGTCGGACTTTGCGAAATCGTCGACCCGGGTGCACATGTCGGTCGCCTATCTCGACGGGCGCACACCCGCGATCGTGACCCAGACCGGACTCTACGAGAACGAGATCCTCGATGCTTATACCGCTGACCTAAAGCATCTATGGACCTACGAGAGCCTGGCCGAAACCAACGGCAGCGGATCGCATCATGTCGATATCGCCGATGTCGATGGTGACGGCCGGGACGAAGTATTTAATGGGACCATGCTGCTGAATCCGGATGGCACGATGCGCTGGTCGATCTACCGGCAACATCCGGATATTGTCTCGGTCGCCCGCTTCCTGCCCGGACTGCAGGGCCGGCAGGTGTTCTATGCCGTCGAGAGCAGCATCCATGCCGGCGCTTATCTAGTAGACGCCGCAAACGGGCGTGTCATCTGGAAAGTCAACCGGGAGGACGACCCCCGGTGGACACACGCCCACACGGGCTGGGCCGCCGACGTTTGGGAAGACTCGCCCGGCGTCGAAATGATGACAAACCGTGACGGCCATCATCAGGAGCAGTGCGTTCTATTTGCCGCCGATGGCACGGTGCTCGCGGATCCGTTCGAGCGTGGCTGGCGGCCTGTGAACTGGACCGGCGGCGCTGCCCGGGATCTGATTTCCGGCAATGGAACGCGGCTCAGCAGTTTCGACGGCAAGGAAGTCCGCACCGTCGATATCCCGCCGCCCAACGAAAGCGGCGGCGGCAGTTGCCGCATGGTGGCGGATTTGGTTGGTGACTTCCGTGACGAGATCGTCTGCATAGCCAGCGCGGATGACGGCGGGCCGGTGATCCTCGTGTACACGAATCCGAGCCACGCCCAGCGCCGCGAAACGACGCGCACCGGCAGCCGGGAGTATCGCATCTGGCTGGCGCACAACATGGGCGGCGGCTACCCCTCCTACTATGAGTGGCAGGCGCCAGAATGACAATCGACCCTTCCGCTGAACCGCTGGTTGTGAAGGCTGCGGGCGGGTTGGTCTGGTGGACCGACGGCCGTCTGCGCCGGCTCGCCGTCATTCACCGCCCGAAGTACGGCGACTGGTCTTTGCCCAAGGGAAAACTCGAGCCGGGCGAGTCCTGGCAGGAGGCGGCGCAGCGGGAAGTCCTGGAGGAGACCGGTTGCGAAACCGCGCTTGGCGAATTCGCCGGCCAAATCTGCTACGTTGTCCGGCGGCGGCCGAAACTGGTGCTGTACTGGAACATGGAGCGCGTAGGCGATTGCGCCTTTGAACCCGGCGCGGAAGTGGACCGCCTGGAGTGGCTCACGAAGCGGGAGGCTTTGTCCCGCCTCGACCATCCGGCGGAAAGGAGGCTTCTTAATGAGAATCGGAACCGTTAGCACCACGGCGCTGATACTTGTGCTCACGTTGGGTTGCGGCCGCTCCCCGGATGGGTCCGCCGCATTTCCCGGCGAGTCCTGGGAAGAGGCGTCTCCGGAATCCCAGGGGTTTGACTCAAATAAGCTTGCCGCGGCAGTTCGCTACCTGGAAGAGAACTCCGGCCCGGACGGCGCGCGTGAACTGGTGGTCATTGACAACGGGCGGCTGATCTGGCAGGGCGCCGCGGCGAACAAGGTCCATGGTGTCTGGTCCGTCACCAAGGCCTTCACTACGCTGTGCCTTGGGCTCCTGATCGACGATGGCAAGGTCAGCCTTGAAACGCGCGCCGCCGAAGTCCTGCCGGAGCTCGCGGAACACTATCCCGAGGCCACCATGCGGCACTTCGCCACGATGACCTCTGGCTACCGGGCTATCGGCGACGAGCCGGAGGGGAGCTACACGCACGGCCCCAGCTCCACCCCCTTCCAGCCGAATCCGGAACCGCTGTTCGTTCCGGGCGAGAAGTACGCCTATTGGGACTCGGCGATGAACATCTTTGCCCTGGTTCTAACCAAGGCGGCTGGGGAGCCGCTGGAAGACCTATTCCGGCGGCGAATCGCCGAACCTATCGGCATGAGCGGTTGGAGATGGGGCGATTTCGGAGACGTGGATGGCCTGAAGGTGAATGGCGGATCAGGCAACAACAACCGGCAGATCGAGATCTCGTCGCTCGAAGTGGCTCGCCTTGGGCCCCTGTTCCTCCACCGGGGCTCCTGGAACGGCCGGGAGTTGATCAGCTCCTCGTTTATCGACGAGTCTGTGCGTCCCCAGGTACCCGCCACCCTTCCGCTCGGCCATCTCGAAAGCGGAATCGACGGCCGCGGCGTCTACGGGTTTAACTGGTGGGCGAACGGCCGGGGTCCCGATGGCAGTTTGAGATGGCCGGATATTCCCGCGGGCGCCTACTCCCGCAGCGGCTACAACAACAACGACCTGTTTGTGATACCGGAATGGGATCTCGTGGTTGTCCGCCTCGGCCTGGACCAGGGAGAGTTCGAAATCACCAACGAGATCTACAACCGTTTTCTGGCAATGATCGGAGAGGCGCGGAACGGTGATTAACGTTCGGTTCCGTGACAACGGAGCAGCCCACGGCCCGGTCTTCCACTACTCTATCTGGACGAGACCGCCGGGAGCTTGGTTGGGCCGCAGCGTTTGCGGCGCTCGCCACCCGTCGATCAGGGAGACTTGGTGCACGCAGGAAACGGTGCAGGTAGGGGCGCAGGTCTTCTCGGTGAGAAACTCGCGCTTGATGTCGTCTCTGGTGTACTCTTCCAGACGGACACCGGGATAGCCTCGCTGCTGGGAGCAGTAGTGCACAAGGCCGTCCTCGCAGATGTAAAGGTAGCGGCTCCCGGCCCGGCATTTCCACTGGTTCGGCTTCCCGTCGGCAATCGCTTCCTGAAACCTGTTGAAGCGGGAGTAGCTCTTCTTCTCCATGGCCTTCATCTGCCGGTAGACCCGGCGCTCGGCTTCTCCCAGCGGCTTGAGCTGTCCGTCGCCGTCGTGGATGATACCAACCGTGGAGGTGAGTCCGAGTTCCAGGGCGCGTTCGCCGACGCGCAGAGCGTCCGTCGGGTCTTTAATGCCCCCGCCGACCACGGAGTTAATATTGACATGGAAATCGGCGTGCGCCGCCAGCATCCGCAGCCGGACATCCAGCGTCCTCAGGCTCTTCTTTGAAACCTCATCCGGCTCGACGTTGTCGATGGAGATTTGCAGGTGATCCAAGCCAGCCTTGTTTAGCCGCTCAATCCGCTTCGGGTTCAATAGGAAGCCGTTCGTGATCAGGCCCGCGATGATGCGCTTGCCGCGGATATGGCGAATCAGCTCGTCGAGTTCCGGATGCAGCAGCGGTTCGCCGCCGCTGATGGTGATCACCGAGATTCCGAGGTTCGCCAGGTGATCCACGCGGGACTCCAGTTTTCGAAGCGGCACGCCCAGCGAATGATTGTCGTACTCGTTGCAGTAGGCGCAGGCCAAATTACAGCGGCGAATCGGGATTAGATGCGCCAAGACCGGGTGGCTCGTATCGAGCAATCCGTGGGCGATCATCCGGACTTCCCGCGCGAGCCGGAGCGCCGCAAGGGCTTTCCTGCGCAGCTTTGATGAAGTGTCCACCATTCAGTTTCAGAAGTCCCAGGATCCCAGTAGATCGGACTGCTATCTGATTGAAACACAAGAGCAGTGCGAATTACGAGACTTAACCTGTGGGATGCGCCAAGACGGGGTTGAGTGGCAGAAATCAGGGTTCTTTCTGCTCTTCCGGTTCTTCCTTGGGCTCGTCGTCCACGACTTGGTCGCCGAACGTGATGCGCACGTCGCTGCCGAACTGCTTGTAGTCGTCATACCGGACGACCATCTTGATCGGTACCGGGCCGGTTTGGAACATCAGCACGTCGTTGGCAATGGTGAAGGTTGGGAACCAGTACTTTCCGTCGATCTGCTGGCGGTAGGTTTCGAACTTGGGGAACTGGTTGTCGTAGTTCTTGCGCTGGAGTCCAACTCCGCGGCCGTACGTCTTTACGATCTGCAGGTCCCGGTCGTCGACCCAGACGATGCCGGAGAAGTAGCGTTCTCCCTTCTCCATTGTCTTCGGTTTCACGGCGAAGGTGTAGCAGGGGATCTCGTCAAGGGTCTGCTTGCCGAGGTAGCGGATATGGTACTTGTCGAGGTCCTTGGTCTGGAGGACGAAGGGCTGGACGTTACGGAGATCCTGTTCATCTTCCGGTGTCATGATGATCCGCCGCAGGGTGGCCACGGGGGCGTGCACCACGCGCTCGGTGCGCTTGCCGTCGGGGGTGAAGATGATATCCTGAGTCACTTCGTACCGGCCGGATACGTTGCGGCTTTCGTCGAGTTCGTGAACCTTCACCGATTGGCGGTAGGTGTAGTTTTCCCGCGCTTGCGCGAACTCCGCCTCTTTGGCGGCAAACTTCTGAATGATCTCCTCAACCTGCGCAGCCGTGAGATCGTCTTCGGTGGCGAACCCGCCGGCCGCCAGCAGCATGCCGGTGACAGCGAACAGAATCAATCGCATAGAGCCTCCCCAATTGCCTCTATTGTAAGATGGCCGCGACTCGGCGGTGGTTTCCAACGCCTGCAGCGCCGGGAAAAGAATCCCCCACGGTCCAGTGGTTTTGAGCGACGGAGCCGGAGCACCTTGTCCGGCCCGCTCATTCCTGATAACTCTATAAGTTGGCCGCGAATCCTACCGGGCCGGAACGCGATCCCGGGCCCGGAATCTCAATGCTCGTTACACGTTTAGCGCAGGCCGGAGGCGTCTTCCTCGGTGTAGCCTTGACCGGCTGGACCTTTCTGTGGCTCCTCGGCGTCTCGATGCGGCACGACGGAGCCGAGAAGCTGACAGCGATCATTCCCGCAGCCGGCCTCGCGGCTTTCCTTATCGGCCTGAAGCGCCACTCGCGCCCCATTGCCCGCTGGGCGCTGCTCGAATTCTTCGCCGCCTCGGTTGTCACCTACCTGTTGATGCAGTTTGTCCTTATCCGGTTTATATAGCGCTGGTTTTCACGGCAGCAGCAGGATCGCCCGCGCCAACGCGATCAAGGCGATAACCACGCCGCAGGCCAGGACCAAGCCGTTGAGATCGACGCGGAAGCGCCCATGGAAGGACTTCCAACTCTTGTAAATCTTTGGGTCCAGCAAGTGGACGATCAGCAGGTCATGCCCTGGTTCCCGGAGCACCTTTTCCTCGCCGGCCGCGGTGTCCAACTCGCTTCGTGTATCCAGACGCTCGTAAAATGGCGCCAACATCTCAGGTTTCTCCGGCCGGGTAGCGAAGCTCACCAGGATCAAGGCCACGAAGCCGGCCACCATTGAAATTCCGAAGTTTCCGGCCTCCCACTTCAGCAGAGTGCCGTGTTCGGCATAGGTTACGTAGAAGAACGTGCCAGCCGATACCAGAACGCTGGCGAGGGCGCCGTGCCGGTTCGCACGCCGCCAGGCGACCGCGGCGAACATACTAATGCCCAGGAACGTGGCCATTGTTTCGGTGAAGAGGAACGCCTCGAGGACAATGTCGAGATATAAGGCGAAGACCACCCCGAGGGTCGTCACCGTGACGCCGGAGATCCGGCCGATGGCGAGGTAGTGGCTGTCAGGCCGGTCTTTGGCGAGGTAGCGCCGATAGAGATTTTGTGTGAACAGAGCTCCGCCGTCCACCGTGAAGGCCGAGCAGGTGGACATGTTCGCGGCGAGTACGCTCGCAATCATCAACCCGACCGCGCCGGGAAACAGGAGCGCCCGGGTAGCGTAGCCGAACGCGTCCTCGCGATCGGCCAGCATCTCGCCGCTGCCGGCCAGCATCACGACGACAATCAGCCCCACGAGCGCCCAGCCGATGGTGCAGAAGCGCTTCACGAAGTTGCCATAGGCGAACCCGATGCGGCAGCTCCGCTCGTCTCTCCCGGTACCAACGGCGGCGATCATATGCGGCTGCGCCACAATGCCGATGAGTCCGTTCAGCGTGAGCATGACGATGGTGAAGACGCCAACATCGCCAGGCGTCACCATGGAGAGCATCTCCGGCGCGAGGTTTTCGCGCAGCCCGGTGAATCCTCCCACCTGCTGGAGCCCGAGCGGGATCAGCAGGAACGACAGCACGATGATGAAGAGGCTTTGGACGAAGTCCGTATACGCCGCCGAGATCAACCCGCCCACCAAGCTGTAGACGAGGAACGTTGCCGTCATCACCACCACCACTGCGTTCGGAGTCACGGTACCACCCGACGCCGCGCTCACGAGTTTTCCGGCGCCCTTCAGCATCGCTCCCATGTTGAAGGTGAAGAAGGAAAGGGCGAACACGGTATAGACGGCGCCCATGAGGTTGCCGTAGCGGTCCTCGTAGACCTCGCCGATGGTCGTCCGGCGGAAGCGGCGGAACACCGGCGCCAGGATCCAGTAGAACGGGGTAATGAACAGGTTCTTCCACTGGTACCAGATGGCGGAGTAGCCGGATTGATAGACGGCTCCTGCGAGAGCCACCGGCATTTCGGCGTGGGTGCCGACGCCGAAGGCCTGCCCGAGAATGAGCCATACGCTGAACTCCCGCTTACCGAGGAAGTAGTGCTCGGTTCCCTTAACGCGGCGGGCCACGTATAGGCCGAGGCCGACGATACCGACGAAGTAGGCGGCGATTACGGCCCAATCGAGCGCGTGCAGCGAAATCGACATACAGCTACCTCAGGGCCGGCCGGCGGGCCGGCGTGGAAGAGTAGAAGACGGCCATCTTACTGCCAGCTACTGTTCTTCAAGCGGGCGCCCAAGCTTGGCGCCACGCTTCAGCAGGTCGACGCTATCGCGCGCGAAGCCGGTGGCTTCTTTGCCGCGGGAGGCCGCCTTCCGTCCTTTTTCCACGCGCTCCTCGCCGATCACTTTGCCGGCGCCTTCGATGCCGCGATCGGCAATCCATCTACGGTTTTCGCTTCCCGAGCCGGGGGCCAAGAGGATGCCGGCCGCGGCGCCGCCGGCGAATCCGACCAAAAACCAAGCCATTCGAGTGATATCCATGGTTCTAAACATCATGACAGAGCCGCGGCTTTGGGTGCGCACGAGCTTCCCGGAGGTTGGCGGTCCGGCCTGATTGGATCAGCCTGTTCCGAGCACGCATTAGCCCGGATCTGCAGGTTCAAGAAAGTGTTTCCAAGCTATACTAAGCGGGAGCTGGGCACTCATTTCCGAAGCGGGCTCTCCCGCTTCGCACTGCTTGTGTTGCACACGGACTAGCGAGGACGTCAGGGGATGCCGGAAGGGATACCCTCTCGCGAACAAGAGCTTTTTCAGGCGTGTCTCGATCTTCGTCCGGAAGAGCGGGGCGATTATCTCGCCTGGCATTGCGAGGACGCGGAATTGCGCTCCCGCGTGGAGGACCTGCTGCGCGCCTACGAGATCGCCCGCGATTCCTCCACAATCGGACTCGACTTCATCGCCCTCGAGGCAGCCAGCCCATTCCGAATCGGTCCGTAGCGGATTATCCACGTTCTCGGCGAGGGGGGCATGGGCGTGGTGTACGAAGCCGAGCAGACCGAACCGGTGCGCCGCCGCG
>CAYXVG010000029.1:0-84719 GCA_964468205.1 uncultured Solibacteraceae bacterium | reverse complement strand
CCAATGACCTAACGCAACTGGTGCTCGGGGTGGACCGCGATTCGAGCAAGCTCTCCTATCTTTACGACGATCAGCACGAGGCAATCCGCCGCAGCATCAGCGAACTCATGAAGGCTGCCCACAAGTCAAAGCGGAAAGTGGGAATTTGCGGGCAGGCGCCCAGCGATCACCCCGATTTCGCACGGTTTTTGACCGCAGCGGGAATTGACTCGATTTCGGTGAATCCGGACAGCGTACTGGAAGTGGTGAAGTCGATCGCCAAGCAAGAGTAGCGGGCGGCGGGCGGAAATCCGCCAGCGGCTTCGTTTCCGGTAACGGCGGCGATCCCAGCAGGGTCTTCCCAGGGGCGGGAAGGAGACTGATGACGCGGGGTAGCACGCCCCGCGTCCGATTCTCGGGACCGCCGAGCCTACAACGAAGCCAGGTACGATTCGCGGATTTGATCGGCCCTTGCTTCCACCAGCGCCGCCTCCTTGTTTCTTTTCACCTTCCGGAGGATGGTGGCGTGGTGGTTGAGATCGGCGACGAGCTGGGGGTTGTCAGGGCCTAGCTCTTTTTCGCGAAGCTCGAGGCGCATCTGGCTGACCGTCACGGCGCGCTTGTGCTTACCTCGCTTCTGGTAGATCCGAAGCAGATCCTCCAAGACCTCGGACATCTGTGAGTTTGGAATTTGTCCGGAGGATTTCTGAGCAGCGAGAGCCTCGGACAGAGCCTTTTCGGCTTTCGAGTACCGGCCCGATTGGAGGTGAAGAGAAGCGAGCCGGCGAAGAGCGACAACAAGCCTCGGGTTGTTTGGCGCTACCGACTGTTTCAGGAGATCAACTGAGCGCTGGAGGAAGCGTCTTGCGCGGCCCACGTAACCCAGGCTGGCATAGAGCCCTCCCAGCCGTCCGTAGTCCTCGGCAACGAGCGGATGTTTTTCGCCGAACGCCGTTTCGTCGATCTCGAGCGCCTGCTGCAAATATTCCTCCGACTTCCGCAAGCGCCCGAGATCAGCGTAGACCCTGGCCAGGTTCGTAAGGACTCTTGCCACTCGCGGGTGATTGCCAGTCCCGGATTCCAGTTCGGCCGCGAACGCTTCGCGCAGCAGGCGTTCGGCTCTGATGTAGTTCCGCCGCCGCATATAGACGACGGCAAGGTTGTTCAATGTCCGCGCTGTTTCCGGATGACTCGGCCCGTGGTGCATCTTCGTCAATTTGACGGCCTCGGTGGCCATCGATTTTGCCTTGCCGGTGTCGCCGGTCATCAGGTAGAGCGGAACAAGGTTGTTCATGATATCCGCCGTGCGAATGTCGCGAGGACCGTGATGCCGCCGGGTAAGGGCGAGGGAGCGTTCCAGCACGGGCTTGGCTTCATCGATGCGGCCTGTCGATTTGAGAGTGATGCCCAAGTTGTTCAGCGCAATAGCAAGTCTCGCTTCCCTCCCGGGCAAGATTTCCCAAAGAGCGACGGCCTCCCGGCTTTGCGCCTCCGCCTCTCGATAGTGGCCCAGCGCCTGGTTCGTCCGGCTCAGGTTGTTCAACAACGAGGCAACCGCGGCGCGGGAGTCGCTCTGCTGCCGGATCCGCCTCAATTCCTTTTCATACAGGATTTTCGTTTTCCCGTACTCTCCCTTTTTGTAGAGAGCCGCCGCCTGGGATATGTGGCTGACGAGCGGCGAATCCGTTGTGTCGGCTAGTACACCCGCAGCACAGTACAGGACAGCCAAGACCGGCGCCGCGAGCCGAAGTGACAATGACAAAGAAGAGTGATTCATAGCTCTCCTTCTTCCCTCCTTTGTTCGGAGAACCGGCGGTGTTCGGGTTTGTTTCCGAAGTTTACGCCACCATATGGCAATCCCCGGTTCGGGTTGGGGGAATCCCTAGGAGCACCCCCCATGGGGGGGACCCGCCCGAAGCCGCGATGAATCTCCGTGGACAGCGGTAACGGACGGTGGAATTCATGGGTCACCCGTCTGAAGAAATCTATTCGGGGAGGCAAGTTATGGATCGTAAGGAAGAGTTCAAGGAAGTCGAGCGGTTGCTTGAGAAGGCGATCCTGATGCTGGACAGAAAAGACCCGCAGGGTTGCCGAAAAATAGTGGACGAGGCACGTCTGAAACTCAACGAGGCCATCGAGAAGATGGAAATCCGGGCAGCGTATGAGTAGTGAGGAGCCGGAAAAGATCGGCCGCAAGGCGGCGATCGAGAGCCTCATCCGCCGGCTTGAGCCTGGTAGCGAAGTCGAGGAGATCGAGAGTCTGGCGGGAGACTCAAGTGATGACGACAGCACGAAGAAAGCGAAAGGATACGGAAAGCCTTTGCAAGTTGTGGTGCGAAGGCAAGATGGCAAACGGCAGTCTTATGTCTTCCACACAGCCCAAGCGGATGAATTCGGCCACAGCCGCCGCTCCGACCGGGCGGAGGAGCTCATCCTTGCTTATGACACGTTCGCTTCCATACCGTGCCATGTGCGCGCTCTCGATGTCGGCGCGGTCGATCTTGACGGCCACCTGACGTCGCTTCGAACCAGCAGCGAGTTCTATCTACTGACAGAGTTTCGGAAAGGTAGGGAATACGTCGAAGATCTTAGGCGCATCGCAGCGAACCGGGCGGCGACCGGCAAGGACCTGGAACGTTGCGAGGCGCTGGCCAAGTATCTGGCCGAGCTGCATACGCGCAAGCTCAGTTCGGTGGCGGGGTACCGGCGGGCCATTCGGAATCTGGCCGGGGATGGCGAGGGCATTTTCGGAATGATTGACGGGTTTCCTCCTGACACGCCGTCCGCGCCGGAGGGCAGGCTGCAGCAGATCGAGCGACAGTGCGCCGAATGGCGGTGGGTGTTGCGGGGGCGCGAACATCGCTACACAACAGTTCACGGCGACTTTCATCCGTTCAACATACTGTTCGACGAGGAGGACCGGATCAGCCTGCTTGACGCAAGCCGGGGCTGTGACGGGGACGCCGCCGATGACACCACGAGTCTGGCCATCAACTATCTGCTGTTTGGTCTGGAACATCCAGACGCCTGGAGCGAAGGTTTTCGCAAGCTCTGGAAGCTGTTCTGGAACACATACTCGAGTGTTACCGACGATCAGGAGCTGTTCGAGGTGGCTCCGCCTTTCTTTGCGTGGCGGGCGCTGGTGGTGACAAATCCGAAATGGTATCCACAGATGACCCGGGAGACGCGCGATGCGCTGCTGCAGATCGTCGAGCGGAGTCTGGCCGAAGGCCGTCTTGACCCTAGGGTGGTGGAGCGAGTTCTCGGATGAGCGTGGTTGTCTGGTTCACCGGCTTGCCATCCTCGGGCAAGTCAACCCTGGCAAGGCGGGTCCTTGCGGCATTGCGGGAAAAGGACACGGCGTGTTGTTTGTTGGACAGCGACGAACTGCGAGAAGCGATGGTTCCCAGGCACGGGTTCGATCCGGAGGGCCGGCACGCTTTCTATGCAACAGCGTCGCGGCTGGCCGGCCTGCTGGCTCGCCAAGGGCTGATCACGCTGGTGGCCGCGACGGCGAATCTTCGCGTCTACCGGAAGATGGGAAGGGACGCCGCACCGAAGTTCCTACTTGTGTACGTGGCCACGCCTTTGGCGGAGTGCAAGCGCCGTGATGCCAAGGAACTGTACGCCCGGGCGGAAGCAGGCGAACTGGCTCACGTACCGGGAGTTGACGTGCCGTACGAACCACCTTCTCAACCGGATGTTATCGATGACGGGTCGGCGCGCAACGGGATCGTCATGGCGATTGTCGCGCGAGTTGAAGACCTCTGCTCGACCGGGGAGCGAGGCTAGACGCGTCCAGCGGCCGGCAGCCGAACTTGGAGGCGCCGAGTCGCGGGAAGCGGCCTCACCGCGGCTTGGTGAGATAGGTTAGCGTGCGCCGGTAGGACTGCTCCAGATTGTCGAGTACCGCCTGGGCCTCCCGCTTTGCATCCGCCGGCGGGAGACTGTTCGAAGCATCAAGCGCCTCCAGTTGCCGTTTGGCCTGGTAGACCTCGCTCTGCAGTTGCTCGATCTGTTTCGACATCTCGCGCTGGAGGTCGCTTTCGACAGTCTCCAGCTTGGCTTTGAGATCCGACAACTCGGCAATCTGCGCGTCAACCTTCTTTAGTTTGGCCTCAATATTGTCCATGGTGAAATTCCCTGCGGTCAAGCCCTGGTTTCATGAGGGGTTGACGCTTCATATAGGGTGACCCGTCGGCGGATCAGTACGTTTCAGAAGCTCGCGGAATTCAAAGGCCCGACTCGATCAATGCTTCCGAGAGATGCGGGCTCGCTTCCGCGGTGAGGAGAGCGGGGCCGCGAACCGGGGAGTGGCAGTCCCGGGATGACAGAATGGGGCTTAAGGGATGACGTATCAAGCTCTTGCCGTTAGCGCGCTGGCGCTACACCTGGCTTTTATCTTGTGGGTGATCTTCGGCGCGTTGTTCACGAAGGGCCGCCGGATCCTGGTGGGCCTTCATATCGGGAGTCTGCTCTACTCGATCTTTATCGAAATCGCCATGTTGCCTTGTCCGCTGACGTATCTCGAGCAGTGGGCCCAGAGGAAGGCGGGACAGACCGCTTACGAAGGAGGTTTCATCGCGCACTACCTCGAGAAGGTCATCTACCCGGACGTGCCGTACAGCGTTTTGGCGCCGGCGGCGGTAACGGTGTGCGTTTTTAATCTCGGCATCTACGTGTGGAGGTGGCTGAAGCCATCCGGGTGAGCGCTGCGCCGGCGTGACTCATTAGCGGTAGTTACTCTTCGCGAATCGAAGAGATAGCCCGCCGTCCCGGCCTGGCCGCCAATGAATCGCCGCGCAATTCCAGGTAAACCACCGACGGTAAAGGCACGGGCGGGTTGGTAGGATTTTGGCTATGGAGATAAACGATACTCTGTTATCCGAATTTGCGCTGCGCCGCCTGCCAGTGATTCCCGATCCGGGCGCGCGCAGCGTAATCGTTCCTCATCGAGCTGTTGATTGGGAATCGGTCATGTTCGGCTTTGACGATGAGGCTCCATTGCTCGTGTGCGGAAACTGCGCAGCCATTCTCGTCACGGGGGTCGATACCGATCGGATTGTGCCCGCGGCCGAAGCGCCCCCTGACGAACCGGCATTGCCGCTTCCCAGGGGCCCTTATTGGATTCGCAAGATGCTACTGGTTCCGCCATCGTTCGTTGTCGCGGTGGGCGGCGACGGATTGGCGGTGCAGTGTCCGGCGTGCTGGAACTATAACGAGATCACCCGGCATCCTTAAGCTGTCTGCGCGCGGCAGACATCCCATCGCACTACCGGCCCAGCAAGGCGGCCAGGCGGAAGCGGCCGCGGAGCCCTTCTTCCCGAACCTCCGATGCCGTGTCAGGCAGCCCCGCCAACTGCCTGGCGAGACCACGGTACGCGCCTCCGAGAGGGACATCAGAGCTGACCAGCCGGCCTTCATCGGTGGCGCGCCGCACACTCTGGTAGTCATTCGGCAAGGCTTTGGCCACCCTGCGTTGGAGAAGGGGTTCCAACTCCTCCGGAGGCGTGTCCGCCGGGTGCCAGCGGTTGATTACCACCTCCACCCGATTCGGATTGACGCCGAGTTCATCGGGCTCTTCCGAGCGGCGGCAGGCAAGGTCGAGCGAGGGCTTCTCCGCGGTGGAGACGATGTAGATTTTCGAGGCGCGCAGCACCACCTCGGCCGAGGCGTCGTTGATCGTTTCCGGAAGATCGGCGATCACCGTTTCGTACTCGCTGTCCGCATATCGAAGCAGGTGGTAGTAGTTACTCCAGCGGGGCTGGAAGCGGACACGAGACCGTCCGGCGGGAAGAATGTCGACCCCATGGCGCGTGACGATGTGCCGGAGCCACTGGGAGTGATTGAGGACCGACGGGTCTTCGAGTACGTGTTCCAGGCTACGCTCGGTAGCGAAGCGCGCCCGGATGCAAAGGATTCCCGAGTGCAGGTCGCCTTCAATGAGCAGCGTCTTCCGGCCGAGTTCGCCGGCCAGCGCTCCGGCGGCGTTGAAGGCAGTGATGGAGCAGCCGTTGCCCGCCTTGGCCGGGAGGAAGGCTATGAGGCTGTTCAGAACCTCTCCCCGGGCCATGCGAAAGGCGCGTAGGACGGCTGCTTGAAACTCCGGCAGATCAAGGGGAGTGACGAGCAGTACGTCGACGCCAGCCTCAAAATACTGATCACGCGCGCGCTGCATCCAAGACCCTCCAATGCCAAGGATGGCGGTTTGCGGCGATTCGTCCCGAAGCGAAGCGGCGATTGGCGAGGCGGCGGACCAGTCACTCAGATCGAGGAACACCAGGTCGGGATCACTGACGTTGAGCAGGCGCACCAGTTCGTAGGGCGAGGCATAGTGATCGACGGTCTTCTGCACCGTCACCTGGCGGGAGGCGAGGGCCAGCCGCTGGATGCCATCGGTGAGCGAAGAGTCTGGCGTGATTACGATTGCCGTGAGCATGTGCAGCCGCCTGGAGTAGTACTTCGAAAGTCTACGTACTATCGGTCGAGAGGTTCGCGCCGGTCGTGTATGAGAGGAATTGCTGCCTCCGCTGGGTGAAACTGACCGAACGGGCAACGATACTGCACTTACGACCTGGCGGATTCGGCTATCAGGGCGTCAGACCATGGCCGTCGGCGGAGCGGGTTCGTCCGGCGAGCCGGCATTCGCCAACGGGGTGCGAATCATGAGAATAGCGAGGACCGCCAGAATCACGAGCCCAGCCAGATAGGACGGCTGTTCCATGAAGTAGGGGATCGGCCATTCCCAGAAATTGAAGGCGGCTTCGACGAGCGCGGTGAGAGCTTCGCCGGCGATGAGCCCGGACGCGGTGAGGACGCCGACGTTCGTGACCCGCGCGATCTGCGCTTCGTTCAGATTGCGCTTCTTGGCCAGCGTGTCACTGACCCAGCGAATGAGGCCGCCGAGAAAGATGGCGAAGGTGGTACCAAGGGGCAGGTACATGCCGACGGCGACGAGCATGGGGCTCCTCACCTGCAGCAGGATCATGGCGAAGCCCATCATGATACCCACGACAACCAACGGCCAGGCCATCTCGCCGCCCACGATGCCTTCGGCGAGCGAGGCCATCAGTCCGGCCTGAGGCGCGGAGAGCTGGCGGTCACCGAAGCCAATGCCGCCGGCGTTGATGTTGCCCTGATGCAGGATAAGCAGCGGGAAGTACATCACCAGGCTGGCGACGATTACCGCGATCAGCTCGACGATTTGGATGTTACGCGGCGTGCCGCCGAGGATATGGCCCACCTTGAAGTCTTGGAGGAGTTCGCCGGCCACCGCGGAAGAGACGCAGACAACGGCCGCCACGCCGAGAACCGTGGCGACGCCGCTCAAACCTGATACGCCGAAGGTGACCATCAGGAGCGCGGCCACGATCAGTGTGGAGAGCGTGAGTCCGGAGATCGGGTTATTGGAGGAACCGATGAGGCCGACGAGGCTGCCCGAGACCACCGCGAAGAAGAAGCCGGCCACCAGCATGACGATAGCGGCGATCAGTCCGGCGGTAATGTCATGCGCGAAGTAGATGTAGAGCCCAAGCATGGCCAGGAAGGTCAGGGCGATGAGGGAGACAACAGTCTTGGAAGACATGTAGCGTTCCGTGCGGCCTAAGCCCTCGAGGTCAGGCTTGCTCTCCTTGAGGTCGGCGACCGTGCGGCTGAGTCCGGTCCAAATGCTATTGCGCATCCGGAACATGGTGTAGGCGGCGCCCACGAGCATGCCGCCAACGGCGATGGGGCGGACGATATTGAGCCAGACCTTGTAGGCCATGTCAGTCCAACTCTCGGCTTCGGCAGCGGCGGGTACGTAAGTGGCGAGATCCGGTCCGAGGAAGAAGATGATGAGCGGTATCAGCAGTCCCCAGGCAATCACGCCGCCGGAGAAATTGAGCGCCGCGAGGCTCGGTCCGATGATATAGCCGACGCCCATGTAGGCGGGGCTGACGGTGGGTCCGGCGACGAGCGAGGTACCGCCGGTTTTCACCACTTCTTCGCTCCCCGTGCCGCCGACGCGAACGAGGCTTCGGCCCATTTCGCCGATGCGGATCATGAAGTCCCGGTCGACGGCGAAGAACCGGAACATGGCGCCGAGGTAGACGAGCGCGCCCACGCCCATGTTCACGAAGAGATGTTTGGCAGCGCTGGCGCCGATTTGGCCGGCCTTGTGGATCTCGGCGGCGGCGGTGGATTCCGGGAACGGGAGTTCGGGATCCTCCACCATGCCCCGCCGGACGAGGGAGATGAACAGCACGCCGAGTACGGAACCGGTGATCATGAGGGCGGTCGACTTCCAGTACGCGTCGGCGAAGTTGAAGGAAGGCCAGGCGTTTGCGATGACGAAGGCGGGCAGGGTGAAGATGGCGCCCGCGGCGACCGATTCGCCGATGGTACCCGCCGTCCGGGTGATGTTCTCCTCAAGAATGCTGCCGCGGAAGAGGCGCAGAGCCGCCATGCCGATAACCGCCGCCGGGTAGGTGGCGGCGATGGTCATTCCGGCGCGCAACCCGAGGTAGGCATTGGCTCCGCCGAGCACGATGGTCATCACCAGTCCGATCAAGACGGCGCGCATTGTCAACTCGGTCATCTTGACCGTTTCGGGGACGTACGGCTGGTATTTCCGTTGGCTCATTTCGTTCTCCTGCGGAATGTTGCGAACCGTGGCGATTGCGGCGAAGGCGGGCCAATGTTCACAAGAAACTCATGATAGCAAGCCGGAGACGCCGGCCGATGCTTCGCCGGTTTGACGAAGTGAAACGTGAGTAGGAGGCCCGCATGCCGCATTGGGCGCGCGGTTTCCGGAAGGTGAGAAACTGGTAGCGGGAATCGCTCGCGCCGCGGCGGCGCGCGCCGTGCCCGCGGCCAGCCACAACCCGGGCTGGATGGAGAATCGCGGAAGGCTCACCAGCCGGAGCGGGCGGTGCAAAGGGAGTTTTGGATTGAAGAGAGTTTGCGTCTTCTGCGGCTCGAAGGCGGGGAACCGGCCCGTCTATGCCGAAGCCGCGGTGAAGCTCGCCCGGCGTATCGCGGAAAGGAAGCTCGAGCTGGTCTACGGAGGCGCCACGCCCGGTCTCATGGGCTTGATCGCCGACACGGCGCTGGCCGCGGGCGGCGAGGTTGTGGGCGTCATACCGGACCGCATGGTGACGCGGGAGATCGCGCACGATGGGCTCACCGCGCTGCACGTCGTCCAGAGCATGCACGAGCGCAAGGCTCTCATGATGGACCTCGCCGACGCCTTTGTCGCGCTGCCCGGCGGCTACGGGACTCTCGACGAGGTATCGGACGTGGCCACCTGGTGCCAGTTGCGGTTGATCGAAAAACCCTGCGGCCTGCTGAACGTGGATGGCTTCTTCGATCCGCTTACCGCATACCTCGATCACGCTGTCCGCGAGGGCTTCCTGAAGCCGGAGCACCGGGAACTGGTGTTCGCCGAATCGGACATCGAGAAGCTGCTCGACCGGCTGCAAGACGGCGGGCATCCTCCCGTGGCCGACAAATGGTAATCTTTCCGGGCCGCGGCGTTGTCCAACCAGCATGATCAAAGCCTGCATAGCGGAAGACGCGAAATCTCCTTTGATACCGATGGAGTTCGTAGGCGTCGTACCCGAGCCCATCGCCGCCCCGGTGTTTCCGATGCTGGTGGGTCAGAAGTCAGTTTCGGCTTCCCTCCTCGGAAGCCCGGCGCCGACTGCGAAGCTGCTGGAGTTGTGCGTCCGCCACGGCATTGCGCCGGTAACCGAAGAGTTCCCGATGAGCCGGGTGAACGGCGTGATCGAAATGTGGCGGCCGGCCAGGCCCGCTACCGGCTTGTGTTAGAGAACGATTACTGATGGCTTGGTGGCGGCTTCGCCTGCCATTCGCCTTTCTTCTGCTACCGTGGGACGGTGCCCATGGAGGAGCGCTACGACGTTATCCTGATCGGCTCCGGCGCCGGCGCCTTGACCGTGGCGAGCCTGATGGCTCAGCTTCGCGGTAAACGCGTACTCGTTCTGGAACGGCACTTCCGGGCTGGCGGCTATACGCACGCCTTCCAGCGCGGCAAGTTCTCGTGGGATGTCGGGATACACTACGTCGGCGACCTAGCGCCTGGCTCGCAACTGCGGAAGTTGTTCGACCTCATCACGGCGGGCGAAGTCGAATGGAACCCGATGCCCGACCCCTTCGATGTCTTCCACTACCCGGACGTGATCTTCGAACATCACGCCGGCCGCAACCGTTTTGTCAGAGAGCTTTCCTCGTTGTTCCCCCGGGAGGGGGCGGCAATCCGGGCCTACGCGCAGGATGTCTACAAGGCGGTAAACGCCTTCGGGTTAAGCGTCATGGGCCGCAACGGATCGGGGGTGGCCCGGGGCGTGGCCCGGGTGGCGCGGGTGTTCAACCGCTTTGATTTCGACCTGACGACAAAGGAGTATCTCGACCGCACGTTCCGGGATCCGAAATTGAAGGCGATTCTTGCATCGCAGTGGGGGGATTATGGACTACCTCCGTCGCTGAGCCCGTTTATGGTGCACGCAGTCATCGTGCGCCATTACATGGACGGCGCCTGGTACCCGTCGGGCGGCGCCGGACGGATCGCGGCTGCCGTGAGGAAGGTGCTGGCGGCAGCGGGCGGGAAAATACTGCTCAGCCGGGAGGTCAGGGAGATTCTGATCGAGAAGGGGCAGGCCACCGGGGTCCGGGTCCGCAACGGCCGCGGGGAGACCGAGGAGTTTCGCGCGCCGCTGGTAGTCTCGAACGCGGGCGCGGCCAACACTTATCTGAAGCTGCTGCCGGACGGCTACCCGCTCCCGCTCCGAAACGCGCTCCGGCATTTCATGGAGGAGAATCCGCCAACATCCCACGTGTCGCTCTACGCCGGGCTGAAGGACGACCCGCGCAAACTCGGCTTCCAGGGCGAGAACCATTGGCTCTTCAGCCACTACGACCACGACCTTAACTACTCGCGGCGGGCCGAGTGGATCGGCTCCGGAACGCCCGAGGAGGTTTATCTTTCCTTCCCTTCCCTGAAGGACCCGGAGGCAAAGACCTACACGGCCGAGCTCATCAGCTTCACCGACTATGCCTCGTTCGGGCGCTGGCGGAAGCAGCCATGGCGGAATCGCGACGCGGGTTATCAGGAATTAAAGGAGCGAATCGCAAGCGGCATGCTGCGGTTCGTCGAAGAGCGATTTCCCGGTTTCACGGAACTGGTCGAATTTCACGAGCTCTCCACCCCGCTCACGAACGAGTTCATGACCGGCCACGCCCAGGGGGCCATCTACGGCCTGCCGCCGGTTCCCGCCCGCTTCCGCAAGGAGAACCACGCCTGGACCGACGCGAAGACGCCTGTGCCGGGCCTCTATCTGACGGGCGCGGATGTGGCTCTGTTTGGCGTCGCCGGCGCCGTGATGGGCGGGCTCACGACCTTGAGCCACCTGCCCGGCGGCATCTCATTCCCCGCGGCCTTTGCCGCCGCGGCAAAGCGGAGCTAGCGAGGCCTGCGATACCGGGTCGCCGGCGGAGCGCTTATCGAATCGGCGAGAAGGGCAGCGGCGTGAGAACGATGTTGCTAATGTTAGAGACCGTTCCCGCCCATTTCGGGTCGCTGCTAATCTTCTTCCAATCGGGATGGGCGCGGAACTTGTCCCATGCCGCGTCGTGGGCCGCCATGTCGTCGAACCAGAGCATGTAGACGAGGTTCGGCATCCGGCCGCCGTAGAGCGTGCTGCCGAACAAGAGAGGATTCAGGCCGGTGCGGAGGAAGATGTCGATCTCCCCGCCGCTGTTGAACATGTCCACCTTTCTCAGGTGCGATTCGTAGCTGACCGACTCGTAGATCCGGAGGAGGAAAATGTGACTCGAACCGTCCTCCTTGGCCGAAGGTTGTCCCACCTCCGGCATGCCCTCGAAGGCCTGGAGCAGCCAGGTCTCGGTGCGGTCAAACAGCGGCGCGGCGCCACTGTGTTTCCGGAGTGTCGCCTGCCAGTCCTGGTCGCCCGCCAACCCGTTATGCACGGATTCGAGGGCAGCCAGCGACGGCCAGGCGGTCACGGTCACGATCTTAGGCATGTCCGGGCCGAGATACACCTGGAAGTAGCCGATGGAGCTGACGCCCCGCTTCTTCATCATGGGCAGGTGCGCCTTCTCAAAGAAATCCGTCAAGCGCTGGCGCTGGTTGGACTGGTCGTTGTGGAGGTCGTAAAAGCGCAACTCGATGTACTGCTGGCGCTTCGCTTGGGCGGCGGCCGGCAGCGCGGCGGCGCCGGCCGCGGACGAGGCGAGAAAGCTACGGCGATTCAACATGAGCGTGTCTCCTGTTCTGAAACAGGTTATCTCAGCTTGACCTCTGGCGGTACTCCGGGCGTCGTTCCAACCATGACGGAATGCCTGGTACTCCGTTAGAAGGAGTAGCCCACGCCCGCAACGAAGTAATCGAAACGGGTTCGAACCTGGATGTCATCCTCTGTCAACTCGCGCCAGAGACCGCGGTAGCCGAAAGTGAACGCCCAGCGCGGGGAGAAGCGCCAGCGCAATCCCAAGAGGCTGGAGGCCGAGTAGTGGCCGGCCGAAATGGCCATCGCATCGCCTTCGGCAACGAGGCTGAATCCCGGCGTGAAATGGAATTCCGCATGGATGTGCGCCAACGGCAGGAATTCATAGTCGATGACTTCCGCCTTGAGATCCGGCTCTTCCTGGTAGATTGCGGCGCGGGTCTCGCGGTAGGAGAGGGCGGCGCCAAGGCGGAAGTCGAGACGCCTGCTATCTACCAGCCGGTAGCGGTAGCGGAGCGCCACCTCATCGAAGCGGAAGCGTGAAGTAGTTCCTTCGCCGCCGGCGAACTCTACGCCGCCGAACCAGAAGGACTCGCTGGAGACGCGCTCAAAGTCGCGGGCTTCAAACGGGGCCCAGAACATGCTGAGCTCATGCGGTTCGCGAAACAGCCAATCGAAAGTGAAACGCGCGGTGGGCGTGAATATGCGCTCATTAATATCAAGGGCGAGCGGCGTGCCTTGGCCGGGCGGCAACTGTCCGGAGAGCGACCTGGTGTAGAGCGCGGCGTACTCGAAATCGACGCGGAAACGTTTCGGCCCGGCCGCAATCGCGCCGCTTCCGACGGGAGTTTCCTGGCGGCCGGCGTCAATTCGCATCTGCACGCCCGCGCCTCCACTGTCGAAAGTCACGGGCTGGAGAAAAACGTGCCGCGGATAGGGCTTGGTGAAGACGAGGTTGTAGAGGATTCCGAGGCCGGCCCCGCCGATCACATCGTCGGCGAAATGCTTCTGTCCCTTGACCCGCGTGAACCCGGCGAATCCCGCTCCGAGCATCATCGGTATTCCCACCTTCTTGCCGTAGCGCCGGAGCATGAACGTGGAGCCGGCGAAGGACATTGCCGTATGTCCGGACGGGAATGACCGCTGGTCGGAGATGTCCGGGCGGTCTTTGCCGATCGCCGCCTTGATGGCCTGAAAGGTGCCTATCGTGGCGCCGATAGCCACGACGGACTGCAGCGTGCCTTCTCCGTCTCCCTTTAGTGCGGCCGTGGCAACGGCCGTACCCGGCAGGGCAATATGCAAGATGTCTCCAATCCTCTTGAGCGTCGAGTTATCGTCCTGTCCCGGCAGCGAGCTTTGGGCCGCCACCGGCGCGAGAGACAGGAGGAACGAAGTGAGGAGGATTACGGACCGGATCGTCAATCGGCTGCTGATATCCCTTCGCTAAAGTTTGAAGCTTCCCGCGTTTGGCAAGTTAGGTAGATTATATCTAGGAGCTTTTCGCGATGCGCCGACACTTCATTCTATTCTGCCTGATACTTCTGGCCCTGCCACTTTCCGGCGGACGCATGAAGCGCAAGGCGCCGGAGTTGAGTTTTTCGCTCCCCGGCGGCGAAACCTTCGAGGTACAGCAGCACCAGGGAAAGGTACTACTGCTCGAGGTGATGCTGACCACCTGCCCCTACTGCAAGGAATGCGCGCGTGTGATTGAGAAGCTCTACCGGGAGTTGGGGCCGCGCGGCTTCCAGCCGGCCGCGGTGGCAGTGAACGACGACGCGGCAAGCCTGGTGGAGGGCTACGCCCGGGAGCAGAAGCTCTCCTTTCCTGTCGGCCATGGCGAGCGTGAGTCTGTTTTTCGCTTCTTGCGGCTTCCGGTGAACCAGCCGGCTTACACGCCGATTCTGGTATTCGTCGACCGGAAAGGGATGATCCGGGCGCAATACATGGGCACCGACTATTTTTTCAAGCACGAGGAGCGAAACATACGCGAGTTGCTCGAGGAACTGCTGGCTGAGCCCGCCGATTAGTCGCCGCGGCAGCCCCGCTCCGGGCGGTCAGGCCAGCGTATTCAGCGTCCCGGTCCGTTTCGCTTCGTAAGCGGCGATGTCGTCTTCCTGCTGAAGGATGTAGCCAAGCTCGTCCACTCCGTCCAGCATGCACTGTCTGGCGAACGGGTCGATGGGAAAGTCTACTTCGCGGCCATCGGGAAGGATGAGCTTCTGCGCGGCGAGGTCGACGGTTACCTCGTAACTCTCGTCGGCTTCGACAGCCCGGTGAAGATCGGCGGCGATCTCGGGCGGCGCCGTGATGGTAAGCAGCGAATTCTTAGCCGCGTTGCCTTGGAAAATATCCGCGAAAGACGTCGAGATGATCGCGCGGAAACCGAACTGGGTGAGCGCCCAGGGGGCGTGTTCGCGCGAAGAGCCGCAGCCGAAGTTATCGCCGGCGAGGAGGATCGCGGCGCCTTTGGCGCGCGGCTGATTCAAGATGAAGTCCGGATCCGGGTTGCCGCTCGAGTCGTAGCGCCAGTCGCAGAAGAGGTTTTCGTCGAGGCCGGATTTGGTGATCGTCTTCAGGAAACGGGCCGGAATGATCTGGTCCGTGTCGATGTTGTCGATCGGCAGCGGAACCAGCCGGGAGGAAAATTTTGTGAACTTCTGCATTAGAGTGTCCTCACGTCGGTGACTTTGCCGGTGACGGCCGAGGCCGCGGCGGTCAACGGGCTGGCCAGGAAGGTGCGTCCGCCCTTGCCCTGGCGTCCTTCGAAGTTGCGGTTGGATGTGGATACCGAGTATTGTCCGGGGGCAAGCTGGTCGCCATTCATGGCGATGCACATCGAGCAGCCGGCATCGCGCCATTCGGCTCCGGCTTCCTGGAAAACCCTGTCGAGGCCCTCGGCCTCAGCCTGGCGCTTGATTGGCTGGGAGCCGGGGACAACCAAGCAGCGGACGCCCGCGGCCACTTTGCGGCCCTTGAGCACGGAGGCGGCTGCCTGCAGGTCACTCATCCGGGAATTCGTGCAGGAGCCGATGAAGACGACATCGACCGGCTTTCCGAGCAGCGGCTTACCGGGTTCGAGAGCCATGTAGCGGAGGGCCTTGGCCAGCGTCTCCCGTTCGAGGGCGTTCGGCGCGGCCTCCGGCAGCGGAACCGGCTGGGTAATCGGAATGCCCATGCCGGGGTTGGTGCCGAAGGTGATCATGGGCTCGAGCGTGTTCGCGTCGATGGTGATCTCCTTGTCGTACACAGCGCCGTCGTCTGTCGGCAGTTGCTGCCAGCGGGCGAGCGCCGCGTCCCACTCGGCGCCCTTTGGAGCGAAGTGACGGCCGGCCAGGTATTCGTAGGTGATGTCATCAGGGGCGATCAGGCCGGCGCGGGCGCCGCCTTCGATCGACATGTTGCAGACGGTCATCCGCTCTTCCATCGAGAGGGCGCGAATGGTGGGACCGCAAAATTCGAAGACACAGCCGGTGCCGCCGCCGACGCCGATACGGGCGATGAGCGCGAGGATGATATCCTTGGCCGCGACGCCAGGCTTGAGAGAGCCATCCACCTGGACCTTAAAGGTCTTCGACTTCTGCTGCAACAAACACTGGGTGGCGAGCACATGCTCCACCTGGCTGGTACCGATCCCGAAGGCCAGGGCGCCGAACGCGCCGTGGGTGGCTGTGTGGCTGTCGCCGCAGACCACGGTCATGCCGGGCTGCGTGAGCCCGTTTTCGGGCCCGATCACGTGCACGATGCCCTGCTTATCACTCTGGAAGCCGAAATATGGGATACCGAATTCCTGGGCGTTCTTCTCGAGTTGCTCGACCTGGGCCCGGGCAATGTCATCGGCGATGGGGAAGTTGCGCGGCGTGGTTGGCGTCGAATGGTCGACGGTGGCGAAGGTGAGGTCCGGCCGGCGAACCTTGAGGCCGCGTTCGCGTAGACCGGAAAAGGCCTGCGGCGAGGTGACTTCGTGAACCAGGTGCAGGTCGATATAGAGGAGGGTAGGCGCGCCGGCCTGCTCCTTGACGACGTGGGCATCCCACACCTTCTCGATGATTGTTCTCGGTTGAGACATTGGTATTGCTCCGTTTCTTCTATCCTATTGCCGCGCAGACGGCGTCGCCGACTTGGCTGGTGGTGGCGGGTTCGTCCCTGGGACCAAGGTCGGCGGTGACATTGCCGCTGTTCAAGACTTGTTCGATGGCATTGGTGATCGCGGCGGCTTCTTCCTTGAGGCCGAAGCTGTATTCGAGCATGGCGGCGACGCTGCCGATGGCGGCGAGCGGGTTCGCCTTGCCCTGTCCGGCTATGTCCGGAGCAGAGCCGTGGACCGGCTCGTAGAGGCCGACGTAAGCGCCGGAGGGGCGTTTGGGGCCGATCGAGGCCGAGGCCAGCATGCCGATGGAGCCGGCGAGAACTGCGCCCTCGTCGCTGATGATGTCGCCGAACATGTTGCCGGTGACAACAACGTCGAACTGGCGGGGATTCAGGATGAGCTGCATCGCGGCATTGTCTACAAGGATGTGGTTGAGCTCAACGTCCGGGTAGTGCTTCGCCGCTTCGATGACCACCTTGCGCCAGAGCTGCGAGACCTCGAGGACATTCGACTTGTCCACGCTCGTCACCTTCCGGCGCCGGTTGCGGGCCAGCTCGAAGGCCATGCGGGCGATGCGCTCAATCTCCGGACGCGAATAGTACATCGTATTGACGGCTTCCTCCCGGTCGCCTTCGCCCGAGATGCCGCGCGGCGTGCCATAGTAGATGCCGCTGTTCAGTTCGCGCACGATGATCATGTCAACGCCCTCGATGCGGTCATTCTTGAGGGGAGAAGACTCGATCAACGCGCTATAAGCCTTCACGGGACGCAGATTGGCGTAGACGCCCAACGCCTTGCGAATGCCGAGCAGGCCTTTTTCGGGGCGTTTCTCGGGGGCGATGTCGTCAAACTCGGGCAGGCCAACGGCGCCGAGCAGCGTGGCGTCCGTTTCAGCCGCGGCTTTCGCCGTCTCATCCGGGAACGGCGTGCCGGTGGCGTGGATGGCGCAGCCGCCCAGGAGCCCTTCGGTGGTTCTGATCGCGTGGCCGTATTTGCCGGCGACGCGGCGGAGGACCTTCACCGCTTCGGCAGTGACTTCAACGCCGATCCCGTCGCCCGGGAGGATCAAGATATTCAGGTTCATGTGTTTGCACTTCCGGTGGTCTGCTTGAGGGAGCCGGTGCGGAAAGCCGGGCCGCGGACCCGCAGGCCCGTCCCCCGAGGACAGATCGACAATTGTATCAGTTGCCGGCGGGCTGGAGGTCGCCGACCACCTCGCGGATGATACCGAGGATCTCGTCGTTGTTGAGACCCTTCTTGCGGCTGTCTGCAACAGTGATGAACCGGTCATAAACGCGGTTCAATTCGAGCTTCTGCAACTTGTAGCCCAGCGCTTCGCAGCGTTCGTTCAGCGCATGACGCCCGCTGTGCTTGCCGAGCACCAGGCGGCTTTCCGGCACGCCGACCTCGGCCGGGGTCATGATCTCGTAGGTCGTGCGCTCCTTGAGGTAGCCGTCCTGATGGATACCCGCCTCGTGGGCGAAGGCGTTCTCGCCGACGATGGCCTTGTTGGGCTGAGGGCCGAAGGTGATAATCTCGGCCAGCAGCCGGCTCGCCGGGTAGAGATGCTCGGTGTTGATGCCGGTGGTGAAGGGCAGGATCTCCGCCCGGACCTTCAGCGCCATCACCAGTTCCTCAAGCGAGCAATTTCCCGCCCGTTCGCCGATACCGTTGATGGTGCATTCGACCTGGCGCGCGCCGGCTTGTACGGCGGCGATGGAGTTGGCAACCGCGAGACCGAGATCGTCATGGCAGTGGACGCTGAGGATGGCCCGGCCGCCGAAGGACTCGACCATGCGGCCGATGAGGGCCGCGTGCTCGGAAGGAATCGAAAAGCCGACCGTGTCGGGAAGATTGATGGTGGAGGCGCCGGCGTCGACGCACGCAATGGAAACCTGTTCGAGATAGTCCGGGTCGGTACGCGTCGCGTCTTCCGCGGAAAACTCGACATCGTCGGCGTACTTCCGCGCCAACTCCACTGCCTTGACGGCCGCTTCGAGGACTGCCTCGCGCGACCTCTTCAATTTGTACTTGAGGTGAATATCGCTGGTTGCGATGAAGGTGTGGATCCGCGGGTTCTTCGCCTTATCCAAAGCCTTGGCGGCGCGCTCGACGTCCATGTCACAGGCGCGGGCCAGCGCCGCCACGCGTACATCGGGGTACTCGCGAGAGACCTTGTCAACGGCCTCGAAGTCCCCTTGCGAAGCGATCGGGAACCCGGCTTCGAGGATATCGACGCCGAGGTCCACCAGTTTCCGGGCCATGCGGAGCTTTTCCGGCGTGGTCATACTGCAGCCGGGGGACTGCTCTCCATCGCGGAGCGTTGTGTCAAAAATGTATACACGATTGCTCATATCTGACTCTCCGTGCTCGACAAACCGTCGCTTCCGGTAAATGCGGCCCGGCCGGCCTGTTTCTCCGGCTACGAGCCATATTTGTTATTGTCAGCCGGCCCGTCTGATTTGTCAAATTTATAGTTTTGTACGTATGTATAAGCGAGACGCATATCATGAGGAAGTTTAATGAACCTCAAGACGGTTGGCTTTCACTTTCTCAATCCTCGCCGGGCGAGGAGACATCTCACGGCCATGCGAAGCGGCGATAGACCACTTTTCCTATTTTGGGCTCTGGCTCTGCTATCCCTACCCGCCACGGCCGGCCTCTACAATGTCGAGACCGAATCCGGCCAGCGAACTGCCGCGACGGGCGACGCGGTTCCGTACGACCTGTATCTCCCAGTTCTCCCCTCCGGACGGGCCGCCGCGCCGTCGCCGGCCGTGATCCTCCAGCACGGCTTTGGAAGCGACAAGCGGTTCCACCGGGAACACGCCGAGTACATGGCCGCTCGGGGCATAGCGGTGATGGTTCCCGACTTCGTCCGGCTGTTCACGGAGGAGTCTCAGCGGCGCAATATCGAGAACCTTATTGACCACCTGGCATGGCTGACTTCACGGACGGCGGACCCCGCCGATCGCCTGTTTCAGCGCATTGATCCGGACCGGTTCGGCCTCGCCGGACAGAGCGCCGGGGCGGCAGCCGCGCTGGAAGCAGCCATCGATGCCCGCGCCCGTGGTTTCAACATTCTCGCGTTGACTCTCCTGGACGGAGTGCCGTGGCCCCGTACACTGGAACGGGCCGGCGAACTCCCGCCGGTGTGGCTCTCGAGCCTGCGCGGTGAGCCCAGCGCGTGCAACGCGGCCGGCAGCGTGCTGGATTTGCTTGCCGCACTCAGTTTCCCGGTTGAAGACGTGCGTTTGATCGGCTCCAGCCACTGCGACTCGCTGAATCCGAACAAACCTTTGTGCCCGTTTCTCTGCGGCGCACCGGCGCCGGGCGCGCGCATGCTGTATACCCGCTTGCTGTACCTCTTCTTCCGCGATAGCTTTGGGCTGCTCGAACCGGATCTCAATTTCCAATCGTATTCCCAGGCGCTCGATTACTACGAGGCGGCGCATCGCGTTTCCCGTGCCCCGGTCACGCCGGCCCAGCCCTGACGCTCGGGCGGGAGTTTGACCCGCACAGAGTGGACATCCGTTAGTCCTCTGGTAGAAGCTTGGCGCCCGGCGCCTCTGGACTGAGAAGGGGATCCTGAATGCTTTCAGCAATCTGACTATTGGGGGAGGTTATGCCGCTTGCGATGCATTGCCGGCCATGCAGGTAAAGACTTTTGAACTATAGCATCATTAATAACCTAGCAAGCCCTTGCCAACTCACGTGATTCTCCGATTGTCGTAACCTCGCTGTTCAGAAAGAGCAACAACCGAGCACAATTCGGTATTCTATATCCCCTATCAAATGGCTTAGAAATAGTGTATCCGGGGGATATCAACTTCCATCCAGCCGCAATACGATCAACATAGCTGCACCAGAAGTGCGGGTGCTGGTTAGTCTGATCGTAGTTCGTAAGGAGACCTAAAATGTTGAGACGAGGAATCGATATCCTCTTACAGGTGCGCCTGGCCGCGGCCGTGATTGTACTGCTGTTAGCGGCTTTTGTCCCCGTCTGGGGGCAGTCCGGCGCGACATTGACCGGAGCCGTGCAAGACAGCACGGGGGCGGTTATTCCGGGAGTGACGTTAACGCTGACAAATGTTGGCCAGGGCCGGGCCTGGACGACAGAGACCAACGAAGCAGGTGTCTACGTGATCCAGCAGATTCCGCCGGGCAACTACAGCCTGACGGCGGAGGCGCCCGGATTCAAGAAGTACGAGCGGCCGGAGTTGACACTGAACGTGGCGCAAGTGGCCGAAATCACAGTTACGCTCGAGGTGGGCGACCTCGCCGAGACCGTGGAGGTGACGGCGGAGACGCCGCTGCTCGAAACGGCAAGCTCGACGTTGGGCGAGGTGGTGAATTCGATTACCACCGAAAACCTTCCGCTGAACGGACGGAACGTGCTGCAGTTGGTGGCGCTGACGCCGGGCATCACAACAAACTCGGCGTACCGGAACCAGACGTCGGGATCGGGCAGCATCGGTTCGAACGGCTTCTCGGCCAATGGCGGGCGGAATGTTTCGAGCTCGATCATGCTCGACGGCTCGCCGCAAGAAGTGATGGGCTACAACCAGCCGGCGTACGTGCCATCACCAGATGCGGTGCAGGAGTTTAAGGTGCAGACCAACAGCCTGTCGGCGGAGTACGGCCGGACGGGTGGCGCGGTGGTGAACATGGTGCACCGTTCGGGTACCAGCGATTTTCACGGCGTGGTGTACGAGTTTCTGCGGAACGATAAGGTCGACGCCAACGGGTTTTTCAACAATTTGAACGGAAGAGGGAAGGCGCCGTTCCGCTTTAATCAGTTTGGGGCGACCGCGGGCGGGCCGCTGACGCCGTCGCGGCAGACGACGTTCTTCTTTGTGAACTATGAGGGCCGCCGGACGGTGAACCCGGGCTCGGCGACGCTTACAGTGCCGACGGACAAGATGCAGCAGGGGGACTTCAGTGAGATCAAGAACGTGATCTACGATCCCGCGACAATCCAGAGCAACGGCGAGCGATCGCCATTCGCGGGGAATATCATCCCCGGTTCGCAGCAGAACGCGCTCGGCAAGAACCTGCTCTCGTTCTACCCGCGGGCAAACAAAGCCGGGGTGATTAACAACTACTTCACCCAGTCGGGCAGCCGGGCAACCCGGAACTCAGTTTCGACGAAGATCGACCGCCGTATTTCGGACCGGCAGAATCTTTTCGGGAGGTTCTCCTACGATCAGGACCTGACGACGCAGGCGGATACGTTCGGAACGGCGGCCGCACCGACACCCGGATTCGCGGGCGGTAGGAATCGCAGCGTCACGCTGGACGACACATATATGTTCCGCGGGTGGATTCTACACGGCAACTATGGCTACGCCTACCACGCGAACCCGCGCTGGCCGCGCGAGGAGTACACGCCACTGCCGAGCGAACTCGGTTTCCCGAGCTACGTGGACGCGGCAGCGCAGTTTCCGCTGTTTCCGACCATCAACGTGCAGGGATACCAGCGGATGGGTCCGGAGAGCTCCTACATCATCGGCAATAAGTTTGAAACGCATACGTGGACTGGCGACGCCTCGAGGCTCATCGGCAGCCACACGATTAAACTGGGCGGTGTCTACCGTTTGAACCGCGTCTCGAACTCCCGGCCAAACAACCCATCTGGAACTTACACATTCAATGACGGATGGACGCGGAAGGTGTTCAACAAGAGCGGCGGCGGCGACGGCGTGGCGTCGATGTTGCTGGGGCTGCCCGCGAGCGGGCAGATCCGGAGCGAACCCATTTTGGCGCTTCAAGTAAAGTACACGGCTCTTTATCTTCAGGACGACTGGCGGGTGAACAACCGCCTGACCTTGAACCTCGGCCTGCGGTGGGACATAGACTTCCCGCAGACGGAGCGGTTTGACCGGGCGAGTTGGTTTGACACCGAAGCTCAGATTCCACTGGAGGCTCCGCCGCTGGGACCGTTCCAGGGCGGGATCGTGTTTGCGGGTTCACGGACGCCGGGCGCGCCGCGAGGGATCAAGGATAAGGACTGGAATAACTTCGCTCCGCGCATTGGCCTCGCCTACAAGCTCACGGACCGGCTGGTATTGCGATCCGGTATCGGCATATTCTACGCCCCTACGACCGGCTTTGGCCCGAACGCGACGAACGCGGGCGCCCTGGGCTTCAACGCGATTACGCCTTACACATCCTCGATCGATGGCGGCCGCACCCCATTTACGAACATCCAGGATCCCTTCCCGGACGGTTTCAACGCGCCCGAGAACGGCCAGAACGGCTTGCTCACGTTTGTCGGCCAGGGCATCAACGGCAACATGCGGTTTGACCGGGTACCGTACTCGGCGCAGTGGAACTTTAACGTGCAGTATGAGATCGCCAATAACATGCTGTTCGACGTGGCCTACGCTGGCAACAGCGGGGTGAAACTGCAGGCGAACTCGCAGTGGAACCAGCTTCCGGATGAGTATTTGTCGCTGGGTTCCCAGCTTTCACAGACGGTGAACAACCCGTTCTTCGGGGTGTTGCCGGCAACGTCCAGCATCGGGAAGAAGACGACCACCTACGGGCAGTTAATCCGTCCGTTCCCGTGGCTGACTGGCATGACACAAGTATGGGGCGCGCAGGCGCACTCGAGCTATCATGCGTTGCAGACCAAGTTCCGGAAACGTTACTCTAGCGGGCTACAGTTCCTGGTAGCGTACACGTGGTCGAAAGCAATCGATGACGTCTCGTCGGTGGCCGGCTTCTTGGGCGACCAGAACCCGGGCTATACCAACAACAACAAGAAGTTCCTGGACCGTTCCCTTTCGGCGATTCACGTACCGCACGTGCTGGCGTTCAACTTCCAGTGGGAGCTGCCGTTCGGCCAGGGCAAACAGATGCTGAACCAGGGCGGCTGGGTGAACCATGTGGCCGGGGGGTGGATAGTGAACGGGATTGCGTCCATCCAGTCCGGCACGCCGATTTCGATCGGTTCGCGGTCGAACACGACGGCTTCCATGGGAGGCGGACAGCGGCCGAACTCGACCGGTATTTCGAGCGCCACCGAGGGTTCGACGAAGGAGCGGATCTACGGCTGGTTCAATCCGGCTGCCTTCGTGGACGCGCCGCAGTACACGTTCGGCAACGTCGGACGGTTCCTGCCGGATAACTTCGGGCCTCCGCTACACACCTGGGACCTCTCGATCCTGAAAGATTTCCAGCTTACAGAGCGGTTCAAGCTGCAGTTCCGGACGGAGATGTTCAACGCACTCAACCAGGTGAACTTCGGCAACCCGGCAACCACCTTCGGTAACGCCAACTTCGGCACCATTACCGGCGCCGAGCGGGCACGCATTATTCAGTTCGGATTGAAGTTGTACTACTGAGTTTGCCTTCTGTTGTTCTCTGGGCCGGAGCGTGTCAAACACGCGCTCTGGCCCTTCTTTTTGAATGCCCGGAGGAGTCTTCTATCCCGCTACCACCGGGTTGCGCAGCACCCCGATGCCGTCGATCTCCACCTCCACAGTGTCGCCGGGTTTCATGGCGCTGGTCCTGCCGGGCGTGCCGGTGTAAATCACGTCGCCGGGTTCGAGCGTAACGTACCGGCTGACGAAGCTGACGATCTCCGGCGGTCCGAACAGCAGATCGCTCACCAATTGGTCCTGTTTTACCTCGCCGTTCAGCCGCAATCGGATGCGCGACTTGGAGTAATCCAGGCCCACCGCGATGCACGGGCCGAGGGGCGCAAACGTATCCGAACCCTTGGCGCGCCACCATTGCAGATCCGGCTTCTTGTCCACGGTGCCGTTCTGCCAGTTGCGGTCCGAGACGTCATTGCCGCAGGTATAGCCGAGAATGCAGCCCGGCGCCTCGCCGGCGGAAACTTTGCGGGCGCGCTTGCCCATCACGATGACGAACTCGGCTTCGTAGTGGAGGTCCTTCGAGCCGGGCGGTATCACGATCGGGCCACCGGGATCCTGCAGAGCGCTGGCCGGCTTGTAGAAGATCTCGGGATTCGTGGGAACGGGGTTGTCGCCGATATGGCTTTTGTAGTTCAGACCCACGGCAAGCACCTTCGGCGGATCCACCGGGTAGCGCAGCTTCACATCCGCGAGGTTCACGGACTGCCCCGTTTCCAAATGGGCGCCGAATAAGTCGCCGCTAATCTCACGGATCTCGTCGCCCTCCAGCCTCCCAAAGCGCGTTTTCCCCTGCTGCTCAAAACGCACGTAGCGTTTCACCGCCGCGCGTGTCTGCGCCAGCGCGAAGGTGTTGGCCGCGAAGGCCGCCAGAAGCGAACGTCGTGTGGTTATCATCAATGACCTCCCTCCCGGTAACGATACCTGATTCGCTGGTGTTACGGGAGGCGGGCCGGCATACGCGCATTGACGCTGTCGAGGTAAGCAAGCAGTCTCGCCCGCAACTCCGTGGCTCTGCCGGGAAGCCGGCGGCTCAGGTTCCGTTGTTCACGAATGTCGGCCGAAAGGTCGTAGAGCTCGACAGACTCGTCCTCGTGCAAATAAAGCAGTTTGTACTTCCCTTCGCGAATCGCCGATAGCGGGCGGGTTTTGGCAACGAACGGATCGCCGACGCCGGCCTCATCAGCCTGCTCCGGATAGCCTTTCTCCGGGTGGTAATAGGGGAAATGCCAGACTGCCGGCATGGAGCGCCTCAGTGGCTCCCCTCGCAACGCGGGAACGAAACTGACGCCATCCAGCCCTTGAGACTCTGGGGGAGAGACGCCCGCCACTTCCGCAATGGTTGTGAAGATGTCCGTCCCCAGTACGATAGAGCTGTTGGTGGTCCCCGGCTCCACCCGGCCGGGCCAGCGGACGATGAGCGGCGCGCGGATTCCGCCTTCGTAGAGATGCCACTTGCTGCCCCGCAGCGGCGCGTTCACGGCGTATTCCGGATGGCCTCCGTTGTCGGATGTGAAGATAACCACGGTATTCCTGGTGTCGCCGGCGCGATCGAGGGCGTCCAGCAGACGCCCGATGTGGTGATCCAGCGTTTCGACAAACCCGCCGTAGAGCACCCGTTCTCTGGGGGCGTTGGCTCCGAGCTTCCGCCGGTACTTCCGATCGAGCCAGCTCCCCCGGGACCTCACCGGCGTATGCACGTAATAGTGCGAAACAAACAGGAGGAAGGGCCTGCCCCGGTCCCGCTTGTCGAGAAACCGGATGGCGGCATCAGTCAGATCGTCGGGTGCGTAGGTTCCCCGCGGAAAGTCGTCGAAGGACGGCTCTTCGACGCCCCGGTAACCCCACGGGTGGGAGCCGAAAGTCTCCACGGCATACTGGAAACCCTGGTGCCGCGGTCCGAAGATCGGCGACCAACCGTTATAGAACTCGTGATGGGAGTTCAGGTGCCACTTGCCCACCAGCCCCGTCTCGTAGCCGGCATCGCCGAGCAGTTCGGCGATGGTCAATTCATCGAGTGGCAGATTGAGCTTGTAGGGCGGCGGCTTCACCTTGTGCTCCGGCCATTGAATCGGGCGATCCGTCTCCCATTTGGTGACAAACTCGAACCCGAGGCGGGCCGGAGACTTTCCCGTCAGCAGAGCGGCTCGCGAGGGTGAGCAAAGCGGCGCGGCGGCATAGGCGTCAGTGAAACGCATGCCCTCCGCCGCCAACCGGTCAAGCCGCGGCGTCTCACACGCCGCGCTGCCGTAGCAGCCGAGGTCAGACCAGGCCATGTCGTCTGCCAGGATCAGCAGGATGTTCGGGGCCGCGGCTGGCGCGGCGCCGGCAAAGAGCATCACGGCTCCGAGAGCGGCCAGAGCACGAGTGGCAACAGGGAACCTCTTCATCGCCGGGCGCCTCCGTTCGGATTCGGTACGTAATAGAGGAAGCCGTCCTCGGCTCCTATCAGCAGGCCGCGTGCTCCATCGCCATCCCAATCCACCGTGGTGGGACTGGTGGTGTGTCCGGCCAACTCCAGGGAGGTCACCGGTCCCATGTCCCGAAAGCGCCCATCCCCAAGATTTCGTAGGAAGTTGATACTAACGCTGTTCACCATCAGGTCCGGTCTGCCGTCGCCGTCCCAATCGGCGAGACAGAGCTTGCGGCGGCCGCTCCTCCCCGCGCGGCCCGTGTTGAGACGAAGAAGCCCAGGGCCCGAGGAAACCGGTTCATGCCTTCCCTTGAACTCAGCTCCGCCCTCGCCGGTGAAAACGCGGCGGCCAGGCTCTAGCAATCCGTCCGCTCGCCGCTCAAATAGCGCCAGATAGCCTTCATGGTCCAGCACGATCAGATCGGCGAGTCCGTCATTGTTCCAGTCCGCTGCCACGGGAGTGGTGCGCCACTGCGTGACCAGTTCGTCAGCAGCCGGTCTCCACCAGTTCCATTCCGGCGAGCGCGGCGCCCCTCCCCAGTCGACGAGCACCGGGCGGGCCGCCGCAAGCCGCGGCCGCGAACGTGTGCCGATGTTCCGGAACCAGACAATTCTGCCCCAGATGGAGTTCACCACAAGGTCGGGCAGCCCGTCCGCGTCCCAATCGGCCGCGGTGAGGGTCGTGTAGCCCCACTTGGCTTCGGCGGGGCCCTGAATGGAGCCGTTCGCGCCGGCCTGAATCCGGATGGGAACGCCGTCAGCCCGCAACTTGACAGGCGCGCCCCACCGGGGCGGGTTGCCGCCGTCCAGATTTTCGATGAAGCCGATGTAGCCGGCCGAATTACCGCAAATCAGATCTTCGTCGCCGTCGCCGTCCCAATCGACGCTGGCAGGGGTGACCAGCGCGCCGAACTTCACTTCGTCCGCTTTCTGGCGGAAGTAACGCGGCGGATGAAACAGCGGGATATCACCGTCGCCCACTCCGGTGTTCTCGATGAAGGCGACGCGGCCGTCTTCGTCTCCGCAGATCAGATCGGGGTCGCCGTCACTGTCCCAATCCACGGCCACGGGGGTGATCATTTCGAGATCCATGGCGACCGGCAACCGGCGCCCCTCTTCGTAAACAGGCTGCTCGCGCGAACCAATGTTCCGGAAATAGGTGAAACCGTCGAGGAATTCACCGCAAATCAAATCCAGATCGCCGTCGCCGTCGAAATCGGCGAAGTTCGGACTCGGCATGCCGTAGACATCGACCGGTTTCCCGCCGGCGAGTACTTTCCCGGGCGCGGCATATCGGGGTGCGTCATTTGTCCCTTCGTTGCGAACGAGATAGACGTACCCATGGAGCGGGCCGTTGGTCCACTCGCCCTGATCATTGTAGGCGTCGTCCCATCCGTAGCTGGTCCAGTCGCCGATTCCGATAATCAGGTCGAGATCCTCGTCGCCGTCATAGTCTGCATAGCGCCATTGGTCTGCGCGTATCCGCCCGCTGGCGGTGTGGACATCGCTGGTTGCGAGCGGCAGCGGAGCCCCATCGTCGAGGCCGCGATCGAGAAAAAGCGGGTGCTCCCGGCCGGGCGTCAGAATGCGGTATCCATCTTCCAGAATGGAGATCTGAGCGTTCCTCTGGTACCCGGGCTTCCGGACGGGCGGCTCGAAAACGGGCATCTTGCAGGGTTCGCCTTGGCACCCGGTGTTTTCGAAGTAATAGATGCCCGCATCGGGCTTTCCGCCGCTCAACACCACCAGGTCGAGGTCGCCGTCGCCATCGTAGTCGAACGGGAAAGGCTGGGCCCAGAGCCCCACGCCGAGGTCCACGGTGAGGCCGGGATTATTGTACTCGAGCCGCCCTGGCGCATCGGCGCCCAAAGAGGCCGGGGCGGCGGCAAGAAAGACGGCCAGCACGCGGGCGGACCTCGAATCAATTCTCATGAGCGGCGGCGTCATGCGCGACATCAGCTACGAGTATACTGAGCCGTGCACAGCCCGACGCGCAGTTGTACCCCGGCGCGGACCGTGATAGGTTTTCGAGGTATCGCAACCAGGAGTCCTGCATAACAATGATGAACAGACGTTCGTTTCTAATCGGATCCGGGCTGACCGCCGCCATGTCCCGGTCAGCCTTTGGAGCCAACGACAGAATCCGCGCCGGGGTAATCGGCACGGGCACTCGCGGCAGCTACATGGCGACGGTGCTCGCCGGCAACGACGATTGCCAGGTAGCCATTCTGTGCGACGCATACCAGCCGCGGCGCGACGAGACCGCGGAGAAGTTGCCCGGCAAGGTGGAGACCTGCGTCGACTACCGCCAGGTGCTCGAGCGCAATGACATTGATGTCGTGCTCGTCGCCACTCCGGACCACTGGCACGCCGCGATGATGATTGAAGCGTGCCGGGCAGGCAAGGACGTGTATGTGGAGAAGCCGGCCTGCCGCCATATCGCGGAAGGCTTCTCCATGATCGACGCGGCGAATCAGTACAAACGCGTCGTCCAGGTGGGCTTGCAGCAGCGCAGTTGGGACCACTTCCAGCGCTGCGCCAAGATGGTGCACGAAGGCAAGTTCGGCGCCATCTATCACGCCGCGCTGCATTGGCGGGGAAGCTACAATACGCCTCACGAGGAACCGACGGATCCGCCGGCGGACCTGGACTGGGAGCTCTTCCAGGGACCAGCGCCGCGGCATGGCTACACGCGCGGCCGCCATCGTTTCTGGCGCGCTTTTTACGACTACGCGGGAGGAATCGTCACCGACCAGGGCGTGCATATCGGCGATGTCGTCCACTGGTACCTGCACGCGCGTGAGCCCCTAACGGTGACCGCTTCGGCGCAATACGTCGTGGCCGATGTTCCCGAGAAGGACCAGCTTCCGGACTCCTTCATGATTAGCTGGCAGTACGACCGCTTCATCATGTCGTTCACCAACGGCTACATGCCGAATGCGGAGTTTGACGCGACGAGCGGCAATTACTTCTACGGAAGCGACGGATCCCTGCATGTGAACCGCAGCAGCTACACGTACAAGGCGACCCCGCGGCGGGCGCGGCGCGGGGAGCCGGCCCCGCTGCCAGCCCATGAGAACGCGAACATCACTTTCCGCCATCACGGCCAGCCCGCGGACCGGGCGCATGTGCGTAATTTTCTCGACTGCGTGAAGTCGCGGGAGAAGCCTCTTACGGATATGGAAACGGGGGTTTACTCCACTCTTCCACTGCTGCTTGGCGTACTCGCCATCCGCACCGGGAAAAGCTACCGGTGGACCGGCAAGGAGGCTGTCGCTTCGTAAACCCCGGCCACACGGGTTCGCGACACCATGCCTGATTCAGCATTGAGGCCAAGGGGGGTGCAATGACCGAACAAAGCAGCAGCCGGATGTACTTGGGCATCGCGGCGCTTCTCCTGATTGCCGAGACGTTGCTGGCCGCATCGGGAAACGCCGGCTTGCCCGTTTCGGGGCTGGTGCTTTTCCTGATGTTCTACGCCTTCGCGTACTGCGTCAGCTTCACCGCGAAACTGAAGGGCCTGTCCTTCACCTTTCAGATCTTCGCCTGGGTCGCCTTCGCCCTCTTCTACCCGGAGATCTTCACCGACTGGGGATTCGACACGAAGGTCCTGATCGTACCGTCGATCCAGCTCATCATGTTCGGGATGGGCACGAAGCTCAACCTGGGCGACTTCGCCCGCGAGTTCCGCAATCCGCTGAAGATTTTTCTCGGCACGGCGCTTGTCTATGTTCTGATGCCCCTCGCCGCGGTCATCATCATCAACGTCTACCGGTTCCCGGCGGAGGTAGCGGCCGGCGTCATCCTGATCGGCGTCTGCCCCGGCGGCGTGGCGTCGAACGTGATGACGTACCTGGCCAAGGGGAATCTCGTGCTCTCGATGAGCATCACCACTCTGGCGACCATCATGTCCCCGTTCGTCACTCCGCCGCTGATGAAGCTGCTGGCCGGAGAGCTGATCGAGGTCAACGTGCTCGGAATGATGATCAGCATCGTGAACATGATTTTCGTGCCGGTAGGCGCGGGGCTGATGTGCAACAAAATCCTGTACGGGAACCTGGCTTGGTTCCGGGTTGCGTCCAACCTGATGGCCCTCGCCGCATTCTGCTTCCTGGGCGGGCTGGCTTTGGTGTTCGTCCCCTTCCCGGCGGTGGCGCAGTCGCTGCAGTCGGGCCTGGTGCTGGTGGCCTGGGCCGTGGCCGCCGTCTCGCTCACCAAGATGCTGGTGGCGAGCTACAACGGGCCCGAAGACTGGATGGAGGTGGTGCTGCCGAAACTCTCGCTCACCTCCATCATGCTCTACATCGTCATCGTGGCCGCGCATAACAAACCGAACCTGCTGACCATCGGCCCAGCCCTCTTTGCCGCCACCATCGCTCACAACACGCTGGGGCTGTTGCTTGGTTGGGGAGCTTCGAAAGCGCTCCGCCTCACTGACGCGGACACCCGCGCCATCACGATCGAAGTCGGGCTGAAGAACGCCGGCTTGGGCGTGGGGCTCGCCTACGATGTACTGCAAAGCCAAGCCGCGGCGCTGGCGCCCCTGATCTTCGGAACCTGGATGAACATCGCGGCGTCCACGCTGGCCAACTTTTGGAGCCAGCACGAGCCGCGCTCCAGCGAAACCACGGTCCGCCGCGCGGTGTGAGGCCGGCGGTCTTCTCTGTAATGGAGCCGAAAAGCGGCCTTTCCCGCGGCTGCCATCTGGAGTAGAATTGCGAACGGATATCAAATCCTATTTCCAGATCTGAAACGGAGTGAGGGACAACATATGACACGGAATCGTTTTCTGGCGTTCTTGGCGGGGATGGCGGGCGGCTCCATTGCCGTTCTCTTCAGTGGTTGTAAGGCCGGCCAGGAGCCGGCGGCCACGGAAGAGGCCGCGGAAGCCCCTTCGAAGGCGGAGGAGCCGGTGTTCACGAAGGACGATCCCGGCGCATGGGAGGGCAAGGAGTCGGGCCACGTCCCGGTGATCGAGTACGAAAAGACCGATGGCGGATTGAAGGTGACCGTGACCGTTAATCATGTGATGGATGCGGAGATACCGCACTACATCGAGTGGATCAAGCTCATGGATGGCGAAGGTAACGTTCTGGGACAGCAGGAGTTCCAGGCCAGAGCGGAGAAAGCCGTGGCAACCTTCGAGCTGTCCTCGGTCCCGGCGAAGCTGGTGGCGCATGAGAGATGTAACATTCACGGAATCTGGATGGAAGAAGTGACGGTCAGCTAGACGGCGCTTGACAGGCTGGGGCGGGCGCCCGGCTCGACGTCTCTTGACAGGACTGAGGCGGGATGACCTGCCGCCAGTCGAACGGGACAAACGTTAGGATATGACGACAGGAGTATCGACATGATAACTCGAAGAGATCTTTTCCGGATCGCGGCCGCCGTGCCGGCCGGCGCTTGGCTCGCCCGTTACCGGGCGATCGCCGCCCCGTACGAGAAGCAGCTCAAGATCACCGGCATCAAGGCGATGCAGTTGCGCTTTGGAGCCAACAACACGTTGATTAAGATCGAAACTGACGGCGGGGTAACGGGTTATGGCGAAGCGGGTTCGAGCGGCCCCATGGCGCGGGCGCGAATCGAAACGATGCGGCCACGGATCGAAGGGCAGGATCCGCTTTCCATCGAACGGCACTTCCATAACATGTCCACGATCATGCACACCTACATGGCGCACATTCCGACCATCAGCGGAATCGACATGGCGTTGTGGGACATTGCCGGAAAGGTAACCGGAATGCCGGTCTACAAGCTTCTGGGGGGACCGTTTCGCGACGAGGTTCCCATGTATTCCCACGGCGTCGGCTTGAAAGACCCGCTCGACAAGGCGAACTGCCGCGAGTGGGCCGCGAGAATCCGCTCCGCCGATGAACAGTTCAACGCCTTCAAGATCGGCATCGACCGCATTGCCGGCGTCCGCGTCGCCCGTTACGCGAACACCCTGGGCAATCAGCAGCTCCGGAATGTGCATAACGCCTTCATGAACCTGCGCGAGGGGGTTGGCGATGAGATTGACATCGCGGTGCATTGCCACAATGAATTCGATACGCCCAGCGCGATCGCCGTAGCCAAGGCCGTTGAGCCGATGAATCCGCTGTTTTACGAAGACGCGCTCAACGTCCCCTTTTCCGAGGGATGGATGGCGCTCAAACGAGCGACACGAGTGCCGATCCTCACCGGCGAGAAGCTGGAGATGGTGTCGGGATTCCGCCCTTTCCTCGACCACCAGGCAGCCGACATCGTGCATCCCGACCTTGCTTTTGCCGGCGGATTCACCGGAGTCAAGAAGATCGCCGATTACGCGGCCTTGACGCGGACACCGGTAGCGCTGCACAACGTGGGCACAATCGTCCTATGCGCTGCAAGCGGCCACTTCGCCCGGGCCATCCACAATTTCTACAAGACCGAGAGCGCCCTCGGCCGGCCGGAGCGCCTGCCCGAGCAGATGATGGCGACACCGGCCTACGAGGTGAAGAACGGACAACTGCAGGTACCGGAGCTACCGGGCCTCGGTCTCGATCTCGACATGGATTTCATCCGCGGCCAGATGAAGCCAGACGAGCCTTGGTGGGGATGAAGCAGTGGTGGCCCGAGCTTCAGTGCGCCGGGCCGGAGGGCGCGCCAGCCTCGCCTCCGGTGCGCAAGTACCGTCCCAGCAATTGCTGTAGCGCTGGCGCCGTGGGATAAGGGTGTCCGGTGTACTGCCGGAAACCCTCGGCATATGCCACCCCGGCGATCTTCCCCCGGCCTTGCGTCCACCGCTCCATCGCGTCGAGGTACTCGTCGATGCCGTGCTGCGCCCGGAGCCATTCCCGCTGTGACTCGTGGCAGGCCAGAAGCTCGCGCTTCTTCCCCATTACCTCCGTCACATCCACCAGGAAGTCCGGAACCACGGGCCGGTTGGCGCGGTCGGCTCCAGCAATCGGATCCATGAAGTAGAGGTGCGGAATGGCCGGGAGCGGCGGCGCGTTTCCGTAGTCGGAGGTGTCGTAGTTCGGAGCCGGCGATCCGAAGCAGGCATCGCGGACAAGTTCGCTGGCCGCCTCGTGGTCGCACATGTAGTCGACTGGTGACGCCGTGAGCACGATATTCGGACGGGCGGCGCGAAGAACGGCGCACACGCGGCGCCGGGAGGGGTTGTCGCTGAATACGTTCAGGTCGCGGAAGCCGGCGCAAACGTAGTCCGCGCCAAGCAAGTCGGCGGCAGCCTTTGCCTCGGCCCGCCGGATGCGGGCAATCACTTCGGGAGGCTGATTGACGGCGCCGCAGTCGCCAGGAGTGAGCGTACAGATGGTAATGGCATGGCCCTCGGCGGAGAGAAGCGCGAGTGTGCCGCCGGCCAGAATCTCACAATCGTCCGGATGCGCATGAATAGCCAGAATCCGTTGCGCCATATCTGGAGTCTAGCAGCCCGCCGAATCCGCCACTGGCAAGCATGGTAGCCCTTCTGGCCCGCTGCCCGGCACGATAACCCGCTCATTTTGCCAAGAAATTCGCCCGCCGCGCGTAAAGACGGTAGCCCCGGTTCAAGGAGGCTAAAAAGGTGCGTGCTAGGATGAATTTGTGGATACGGTGGCCGAACCCGGTCATCCGATTTTGAGGAGTCATGTGAAGACCAAGTGGAAAGTCCTGATACTAATTGTCGTTCTTCTGGTAATCGCGGGTGGCGTGATTGGCGGAATTCAATATAGCAAGAAGGGTGTCGTCACCGTCCAGACCGGAAAGGTGATTCGCCAGGATCTCACCGCGATCGTGACCGCCTCGGGTGAGATCAAACCCAGGAACTACATCAACATTGGGGCCAATACGATGGGCCCGGCCCGGATCGTCGGTATCAATGTCGTCGAGGGCCAAGATGTGAAGAAGGGCCAGTTGCTGGCACGGCTCGAATCCGTGCAACCTGAAGCACAGGTGGCCGCCCAGCGCGCCCAACTCAGTTCAGCCGAGGCCGATGTAGCGGCGGCCGAGGCGTCCCTCAGGGCAGCGGACGAGAATTTGCGTACGGTACAAGCTTCCGCTGAACGCGCCGCCGCCGAACTCGAGCGCGCGCGCATCAGCTTCGACCGCGCCAGACAGTTGAGCGAGGAGAGGCTGATCGCCCAGCAGGAGTTCGACCAGCGCAAGGCCGATTTCGACGCCTTCTCCGCCGCTCTTCGCGAGGCGGAGGCGCGTAAGATGCAGGCCCAGGCGCAGCGCGCGCAAGTCGCTTCCCAACTCGCGGCGGCAGAGAAGCGCGTTGCCCTTGCCAATGCCAATCTCACCCAGGCAAGCGATCAGTTGCAGCGCACCTTCGCCACCGCCCCCATTGATGGCGTGGTCACGAATCTCCCGGTTAGGGTTGGTGAGACGGTGGTGCCCGGCATTCAGAACTCGCCTGCCAGTCTGATCATGACCATCGCCGACATGTCCTTGATCACCGCCGAAGTTAAGGTGGACGAGACCGACATCGTGAACGTCGAGTTGGGCCAAACCGCCGGCATCTCGATCGACGCCATGCCCGACAAGACATTTGAAGGCCGCGTGATCGAGATCGGTAACACGGCGATCCTCCGGTCCACCGGCTTGGCTGCATCGCAGAGTGCGGTATCGAGCCAGGAAGCCAAGGATTTCAAAGTGGTAATCGCGCTCGAGAATCCGCCCGCGGAGATCCGCCCAGGGCTCTCCTGCACTGCCAAGATCACGACGGCGACCCGGCAGAATGTTCTGAGCATCCCAATCCAGGCTCTGACTGTCCGGCAAAAGGGCGATCTTCTGGCAGCGGCCGAAAACGGAAACGGCGAAGACGCGAATGCGGTGGAACAATTGAGCGAGGAGGAACGTAAGAAAGAGTTGCAGGGCGTGTTTGCCATCGAAGGCGAGAAGGCCGTATTCCATGAGGTTAGAACCGGGATCACTGGGGCCACGGACATCGAAGTGCTGGACGGGCTCTCCGATGGCGAGGAAATTATCACCGGGAGCTACAAGGTGATTCGTACGATCCGGAATGAGGCCAGGGTTAAGATTGACAACAAAAAGGGCGCCGCCGATTCATGAGCGCGGGTGTAACACCCTCACAGCCCCATAACGCCTAATAGAGAAGCAGAGGTAATTTATGGCAGAAGCAGCCGGAACGTTGACCGACCGAGGAGAACAGCTCAAGCGAGACGGAGTCGTCATCCAGACCTACAAATTGCGTAAAACCTACGTGATGGGTGATCAGGAGATTCATGCCGTTGACGGGGTGGAGGTCCAGATACAGAAGGGCGAGTATGTGGCCATTATGGGCCCGTCCGGTTCGGGGAAATCGACGCTGATGAACCTGATTGGCTGCCTCGATACACCCACTTCAGGCGAGTACTACATCTCCGGGCGGCTGGTCAGCGACATGGATGACGATGAGCTTGCCCGGATCCGCAACAAGGAGATCGGCTTCGTTTTCCAGACTTTCAACCTGCTGCCCCGGGCCTCGGCGCTCCACAACGTGGAGCTGCCCCTGATCTACGCCGGGATTCCCTCCGCCGTCCGGGAAGAGAAGGCGCAGACGGCGCTTCAGCAGGTGGACCTCGAACAGCGCATGCACCACAAGCCGAGCGAACTCTCCGGTGGACAGCGCCAGCGCGTGGCGGTCGCCCGAGCTCTGGTTAATGACCCATCGATTCTGCTCGCCGATGAACCAACCGGAAACCTCGATTCGGCGACCGGCACGGAAATCATGGCGCTGTTCGATCGGCTCCATCAGGCCGGCAATACGATCATTCTCGTCACCCACGAGCACGATATCGCCATGCACGCGCATCGCGTGCTGCATATTCGCGACGGCAAGCTCGATCGCGACGAACGAATTCGCTAGGTGTACGCTCGCCCGGCGGCCTTGACCGCCGGCACACTTTTCCCGCGACCTGTTCGCCGGCCATCTGTTAATGCACCGGCCGCGCAAGTCGAATCGCGTCCTCGCAGATCTCACGGAATTCCATTACCTTGCGGGGCCAACTCGCCTGTTCGGCGGCCGTCCGGCCACTCTCGCCAAATCGCCCCGCCAGCCTGGCATCGCCGAGTATCCGGAGTGCGGCATTGGCCACCTCCTCCGGAGCGGAGCCGTCCACCAAAAGGCCCGTGACCCCGTCCCGCACCGCATCCACCGCTCCTCCGGACCGGCCGCCGATGACTGGCTTTCCACAGGCGCTCGCTTCCATGAATACCAACCCGAATCCCTCAGCCTCACCGCTGCTCAGTTGCCGGTTCGGCATCAGAAACAGGTCGCAGCTCTGGTAGTAACCCAGAAGTTCGGGGGACTCGTGCGGGAGTGCGCCAAGAAAAGTAACCCGCCCGCCCAGGCCGAGTTCGGCCGTAAGCCGTTCAAGCCGTGTTCGCTGCGAGCCGTCGCCCACAATGAGATAGTGTGTTTCCGGTTCGACCTCGAGGATTCTGGGCAACGCGCGCAGAGCGATATCCACTCCCTTGCGCTCCTCGAGCCGTGTAACGGTAAGCAACACCTTCTGATCCGCCGCACCGTGGCGGGCGAGAAGTTTCTCGTCTCGCGGAGCCGGCCGGAACCTTTCGGCGTCGACGCCGTTGGTGAGAACCCGCACACGGTCCTCCAGGGCTCCAAACTCGACCAGCCTCCTTTTGGCAAAAGAGCTGACGGCGATGACCGCCTCTCCGCTTCCGATGGCGTTCCGAGCCTCGCGCGAGTAAAGCCGGGAAGTGGTCCACCTCGAGACATCATCTCCGTGAGCATAGACGATCAGCGGGAGGCCGTATTCCCGCCGGAGCGCGAGGCCTAACCAGGATAGAGAATACAGATCCCCAACGCAGAACGCATTGGGCTGCAACTCCACAACCATCCTTCGGGCGGCGGCCAGCACCCGGCCGCGCAACCGCCTCTCCGCGAGCCATCCGCCGGCGCGGCTCCATACTCCGGCGCGCCGGACGGGAGCCGTGCGCATCGCTTCGATGCGCCTCACCTCGCATGGAAGCGATGCATCGGTCTCGCGCCAACCCGCAATCTCCTGACCGGATCCCGAATGGCGCCAGGCCGTGAGGACCGAGATCTCTTTTTGGAGCACGCGGCAAAGGTTTTCGTAGACGACCGAGGCTCCGCCCACAACGGGGGGAAAACAGTTCGCCGCGAGTAGCAGGTTCATTCCCGGAGAAACCGTAGTATACACCGGCGGCGGGGCGTGACAGGGCGCGGCTATCGCGGCCGAAAGGTCACCCGCACCCGCATCGCCACCTGGACCGGCTCTCCGTTCAGGGTGGTCGGCTGGTAACGCCACTGGCGGACAGCCTCGAGGGCGGCCTGCGCCAGCAGGGGGTGTCCCGATACCACGCGAATGCTGGCTAGCCGGCCATCCACGCCAATTATGCATTCGAGACGGACAGTCCCGGACGCTCTCATCTGAAGTGCCAGTCTCGGGTAGACCGGCTCCACGCTTGTGAGGAGCACCGGCGGCTTCACCTTGCCTCCCACCCGAATCAATCTTGGCGTCTCCGGCTCACTGGGCTGTTCGAGCATCTGGTTCGCTGGCGGGAGAGGCACTGGGGGAGGTAGCGGGATCGAACCAGAGTCACCGGGAATGGCCCCGATGATGATTCCTTGCATTCCCTCCGGCGGCCCGGATCCAGCCGTCGCACCCCGGCCGGTGAAGAGGGCCGGCGGCTGATCCGTATCAGCGATCAACGCGACTTCCTTCGGGATCTCACTGGGCCGCAACAGCCTCTCCTCCTGAAATTGGCGGGGCGCCACCTCCGTGGCGCCGGCGGACACATCTTGACCAGGCTTTGCAGGCGGGGAGGTTGGCACGGATGGGGCACGGAGAATCCCGCTGAGCCAAACGGACGGCGTCTCGGAGGTGGACAACAGGGGACCGACGGCCAGCAGACCAATCAATGACACCTGCAAAACCACGGAAGCGGCAAAGGCGAGGGGATTGCGCGCCCCGCCGGCGGACCGGACAAGCGACTCTTCGAACATGGCAGTTCCCTTCCCGGCCCCTTGTCCAGGGGCCGATTACAGAGTTGTTCGTGAGCCGGGGCGCCGGCCGGCGGGTACCCGTTCGTAACAGTAGACACCGCAGCCGGGAAGAGGGTTCCGGTCTTGAGTGGTGGATGGTCGGATCTGAGGCGAGGATGGTTGGCCGCAAGTTGAGCGGAGCGGTCCTCGCTGCCTCTCCCGTCCGGGAAAATCAGACTGTCATGATTTCCACTTCTTTGCTCTTCGCCGCGTCTTCGAGCTTCCGGATGTACTCGTCGGTGAGCTTCTGGACGTCATCGTGACCTCTGCGGTCCTCGTCTTCGGTGATGACTTTGTCTTTGAAAAGACTCTTGAGGCTGTCGTTGGCGTCGCGCCGGATATTGCGGATCGCCACGCGATGATCCTCAGTGATCGAGTGCAGGTGCTTGACGAGTTCGCGGCGGCGTTCCTCGGTCAGCGGCGGGATGGGGATCCGGATGATCTTCCCGTCGTTGGAGGGGTTTAGACCCAGGTCCGCGGACCGGATCGCTTTCTCGATCGAGCCGATCTGGGAAACATCCCAGGGCTGGGCGGTGATCATGGAAGGCTCGGGAACATGAAGCGTCGCTAGCTGGTTGAGAGGGGTCGGCGTTCCATAGTAGTCCACCTTCACTCCATCCAGCAGGCCTACCGACGCGCGGCCGGTGCGGATGCCGGCCATTGTGTGGGCAAGGTCCTCCAGCACTTTCCTCATTCGAGTTTTCGTATTCTTCTTGATTTCGTCAACTGTTGATCCGAGATCTGACATGTCGGTTCGCTCGCTTAGTGAATCAGTGTGCCGATGGTTTCGCCCATCGCCATTCGCATTATATTGCCGCTGACGGTCAGATTGAAAACAAGTATCGGCAGTTCGTTGTCGCGGCACATCGCAATTGCCGAGGCGTCCATTACGCGGAGTGACTTCGACAACACTTCATGAAAAGAAATTTCCTCGAACATTACGGCGTCGGCGTGTTTCTCGGGGTCCTTGTCGTAGACGCCGTCCACGCGCGTGGCCTTGGCCACCACCTGCGCGCGGATTTCGAGGGCCCGGAGGGTGGCCGCCGTGTCGGTGGAAAAATAGGGGTTGGAAGTGCCGGCCGCGAACACCACAATGCGGCCCTTTTCCAGGTGCCGCAGGGCCCGGCGGCGAATATATGGCTCGGCCACCTGCCGCATCTGAATGGCCGTCATCACGCGGGTTTCAATGTTCTTCTTCTCGAGGGCGTCCTGCAGCGCTAACGCATTCAGCACAGTGGCCAGCATGCCCATGTGATCGGCTGTAACCCGGTCCATGTTCCGAGCCGCGGCGTTGATGCCGCGGAAGAAGTTCCCGCCCCCTACAACAAGCCCAAGTTGCACACCGGCCCGCGAAACCGCCGCGATCTCCCCGGCGAGGGAGTCCATCGAAATGGGATCTATCCCTACTTTGCCGTCGCCCGCCAGCGACTCGCCACTGAGTTTCAAAAGGATGCGCTCGTACTTCGGCATGGTCAAGGAGCGATTCTACAATGTTTCACCGCCGGATTGCGGCCGGATACGCGGCTGCGCATACTGGAGATCAATAGACTGCGGACCTGTTTCCGCGCCGTGGAACCCGCTCCAGCCGGCCAACTGCCGCGGCGGGCGCCTGTCCTCATGCGCTTTCGGCTGGCTCCTCCGCCGCGGTCTCTCCAACCTTGAACCGGGCAAAGCGGGCTACCGAGATGTTCTCGCCAAGCTTGGCGATCTTCTGCTTGATCAACTCTTCCACCGAAGTGTTGTTCTCCTTGATGAACGGTTGCTCGAGCAGGCAGATCTCCTCGTAAAACTTGTTCAGCCGGCCGTCGACGATCTTGTCGACGATCTTCTCCGGCTTGCCTTCGGCCAGCGCGCGGTCGCGTGCGATCTCGCGCTCCTTGTCAAGAACCTCCGCGGTGACTTCGTCCCGATGCACGAACATCGGATCCGCCGCGGCGACCTGCATCGCAAGGTCGTGCACCAATTCCTGGAAATCGTCGGTACGCGCCACAAAGTCGGATTCGCAGTTAACCTCGATCATCACGCCAAGCTGCGATCCCGGATGCAGGTAGGTGCCGACAATGCCTTGTTTGGTAGCCCGGGACGCTTTTTTGTCGGCCTTCGCGACACCCTGCTTCCGGAGGTAGACCTCTGCCTTTTCGAGATCGCCACCCACCTCCACGAGAGCCTTCTTGCAATCCATCATCCCGGCGCCGGTGCGCTCGCGTAGTTGTTTGACCAGTGCTGCAGTGATTTCCGCCATGATGATTCTCGTCTGCTATTCAGAATTTGGATTAGTCGAATAAACCGTTCGCCTTACGGGTTTTGTTGTGACTTTTCGGCCTCGGGCGCTTCTGCAGGCACATCGGCAGGCGCTTCCTCGGCTTCTTCGGAAGCCTCTTTGGCAGGCGTTTCATCCCGCGCCCCTGCGTTCTTCTTCGCCAATTCGCCGACACTGAACAGGCTCAGGCTTTCCGACATCAATTGCTCGGAATATTCCGGATCCATGAAGCGGCTGTAGTCTTCGGCGATGCCCGCATCCTCGCCCGCAATCGGGCCGGCCTCGCTGGTAGGCATCGCCTCCTGGGCCGCGGCAAAATCCTGTTCGGTGGCCAGATTCCGGCCTTCGACCACCGAGTCGGCGATCTTCGAAGCAAATAGCCGGATCGCGCGCAGAGCATCGTCATTGCCGGGAATCACGTAATCGACCACGTCAGGATCGCAGTTGGTGTCAACCACTGCCACCACCGGGATCTTCAATTTCCGCGCCTCACGGACGGCGATCAACTCCTTGTTGGAATCCACCACGAAGAGGACCTCCGGGAGTCCATCCATGTCCTTAATGCCGGCCAGGTTGGAATCGAGCGCCTTCCGCTCCCTCTCGAGCCGGATAACCTCTTTCTTCGCGCGCCCGGTGTAGGAGCCTTCCTCGGCCATTTCCTCGAGTTCTTTCAGCCGCTTGATGGACTTCTCGACGGTCACCATGTTGGTCAACAGTCCGCCCAACCAGCGCTGGTTCACGAAGAACATACCGCAACGCCTGGCTTCTTCCGCAATCGCCTCCTGCGCCTGCCGTTTAGTCCCGACGAAGAGCACCTTCTTGCCCTCCATGGCTTGCTCGGTCACAAACCGCATCGCATCCTTGAAAAGTTTCAAGGTCTTCTGGAGATCGATAATGTAGATACCATTGCGTTCGCCGAAGATATATTCCTTCATCTTCGGATTCCAGCGTTTGGTCTGGTGCCCGAAATGAACGCCTGCTTCGAGCAGTTCTTTCATTGTGATTGACGGCAAAATTGCCTCCTTTTCGCTACTTCCGAATCCCAGACCGCGTTCCAAACGGGATTTGCAGTCCGGCTATACGCAGATAGCGGGTTGTAAGCCGAAACAGGTCAACATCGTTCCCTCCCGCTGACCGTCATCAACTTCCTATTACCCACAGGTCAAAAAACTATCGCTTCGAGAACTGGAACCGCTTGCGGGCGCCCGGCTGGCCATACTTCTTTCGCTCGTGCTTGCGCGGATCCCGGGTCAGAAAACCAAGCGACTTCAGCTTACCGCGAAGTTCGGAGTTAAAATCGCAAAGCGCACGGGCGATCCCGAGCCTGGCCGCACCGGCTTGACCAGTGGACCCGCCGCCGGCGATATTCATCAAAACATCAAACTTGTCCGACATCTCCGCGGCCAGCAGAGGCTGGCGCACGATCACGCGGGACTGCTCAAGTTTGAAGTGCTCTTCAAACGGCCGTCCGTTGACCGTAATGGTACCGCTTCCCTGGCGCAGGAATACACGGGCCACGGCGCTCTTCCGGCGGCCAATTGCATGATATTGAACTAACGCTGCCACTCGAAATCCTCTCGTTCTAAATCTTCTACACCTCGAGCGCCACGGGCTTCTGCGCTTCGTGCGGATGCTCCCCGCCAGCGTAGACCTTCAGCTTCCGGTACATCTGCTTACCCAAGTTCGACTTGGGAAGCATTCCCCGGACCGCCATCTCGACAATCCGATCCGGCCGCTTCTCGCGCAACTTCCGGGCGTTCGTCTCTTTCAGCCCGCCCGGGTAGCCGGAGTGACGCCGGTACATTTTTTGATCTTCCTTCGCGCCGGTCAGCTTCACCTTGGCGGCGTTCACGATGATCACGTGATCACCGGTGTCCAGGAAAGGCGCGTATGTTGGTTTGTGCTTGCCCATCAGCAACTCCGCGGCTTTCGTGGCAATCCGCCCAAGTACTTGATCCTGGGCGTCGATAACGTGCCACGTGCGCTCGACAGACTTCGCCGACGGAAACTGGGTGCTCATAGACAGACGATCTCCGTTAGAGACTAAGACTCTCATTAGATTAGCGAATTCCAGCCCAAACTGTCAAACCGGCTGGACACGCCGGGCAGCGCAGGCGTGCTACGAGCACGGTAACAATCCCAGCACGCAAAAAACGTCGGCTGGACCGGCGTTGTAGATTGGTTAATTGCTGATGCAGACCGCCAGACCAGCCCGGGGTCACCGCTCGCGAATGCTGATCGCCATCTCCGCCGCCAGCATCTTTGCCGGCTTGGCCGACGCATCGATCCTGCTGGCGCGCTACCAATCCGGGCGTCCGAGCGACACGGGCTACGCTTGGCTAGTCCAGCTCATCGGCATGTGGACGGAACTGGACTTCGCCGCCTGGTTTCCGGCCTTCTTCCGCCGGTTCTACGCCATCGATTCTCTGCCCGAATTGCTTGGCTTCCTCGGCGCCGCTGCCGCCCTGAACCTCGCTCTTGGACTCGGCGCCGGGCTGCTGGCGCTGCCGTTGGCGGCTCGAATCCACCGCCGGCCGGGCCTGGCGCTCGTTTTCTCCGCTCCGTTCTTCCTGCATCTGGCCACGGAGGTTTCGCTGCCCGGTCTCACACGGTCGGCTGCACTTGCGAACCTGGCCGTCGGGGTGGGTATCGTGGCCGCGCTGTGGCTACTCCTCTGGCCGATGTCTCGAATCAGGAGTTTCCCGGCCCTCTCCCGGGCATGCGCCGCGGCGCTGATGGGCGTGGGAATGGCGGCCATCGCCGGGGGCGCGCTGGCGGGTTTGTTCGACCGCCAGGCGGCCACCGTGGCGGTACCTAAAGCGCCCAATATCCTCCTCATCTCGATTGATTCGCTGCGGGCTGATCATCTGCATTGCTACGGCTACCCGCGCGAAACGAGTCCGCATCTTGACGCGCTCGCCGCCGAAGGGGTCCTTTACCGCTACGCCGTCGCACCGACGTCCTGGACGCTGCCCTCCCATGTCACCATGATGACCAGTCTGCCGCCGCACCAGCATCAGATAACCTCGGACCTCACACGCTTGGGCGGCGGCGCGCTCACCTTGGCGGAAGTGCTCCGCGGCGCGGGCTATGAAACCGCGGCCTTCGTCTCCGGACCCTATCTGCAGGCGGAATACGGCTTCTGGCAGGGTTTTGACCACTACGACGATTACTCGGCCATGCCGCGACACTGGAATGCCGGCCGGAAGATTACCTCGCCGGGCCTCATCAATGCGGTCACCAGATGGATCGAGGACCGGCCGCAACCGGAGCGGCCGTTCTTCGTGTTCCTGCACATGTGGGACGTTCACTATGATTACCGCCCCCCGGCCCCTTACGCCAATATGTTCGACCCGCACTACACAGGTTCCGTCACCGGTGAAGATTTTGAGGGCTCGGCGGAAGTACATCGTGACATGGCCCCCCGCGATCTGGAGCACATTATCGCCCTCTACGACGGAGAAATCCGCTACACCGACGAGCACCTCGGACAACTGTTCGACTTCCTGCGCCGCCGGGGCCTGTTCGACAGCTCGATCGTCGCCGCCACCTCGGACCATGGCGATGAGTTCTTCGAGCACGGCGAAAAGGGCCACCGGAAGTCGCTCTACGACGAAGTGCTGCTGGTTCCGCTCATCCTTCGTTACCCGGCCGGCCTACCGGCGGGACAGGTCATCTCCGAGCAGGTTCGCCTGCTCGATCTCGCGCCCACCCTGCTCCGGCTTGCTGGCCTGGAACAGCCGCCGGAGTTTGGAATGCAAGATGGCGACCAGCGGGACTTCGGCCAGAACGTCGCCCGGCGCTCCGACACGGAAACCATCGAGGAGCCGGCCCCGCGGCTCGCCTATGGCGTCCTGAGCTGGCAGTTGGCCTCGGTCCGGAACAACGGCTGGAAGCTCATCGTGAGGGTAAAAGACGACCCCAGGCCCGAACTCTACAACCTCGCCGCCGATCCCGGTGAACAGGTGAACTTGAGCGGTCAGCACGGCAGCCAGCTCGATGAACTGCACTCCCGGCTTTCCCGCTTTCGCCGCGCCGGCTCAAAACAAGTCCTCGCCGAGAATATGGAAGCAAGCAGCGAACACCTGGCGGCCCTGCGATCCCTCGGCTACTTGTCCGACCTGGCCAGAGACGCCGTCGAAAGCCGCGTACAGATGATCGCTCCGCCGCCGGGCAGCCGGCTTGAAAGGTCCGGCGTCACCTTCCGCTGGCAAGCAGACGGCAAGACAGATGGCTACTACCTGAAAGTCGGCAGCATCGCGGATGCCGAGGACATCTTCGGCGGCAATGTGGGATCCACCACCTCCGCCCGGGTCTCCGGCATCCCGCTCGACGGACGCGACATTCATGTGCGCCTCGTCGCCTTCCGCGGCGACCGCCGCAGGCAGGAAGACTTCCTCTATGTCACCGGCGACGAGGATGCGCCTTGTACCGCAACAGTCAGCCTCCAAAACCTGACCCGCGGCGGGGCCGGCTTTCAGGTGGGCGACAGCTTTCGGATGGAAGTGCGCGGTGAACCCGAAGCTCCCGTCCGCGTGAAAGCCCTTCACAGGGGCCGGCGCCAAAACCAGGACTTCGGCAGAACCGATGCGGACGGCCGGTTGGTTATCGAAGACGTCATGCGGGCGGACTCGGCCGGCGAGTGGCGCCAGACCTGGCTTGTTGGCGGACGCTGCGCCTCTCCCACGCTGTCGTTCGAAGTGGCTCCAGCCGAATAGGGCCGGCTACTGCCGCGACATCTCCTGAAGTCTCCCCCGGGCGGCGGCAATCTGGCTCTCGAGCTTTTCGCGGTGCCGCGCTGCCTGGTTGTCCAACCGGGTTCCGGGGTTCGCGAGTTCCTCCTCTATCTGTCTTAAGTACGACTCGGCAAGTTCGATATTCCGGCCAAGGGTCTTCGGATTACGGAAGCCGCCGCCGTTGACCGTGACGTATACCGGCGTGGTGTGGGCGTATTGAAAGCGGCCGGCGCGGGCGCGGGCGGCAACCCAGAAACCCTGTTCCGCCGGAAGCTGGGTCTCGATGACCAGGGAATCCGGCGAGCCCGACGCGCGGCTGGCCACCTCCCCGTGCACCACAATTTCGAGTTCGCTCAGCGGAACCTGTTCCGGATGACCGTATGCCCGCGCGACGGCCGGAACCGTCGCGCCCGGAGCAACGTCGAGCGTGTCGCCGGGCAATTTCCCTCCAACCGTGAGTTCCAGGATCGGGCCGGTGGTGGCGAATGTATGGCCGGCCTTCACGTTATCGAGCCAGCTCTCGAAGGTGAGCGCTCCGCCCAGATACGTGTAGAAACGGGCGTCGCCGATCTGGCTCGAACCGGTCTCGAGGCCATAGCGCGGGCCGAGGCCGCACCAGGGGAAATCGCTGCCGGCCAGCGCCGTCAGCGGAATGCCGAGGTCAAGGAAATGATAGTAGTGTTCGGTGACGAGGGGCCCATCGGCGGCACAGAACTGGACGAGTTCGACGAAATCGACCTTCCCGGCGAGTGCGGTCAGGACCATGCCGCGATACCCGTGGAAGGTGGTAGCCTGATGCGCGAACCCTGAGATCCCGTTCAGCTCATGCACCCGGTCAAAGACCCGGCCGAATGAGTAGTAATCGTCGCGGAAGCGCACGAACTCATCCGCCCCCAGCGATATGGTGTGCCCGATCTCCGGCGTGCGGGGCTCCTCCTGTCCGGGCGAAAGAATATGACCGCCCTCGCGATAGCGCCCGGCGGCGCCGAACGCGTATTGCGTGAAGTAGGTGGCGAAGAAGTCGCCCATCTCGAGGATGTTCCCAACATGCAGGTCCTCGGCGGCAATCCAGCGGAGAATGGCTGGATCGTCGCGCGGGCTTCGCTGCAGGTGAATGTGATCGTCGGCTGAGTACCAGCCGCGTTCCGGCATGTTGATCCAACGCTCGAGCCGGACCTCGCGGGAGAGCGCCTGACCCGGTTGGGCGGCTACAGCGTGCGACTGCTTCAGATACTCGTTACCCTTGGAAACCTCCAGCGTGTAGTCGCCCGGCAGAAGTGCCACGTTGAATTCGCCGTCGGCGTAGAAAGCCCCTCCGGCGGTGAAAGTGTAACCCTCGGAGCGGTCGCTGCGGCCCCACATCACGGAGACCGCCCCGCTAGGCTCCGTTGTGACCGGCTTTCCGTCCGGCCCTCTCAGCATCACCCGGGCAGGTGTTGGCCTCCCGGTCGCGCCGTCGAGGATGCGCACATCGAGCGAAAAGTGGCGGGTTTCTTGGGCGGCCATGAACAAGGCCACTAGAGCCAGCACAATCATTGAAAGACGGATTCGCATCTTTCCCTCCCCATCGGTGAGTCCAACTATATCGCTGATGAAGCGCCCGTGGTAGTCTGGTTCCCGCGGGAGGTGGATCGAACATGTTGACGCGACGAGGTTTTGTTGCCGCCGCGGCGGGACTCGGGGCCTTTCTGCCCGAGCGGTCGCAGATCCTGAAGGCGATGCCGGCGGCGGAAAGCGAGTTCGGGAAGGTCAGGATCACCGCGGTGAAAACGGCGTCGGTGATGATCAAATACCCGGCCCATCTGGTGAAAGTGGAGACCGACTCGGGACTCTACGGCATCGGCGAGGCCTTCAACCGCGCCGGCGCCGTCGACCACATCCGCTCCCTGGCGCCGCTGCTCAACGGAGAGGACCCGCTCCAAGTGGACTACCTCTACAACAAGATGCTCGAGGCGCAAATGGGGCACGGGTCGTGGACCGGCTCTCTCTCGGGCGCCATCGCGGGCATCGAGTCGGCACTCTGGGACTTGGCGGGAAAGGTGCTCAATGTGCCGGTCTACGTCTTGCTCGGCGGAAAGTTCCGCGACAGGATCCTCATCTACCACGACACCGGCTCGCCGGCGACACCGGATCCCTCCGCGTGGGTAGCCGAGGCCGAGAAGTCCCTCGAGTACGGATTCCGGGCGACAAAGTTCGATCTCGACTGGGAGGGCCGCGGTCTCTTCATCTCGGGCAAAGGCGCGAAGTACCGGCAGGAGCTGTGGAACCGCGGCATCACCACCGTCGAGATGGAGCAGTGGGTGAAGATCCTGGAGGCGGTCAGGGAAAGACTCGGCGAACATTACCCGCTTGGCATCGATCTGCACTTCAACTACAACTACGCCGACGCCATGAAGTTCTCGCGGATGGTGGAGCACCTCAACCTGTGGTTCCTCGAGGACCCCATGCCCCCGCAAAACGCCGACGCCATGGCCCGCTTCACCAGCGAGTGCAACATCCCGACGGTGATCGGCGAGAATCTCTACTCGCGGCACACGTGGCGGGACTTCATCGAGAAACAGGCCTCCGATATCATTCAACCCGATCCGCAGAAGGCCGGCGGACTGCTCGAGACCAAGAAGATTGCCGACTGGGCGGACATTTACTACATCACCTTCGCCTGCCACAACATGTGCACGCCGGTCGGCACGGTGGCCAACGCGCACGCTTGCGCGGCGATCCGCTCCTTCGTCGCCCTCGAATCCGACAGCGTGGAACTCCCGCACTGGGCCAGCCTGATCCAGGGCGATGGCGGGTTCTACAAGGACGGCTACTACGAACTCGCCAACAAACCCGGCCTGGGAATCGAATTGAACGAGGAGGTCTGCCGCGCCCACCTCGCCGAGGGCAGCGGCTACTTCGACTGATCGATTGAACAGGCTATCCCCGGCGGCGCATAAGGCCGGCATCATCCGCGCCCGGCTCGAGTGATGATACGATATCCCCCGTTTGAGATACGAGAGTCCCATATGAGCGAAAACACCACGAAGATCGAGGAACTGTATCAGGAAAGGCTCGGCCGCTACGTCGCCGCCATGCGGTTGGGCGTGCCCGACCGCGTGCCGATTCGCCCCTTCGCCGCGGAGTTCACCGCGCGCTACGCGGACTACACCTGCCAAGAGGCGACTCACGACTACAACAACGCCTTCGAGGCGGTGATCCGGACGTGCAAGGACTATGACTGGGACGCCGCTGTTCCCAGCATGATCTGGGTCTGGACCGGACTCACCGAGGCGATCGGTCTGAAGTACTATGGCGTGCCCGGCATTCAGGTGGAACCGGATATGGGATTCCAGTATCGCGAACCTCCTCCGGAACAGGCGTTCATGCAGCCCGAGGACTATGACGATTTCATCGCCGATCCGACGCGCTTCGCCTACGAGGTCTGGCTGCCCCGCGTCACTGCCCATGTCGCCGCCAGGGGTGAGCCGAACACCTACCGCGGCAATCTCTCCTTTGTGAAAGGAGCCATGGCGATGAGTCGCTATTTCGGCGCGGCCGGCGCGCAGGTGGCCCGTATGCGCAGCGAGGTGGGAACGCCATCGGCCATCGCCGGAATGCTGAAGGCGCCGCTTGACATCCTGGCCGACAAATTCCGCGGCTATGTCGGACTCGTGATGGATCTCAAGACCATGCCCGAAAAGGTAATGGCCGCGTGCGAAGCTCTGCAGCCTCAACTTCTGCACGTCGCTCTCTCCGGGCTCGATCCCGAAGGTAAGATACCGATTCCGATTTGGATGCACCGCACCAGCGTTCCCTTCATCTCCTACGACCACTTCGATCAAATTCACTGGCCGACCCTGAAACCGATCATCGAAGAGATCTGGCGGCACGGCAACCAGACCCTCTTCTATGCCGAAGGCAAGTGGGATGGCCACCTGGAACGCTTCGCCGAGCTCCCCAAGGGAAGCGTCGTCTTCCACCTCGACCAAACCGATCCACACCGCGCCAAGGAGGCGCTCGGCGGACACTTCGCTATGAGCGGCGGAGTGCCCAACTATCTGCTGGGAATTGGGAAACCGGACCAGGTTCGCGCCAAGTGCAAGGAGCTGATCGAACTGCTCGGCCGTGACGGTGGCTACATCATGGACGCCAGCGCCATCATCCAGAACGACGCCACCCCCGAAAACATGAAAGCGATGGTGGAAGCGACACGGGAGTACGGCGTCTACTCCTCCCCCTCCTCCCCAGGAGTGAACGTCGCCCCCCGCGGCGGCGAACCGGCGCCGGGCTTGGTCAAGCCGGCGGCGCCCCCCGGCGTCTGCTTTCCGTTCGAGGAACGCGAGAAAGAACTGCCTCCTCTGCAGGGTGACCGGGACTTGGTGAAGCGCATCTGGGAGGAGTGCGACGAGGCCGCCCACGCGTACATCTGGCAGGTGATCCTCAGCTTCTAGCGTTATGGCCGCGTGAGCTTCCCACTGCGGGCCGATCCCCCCGCACGCCCGCCGCTTCGCCCGCGGCATACGATAGGTGAATGCCTTCGAACGAGAAGCTCCACTCGATACTCGCTGTCCTGCTCGAGGCAGTCACGCGCGGGGCTGTTCAGGTGACTGCCGTGCGCCGTTCCGGTGAACTCGATGTTCGCTACAAGGACGCGAAAGAGCTGGTAACCGAGGCCGACATGCGCTCGGACGCCGCCATGCGGGAGGTGTTTGAAACCCGTCTGAAGGCGATCGACGCCGCCATCTCCATCCGCCTCGAGGAATCGGGCGGCAGCGCCGCGCCGGGCGCCCAGTGGGTAGGGGCGGATCCACTCGATGGAACGAACCACTTTGCTGCCGGCGGCAGCTCCTACTCCGTGCAAGCCCACTACATCGACGCCGGCGTCCCACGCATTGGAGTCGTGTTTCAGCCGGAGGCGTACCTCCCCCTCGCGGAGACGGAGAACTGCGTTGGACGCATCGCCTACGCCATCCGGGGGGAGGGAGCGCTGTGCGAGCGCACGGAGTTCCGCGGCGGTTCCTTCGTCCGTGCCGAAGCCCGGCCGCTCAAGAGAAGGCAGTTCCCGGTGACAAACAACTTCGTGTCCTGCGTTCCTCTCAGCACGAAGATGTCAGCCGCGGAATGGGAACGCGCGAGGAAGGTATTGGAGAGCGGCATCGTTGCGTCGACCACCGGCGTTGGCGGCGCCGGCGGAAACGTGATGCTCACGCTCTTCGGCGGCCAACACGTGTATGCGAACCTGGGCGCGGGCGACGATCTCGACCTGGCTCCGCCGCAGGTAATTGCGGAAGAGGCGGGCATGACCGTTTGGGGAATCGATCGTTGTTCGCCGGTGTGGAATGTACCGAAACAGCCGGTAGTCTTCGCTCCAACCGCGGAAATCGCCGAGGAATTTCTGCGCGCTGCCGGCCTCTGACGTCTCGATGCCCCGCGCCGCAACTACTTCATCTCGACCGGCTCCACGCGGCCCAAAAGCGAAACGCCGATGACAAATGCGATCGGCATCAGCAAGCCGAGGCCGAGGAACACCGGCAGGTAGCTCTGCGTAACGTCGAGCGTTCGGCCGACCAGCCAGATGCTGATCACTGAACCCACCGTCGAACCAGTCCCGCCGAATCCGAACACGGAGGCGACCGCGCGCGGGGGGAAACAGTCCGCGGCCAGCGTCTGCACGGTCACCGACCACCCCATCCAGAAGAAGATTGCCACGCAAATGAACGTCATGGTCCAGAACAGCGAAGCGCTGTGCGCCGCGGCTATTCCGACCGGCGAAACCACGGCGCCCAGCAGCATAATAAACTTGCGCGTGCGGTTTACGCTCCATCCGGCGCGCTCCAGCCGCAGGGCCACGTATCCGGTGGTGAAATTCGAGATATCTGAAACAAGGAATGGGATCCACGCCACTGACCCGATGCCGGCGAGATCGAGACCACGCTCGCGCGCGAGAAACTCCGGAATCCAGAAAACGTAGAAGTACCAGATGGGATCGGCGAGGAAGCGGCACACGAATATCGCCCACGTCTGCCGGTAGCGAATCAGCGTCCGCCAGCGCACTTTCGATTCGCCGGGAGTGGATAGGGCCTGCCCTTTGTCGGTGTGCCGCATCTGCGGATGCAGGTGACGAAACAATTGGAAGGCCGCCACCCAGAGCAGACCCAGCGCGCCGGTGATCAAGAACGCGCCCCTCCAGCCGTAGTAGCGCGAGATGAAGACCACTAGCGGTGGAGCGATCATCGCTCCCAGGCTCGAACCGCTATTGCAGACTCCGATTGCCATCGTCCGCCAATGTTTGGGCACCCAGATGGAGACCGCCTTGGCGAACGAAGGCCACGCCCCCGCCTCGCCCATCGCCAGCAGCGACCGGAACGCACCCATGCTGACCGGTCCCCGGGACAGCGCCGTCAGCATCCCGGCGATTGACCACCACGAGACCGCCAGCGTCAAGCCGCGGCCGACGCCCAGCCGGTCCATCAACCATCCCATGATGGGAAAGGCAATCGCATAGGTCACCATGAATGCGTTCAGTATTCCCGCGTACTGCGAGTTGGTCAGGCTGAACTCATCACGCAGCGTCGGGGCAAGCACGGAGAGCACTTGGCGGTCTATGTAGTTGATGGTGGTGGAACCGAGGAGAAGACCGACAAGGATCACGACGGCCCGGTTGGATAGCACCGCGAGCTCAGCTCCGCTCCGGCCCGCGTTCGGCGCCGTAACGCTCATCCGGATGCGCCGTGAATGATCGCTCCAACGGCCTCCGCCGCGGTCAACGGGTCGGCTTCGCCAGGGTAGAGAATATTGCGGCCCACGAGCGCGCCCCTTACATTCGGGCCGGCGGCGAGGCCCGAAGTCAACTCTTCCAGAAACGGCCGGTAGTCGCCCGCCGATTCGCCTCCGAGCAACAGAATCGGCAGCGTGGTCGCCCGGGCCACCATGTCGTAACCCTCGCAATAAGGCAGCTTCAGCCAGAGGTAGCGGCTGCTGTCTCCGAGGGCCGAAGCAACGCCGGCGGTACGCGCCAGCGCCGCGGCGGTTCGCACCACCTGAAATCCCCGCTCCGTCTTCTCAACTGGAAGCGGTTCCAGAAACATGGGCAATCCCAATTTGTTTGTTTCGCGAATCATCTGCGCCGCGGCGGTCATGGTTCGCAGCGAACCTGGATCCTCATCACACAGACGCAGCAGGATTTTGGCGCCATCAAGGTTCCATTCGGCGCACGTGGAGGGCGTCGCTCCGGTCATGGGATCATCCATCTCCCAGACCGCCTTCGCGAGCCCGCCCCGGTTCAAACTCGCAATGAGGAGCTTGCCATCGAGCGGATCGGGCTTCCCCTGGTCAACCGCCATTCCGGCCACGATGAGAAGGTCTTCGAGGACGTCCATGGTCGCCATCACGCCGTCGGCAAGCTGAGAGGAAAGCACCCGCAGAATGCGCGATAGATAATCCTCGCGGTCGGTCATGGCGACCGGGTCCGCGCCCACCGCCGTAATCCGGCGGGCCGGGTGATCGGCGGCGACGATGTTCAGCCTGCCGTCGACGGAAAGCCTGGGGCTGCGCCGCCGCCGTTTGGCGTGGCGCAGAGGATAGTCCGGATCGTTAACCCGCACGTCGGTGATTCTGGCGAATTCTCCTCCCGCAAACATCATCAGAATCCTCCTCCTTCCTTGACGAAATCGAGCGCTTCCCGCTCGTACGGCATGAAGTTGGCGCAGCCGTGCCGGGTGACGACAATCGCGCCGCACGCGTTTCCCATACGCGCGGCGCGGCGCCAGTCCCAACCCTTCAGATAGCCGTAGATCACGCCGCTCGCAAAGGCGTCCCCGGCGCCGATTGTATTGTAGATCTCCACCGGATAAGGCTCTGCCTCGATCACCTCGCCGCTGCTCGTGTGGACGGAGGCGCCGCTCGACCCGCGGGTCATGACCAGCGCTTCGACGCCCGTCCGAAGCAACGCATCAACCGCCGCGGCCTCGTCGCCCGAGACGTGCGCATCCGACACCTGCGAGTGTTCGACCGCCACCGTCATGCCTTCGACCAGCATCGCCGCCTTGATCTCGTCACCCGTTCCGATTACGATGTCGGCCAGGCGCAAAACCGAACGGATATTCACCCCGTAGGCCCGCAGGTCGTGCCACTGGTCCGCCCGGAGATCGAGCACCAGGAATACGCTTCCGCCGGCCGCCTTCGCCCTCTCGGCGGCGAAGATGGTGGCGCTGCGGCACGGCTCCCGGGTGAGGTTCGTGCCCGCGATAAGCAGGACGCGCGTGTCATCCACCGGCGCGGCCAGCACGTCGTCAATCGACAATTGGGCATCCGCGCAGTTCTCGCGGTAGTAGACCATCGGAAACCGGTCCGGCGGCTCGATCCCCAGAATCACGGCGCTGGTGCGGTGCCCGGGCTTGAAGGGGATATAGCCCGCCTCGATGCCTTCGGTCTGGAAGAACTTCAGCACGAACTCGCCTACCGGGTCCTGCCCCACCGCTGTCAGCATCGCCGAACGCAAGCCCAGCCGCCGCGTTCCGACCGCGATGTTGGAAGGGCAGCCGCCGACGTACGCGGAGAAAGTCTTGATGTCCGGGAACGGCGCGCCGATTTCATTCGAATAGAGATCAATGCAATTCCGGCCCACGCAGACGATATCGAACGACGGCTCGCTCATAGGTTCTCCTCCGGCACTAACAGCACCTTCAGCGCCCTCTTCGCCTCGATCTCCTCGAAGCCGTGCTTCCATTCCTGCAAGGGAAGCCGGTGCGTGACCAGCTTGCCCACCGGCATCCGGCCGCTGGCGATAAGGTGCACGGTACGGTCCCAACTCGAATAGTGCGTCGAAAGGCAGAAGATGATATCGCAAACCTTGAACGCAGCGCCCTGCCACGAGAAAGGAATCGGATCTTCCGACGGCAATCCCATGACGCAAATGCGCCCCCGGCGGCGCACGAGATGTGGCGTCATCGCCACGGCCTCGGCGGCGCCGCTCGCCTCCACGACGATATCCGCGCCAAAACCGCCGGTCAGATCGCGGACGTACTCCACTGGATCGCTTCCGGCGACGTTTAAGACGTTTAAGGTGTCAAAGCCCAAATCGCGGGCGATCTTCAGCCGCACCGGTTCGTCATCCGCGACGCCCGCCACCACCACTTGGCGTGCGCCGCCGGCCCGGGCCGCGAGCGCGGCCGCCATCCCGATCGGGCCGGGACCCAGCACAACCACGAAGTCGCCGGCGATCATCCCCGCGCGGTCGAGCACGTCGTAGACGCCATTAGCAGCCGGCTCCGTCACCGCCGCATCATCGTAGGGCATGTCATCCGGAATCCTGTGGAGCAGGCGCTCCGGCATCGCGGCATAGCGGGCGAATGCGCCATGAATCCCCCACCCAGGCGCGCGCTTCATGTGGCAAATATGAATCTCGCCGGACCGGCAGAGATAGCAGTGGCCGCATGAGCCCGTGTGCGGTTCGGCCACCACGCGGTCTCCCGGCCGGAACAGGTGCGTGTCCGGGCCGGCCTCCACCACCTCGCCGGAAAACTCGTGGCCAAGTATCACGGGAGGCCAGTACGGGAACTCGTCATGGAGAATGTGAAGATCCGTGCCGCAGATGCCGCACGCTTTCACATCGATCACCACCCAACCCGGCTCCGGCCTTGGCTCGGGCATGTCGCGCAGTTCGACGAATCCCTTCCCCTTTTGGGTTTTGACGACCGAGATCATGTGACCATCCTTCGCTGCGCTGAGAAGACTCCGGGGCTTGGTTCAACGCCGCTGGAACCGCCAGGGCGGCCGCCCGGTTCGGACATCATACCACCGCAATCTATCGAATCCCGCTATGATGTCGTAACGAGCGGAATCGGTCACTGGGCCGATGCCCGCTGGCGGTACAGGGAGAGGGCATGACACAATCGGCTTGTGTTTTCCCGCTTTCCGAAACCATGGCTCATTAAGACCACGGATCGCGGTTTCCCGTCCTGCCATCGTAATTGGAGAGTCCGTGATATGAAAGTTACCTGCTTAACGATTCTGTTCGCCGCCGCCATCTTCTTCGGTTCGCCGCAAGCCCACGGCCAGGATGCGCGGTGGTCTGATGGTTCGGCGGTCGAGCGTCCCGCTGGCCTGACTCTGGCGGCGGATTGGGACGGCCTGCCCGGCCGGCGCTGGGCGGGGCCCTCCATCTGGTGCAACCGCCTTCAAGATTGGCACACTTCCAATGGAGCGCTCGTCTCGAAAGCGGACCCACGGCTGCCCTGCCGCACGGCACACCTGCTGACCTACGAACTGGCGGATCGAACCGAGCCGTTCCGTCTCGCCGTGGCCCTCCAATCGGCCGGAGAATCCGCCTCGGGGGATTTCACCGGCTTCCTGCTCGGAGCCGGCGAGGGGAAACTCGACTACCGCGGCGCGGCCATGGTCCACCATTTCCCAGGCAAGGGCGGAGGAATCCTTGCCGTCCGGGATGCCGGCGGCGGACTCGTTTTTCGGGACATGTCAGCCGAAACGAACGCCGCCCGGTATCCGCTCCTCGAGGATCAGAGAACCGTTGTCCGCGATTCATCCGCTTCTCACGATGACAGTACCCTGCTGTATGTCGAAGGCGTTCCCGCCGGCGCCGGCAATTATGATCTACGCCTCTCGGCATGGGATGAAAATGGATCCACTCTAAAGGGCGCCGCCGAATTGCGCGGCGTGCCTTCCGCCCGGCTGCGTGGCAACATCGCTCTCGCCTCACACCGTGGGAACGATGCTGCCGCCGACTCATTCCGATCATTCCAGGTCGGCGGCGGCCGGTTAGTCCACCGTCCGGAACGCACATTCGGGCCCATCGCGGGGACCCTCTACACCGTGGCAAACCAGACGCTCAAGCTGTCGGCCCAGTTCACCCACCTCGGCTCCCGGCGGTCGATACCAAAGCCTGGAGCGCAGCGGCCGGCGCAAGACAGTGAAATGCGATTGACGGCCGCCCTCGAACTGCGCACTGCAGCCGGCCGGTGGGAGCGCGTCGACGGACCCAAGACAATAGCCGCGCCCGACTTCAACGTGCAGTTCCGCGTGGACAACTGGGATGCAAGCCGCGACGCCGAAACCCGGGTTGTCTTCCGCGACGTAAACGGCCGGCAGTACGACTACGAGACCCGCATCAAGGCCGATCCTACGGACAAGGACACCATCAGCGCCGCTGGGTTCACCGGAATGGGCGTCGTCGGCCGCACGGCTAATATGGCCGGGCCGGAGCCCGGGCCCGGCGAGGTCGTCGTCGGCCGCTGGTCCAAAGCGAATCTCTGGATGCCGTTCGCCGAGTCCGTCGAAGCCGTTCAGAAGCAGGGAGTCGATATCCTCTTCTTCACCGGCGACCAAATCTACGAAGGCAAGCCGAGCCCAACCGACGTGAGCTTCGAGCCCGAGGAGGATTACCTCTACAAATGGCTGCTCTGGCACTGGTCGTTTCGCGAATTGACCAATCACCTCCCCGCCTCCGTCCAGCCGGATGATCATGACGTCTACCACGGCAATCTCTGGGGTTGGGGCGGCCGGTTGAACCGCACCGGACACAACGCCGGCGGCGGCTACCTCTGCTCGCCGTACTTCGTGAATATGGTTCACAAGACACAGAGCGGCCATCTTCCCGATCCCTATGATCCGCTGCCAATCCGGAACGGCATCACGAACTACTACACGAACTTTACTTGGGGCGGTGTCGGATTCGCCGTTCTTGAAGACCGGAAATTCAAGTCGCCCGCGCACGTGGAGGATCCCGCCGAGCAGACGCTGCTGGGTGAAACTCAGGAACGGATGCTCCGCGAATGGGGCGAGGACTGGGCCGGCCAAGCCGTCAAATGCGTGGTGAGCCAGACCATCTATGCCGGCATGCACGTCAGCTTCGACGGCCGGATCAGCCAGGACCGGGACACCAACAGCTTTCCGAAGCCGAGGCGCGACACCGCCGTCAGGTTGTTCCGCCGCTGCGGCGCGTTCATTCTGAGCGGCGACCAGCATCTCTCCACCTTCGGACGCCTGGGCGTCGAGGAGCCCTCCGATGCCGTCTATCAGTTCGCCGTGCCTGCTATGGGCAACATCTTCTGGCGATGGTTCTATCCGAGAACGCCCGGCTCCGGCCGGCGGCCCGGCGACCCGGACTACACCGGCGAGTTCCTCGACGGCAACGGCAACTACTTCCGCATGATCGCCGTCGCCAACCCGGAGCGCCGTACCCTTCTCGAACAGCAACTGCGGCAGCGTTATCTGCTCCCTGCGGACGAGGCCCGGAACGGCCTCGGTGACGAGGTCCGTACCTCTCGAGGAGATGGCTACGGAATCGTTCGATTCAACAAGCGCGCGCGCACGGTTACGGTGGAATGCTGGCCGTACGACGCGCACGTCGGTAACGGAGGCAAGCCCTTTGACGGCTGGCCGGTAACGCTGTCTTTTGACGAACTCGACGGGCGCAAGCCGGTGGCGTGGCTCCCATCTCTTGAGTTTGCCGATTCCTCCGGACCCGTCATCCAGATCATGGACGAGACCGCCGGCGAGGTCGTCAAGATCACGCGCGCCGCGGGTGGCCGTTACTCTCCCGGCGTCTTCGCCGCGGATCATGTCTATTCCATCCGGGTCCTCAATCCGGATACCGGCGAACAGTGGAGTTCGCATGGCAATCTGAGACCCGCCAGCCAGCCGGGTGCAAGCACGCTGCGCGTGGAACTGCGGTAGCGGATCGGACCCGCCGCTTGTCACCGGCCGGCCGCGGTGGCACAATCGAGTTGTGCTTGTCCGGCTGTCGCTGGCGCTGCTGATTGGCCTGTTTGCGCAAGCCAACCTCGACCGTGTTGTGCGCCACATCGAGCAGGGAGACCTCGCCGGCGCGGAGAAGCTCCTCTTGGAACAGTTGGCGACTGAACCCGATTCCGCTCGCGGGCGCTATCTTCTTGGCTTCATCCGCTTTCGCACCGGACGCTTCCGGGAAGCGGCTGGCTCCCTCGAGGAAGCTGGCCGGCTATCGCCCAACAACGCTGACACCTGGAAACTGCTGGGCATGACGTATTCCGCGGCTGGTGATTTCGAAAACGCCGCCGAGCCTTTCCGCAAAGCGTGCCGGCTCAGCCGTTCCGATCCCGGCGTCTGCTACTACCTGGCGCGAAACTACTTTGTCCTCGCCCAGTTCGAACCCTCCGTGAAAGTCTTCCGGCAAGCCTTGAAGAAAGCCCCGGACGACTGGCGCCTGCACCGCGGACTCGGCCTCTCCCTGGAAGCGCTTTCCGAAAACGAAGAAGCGGAGCGGCGCCTGCGCGAAAGTGTGCGCCTGAGCGATGGCGCCGCGCCGGCGGAGATCGACCCGCGGATCGATCTGGGAGCTTTCTTATACCGCCGCGGCCAAACCGAAGAAGCCATCGCGGTTCTCGAGAAGGCCCTGAAAGGCCATCCCGCCCACGCCAGGATCCACTTCGAACTGGCCCGCTGCCTCGCTCAGCGGCAAGAAAACACGAGCGCCGTCCAACACCTCGAAGCGGCGTTGCGGAACGATCCCGGGAACTGGCCGGCTCATCAGCTACTCGGAAAGCTCCACATGCGCCTTGGCAATACCGAAGAGGGGCGCCGGCATCTCGAAATCGCCCGCCAGGGAATCGTCGCCGAAACCTACGGCTCCCGCACCGTAAGGTAGCGGTTGGCCTCGATATCCGTAATCCTCTGCACCTCGCCGCTCGGCCAGTGTATCTCCAGTTCGCTCACCGCCGGATTCGCGCCCAAACCGAAATGAACCGTGCTGGCGCTGCTGCTCCCGTACCCAAGTGAAGTGCTGAGATGATTCCACTGCCGGCGGCCGTCCGGCGTTGCACACTGGACTCTGGCTCCGATTCCGTCGCGGTTGCTTTTCGTGCCTTCCAGGTCGATGATGAGCCAGTTATTGGACTGTGTGTTCCGGTACACCCGCGCCGGTTCCCCGAGGCGGCTGACTACGATATCGATGGAGCCGTCGCGGTTGAGGTCGCCGAAGCCGGCGCCGCGGTGCTGTCCCAGGTCGTCCATAATGCCGGCCCGCGCCGCCCCATCCCGGAACGGCCCGTCCGCCTCGCCCAGCAAGACGCTGTTCGGCTGCCTCGACTTCCGGCTCGAATACTGCTCGACGTTGTTCTGGACGTCCCCGTTCGCGATGAAAAGATCCTTGCGGCCGTCGTTGTCAAGGTCGAATATCCCGCAGCCCCAGCCGCCGCGGTCGAGCGTCAGGGTCCCGAGTTGCGTCGGATAGGTTACATCGATGAACAGGCCGTCGCCCAGGTTTTGGAACAGCGGGAATGTCTCGTTGGTAAGCGCCGTAACGAGGATATCCGGCAGGCCGTCATCATCAAAGTCCCGGAACTCGACGCCCATCGAAGAGAGCGCGCGGCCGTCGTCGTTGAACGCGACACCCGCTTCCAGGGCTACTTCGGAGAACGTTCCATCTCCCTCGTTCCGGTAGAGGAAATTCGGGAGAGTATCGTTCGTGACGAAAATGTCCGGGTAGCCGTCCAGGTTGAAGTCGGCCACCGCCACGGCCATCCCTTTCCCCACGTGCGCGGCCACTCCCGATGCCTCGCTGACATCGGTGAACGTACCGTCGCCATTATTGCGGTAGAGCGTGTTCGGCAATCCGGCGTAGTACTTCGGATGGCAATAGGTCCGCAAACCGGTGGTCTTGTCGCCACAGAACACCTCCAGTTCGTAGGACCAGACCAGGTAGTTCACCACGAACAAGTCCAGCCATCCGTCGTTGTCATAGTCCAGCCACGCCGCCGCGACGGACCACTGTTTCCGGCCGTCTCTCCGCAGTCCCCCCACGCCGGCTTCTTCGGTAGCGTCGGCGAACGTTCCGTCGCCGCGATTCCGGTACAGGATGTTGGTATTGACGCCCGGCAAGTACAGATCCGCGTGGCCGTCGTTGTCGTAATCCGCGGCCGCCACTCCCATGCCGTATCCGCGGCCCGCAACGCCCGTCTTCTCCGTGACGTCCTCGAATTTCCAACCGCCCAGGTTCCGGTAGAGGCGGTTGTGGTATTGCTCGGCGGACTTCTTCAGGCTTCCGTGCTCCGCCCCGTTTACGAAGTAGACATCCAGTTTCCCGTCGTTGTCATAGTCGAGCAGAGCCACTCCCCCGGTCATCGTCTCGATCATGACCTTGTCCTCGGTCGGCTCGTTTTCGAGGACGAAATTCACGCCGGTGGCAGTCCCCAGATCTTCGAGCCAGGGGACGTCGGCGGCGGCCGCAACATAGGCGCACAGAGCGGAGACGGTAACTGACGGAATCCACCTCATAATCCGCCTGAATCTCTTGCGCCCAGTGTACAAGGTAGCGGGGCGCGGCATGGGCTGGCTCCGGTCCGGAGAGGATCGCCGGGCCGGGAACACGGACATCACGCCCGGGCTCCGCGCCGGCGCCGGAGCGCGGCCGCCGCGAGAAATACAATCAGCGGGACCCCGAGCCCGGCCGCCCGCCCCGGCGTCGACACCAGCGAACTCAGCCCCGCGCCCTGCGGCCGCAACGCGCCGCCATCCTCGAAGTTATGCGCGATTCCGCCCTCGGCCGTGTGGCGGCGGCCCTGCAACTCAATCCTACCCGGATCCGCTCCTTCCGCATCGCTGGCGGTGAGAACGCGGTTCCCCGCGACGGCCAGCGGCACGGGTTCGGTGGAGATCGTCACATAGCGTCCGCTTTCGGGATCGAAGGAATTGTATTCGATACCCGCAACCGCCTGAACCGCGGCGTGCCTCGGGCGGATAGTGAAGTGGAAATCTTTCGCGCTTTCCCTGGACGTCGAGGGAGGAGTGGCAATACTGACTTGGAAGTCAGCGGTGAGCGCCCCCGCCACCACCCCTTGCGGCAGGTCGAGGTCATAGAGGTACGGCTCACCGGTGAGCGTGAGTGTCAGGGTTAACGGGTCGCCCACCCGCACCCGCGCCGGATCCAACGCCGCCCGAAGATCGAATTGCCCCACCAGCCCCGAGAAATTCACCGGCCGCTCCTCCCCTGGAAGCGCCCGGACGGACAACGTCACCGGCTTCGCCATCACATAGAGGTTCTGCGGTTTCCGCCGGCGAACCCGCACCAATTGCGCGCGCACTCCCGGGGCCTCCAGTGTCATCGATCCGGCCTGCTGGGGGATCAGAATCACCGGCACGCTCACCCTATTCCGGGCCTCGTCTCCACTCCCCCACCGTTCCCACTGGGCGAGCACGATCATCCGGTTCAATCGCGCCCGCACATATCCGTCGGGACGACGATCGACAACTCCGCCCGTGGGTAGAACGAACCGCAACCGTTCGTCATCGAGGAACGAAGCATCAAACTGGAACCCGCGAACGTCTCCGCGAAACCGGAACCGGAGGTGGGCGAGAAGCCGCTGGCCGGTGTAACAATCTGTATCACTCAGCTCGAGTTGCAAGCTCGCGTCCGTTTCCTCCCGCGGCCGGGCACGAATCGTAATCCGGGCCGTCTCCGCCACCGCCCCAGAGCCTCGCACCGGGATCGGCGGTATATGTAGTGTGCCCGGACGCCGGGCTCGAAAACGGTAATGAAACACCGTGTCACTGCGGGAAGGATTCCACTCCTCCCGGCCGAATTCCACAATGAACTCCTTCACCGCGGACGTGTCGGGACGCCGCGGCCTGACCGATCCGAGCACACGTATCTTCACCATGAACGGCTCGCCGGCGAAGACGTAATCGGACTCGACGTTCACCTCCGCGTGCAGCCACTCGGCATACGCGTTCACTGCCGCCGGCCCGCAAGCCAGAGCCAGTGTCAGACTGATTAGCCGCGAAACCACTATCTTCAGTTGACAACATTTCGCGTGCACAATGCCGCCGGCTTGCGTATAATGCCCACCGGGAAGGAACCAACAGATGAACCGCCGTACATTCTCGATATCAGCAACCGCGGCCGCCGCCGCGACATCTCTCTTCGGCGCCAATGACACCGTCGAAGTCGGAGTCATCGGCACGGGAGGACGCGGAACCTACCTCATGAAACGCGCCATGGAGCTTGACGGCGTCCGTTTCACGCACCTCTGCGATATTGATCCCGAAAACCTCGACAAGGCGCAAACCGAGGCCTCCCGCGACAGCCCGCGGGGCGTGAAGGACTTTCGCGAACTGCTCCAGATCTCCAGCATCGACGCCGTATTCATTGCCACGCCCTGCCACCTGCACAAAGAGATGGCAATCGCCGCTATCGAGGCCGGCAAGGACATCTATTTGGAGAAGCCAATGGCGATCACGCCGGAGGACAACCGGGCCATCGTCGACGCCGCCCGCAATTCCGGCAGCATCATTCAGGTCGGCTTCAACGGCCGCTACGGCAAACTCAATACTGAAGTCCTGCGCCGGATCCATAGCGGCGCGATCGGAAAGCTGCTCTTCCTGCGAGGCCAGTACTGGACGCCGCGCGACCTGCCTCATCACCAGGAATGGAAATTCCGCCGCGACGAATTCGGCGACATGATCGTCGAGCAGGCCGTCCACAACTTCGACCGCTACAACTGGATCTTCGAGGGCCCGCCCGTGCGCGCCTGCGGCCTCGGCGGAACGAATCTCTACATCAATGAACCACCGGGCCGCACCATCATGGATCATTACTCCATCACCTACGAGTATCCCGGCGATGCGCATGTGAACTTCAGCCACCTCTATTACGCCCTCGGCGATTTCGCCGGCGTGAAGGACCTGCTCATCGGTTCCGGCGGCGCTATCACCTTCGGCCGCGACGGCGCGCAATTCTACGCCCGCGGCAGAAAGGAACCCGTGGAGGCGATCCCGGTGGATAAGTCCGGCAACTCCACCACCAACGCCCTCGCGGCTTTCTTCCATTGTGTCCGTGACCGGACCCGGCCGTTCAGCGATGTCCAGGTGGGCCGGGCCGGCGCCCTCGCGTCGATTATGGGGCTCCGCGCCATGGTGCAGCGCCGCGTCGTGGAGTGGTCCGAGGTAGACCTTTAGCCTGGCGCTCCGCCCGGCGTGCAAGCGGCCCGGCGCGCGGGAGACAATAGTTCTTTCGCCGTGAATACTCCAAACAGCGACACCAGACCTCGGAAAATCGCCCTCGTCACCGGCGCCGGAAGCGGAATTGGCCGGGCGGTATCCCTCGGCCTCCAGGCAGCGGGTTATTCAGTGGTGTTGGCCGGGCGCCGCGCCGCCGAACTTGAGGCGACTGCCGCTCAGGGATCCCCGGATGGTGGCGAGATGCTACCCGTTCCCGCCGACGTAAGTGACCCCGCGCAAGTCCGTGACCTGTTCGCCCAAACCGCCGCCGCCTTTGGCCGCCTCGACATTCTGTTCAACAACGCCGGAACCAACGCCCCGGCCGTTCCCATGGAAGATCTCTCCTTCGAACAGTGGAGCCAGGTTCTGGCCGTGAACCTCACCGGCCCGTTCCTCTGCGCCCAACAGGCGATCCGGATGATGAAGGCGCAAAAACCCAGCGGCGGCCGCATCATCAACAATGGCTCCATCTCCGCTCACGTACCTCGTCCCCGTTCCGCCCCGTATACGGCCTCGAAACACGGCATCACCGGCCTTACCAGGTCGATCGCGCTCGACGGCCGGCCCTTTGATATCGCCTGCAGCCAGATCGATATCGGCAACGCGGCCACTGAGATGACCGCGCGCATGAGCCGCGGCGTGCTCCAGGCCGACGGCACAACTCAACCGGAAGCCCGGATGGATGTTCGCCACGTCGTCGGCGCCGTCCTCTATATCGCCGCGTTGCCGCTGGACGTCAACGTCCCGAACCTCACCGTCATGGCCACCAAGATGCCCTTCGCCGGCCGGGGATAAACGTAGAATAGAAGACAAGGCGCTCGGTATGGTGTAGCAGAGCCTATCGGCAATCCTCCAGAGGGGTATATGGACGAACTCGGTTTCGATCCGGAAGAGTGCAGCCTGCTTTTTGAGGTAACGGTCCCGAGCGTCCGCGACGCCGTTCCTAACGCCGCCGACGAGATTATGGATTACATCCGCGCGATGCCCTGCGCGCAACTTCACCTCGACGAAGTCCGGCTGGCGCTGGTTGAGGCGCTCGCCAACGCCGTTGTGCACGGAAACAAAGAGAATCCGGACAAAAAGGTCACCGTCCATGGCGCCTGCGAACGCGGGGAACGGCTGCTGCTCGCCGTGACCGACGAAGGCGACGGATTCGACCCGTCAACGCTTCCCAACCCGACCTTGGCAGAAAATCTTTACGCGAATCATGGACGCGGCGTATATCTCATCTGCCAGCTCTTACCGGAGTCCGAGTACCGGCTCGGCGGGCGGCAGGTTATTCTCCGAAAACGAGTTTGCCGATAGCTCCAGGCTGTTACAATACCGCCAAGGCGATGTCCCATGAGATGTCCGGAATGCAACAAGCGACTGATACTCGATTCCTTCTGGCAGGGGCGGTATGTAAACTGTACTGGATGCGGCGCTAAACTCGAACGGAGCCTTGGCGCCATTGTCGTTTCCGTGGCAAGTGGTATTCTGGCATGGTTTTTGACCGACTGGGTGATGGTCAAGCTCGGCGCTCCGATGGAACTCGAAATTCCAGTCAGCCTCCTGGGCTTGGTCGCCGGATTCCTCATCGTTCACGCTCTCACTCTCAAACTGAAACCGAGGGAAGAATCCGAACTAAAACTCTAACGCGTGGGGCCAGATGATTTCTGATCCTGAATACGGTAGTCAATTCGCACACTACCACAACATGTTGTGGTAAGTTAAACGAGACCGCAGAACTCAGTGGTCTTTGTGCTTTACATTGGCGATGAAGAGGGCTAATATTGAAGACGAGCCCCCCCGAGACAAGGGTGATGCGCCCTTGAAAGCAATCATCTTGTAGACGTAGACACTAGGAAGAGGTCGAGGCCACTTGCTGAAACTGAAGCGAGTTGAGTTGCAGGGATTCAAATCGTTCTGTGACCGGACGGAAATGCGGTTTAACGGGACGGGAATCGCGGCGGTCGTGGGGCCGAACGGTTGCGGAAAGTCAAACCTCAGCGACGCAATTAGCTGGGTGTTGGGCGAGCAGTCCGCTAAGAGCCTGCGCGGCAGCCGCATGGCGGATGTGATCTTCTCCGGTACCAGCACCCGGAAACCCGTTGGGATGGCGTCGGTTACCATGACCTTGGTCGACCCCGCCTGGCATATTGAACGGGCCAACGGTGAAACGGCGAACGGTACGGCCGGAAACGGCCACGGAACGAACGGTCACGGCGAGGAATCCGGGACCGGGCCCGAGACCGCTGGTGAGAATGGACATGCCGGCGACGCCAGCGGGCACGGAGCAAACGGGTATGGCCCCCGCAAACCGCGGGAAATCACCATCACCCGCCGTCTGTACCGTTCGGGCGAGAGCGAGTACCTGATCGACGGCAAACTCGCCCGCCTGCGCGATATCCAAGATCTGTTCATGGGTACGGGACTCGGTCCTGAGTCCTACGCGATCATCGAGCAAGGCCGCATCGGACAGATCCTGAGTTCCCGTCCGCAGGACCGCCGCGCCGTAATCGAGGAAGCCGCCGGCATCGGCAGATTCAAAGCCAAACGCCGGCTTTCGGAGGCCAAGCTCGAGGGCGCCCGCCAGAACCTCTCCCGCGTGTTTGACATCCTCGAAGAGGTCAATCGCCAAGTCAACTCCCTGAATCGGCAGGCCAAAAAGGCGGAACGCTACAAGAAGCTGCACGCCGGGATGATTGTCGAATTACGGCGCACCCTTTCCGGCCGCTACCGCCTCCTGCAGGACGTGGCCACCCGCACCGCCGCCGAATTGAAAGAAGCGACGGCCGGATATCAGGAACTCACCACTACTGTATCCGGCAAGGAAAAGGAACAATCCGACGCACAGCGCCAGGCGTATGAGCTCGAAGCGGAACTGACACGCACCCGGGAGCGGCTCGCGCAGATCCGGCTGGAAAGTGAGCGCACCCGTGGCCGCATCGAAGCCCAGGCCCGGCAGATTCAGGATATTGAGCTGCGCCTCACCCAGGGAGAAACCGAGTCGCGGACCCTTGAGAAGCGGTCTGAGGAACTCGCCGTCCAACTCGAGGAACACGGCCGGGCCGTTGCCGCGTTGGAAGAAAAATCCTCCGCGGCGCGGCAGGAACTCGCAGCCAAGGAGCAGGAGCGGCAGACAGCGCAGAACAATCTCCGCGAATGCGAGCAGTTGATCGAAACATCCCGGAAGACGGTCCTGCGGCTCCTGAACGACGTCTCGCAATGCCGTAACGAGCTGAACCGGGTGGAAGAATATTTGGCGTCAGTGGATCGTGACGCGGCGCGCGCCGGCCGGGAATTCGTCTCCTCCGGCGAAGAGCTCGAAAAGCTGGAAGCCGCGGAGAGGGAGGTCACCGGAAAGCTGGACGCCCAGCGCCGGAGCCTCGAGACGATTGCCGCGGAGCGTGGCGAGGTGGAGCGGGAACTCGGCGAACGGAAGAGCCGTCTCTCCGAGGCCCGGCACGATCTGGACCGGCTCCGCACGCAAAACGCCGACCTGCGCGCCCGCAAACAATCCCTCGATGAGATCCTTTCGCACCGCGCTTACACCACCGAATCGGTGAAGCGTTTCTTCACGGCGGTCAAAGAGGGCAAACAGACCGGACTGGAGCCTCTCGGCGTGCTGGCCGACTTCGTGGACGTTGACGCGGAGTATGAAAAGGCCGCGGAGGAGTTTCTCCACGATGAGTTGGAGTACATCCTCGTCCGCGGCTGGAGCGATGCCAACAAGGGTATCGATCTGATGCGGCGCGAGCTTGATGGACGGGCAACGTTTCTGGTTCATCCCGAGCCCGGCCTCTCGTTCGGGACCGGCTGTCCGGAGCCGCCATTGGGGCCGGAAACCGGAATTGTCACCCGGCTGTCGAGCGTCCTGCGCATGACCAATGGCCTCACGCACGCGCCCACCGAACTGATCCCGCGCATCGCGCGCTGCATGATCGCCGAATCGCACGAAGCGGCGCGGCGTCTGGCCCAGCAGTATCCCGATTTCTACTTCCTGCTCGCCGGCGGAGTCTGCTATCACGGCTACGCCGTTTCGGGAGGCAAGAAGTCCACCGGCGGTCCGCTGGCGCTCAAACGCGAACTGCGGGAGTTGTCTTCCCTGCTGGCGTCTCGCGGGAAGGCTCTCGAAGAGGCCGCGGCCCTGGTGAAAACGCTCGACGAGGAAATCTCCGGTCTGAATGAACGGCTGGAACGGATCCGGACCAGCCAGCAGCAGCAGGAAAAGGAAGTCGTCGCGGTGGAGATCGAGTCCCGCAAACTCCGCGACGAGCAGAATCGCACGCAACAACGCCGCCGCATTGCGCAAGACGAATTGACGCGCCTCGCCCGCGACAAAGAATCTGCGGTTGCCAAGCGTGACCAGCTCACCACGCGAATTGAAGAGCAGGAACAGGCCAGGGAAGCCCAGGAACGGGTGTTGGAAGAGACCCGGGCGAGCTTCGAGAAGCTGCAGGCGCTTGTCTCCCGATTGTCCGACGAACACTCGGCGCTGCGGGTGCAGTTAGCCGAACGCGAGGAGCGCCGCCGTGCGGAACGCAACGCCCAGCAGCGGATCGAGAGTCAGGCGACCGAACTCGAAAAGCGGCGGCAGGATCTCTCCGCGAGCATGGAGCGGCTGGGAGTAGAGCGCGCACGCCTGCTCGATGACAACATCGAACTGGACAGGAAGGCAGCCGTGCTGGCCGAGGAGATGGACACTTGCCAGGCGTCTGTCGCGAAAAGGGAAGCCGCCGAAGGCAAGCTTCGCGAAACCCTCCAGGAAATGGACGATACGCTCAAGCAACTTCGGCTCGAGGTTCAGGAAGCGCAAGAGAATCGCTCCCGAATCGAGGTCGCCCTCGCCGAACGGCGAAGCGACCTGAAGCACCTCGAAGAGACGTGCATCAAGGAGCTCAGACTCACCCTGCACGAGTTGGCTGAGACTGAGACGGACGAACTCGACGAAATGGCTCTTGCCGAGGCAGAGGAGAAGTATGAGCTGCTACGGACGCGAATCGAGAGTCTCGGGCCCGTGAATCCCGCCGCACTCGAGGAGTATGAAGAGGCCAAACAGCGCTACGATTTCCTGAACGCCCAGCGGCAGGATCTGCTGGATTCGATCCGCGATACCGAAAAGGCCATCAAGGAAATCGATACCGAGACCAAGCGGCGTTTTGAAAGCGCCTTCGAGAAGATCAACGACAACTTCCGGCACACTTTCAAATTGCTGTTCGGTGGCGGAATGGGCGAGATGCGGCTCTCCGACCCGGAGAACCCCGGAGAATCCGGTATCGACGTGGTGGCCTCGCCCCCCGGAAAGCGGCTGCAGAATGTCCTGCTGTTGTCGGGCGGCGAGAAGGCGCTGACGGCGCTATCCCTCTTAATGGCGATCTTCCAATACCAGCCGAGCCCGTTCTGTGTGCTGGATGAGGTGGACGCGCCTCTCGATGAGGCCAACATTCAGCGCATGATCCGGCTGCTGCGCGGGATGGCCAGCCAGACCCAGTTCGTCGTGATTACGCACGCCAAGACGACGATGGGCGCGGCCGAATCGCTCTATGGCGTGACCATGCAGGAGCCGGGTGTTTCGAAGCTCGTCTCCGTGAAATTTCAAGGAGGACCGGAAGCGCAACCGCAGGTTCCACATGCCGTGGCGGCCGCGCGGCCATCCTGACAACAAGTTGCCTGCGAGCCGGGGAACTCCCGCCTCCCCGGCTCTCCCACCCAGCAGGGGGTGAGGGCTATTCCCGACCCAGCCCTCACCCCCTCCCGCCACGCGAAGTGATCGCCCGGATAAAGCCTTCGCCCGGAATCGGCATCAAAAAGGTGTGAGTAAGCTGCGAAACCTTGTCCTCATACTCGGCGACCAACTCGACACCGCCAGCGCGGCTTTCGATGGTTTCAACTCGGACCAGGACCGCATCTGGATGGCCGAGGCCGGCGGCGAGGCAACCCACGTGCCAAGTCACAAAGCGCGCATCGCGATCTTCCTCTCCGCCATGCGCCACTTCCGCGACGAATTGCGCGAGCGAAATTGGCCGGTCGAATACCAGGCGCTGGACGGCGAGGGGAATCGCGGTGCGCTGGGCGCGCAGTTGGCGGCGGATGCGGCCGCGCTCAAGCCGGAGCGTCTGATTGTCGTGGAGCCCGGCGAATGGCGTGTGCTGCAAGACATCGAAGCGGCGGCCGAAGATTGCGGGGCGCCGCTTGAAATCCGCACCGATCGCCATTTCCTCACCACCATCGCCGAGTTTGGCGAATATGCCGCGGGACGCAAGGAACTCCGCATGGAATACTTCTATCGCGGCCTTCGAAAACGGTTCGAGGTTCTCATGGACGGCGGCAAGCCCGCTGGAGGCGCTTGGAATTTCGACCGGGAGAATCGATCCAGTTTCGGCTCTGGCGGCCCCGGCGGCGTTCCCGAACCGCCGGTCTACCCGCCAGACGCCGTCACCGCGCAGGTCCTCGAACTTGTCGAGCGGCGGTTTCCGGATCATCCCGGCTCGCTCTCCTCCTTCAACTGGCCGGTCACCCGTTCACAGGCGCTCGCGGCGCTCGATGATTTCATCAGGAACAGGCTTCCGCACTTCGGGCGGTATCAGGACGCAATGTGGACCGGCGAACCGTTTTTGTTTCATTCGCGGCTTTCCGCGGCCCTCAACTTGCACCTGCTGAATCCGCGCGAGGTGATCGCCGCCGCCGAGCAGGCCTGGCGCGCCGGGGACGCTCCACTGCCCGCGGCGGAAGGTTTCGTCCGGCAAATCCTGGGCTGGCGCGAGTACGTGCGCGGCATCTATTGGAACTACATGCCTGAGTACGGCGAACGGAACGCTCTGGGAGCGGACGCGGCGCTCCCCACGTTCTTCTGGGACGCAAACACCGATATGGTCTGCCTGCGCGAATCGATCGGCCAGACCCTCGAGCATGGCTACGCGCATCACATTCAGCGGCTGATGGTGACCGGCCTGTTCGCCCTGCTGCTGGGCGTCCAACCCCGGCAGATTCATGAGTGGTACCTGGCCATCTACGTCGACGCAGTAGAGTGGGTGGAGTTGCCGAACGTGATCGGGATGTCACAATTCGCCGACGGCGGCTTGATGGCTTCCAAACCGTACGCCGCGACCGGGAAGTACATTCAGCGCATGAGCAACTACTGCGGCGGTTGCCGTTATAATCCGGCTGAGCCGGTTGGCGAAACCGCCTGCCCGTTCACGACGCTCTATTGGGATTTCCTGATGCGCCACGAACAGCGGCTTGCGAAGAACCGCCGGATGCAATTGCAGGTCCGCAACCTGACCCGGCTCGGCGACCAGCGGAAGTTGGCTATCCGCGATCAGGCCGCGGCGCTGCGAGACCGCATGGGAGGAGTTTGATGGCTGACCACCGGCTGATTCTGTTAACTGGGGCGACCGGCTACGTCGGCGGCCGTCTCCTGCGGGCGCTGCAGCGCCAGGGGCGCCGCATCCGTTGTCTGGCCCGGCAACCGAAGAACTTGCACGTTGACGGCGTCGAGGCCGTTGCGGGCGATGTCCTCCGGCCGGAAACGCTGCCGCCGGTGATGGAAGGAGTGCATACCGCCTACTACATGGTCCATTCGATGGGCTCACCGGGCGATTTTGAAGAACGGGATCTGAAGGCGGCGCGCAGCTTCGCGCAGGCCGCACGGGACGCGGGCGTCCAGCGTATCGTCTACCTGGGCGGCCTTGGAAACGACGAAGACAACCTTTCTCCTCACCTGAAGAGCCGCCAGAAAACCGGCAGCGCGCTGCGCGATGGCGGCGTGCCGGTGGTGGAGTTCCGCGCCTCGGTGGTGATCGGTTCGGGCAGCTTGTCGTTCGACATCATTCGCGCTCTGGTCGAACGCCTGCCCGTGATGGTGGCGCCGCGGTGGGTGCGCACTCCAGCGCAGCCGATCGCCATTGAAGACGTAGTCGCCTACCTCGTAGGGGCCCTCAACCTGCCCGCCGGCCACGAGCGGATCTACGAAATCGGCGGCGCGGACCAGGTCTCCTATGGCGACATTATGATGGAGTACGCGCGGCAGCGCGGATTGCGGCGGTTGGTTGTGCCCGTACCCGTTCTGACACCACATCTTTCCAGCCTCTGGTTGACGCTGGTGACGCCCGTGCACGCCTCCGTCGGCCGTCTTCTGATCGAAGGACTGCGGAACCCGACCCTGGTGCGGGATCGAGCGGCCGAAGAAGCCTTCCCGGTGCGGCCGATGGGAGTAGAACGGGCCATCGCCCGAGCGCTAGCCAACGAGGATCACGAGTTCGCCGCAACCCGTTGGTCCGATGCGCTCTCGTCGGGCCAGGGGCTGCGCAGTTGGGGTGGTGTGCGGTTCGGCTCCCGCATTGTCGACTCGCGCATGGCCCGGGTGAAGCAGCCCCCTATACGCGCCTTCACTCCAATCCGGCGCATTGGCGGGGAAACCGGCTGGTACTACGGCAATTGGTTATGGAGGATCCGGGGCTTGATGGACTCGTTCCTGGGCGGCGTCGGTCTGCGCCGCGGCCGCAAAAACCCCGAGTTGGTGGAGGTGGGCGATACGCTCGACTTCTGGCGGGTCGAGGCGTTCGAGCCTCCCCAGCGGTTGAGGCTGCAAGCGGAGATGAAGGTCCCCGGCCGCGCATGGCTTGAATTCGAGGTTACCCCCGACGGCGATGGCTCGCAGATCCGGCAGACGGCGATCTTCGATCCAGCCGGCCTGGGCGGACTGGCTTACTGGTACGCTCTCTATCCCATCCACGGATTCATTTTTTCGGGCATGCTACGGGGGATCGCGAAAAGAGCCGGGGCGAGTTAAGACAACCAGCCGCCCGCGCCGCGAATCCAAGTAGGCATGAGCTTCGAAGGCAAGTCGATCGTGGTACTGGGAGCAAGCGGCGGGATCGGGTCGGCGTTGTGCCGGCAACTTGCGGGATTCGGTGCGAGACTCGTCTGCGCGTCGCGTCCGTCTGACCGCCTCAATAACATCGCGGGGGAGACGGGCGGCGAGATCGTGGAGATGGACGCGGCCAACCCAGCCCAGGTTGACCAAGCCGTCGAGACAGCGGTGGAGCGCTTCGGGCGGCTCGACGGGGCCGTGAATTGTGTGGGATCCATACTCCTGAAGCCCGCCCATCTGACTACCGACGCCGAGTGGGAAGACACAATTGCCAAAAACCTGAATTCGGCGTTTTATCTTCTGCGCTCCGCCACGAAGAGAATGATGAAGGAAGGTGGTTCCATCGTGCTGATCTCCACCGCGGCCGCGCGGACAGGCCTTGCTAACCACGAAGCGATCGCCGCGGCCAAGGGTGGAATCCAGGGAATGATCCTGGCGGCCGCCGCCTCCTACGCGGCCCGGTCTATTCGGGTGAACTGCGTCGCGCCGGGACTTGTGGAAACGAAGCTCAGCGAACGGATCACTTCGCGGGAAGCGGCGCGGAATGCTTCCATCGCCATGCATGCCTTGGGGCGGCTCGGCGAACCCGCGGACGTGGCTCGGGCGATCACCTGGCTCCTCGATCCGGAACAGAGCTGGGTCACGGGTCAGGTCATCGGCGTGGATGGCGGGCTGGGAAGCATCCGCCCCCGTTGATGGAATCGTCACGGAGGAGGAGCGGGCTGGTTGACCGGCGAACTTCGGCCGTCGCTATCCGGTCATTCGGCGGGCAACAACAATCGTCACATCATCCGCGGTTGGCGCGCCCCCCACGAAAGCGGTCAATTCGCGGTTGATCTCCTCGATGAGTTCATTCGCGGATAAGTGACGGTTGCGGATAAGAATCTGCTGGAGCCGCTCTTCGCCAAATTCCTCGCCAGCCGGGTTCGTGGCTTCGGTCACCCCATCGCTGTAGACGACAAGCGAATCTCCGGGCCCCAAAACCGCAGTCTCGCCCCGGAAGACCATTTTCGGCAGAATGCCGAGGACCGGGCCACCGGCGTCGAGCGCCTCCCACTCGCCTCCGGCACGGATAAGAAACGGAGGGTTGTGGCCCGCGTTGCAGAAGGATACAAGCCCGTTCTCCGCGCTCATCAGAGCGACGAAAAAAGTGACGAACCGGTTCGAAGGACATACTGTGTGGAGCGCACGATTCAGCGCACCTACCATCTCGGCTGGCGTGGCCGGGTGCTCGGCGAGCATCTGGACCCGCGCCTGCAAGTTCACCATCAGAAGGGCGGCTGACATCCCCTTGCCGGCGACATCGCCAAGCGCCAGCAATACAGAGCCGTCTGGATAGGCGACAAAATCGTAGTAGTCGCCACCGACGCCGTAACACGGGGCGTTGTAACCCGCCAGGTCAAACCCCGGGACTGACGGCGCCTGAGCGGGTAGGAACTGCCGCTGAATCTCGGCGGCCTGGTCAAGTTCCCGCTCCATGATCTCCCGCTCCTTCTCTACCGCGGCGAGACGCTCGCGCTCAATGCGCATGGCCGCCACATTCGCCATCACGGTGAGCAGATTCAGATCCGCCGGCGAGAACTGCCGCCAGGCGTGAGGGGTGTCCACGTAAACCAGCCCCAGGACCCGCTCGTCGGTCTGCAGAGGCGCTGCCAGCAGGGAGCGGACCCGCTGGAGCACGATGCTCTCCCGTCCGCGTAATGCCTCGTCCGAACCGACGTCGCCCACCAGTAGCGAGGTGCGCTCTTTCATTACCCGGTCCCGAACCGCGGACGAGATATGAAACTCCTTGCCGCGAATGGCTTTGGGGATGAGTTCGCCGTCTTCGAGCGTCAACAGCACGCCCCGGCTCGCGCCCACGGCTTCAAGGGAGAGATTCAGGATATCCGCGAAGAGTTCGGCCATCGGTTTTCGCGCCACCATCTCCCGGCCGGCTCTCATGAGCACCTGCACCGGGTCCGCCCATTGCGCGCTCGCATCCATCGGCGGGCCCGCTCCCGGATCAGCCGTAACAAGCTGTCCCAGAGTCACGGTGTGCATCGGCGACTGGTCGGCTTGCTCCCTGGCGGGGTCAAAGACAACCGTCCCCATCAGCGGATCGCCGCCAACGGGTTCGAAGACGAGGTTCAAGCGGCTGGCGCGGATCTGGTCGCCGGGGTTCAGGGGAACGCGATCCTCGATGCGTCTGTCATTGACGATCGTTCCATTCTTCGAGCCCAGATCGCGCACCCACCACCGGCCGGCCGCCTGCTCCAGCGCGAGATGATGCCGGGAGAGACCTGAATCTTCGGGGTAGGAAAGATCGTTATCCCGGGCACGGCCCAGCGAAACCCGCTCGGTGCGCAGCGGGTGCGTCGAGCGTTCCCCCCCGTCACTTGTAATTTGAAGCTGATGATGCATCACGCCCAGTTCATCCCCGCGGAACTAAACCCGCGCCAACACGGCCCCTCGGCCCGTGTTGGCCCATCCGCCCAGCTCAGGCGAAGCTTTTCACTGCATCTTGTTCTTCGTCGTAGAAGTCAAACAGCGTCATCAGCCGGGTGACCTGCATCAAGTCAAGGGTCCGGCCCTGGACTTTGAGCATCTTCAAGCTGCCGCCGGCGTTCTTGACGGTGGTGTACGCGCCAACAAGTTCGCCAAGGCCGGCGCTGTCCATATAGTCGACCCGCTCGAGGTTGAGCAAGATCTTCTTGAACTCCTTCGTCACCAGTTCGCGGAGGGTATCCCTCAGCTTGCCGGTGGCTTCGCCGAGCGTCACACGGCCACTCAAATCGACTACCACAACATCATTGACTTCGCGCGTTTTAACATCGAGACTCATGATTCTGAACCTTTCTCCTTACCAGTTCCCGGCGCCACGATCCGGCCCGGCTGATCAACGTAATTATCGCATTGATATGACACGCAGCAACAAGCGACCTCCCGGCCGCCCGGATCATCCGGGTAAAGTGTAGTTTGAGGTTTTCCACGGGCCTGGAGTCCGGGCCGAAACGAGGTCTATCTTGAAAACAATATACAAACGCTCCATCGCCGCACTGGTTTTCCTTCTCGTGACGTCCGCCGGTTATCTGGTGGTCTCCCGGGCCAACAACGGAGAAAGAGCGCCCGGGGAACTGTACGGGGCCACCGTCACGCCGGATCGCGTGGCATTGACGATCCCGGGCGATCCGGCCACCACGATGGCAGTCACCTGGCGTACCAGCGCCGTGGCCGACAATCCCGTGGCCCAGATCGCTATTGCCGAGGACGGCCCGGATTTTCCCGAGAAAGCGAAGGCGGTCGAGCCGGTCACGCTCTCCCTCGACGCGGAACTCGGAACGGCAAAGTACCATACGGCGCGCTTCACCGGACTCGAGCCCGGCACGCAGTACGTCTACCGTGTCGGCGACGGCGCCAACTGGAGCGAGTGGAATCAGTTTCGCACCGCGGCCGCCGGACCGGAGAAGTTGAAGCTCCTCTACGTGGGCGATGCGCAGAACAACATCTACCAGATGTGGTCGCGCCTGATCCGTCAGGGATACTCCGCCGCGCCCGACGCAACGTTCCTGCTGCATGCCGGAGACCTCGTGAACAACGGGAACAGCGACGCCGAGTGGGGGGAATGGTTTGACGCCGCCGGCTGGATTACCCGGTCGGTACCGTCCCTTGCCACGCCGGGCAATCACGAGTATCCGCGGGACAGTCTGGGGAGCCGCTCGCTCTCCATCCACTGGCGGCCACAGTTCGAGTTCCCCGACAACGGCTTGCCCGGTATCGAGGAAAGCTGCTATTTCGTGGACATTCAGGGCGTCCGTTTCGTCTCCCTCAACTCGAACGAGATGCGGGAAGAGCAGGCTGCTTGGATCGAGGGCGTGCTGGCGGATAATCCCAGCCGGTGGACAATCCTTACGTTCCACCACCCGCTGTACTCCTCGGCCCAGGGGCGGGACAACAAGGAACTCCGCGAGCTGTGGCAGCCGGTGATCGACCGGCACAGAGTGGACCTGGTGCTCCAAGGCCACGACCACACGTACGCCCGCAGCAATTTGGTCACCGGCGTCAACGCCCAGGCCGGCGCCTTTGGCACGGTCTATGTCGTCTCGGTCTCCGGACCGAAGATGTACCAGGTGGAGTTGCAGGAATGGATGGAGCGGATGGCGGAACGAACGCAACTCTTCCAAGTCATCGAAATCGACGGGGACCGGCTGACCTACGAGGCGCGGACCGCCCGCGGCGTGCTCTATGACGCCTTCGAACTTCGCAAAAGGCGGGACAGACCGAACAGGTTGATCAACCGAGTTCCGAACACTCCCCCGCGGATGGACGACATCGTCAGCGAGTAGCTCACCGCCTCCGCGCCATCGATCCCACGGTACCCGCCAGGATCAGCCCGCCGCCGGCGATTGCCAGCGCGTGAGGCTGTTCGCCATGCACGATCCACGCCCAAATGGGATTGAGCGCCGGTTCGGCCAGGAGCAGCAGCGAGGCCTCCAGAGCAGGGATGCGGCCCATCGCGCGGGTCAACAGGAGATAGGCCATGCCGATCTGGAAGACGCCCAGGTAAGAGACCGTCACCCAGTCGACAGCCGTGGCCTCCACCACTGGCAGCGCTTGCGGCAGGCATACCGCGCCCGCGATCACGTTGCCCGCGACGACGGTGGCCATCCCGGCATTCTTCCCTTCCTCCTGACCTCGCACCCACCGCAGCCCAGCGATTACCAGCGCCCAGGTCACTCCACTGGCGACGGCAACGATATTGCCGCGAAACGGGTCAGGAGCTGTCTCGAGCGGCGCCTGCTCACCGATGAAGAAGAGCGACATCCCGGCCGCGAGAACCCCCAGCAGCGAGAGGTCGCGCTTCCTGATCGGCTCCTTGAGCAGCACGGGCCCGAGCAGGAGAAGATAGAGCGGCGCAGTAGACTGCAGGAAGATCGAATTGGCAGCGGTGGTCAGCTTGTTCGCGGTGACGTAGAGGACCATCGTCGCCGCGTAGGCGACGCCAACCAGAATCACGCGCCAGGACCAGTTCTTCCGGGATGCCGGGATCAGCAGCAGTGTGGCCAGGGCGGCGACAATCGAGCGAAACGACGCCACTTGCCAGGCCGTCAGCGTGGTGGCTTTGATGGCCGCGCCTCCGGTCGAGAACAGAAGGGCGGCGCCCAGAAGTTCCAGGCGGCTCGTCGTTGCGCTCGACATAAGCTGTCAGGTTAACACCGGGCTGCCGGCCAATCGAAATCGGGATCACGGATGGGAGGGACAGACAACCGGATGGATTCGTTGCCCGATCCGAGCATGAGACCTACCGCTGGGACGTGTGGCCGCCGATACCAAGTGGTCGAGGTTTGCGCCGCGAGCGTTTGCCGAATCGGATAGGCGGGATTATCCAATTGGACAACAGCCGTCTTCCGGAGATACCCCCGCGAGCCGGCGGGACTACATGTCTTTCAGCGACTTATGTAGGGCATTCGGATTTGGCCACCCAACTGCAACTTATAGCTGCGTTACAAAGCAACGCTCTCGACGTAACGATGCTCAGGCAGTGAGGAGTCCGGCTCCAGCCGCATCGCCGAGTCCGGAGGAGAGGCCATTCCAGCCTGAAGGGACCGGAGCGCGGCACAACTTGAGCAAACATTCGCCCGGTACGGAGGAGGAGGCCGTGCCGGGCGATATCCCGGAGTGCCAGGAGGAGACACTCCGGGAGCGATTGCCGGCCGGTATTGCCCGGTGCTCCAGGGCATGCCGGCCGGCATATACGCCTCCCGCCCACGAGGGGACCGGGGCGGGAGCGCCGTCCAGCCGCGGAGGACACGTTCCGAGGACGTGTCCTCCGTCAGCCTTGTCCTTGCGGAGGCTGCCTGGCTCAGGCCCAAGATCTCCACGGAGCAACATTCGCCCGTTCCGCCCAGGCCTCGTACATCTGCTCCAGTTCCGCCGCCTGTGCAGCGTTTGACCCCGCGAGGTTGTTCATCTCCGTCCGGTCTGCTTCGAGATCGTAGAGCTCCCACCGGCCGCCGTCATCCTGGTTCCAGCGGCTGACCAGCTTCCACTTCCCTTGCCGGACAGCCCGGTTGCCTTCGTGCTCCCAATAGATTGCTTCGTGCCCTTCCCGCGCGCCGCTGTCGAAAGCCGGGGTTAGGGACTTGCCCTCCAGAGGAGTGATCTGGTTACCGTTGTGGCTTGAGGGGTATTCGGCGCCGCCGGCGTCCACACATGTCGCCATCAGGTCGATCACGTGGCCTGGAGCGGCACTCATCGTGCCCGCCTGGCTTTGGATCCGCTCCGGCCAGTGAGCGATCAGCGGGGTGGCGATTCCGCCTTCGTGAACCCAATGCTTATAGAGCCGGAACGGCGTATTGGAGGCGTTGGCCCACGGGACGCCGTAACTCTGGTAGGTTTCCTCCGGTCCGGGCATCATCTCCGGGGTGTTGTCGGTTACCACCGGACGGCCGTCATAGGTGGTGGCCGGAATGTGGAGCCCCTTCCACGAAGGGTCCAACTCCTCCGCGCAGCCGCCGTTGTCGGCGAGGAAGAGAATCAGCGTATTCCCGAGCAACTCCTTCTCTTCCAGCTTCGCGCGGATGCGCCCGACGCCCTGATCCATGATCTCCACCTGCGCGGCGTAGACCTCCATCCGCCTCTGTTCCCACTCCTTGTGCTCGGCTTCCTGCCATGGAGGGACGCGCGGGTCGCGGGGCGTCAGGGGCCAGCGTTCGTCGATGAGGCCCATCTCAATCATCCGCTTATAGCGTTCTGCCCGAAGCTGGTCCCAGCCCATCGCGTAGCGGCCCTTGTATTTTGCGACCGCCTCCTCCGGAGCGTGCAGCGGCCAGTGGGGCGAGGTGTAGGAGACATACATGAAGAAGGGGTTGTCCGCACCTCCGTATTCTTCGATGTAGTCAACGGCCTGATCCGAGATGGCATCGGTGTAGTAGAAGTCTGGTCCGGGATCGGCCGGCTCGTTCTCACGGGTCAGAGTGACAGGGTCGTAGAAGCTGCCGGCTCCGTGGATGGTGCCGAAGAAACGGTCGAACCCGCGCTGGCGGGGCCAATTCTCTGGCGAAGACTTCTCAGCCGGGGTGACGTGCCATTTGCCGGACATCAGGGTCGTGTAGCCGGCCGGCTTCAGGGCCTCGGCGATGGTGACACAGTTTTGGTTGAGGTCGCCCCGGTAGCCGGGCAGCCCGTAGTCGCTCATCATGTGACCAACGCCGGCCTGGTGTGGATAAAGGCCGGTGAGCAGGCTGGCGCGGGTGGGGCAGCAGCGGGCCGTGTTGGAAAACTGGGTGAACCGGACGCCGCCTCCGGCGAGCCGGTCGAGGTGCGGCGTATTGATTTCGCCGCCGTAGCAGCCGATATCCGAGTAACCCATATCATCGGCCATCATGATGATGATGTTCGGCCGGGCAATTCCGGCGGATTCGCGTCCGGACGGACTGCAGCTTTGAAGGAAGGGAGCCGCGGCTCCCGCGGCGCACAACCCAAGAAAGTCACGGCGATTCAGCGTACTCATTGTTCCGGCATGATACTACAGCCGCGCGCCCCAGCGACGGGTTCCAATAGAATGAATCCGTGATCAGATTCGCTGTTTTGCTCATTGCCTTGGCGGTCGCAGCGCTGGCCGCGCCGAGGCCCAACATCGTTCTCATCATGGCCGATGACATGGGTTTCTCCGACGCCGGCTGCTATGGCGGTGAAGTGCAAACTCCGAATCTTGACCGGCTGGCCGAGAACGGTCTTCGTTTCACGCAGTTCTATAACACCTCGCGCTGCTGTCCCACCCGCGCCAGCCTGCTGACCGGCCTCTACCCCCACCAGGCGGGGATCGGGCAGATGACGATGGACAAGAACCTGCCTGGCTACCGCGGCTTCCTGACCGAAAACACGGTCACGATCGCCGAGGTGCTGCGGGAGGCCGGCTACCGCACGGCGATGGTTGGCAAGTGGCACGTATCCCGCACCGACACGTATCCGGATCAGGCGAAATGGGTCAGCAATCTCGTGGACCACGGCGATTTCTCCGATCCGGAGAGTTACCCGGTTGGGCGCGGCTTCGAGGAGCACTATGGAAACATCTGGGCGCTGGTGAACTTCTTCAATCCGTTTGGGGTGGTCCACAATACGACCAGGATCCGCGAGTTCCCGGAGGACTTTTACTACACCGACGCCCTGAACGAATGGTCGGTGAAGCTGCTCGACAAATATGGCCGCGGGGAACAGCCCTTCTTCCTGTACATCGCCCACACCGCTCCCCATTGGCCGCTCCACGCGTTCCCCGAGGATATCGCGAAGTACGAGGACACCTATAAGGCGGGCTGGGACGAGATTCGCGAACGCCGCTACACGCGCATGGTGCAAATGGGCATTCTCGACCCAGACACAGCCGTCCTCAGCCCGCACGCCGAGCGGGAATACAGTTGGCGCGACAATCCGCATCAGGAGTGGGACGCCCGGGCGATGGCGGTCCACGCCGCCATGATCGACCGGCTGGACCAGGGGCTCGGCCAGCTAGTCGCCAAACTCGAAGAACTGGGTAAGTTGGACGAGACCCTGATCCTCTTTCTATCCGACAACGGCGCCAGCCCCGAGAGCCCCGAACGGGGCAAGCCCGGGTTTGACCGCCCGTCGCACCTCGCCGACGGAACTCCGATCATTTATACCAAGGACAAGAAGGTGATGCCCGGCCCGGCGAATACGTGGGCAGGTCTTGGCCCGATGTGGGCCAATGCGGCGAATACGCCGTTCCGCTACTGGAAGCGCGAGGTGTACGAAGGCGGCATCGCGACACCACTGGTGGCGCACTGGCCGAATGGGCTCAGAACGGAGCCTGGGGAGTTCACCGAGCAGCCCGGACACGTGATCGATTTGATGGCGACCGCGGTGGATCTCGCCGGAGCCAAGTACCCCGGCGAGTACAAGGGCCGGAAGATCACCCCGCTCGAAGGCAAGAGCCTGGCGCCGATATTCGCGGGTGAGGAACGTGACGGCCACCAAGCAATCTACTGGGAGCACTTCGACGCCAAAGGCGTGCGGCAGGGCGATTGGAAGCTTGTCGCTTTTCACGATGGCGATTGGGAACTCTATCACCTCGGTTCGGACCGCACCGAAACGGCCGAGCTTTCCGAAAAGTACCCGGACCGCGTCAACGAGTTGAAGGCGCTCTGGGAGAAGTGGGCCAAGCGGACCAACGTGTATCCGGCTCCATAGCGGAGCATGCGTTCCGCCGGCGCCGGCCTACTGTCCTCGATCCGGTTCACACGTCCGCCGGCGCGGCCCCGTGGTAATGATCGTGAATCTTCCGCGCCGCGCCCGGGCCGACTACAGCGGCCAATTCGTCTTCGGACGCTTCCCGGACACGCTTTGCGCTGCCGATCTTCCGCAAGAGCCGCGTCACGGTTTTCGGGCCTACCCCGGGAATCGTTTCCAACTCCGAGTTAATACGCGAGGCGGTCCGCCGCTGCTTGTGGAACGTAATCGCGAAGCGGTGGGCTTCGTCGCGCACGGTTTGGACGAGATGCAACACCGGCGAGAAGCGGTCGAGCTTCACCGGTTCGCTCTCCTGCCCGTAGACGTAGATGATCTCCTCCCGTTTGGCGATGGAAGCGAGCGGCTGGTTGATTACGCCAATCGATTCGAGCGCCTCGGCGGCGGCGTGGAGTTGCCCGAGTCCTCCATCAATCAGCACCAAGCCGGGAAACTCTTGTTTTTCGTCCTGAAGCCTTTTGTAGCGGCGCGCGACCACTTCCCGCATGGAGGCGAAATCGTCGTTGCCGGCGACGGTGCGGATCCCGTACTTCCGGTAGCCGGACTTCTTCATCCGCCCGTCTTCCCAGACGACCATGCTGGCCACCACGTCAGAACCCTGGATGTGCGAGATGTCGAAGCACTCGATGCGCCGGGGAGCTTCCTCGAGGTTGAGAGCCTCCTGGAGGGCCTCCTGGATCGCCTGCGCGGAGGGCTCCAACACACGGAAACGCTGATTGAAGCTATGCTGGGCGTTGGTCTCAACCAGTTGCAGCATGGCTTTTTTCTGGCCCCGCCGCGGAGTGTGGATCTCGGTTTTGCGGCCGCGTTTTTCCGATAGCGTCTCCTCGAGCAGGACCCGGTCCTCGAACTCCACCGGGACGTGGATAACGTCGGGAACGTACTGCTGGTCCAGGTAGAGTTGCTTCAGGAGTGAAGCGAAGAACTCCCCGGGTTCAAACTCTTTCAAGTCTTCCCAGAAGTGCTCGCGGCGGTCCACGATCCGTCCGTTGCGCAGATGGAAGACGTTGACAGCGACAAGGGGCGGTTCGGCGTAGCAGCCGATGATGTCGGTGTTGTCCCCCTGGGCGGCGGCCACCTTTTGGCGTTGCTCGACATCCTCGACAGTCTTGGCGAGGTCCCGCAGGGAAGCTGCCTCTTCATACCGCATCTCCGCCGCCGCGGTTTCCATGCGGCGGTGCAGTTCCTTGGCGAGATCCTGGCGCCGGCCATCGAGAAACAGCCGGACGTCCTTCACCGCCGCGCCGTGTTGCTCCACGGTGGTAAGGCCTTCCACGCACGGCCCAAGACACCGGTGGATGTGATACTGCAAGCACGGCTGTGGATGGTTCCGGTTCAGATCCACTTTGCATGAGGGGACCTTGAAGTGGCGGTTGATGAAGTGCCGCAGCCGGTGGGCCAGGTTCCCGGGAAAGTAGGGCCCATAGTACGTGGCTCCGTCCTTGCGCAACCGGCGCGTGACGTATACGCGGGGATACTTTTCCTTGGTGAGCTTTAAATAAGGGTAGGTCTTGTCATCGCGCAGCAGGACGTTGAAACGGGGCTTCCAGCGCTTGATCAGATTGTTTTCGAGCGCCAGCGCCTCTTTTTCGTTGTCGGCCAGGATGTATTCGATCTCCCGCGCTTCCGACATGAGGGTACCGGTCTTTGCATCCGCCCGCCGCTCGTCGGAGAAGTAACTTCTCACGCGCGCCCGCAGGTTCTTGGCCTTGCCCACATACAGGACTTCTCCGTGGGCGTCCTTGTAGAGGTACACGCCGGGCGAGGCTGGCAACGACGCTGCTTTTTCGCGGAGCTCCATCGGAGGGATCTATCTCTATTTTGGCACGGAGCCGGGTGTGCCACGGAAACCGCGGAACGAAGCCATTGGTCCCGGCCGGTTCCTCCGATATACTGGAAGAGTGACGCGCAAGTGGTTGATAATGTTCGGGGCGCTGGTCCCGCTGGCGCTGATCTCGCAAGATGCCCAGTACCAGGAGATTCCCGAAGAGGACGAGGATCTTTCCGCCAAGACGGAGTACGTCTTTAATCCGATTCAGGCCAACAAAGAGATGAAGGTGGGGGATTTTTATTGGAAACGCGGCAGCTTCCGGGCCGCGGCCGGCCGGTATGAGGAGGCGACCAAGTGGAATCCCGGCTTCGCCGAGGCCTTTTGGAAGTTGGGCCTGGCAAAGGAAAAGCTCGTCGAGGAGGAAACGCTGGAGGAAAAGAAGAAGATCGAGCGGGAGGAGGCGGCAGCCGCTTTTGCAAAGTATCTGGAAATCGAGTCCGATGGGAAACGGGCAAAGGACGCGAAACAGAAGATCGCGGAGTTGCGCGGCTCCTGAAGGCCCCGGCGATCAGGCCGCCCTGGGCCTCCGCAACTTTCTTCCTTGCCGCAGCGCGGCTAAAAGCCGGGTGAATCCCTTTTCCCAGCTAGGGAATAGGTCAACGTATTGCAGTTGCCGGGCGATCTGGGTTGGTACCGGGCACTCTTCCAGGCGGACCGGAACGACGAATATCTCGCCGAGGGGCAGGCGTGTGGCACAGTCGAGCGCGTAGCGCAGCTCGGAATGAAAATGGCCTCGTTTTCCCAGGCAACGGTGCGAGAAACAGGCGATGAAGAAGTCGGACACTTCGATGCTGCGTTCGATGGCGCGCGGCCAGTTCTGCCCCGGGAGAAGCCGCTTTTTGTCCAGCCACGGATCGAACCCTCGCGCGGCGAGTGAATTGAAGAGGCGTTCCGCGTCGACGTAGTCCTCATCCGCGTAGGCGATAAAGATGCGGGCGCGCGTTTCGGCGATGAACTCGATTCCCCCGCCGGCCGGCTTGCGGAACGTGCCAAGACCTTCTACTTCGACCGGCAGTCCGTCGTCCATGCATCGCAACAGGATTTCCACCACTTGCTCCGTCACAGAGTCCTTCACGACGCGCCTCGCTTCCCTCGCTTTCGGGGTCCCTTGACCGGGGAGTTGCGAAATCTGGTCTTCTTGCCGGGCCGCAGGACTCCGAGGCCAGGCAGCGCCGCGGGTTTGCCGGCTCTCAGCCGCCGGAGTATGTCATGCACCACACCGTCGATTTGATCCGCCGCCTGCGCCTTCGAGATGTGCCGCCGCTGGGCGAGACGGGCTGCGAGTTCGGAGTTCGTCATACCAACGACAATGATAGGGCCATGAAGGGACGCGGAGACGCCCGCGCCGCTTCACGCACTCCCCACAGATCAGTCTAAACCATTACAAACAGGAACAGATTTCAATTTCGAAGTTTTTCTGGTTTGTGTGTGACCGGGATGGGAAGGCGAAGGGGCGGAGGCGGACGGAACGGGCGGTTCCGCGGGCGCGGCGGGCGGTTCGGCGGAACGAAGCCGATGGGGGAGTTCGTTTTGTAATTTCACGTTTGGCGGGGCGGCGGGGTGGCCGGCGCGGGCGGATCGGGTTGCGGGGGACTGGGTTTCGCGGAGGGGAGTTCGTTTTGTAATTTCGACAATATTGGCGAGCGGCGGGGCGCCGGGTGGCAATTGGCCGGCGGCGGTTTGGCGGTGGGAGCGGTTGGTTTGCAGGGCCTGGAGTTCCTTGA
>CAYXVG010000028.1:0-85100 GCA_964468205.1 uncultured Solibacteraceae bacterium | reverse complement strand
CATTGGTGGGAAGCGCTGCGGTATGTAGAGCTCAATCCGGTGCGGGCGGGCTTAGTGGACGCAGCTTGGGAGTGGCCGTGGTCCAGCACCCGCGCCCACCTTACCGGCGAAGACCGCGCCGGAGTTCTGGATATGGCGGAATGGGGGAATCATTACACGCCCGAGCAATGGAGAGAGGCGCTCGAAGAGGGACTGGTTTCGGCGGACTTGGCGGAACGCCTCCGCGAAGCGACCCGGTCGGGTCGGCCATTCGGATCGGACAAGTATGTGGCCCGTCTCGAACACGAGACCGGGCGCCGGCTCCGGCCGCAGAAGCGCGGGCGGAAACCAAAAAGAATCGCAGCCTTAGCCGGTCAGGCCCGGTTGGAATTGGTGAAAGAGTAGCCTGTCACCGAATTACAGGAATTGGTGAAAGAGTAGCCTGTCACCGAATTACAGAGTAGCCTGTCACCGAATTAGGTGTATACTGCTGCCGATGTCAGTTGATCGGCGTTCTTTTTTTAAGTTGGCTGCGCTGGGTGCGACAGGGGCGGCGGCTGGGTCGCGGGGGGACTCGCATCCGGCTTTGCTCGACAGATCGTGGCCGGTGTTGCGGCACTATGATCAGCGGCATACGCCGCGCTTCGCGCTTCCGCTCGGGGGCATCGGCACGGGTACGGTTTCGCTGTTTGGCAACGGAAGCCTACGTGATTGGGAGGTGATGAACCGGCCGGGCAAGGGGTTTGTACCATCCACTGACGAAGTCGAGCCGTTCTTTGCGCTGTTTGTTCGGGATGGGGCGGAGACGATGGCGCGTGTCCTCGAAGGTCCGCTGCCGCTGGATGCCTACGAGGCGAGCCACGGCTCCCGCGCGCCGAACGTGAACCTGCCGCGGTTCCGGCAGTGCGAGGCCGCGGCAAGCTACCCGTTTGCGCGCATCATGCTGCGCGATGACGACGTGCCGGTGGAGGCCGATCTTAAGGCGTTCAATCCAATGGTTCCGGCGGACCTCGCCGCCAGCGGAATCCCGGCCGCCATTCTGCGGTATGAGTTGCGGAACAAGACCTCGCGGTCACTGCGTGTCTCCGTCTGTGGTTCCCTGCCCAACTTCACCGGTATCAACGGCTGGCACGAGGAGCGGGACTGGAAGGGTGACCGGCATCCGACCGGGGCCAAGAATAATAAGAACCAATACCGCGAAGCGTCAGGCGTCAGAGGGCTCTTTATGGATTCCGCCGGGGTGGATCCCAAGAATGAGGCATGGGGGAGCCTCGCCCTGGCTGTACTTGCCGCCTCCGGCGTCACGCATCGTACGAACTGGTCAGGAGGGCGCTGGGGCGGGGCGATGCTCGATTTCTGGGACGACTTCTCGGCTGACGGCCGCCTGGAGGACCGGGACTCGGAGACAGATTCGCCCATTGCTTCGGTGGCCGCGGAATTCGAGATCCCCGCCGGCGACAAGCGGGAGGTTACGTTTTTGGTCGCCTGGCATTTTCCGAACCGCTACGGCTGGAACGTCGCTCCGGAGGACCAGAACCCAGACAACTGGGTGGGCAACTACTATACGACGCAGTACGAGGACGCCTGGGACGTCATCGAGAAGACCGTTCCGGCGCTGGACAGTCTCACCGAGCGAACAGCCGCGTTTGTTAACGCGTTTCTCGATAGCGCCCTGCCGGACGAGGTGAAGGAAGCGGCGCTGTTCAACGCCAGCACGCTCCGTACACAGACCTGTTTTCGCACCGAAGACGGACGGTTTTTCGGGTGGGAAGGATGCGCGGACCAGAAGGGTTGCTGCCAGGGCAACTGTACGCACGTCTGGAACTACGAGCAGACGACGGCGTTCCTTTACGGCTCGCTCGCCATGTCAATGCGCGACACCGAGTTCGCTTACGCCACCGGCGACAACGGGCTGATGTCGTTCCGCGTGCAGCTTCCTCTCTCTCGCGCGCAGGAGTGGCAGCGCACGGCCGCCGACGGCCAGATGGGCTGCATTCTGAAGATGTACCGGGAGTGGCAACTGTCGGGCGACGACGCGGCGCTGCGGCGGCTCTGGCCGAAGGTGCGGAAGGCGGTGGAGTTCTGCTGGATCGACGGCGGCTGGGACGGCGACAAGGACGGAGTGATGGAGGGCGTCCAGCATAACACGATGGACGTCGAGTACTTTGGGCCGAACCCGGAGATGGGATTCTGGTATCTCGGCGCGTTGCGCGCTGCCGAGGAGATGGCCCGGCGCGTTGGCGAGCCGGACTTCGCGGACACCTGCCGGGAACTGTTTGAAAGCGGCAGCCGCTGGCTGGACGAGCATCTGTTTAACGGCGAGTACTACGAGCACGAGGTACGGCCGGTGAGCGATCCCTCGAAGGTCGCGCCGCATTTCAGCGCCGGCATGGGGGCGAAGGACCTGGCGAACCCGGACTTTCAGCTTGCCTCGGGCTGCCTGGCCGATCAGCTTGTCGGGCAGTCCACCGCGCATGTCTGCGGGCTCGGGCACTTAGCGAAACCGGAGAACGTGCGCGCCGCGCTGGCGGCCGTTTGGAAGTACAATCACCGCGACCAGCTTCACGGCCACTTCAATCCGCTCCGTTCCTTCGCGATCGCAGGCGAGCCTGGACTGCTCATCGCCGACTACCCGAAGGAACGGCCCGAAAAGCCTTTCCCCTACTACGGAGAGGTTTGGACGGGGATTGAGTACACGGCCGCGGCGGGAATGCTCTACGAGGGACTCGTGACTGAGGCGCTCGCCTGCATCCGTGACGCCCGCTCCCGTTATGACGGCTTGCGGCGCAGTCCGTACGACGAGGCCGAGTGCGGCCACCACTACGCCCGCGCCATGGCCGCTTGGGCGGCGGTTCTGGCACTGACGGGCTTCCGATACTCAGCGGTCGACAAGACGATGCACTTCGCCAACAAGCCGGGACGGCACTTCTGGTCGAACGGCTATGCTTGGGGGGTGTGCGAGATCACCTCGGCGGGCCAGGTGACGCTCAGCGCGGCCGAAGGAACGCTGGCATTGGATCGCTTCCATCTGGAGGGGAGGGGCACGAAGTCCTTCCCAGACGGGCACCAGGTGGCCGCGGGCAAACAGATCGCTTTCACAGTCTGATGAAACAGCCAAAATTCGACCGCCGCTCTTTGTTCAAGCTGGCCGCTCTGGGCGCCACCGCGGCCGGTACGCGCTCAGTGGAAGCCGCCGAAATGGTTCTCGCCGATCGGGAATGGCCGGCGCTCAAGCTCTACGACCAGGACCATATCGCGCGATTCGCCCTCCCGCTGGGAGGCATTGGAACTGGCACGGTCTCGCTCTTCGGCAACGGAAGCTTGCGCGACTGGGAACTGACCCATCGCCCAGGCAAGGGATTCACGCCCGCTTCGTCTGAAGTGGAGCCATTCTTTTGCCTGTTTGCGAGAGACGGCAATGACCGGCTTGCCCGCGTGCTCGAAGGCCCGCTGCCTGCCGACGCCTATGAGGGGAGCCACGGCTCGCGGGCTCCCAATGTGAATCTGCCGCGCTTCCGGCAGTGCGAGGTGGCCGCCTCCTACCCTTTCGCCCGGGTGATGCTGCGCGACGAAGATGTTCCGGTTGAAGTGCACCTGAAGGCGTTCAACCCGATGATCCCGCCGGATGCGGAGGCGAGTGGCGTTCCCATCGCCGTTCTCCGCTTTGAGTTGCGGAACCGGACGAGCCGGGCGATCAACACATCGGTTTGCGGCACTGTTCCCAACTTCGCCGGCGTCAGTAGCTGGAGCGCGCCGCGCAACCGCCGCGGCGACCGGCTTCCCGTGGGGGCGGCCGGCAACCGGAACCAGTTTCGTACCGGCTCGAGCGCTCACGGCCTGTTCATGGATTCCGCGGGCGTCGATCCCGCTGATGAAGCCTGGGGCAGCCTGGCGCTTGCCACGACCGCCGCCGGCCGCATCAGCCATCGCACCGCCTGGGTGGAGGGCCGCTGGGGCGCTCCGATTCTCGATTTCTGGGACGATTTCTCGGCCGACGGCCACATCGAACCCCGGAAAGCCGGGTCGTCACCGGCTCCGCTGGGCTCCCTTGCCGTTGAAGTGGATCTGCCGCCGGAGGCCACTCGCGAGATTGTCTTCCTGCTCGCCTGGCATTTCCCAAACCGCTATGGCTGGAACGTGGATCCGGAGGAGCAAAGTCCGGAGAACCGCGTCGGAAACTACTACACTACCCGCTACCGGGATGCCTGGGACGTCATAGAAAAGACCGTCCCCGACCTACCCAGCCTCACCCGCCGCACCGTTGCGTTTGTCAACGCCATTCAGGAGGCCGATCTTCCCGCGGAAGTGAAGGAGGCCGCTCTGTTCAATACCAGCACTCTCCGCACCCAGACGTGTTTCCGCACCGCGGATGGCCGCTTTTTCGGGTGGGAAGGTTGCTCGGACACGAAGGGCTGTTGCCAGGGCTCCTGCACGCATGTCTGGAACTACGAGCAGACAACCGCGTACCTTTATGGGCCGCTGGCGCTCTCCATGCGGGATACCGAGTTCACCTATGCCACGAACGAAGAGGGCGTGATGGCCTTTCGTGTTGGCCTGCCGCTCAGCGTTGCGCAGGCGCGGCTCCGCACCGCGGCCGACGGGCAGATGGGCTGCGTGATGAAGATGTACCGCGACTGGCAGCTTTCCGGCGATGACGCCGTGCTGCGAAAGCTCTGGCCGAAGGTGCGCAAAGCGCTCGAGTTCTGCTGGATCGACGGCGGTTGGGACGCCGATAAAGACGGCGTGATGGAAGGCGTCCAGCACAACACGATGGACGTCGAGTACCTCGGTCCCAACCCGCAGATGGGCTTCTGGTACCTCGGCGCTCTGCGCGCCGCCGAGGAGATGGCCCGCTACGTTGGCGAGGACGGATTCGCCGCCACCTGCCGCTCACTATACGAGCGGGGAAGCCGCTGGATGGACGCAAATCTGTTCAACGGCGAGTACTACCAGCACGACGTGCGGCCGCTCTCGTCCTCCGACGAGGTGGCTCCTTACTTCGCGGCCGGAATGGGGGCGCGGGACTGGACCAGCCCGGACTATCAGCTTGCCTCCGGCTGCCTCGTCGATCAGATGGTGGGCCAGTTCATGGCCCACGTCTGCGGGCTCGGCCATCTGGCTTCACCAGAGAACTCGGTCCGGACCCACCGGGCGATTCTGAAGTACAATCACCGCGACAGCCTGCACGGGCATTTCAACCCGATGCGCACGTACGCCCTCGACGGGGAGCCGGCGCTATTGATGGCGCACTACCCTCAAGAACGGCCCGGCAAGCCGTTCCCCTACTTCGCCGAAGTGATGACGGGGTTCGAGTACACCGCCGCCGTGGGTATGCTCTACGAGGGAATGACCACGGAGGGCCTCGCCTGCATCCGCGACGTGCGTTCGCGTTACGACGGTCTCCGCCGCAGCCCGTATGACGAAGCCGAATGCGGTCACCACTATGCCCGCGCGATGGCCGTCTGGGGAGCGATCCTGGCTCTGACCGGCTTCCGCTACTCCGCCGTAAAAAGATCGATGGCATTCGCTCATAAACCCGGCCGCCATTTCTGGTCCACTGGGCACGCCTGGGGGACGTGCGAGATCACGTCGAGCGGCCAAGTGACACTGCGGGTTGGAGAGGGCAGCGTCCGGCTGTCCGAGTTCACATTAGCCGAGCGCGGGTCGAAGTCATTTGCGCCGGAGTACCGGCTGGAAGCAGGGGAGGATCTCTCTTTTCGAGTGACAGGCTGATCCCCCCGCGGGGCGGGTGATATGAACCGAAAGGGCCGCCACGTTAGTGTTAGAAATCAAACCAGCGGGTGTCGATCTTTTGGCCGCCGCGTAAGAGGTGCCAGTCCTGGGCATCGAGGAAGTGGAATTTGCCGCGGACGGCGTAGATGCGGGCGTGGCGGAAGCGGATTTCGAGGCGGACTGCTTGTCCCTCGAGCGAAGCCGGGTTGCGTTCTTTCCAGGCCACCTTCCAGCGCAGATCGTCGTTTCGGCTGAAGGGAACGCAGTCGTCGAAGGTGAAGCCTTCGATGGGGTTACTGTCGAGGCCGGTGAGCTGAAAGAGAGCGTCGCCGTAAGGCGCCGAGATGTTGGCGGTGAGATCCGGGCCGAACAAGGTCATCGGTTTTGAGAGCAGCCGTCCCCAATTGCCTGTGGATTCGAGGTAGGAGAAACCGTCCCGGCGAAGGGTGTGCAGGACGATGTGAAACTGCGGTTCCTCGCGGTCGCGGAAGGCCGAGCCCATGCCGTGCAGCGGGATGCTGCTGCTCGAATAGATGCGCAACTCGTCGCCGGCGTCCACCAGGCAGGAGGGCTCGATGGAGCCGCTGGCAGGCTGGCCCGGTTCGTTCAGCGGGATGAAGGGCCGGCGGGCGCCCCGCTGGAACCTGAGCCCGTCGAAGCTGTAGGCGAGCTGGCAGTCGATTTTGCCGCGGAAATGGTTGAAGCTGCGCAGGCGTTCGGAGTCGCCGCAGTGCATGATCCAGAGCAGGCCGACGAACTGGCCTTCGTAGGGGAAGACCGGCATGCCGTAGTGCTGGATGAGCGGTTCGTCCGAGGGGTCGGGTTGCAGCAGGAGTTCGGGGCCGGACCACTCGCCGGTGGCATCCGAGGTTTGGATGACCACGCGGCGGTCGCCGTGCCCGGGCCGGCTGGTCATCGATCGCTGGCCGGAGTAGGCGTTGTGGAAGCCGAAGACGGGCGGCTCGGGGTGCCAGTGCGGCTTGTTCCAGACGGCATCGAGAGCGCTTCTCCATTGGAAGCCGTCGCCAGAAACCACTGTGAAGTGATCGACGATGTAGCGATGGGAGCCGGCGGTTCGCGCCGCTTCGTGGAAGAGATGACCCGGGTTGGCAAGCGCGCGTTCGGTGGCGGGATCGGAGTGCTGGATAGCGAAGATCTGATACCGATGGCCGCCGGTTTCGAGCGGATCGGCGTAGACTCCGCCGCCGCTGCCCTGCGGGAGCGTTAGGAGATGATGCGGGGCAAGCTTGGGTTGGCCGCCGGGCGGTTGGATGTCCGGCCGGGGGAGAGGACGCCATTCATACCCGTCATTGCTTCCGGCACAGAGCAGAGTCAGCGGGAGGAATCGCCCGGAGTAGAACATACGCCAGTTGCCGGATCCGGGGTCGCGCATGACGGTGGGCCAGCTTCCGAGACCCTGCAGCAAGGGTTCGCTGTAGTCCGCCTCGGGGCGCCAGAGCGCTTGGCCGTATTGCAGGGTTGCGCCGTCAAGAGAGTCCAGATGCCAATGATCCCAGAACAGCCAGGTTTGCGCGCGGCCGTTTGATGCGCCGGCTGGCGCAGGGGAACTGCTTGCCGGCCGCGCAGCGGAAGCCGCCGCGCCCGCGGCCCCGATAGATTGCAGGAAATCGCGGCGGTGCTGCACGGTTGGGCTATCCCTTCTTCTCCCACCAGATGTGGTCCGGCTGCGGTTGGACTCGCGGTTCCGCCCGCGCCGTCTTGAGGTATTCCTCGATACGCGCCATCACCTGAGGGTTATCGGCCGCTACGTTTGTCGTTTCGCTCTCGTCGGTGGCCAGGTTGTAGAGCTCCAATTCACCGTCCGGCTCGGGACGCACCGTTTTCCATTCGGCCATGCGTACGCCCTGCCGCGGAATCTCGTCGTGGAATGTTCCGTTGCCCGCCGACCGAGGCAACTCCCAATAGAGGAACTCGTGACGCTGCTGCTCACCTGCGCTGAGAAGCGTCGGCGCTACCGAGAGACCGTCTGTCTTATGGTCGCTTTCGACGCCGGCGAGATCGAGAAAGGTCGGCAGGATATCCCAAAGGGCCCACGGCAAATCGCTCTTGCTGCCGGCCTGGATTCTACCCGGCCAGCGGGCAATCATCGGTATCCGGATGCCACCCTCGTAGAAAGTGCCCTTGCCCGCGCGCAGGTGGCCGCTGCTCTGAAAGTAGTTGGTCCAGCTCATCGCCGCCGCGCCGTTGTCGGAGGTAAAGAAGACGATGGTGTTGTCGTCAAGCTCAAGCTCTTTGAGCAGATTCATGATTCGTCCAACATCGCGATCCATTCGGGTGATCATTCCGGCGAGCGCGGCGTGTGGATGCTCCTGGTCGATAAGGCGGCCCGGCCGGTTGGTCTTCGCAGGCCACGGCTGCGGTTCGGGAAACTTGCCGCGGTACTCGGCCATGGAGTCTTCGGGAACGACGTATTCCGAGTGCGGGATGGTGAACGGCACATAGCACAAGAACGGATTGTCCTTGTTGCTACGAATGAAGTCGAGCGCCCGGTCGGCGATTACGTCGTGGGAGTAAGTGCCGCGGCCGTCGCCCTCGTTCCCGGGCAGCGGCAGCTTCTGATCATTGTCATAGATGTAGTGCGGGTAGTAATAGTGCGCGTGCGCCTGGTGGAGGTAGCCGACAAACTCGTCGAAGCCCTGTTTCCAAGGCACACCCTCGGTGCCGATGTCGCCGAGGCCCCACTTGCCGAAACAGCCGGTTGCATAGCCGGCCGGCTTCAGCAGTTCCGCTACCGTTACGTCTTCGGGGAGTATCGGCACCCCGCCCGGATTCGACCGCACGGAAGTGTGTCCCATGTGCATGCCCGTCATGAGCACGCTACGGCACGGGGCGCAGACGCAGCATCCGGCATACGTGTCGGAGAACATCATACCCTCGCTTGCGATCTGATCGATATTCGGTGTGCGAATCTTGTCCTGCCCGTAGCAGCCGAGCTCGCCGTAGCCCAGGTCGTCGGCCATGATATAGACGATATTCGGCGGCCGCTTCGCCTGCTCGACTTCTCCGGATCCACAACCCGCCAGCGCGCCGGCTCCCACTGCCGCCGACGCAGTTAGAAACTCGCGCCTGTTTAGCTTCGTCATAGCGGAGTCATTATACTCCGGGAGCTGAAGCGGCGTCCGGGAATCAGAATACGAGCCCGGCGAAGGCGAGTATGGAACCGAGCACACCCGCGGCAATTCGCGCCCGTATTCCGCCGCCGGAGCGCGCGAAGGCGAGGGCCGCGATTCCTAACACGGCGGCGGCGATCAGCAACTCCACTGCCAGAACACGGAAGGTGGCTTGCTGCCAGATGCGAATCGCCGTGAACAGGGCGACCAACGCACCTCCTCCGGCGATCCAGGGGCAAGCGACACGGCCACGCAGAAGGCACGCCGCCTGCACCGCGTATTGCATGGAAAACGGGAAGAAGAGACGCCGGTCTCCGGTGAGCTCAAACAGAGCGATCCAGATAAGGCTCACCGCGCCGGCGCCGGCGACCGCCTGCCACCGGCGGTCGGAGGCAAGGGCCACCCCGCTGCCACACAGCGTCACGAGCGCCCATTCCCAGCCTGCAACGGTAGCGGCAAAGGCAACCAACGCGAGCGCACTCAGAGTTGACATTCCAGACTATTGTGATGCCTCCGTGGCGCCGGGTGCGCTACTCTACTCTATCGGGTCGCCGAAGGTGACGGTCGACTCCGTGCTGAACTTCCGGAAATTGCTGTAGGAGCCGTCGAATTCGCCGTTGAAGCCGACCACGAGGCCAGCGCGGGCGCGCATCTCGACGTGCCAGTTGTCGATCAGCCAGACCTCGTCGTTCACCCACCGCTGGGTGAACTGAATCTTCGCGCCCCTCTTGAACTTGAGCAGGAAGAGGCCCCAGTTGAAATCTTCGATGGTGTCGATGTCGGCCTGCATCCAGCCGTAGCCGGTCTTCGAGACCCAGAGGTCGCCGCGGAGCTTCTTGAGGACGCGCGCCTTGCCGAAGGAGGGCTCGTAGTCCGGCCGGGGTTCGGCATGGATGATCCATGCTCGGATGCCGTTGAGATCATCTTCTCCCTTGATCGTGAAATCGTAAGCCCGTGTGATCTCTTCGATGAAGCGCCGCTTTTCCTCGCGGTCTTCCTCGATCTTGCGGAGTCTCTTCTCCCGCTCCTTGGGAGCCGCGGACCTCATCTTCGCCAAGTTCTTCCGCAGCTTCTTCTCCTCCTTGGCCGCGTCCTCTTCGCTGAGAGGCTGTCCGTTCTTGGCGATCAGGCGGCGGTATTCCGAGCCGTCGAGCAGCGTCACGTCATAGGTTTTCGATTTCGAGCGCCGGACGTCGCCGTTCTTTTTGAGGATCTTCTCTTCGATGCGCTCGTGGAAGGTGTAGTAGCGGGCGATCCTTTCGTTGGCCTCATCGGCCTCGAAGGATCGCAGGATGATTTCGAGCGCCCGGTCTTCCGCGCGGCACAGCGCCGCGCCGACAAACGACAGGAGTAGAAGCGCGGATATCCTCCACATGAACTGATAGACGGTGCGTTACCAGCGAAGTTTCAGATCAACCTCGAAGTGGTCTTCGGATTTAAGCAACTGCTCCCAGGTGATCTCCTCGCCCTTGTAGGCGGCCTCGCGGCCGAGTATGGCGGTAAGGTTGCTGCGGACGGACTCTTCGGCATTGTTGATGGGCCGGCCATCGCGGATGCTCGTCACGAAGTCTTTGATGTTGTTGATGGCCCCTTGCCGGAAGGTGTCGCCTTTTTCCGTGCCGAGCCACTCGTTTTCACCCAGAATGCGCACGTGGCCGAAGTAGTGGGTGTCCGCGCAGCCTTTCTGGCCGAAGGCGCGGACGCAGAGGTCGGCGTTGGCGCGTGTGAGTTGGTGGGAGTTGAAATCGGCGTGGACGCCGTCCTTGTACCAGTAGGTGACGAGGAAGTGGTCCCAGGCGTCGCCTGCGTCGTAGTCGGTGCCGGACCAGTCGCTGCGTCCGCCGGTTCCAAAGGCTTTCACCGGATGGCCGTCAAGCAGCCAATTGGCGACGTCGATGACGTGGATGTTCTGCTCGACGATAATGTCGCCGCCGAGGGCGCGGTCGAGGTAGAAGTTGAGGAGGCGCGCCTGGCCGGGGTCCATGCCGGGCTGCGACTTGTCCTTCGAAGGCCGGTTAGCGTGGTAATAGACCTGCGCAAGGGTGGGCTTTCCGATATCCCCGCGATGGACGCGGCGTGCGGCTTCCTGGTAATAGGGCATGGCGCGCGTCTGGAAGTCGATCCAGAAGCTGTTGTTCCGGTTTTCGGCGATCTTCGCGCTGCCGAGGATGCTCTTGCAGCCGGGCACATCCACCGCGACGGGCTTGGCGCAGAAGACGTGCTTGCCGGCTTCCACGGCGGCCCGGGCCTGTTCGGGATGGAAATAGGTTGGGGTTTCGATGACGACGGCGTCGAGATCGGAGTTCGCCAGCTCCTTGTAGGCCTCGGGACCGTAGTAGGCGCGGCCGGAGGCGACCCCGAGCTTTTCGGTGGTGGCGTCGAGGTGCGCCTTGATGACGTCGGCGGCAGCGACGACCCGGGCTCCGGTGAACTCCGGGAAGAACGGCGCGATCCAGTTACCGCGGCCTCCGCAGCCGATGAGGCCAACTTCTACCGCGGAGTTTGCCTGGCTTCCGAGAGCGGTCTTCGCGCTCATGATGAGGATGCCGCCGGCGGCGGATTTCAGGAAGCGGCGGCGGGCTTTGGCTTGGGCATTGACCATGGAATCTATCTTATCGCCGGCGCTTCCGCCGGTTGCAATGGAGCCACAGTCCCGTGCAAGGGAGGGCCGGGTCCACTATGCCACAATAGTGAATGTGACAGGTCACGAGATACGCCAGAAGTTCCTTGATTTCTTTGAAGATAGAGGTCACAGGAAGGTTGCCAGCTCCTCCCTGGTTCCGTTAAACGATCCGACGCTTCTGTTTGCCAATGCGGGCATGAATCAGTTCAAGGACGTCTTCCTGGGGCTGGAGAAACGCGACTACTCTCGCGCGACCTCGTCGCAAAAGTGTGTCCGGGCGGGCGGTAAGCACAATGATCTCGAGAACGTGGGCTATACCCGCCGCCATCACACCTTCTTCGAGATGCTCGGTAACTTCAGTTTCGGCGACTATTTCAAAGCCGAGGCGATCGAATTTGCCTGGGATCTGGTGACCAAGGATCTGAGTTTTGATAAGGACCGCCTGTATGTGACCGTCTTCCGTGAGGACGACGAGGCCGAGGAACTGTGGCGGAAGATCGCCGGCCTGCCGAAAGACCGCATCTACCGCTGCGACGAGAAGGACAATTTCTGGCAGATGGGCGACACCGGCCCGTGCGGTCCCTGCTCCGAGATTCACTTTGACCTTGGCGAAGGCACGGGAGAGCCGGGCTATGAGCACGAGAAGTTTCCGAGCGACGCCGGCGGCCGGTACGTCGAGATCTGGAACCTCGTCTTCATGCAGTACAACCGCGACGCCGACGGGAAGATGACGTCCCTGCCGCGTCCGTCCATCGATACCGGCATGGGGCTCGAGCGCGTCGCCGCCATTCTTCAGGGAAAGCTTTCGAACTACGAGTGCGACCTGATCCTGCCGATTGTCAAAGAGGCGGGCAGCATGCTGCGGGTGGAACTGGGGGCGAGCCCGAAGTCCGACGCGGCGCTCCGCGTCTGCGCCGATCATGCCCGCGCGGCAGCCTTCCTGATTCATGACGGCGTTGTGCCCGCCAACGACGGCCGAGGCTATGTTCTGCGCAAGATCATGCGCCGTGCGATGCGCTTCGCCCGGCGCACGGGCACGGAAGATCCGTTTCTCTACAAATTGACGGGTTTCGTAGCCGAACTGATGAAGCCGGCTTACCCGGAACTGCTCGATGGCGTGCAGCGTGTGGCGCGAATCGTTAAGGAGGAGGAGCACCGCTACGCTTCCACCTTCCAAGTGGCCGAGCGTGTGTTCCACGACGAGGCAAAGAAGGCCGTGGATGGAGTGCTGCCCGGAACCGCCGCCTTCAAGCTTTACGACACCTATGGGCTGGCGCTCGATGAGCAGGAGGAGATGGCGCGCGAGGTCGGGCTTTCGATCGATACCGAGGGATACAACGAGGCGATGGAGGAACAGCGCAAGCGGGCGCGCGCCTCATGGAAGGGTGGCGGCGCGGCGAAGATCGCCGCGGTTTACCAGGAACTACAAGAGCAGGGCCGCACGAAGTTCCTCGGCTACGAAGCGATCGAGGCCGGGGCATCGGTCGCCGCGCTGGTGAAGGACGAGACCGCGGTTGATGAGGTTGCTCCCGGCGAAGAGGCCGAAGTGATATTGAACCAGACGCCGTTTTACGCGGAGTCCGGCGGGCAGGTGGGGGATCGCGGCGTTCTGCTCGGCGCTGATGGGGAGAAGGTGGCTGTGGTGCTCGATACCCGTTCTCCGGTGGCGGGGCTTTCGGTTCACAGAGTGCGGGTGGCGAAACCAATCCGGAAGGGTGACAGCGTCACTGCGTTGGTGGATGACACCCGCCGGGACTCCACGCGGCGGAACCACACGGCGACGCACCTGCTCCACGCCGCGCTCCGCAAGGTGCTTGGTAACCATGTGAAGCAGGCCGGCAGCGTGGTGGAAGCCGGCCGGTTGCGCTTCGATTTCACGCACTACACGGCGATGGACCCCGAGGAGATCGCCGAAGTCGAGCGGCTCATGAACGAACAGATTCTGAGGAACAAAGCGGTCGCAACAGAGGTGATGGACCTCGAGGAGGCGGTCAGCTCCGGCGCCACGGCGCTGTTCGGCGAGAAGTATGCGGACAAGGTCCGTGTCGTAAGCGTGCCAGGCTTTAGCAAGGAGCTTTGCGGCGGCACGCATGTATCCCGCACCGGCGATATCGGAATTTGCAAGATCGTTTACGAAGGCTCCATTTCGGCGGGTGTGCGACGGATTGAGGCAATCACCGGAGCCGGAGCACTGGAACGGTTCCAGAACGCGTCGAGCGCACTGGAGCGCGTCTCCGAGGCGCTGCGGGCGTCGGAGCCGGAACTCATGGAGCAGGTGGAGCGGATGCTGTTGCACCAGCGGGAGCTCGAGAAAGAGGTCGAGAACCTGAAGACGAAGGTGGCGCAGTCGCAGGCCGGCGGTCTCGAATCACAGGCGCGCGAAATCGGCGGCGTGAAGGTGCTTGCAGGGCGCGTCGACGGCATGGACCGCGCGCAGATGCGCTCGCTCGCCGATGCTCTGCGGAACAAGTGGAAAACCGCCGTCATCGTGCTCGCAGCGGCCGAAAACGGCAACATTGCTCTGCTCACCGCGGTGACGAAAGACCTGACGAAGAAAGTCCACGCCGGCAAGCTGCTCGGCTCCGTTGCGCAGACCGTGGGCGGGCGGGGTGGCGGGCGCCCGGACATGGCTGAAGGCGGCGGCAAGGATGTGGATGCGCTCCCGGGGGCTCTCGAGGGCGTCTATAAAACGGTGGAGGAGATGTTGTGAGCAACTTCGATTTCGATGTCGCGGTCGTGGGCGCCGGCCCGACCGGTTTGGCCTGCGGCATCGAACTGAAGAAGCGCGGGTTGAGCGAAGCGCTGTTCGACAAGGGCTGCGTGGTCAATTCGCTCTATAACTACCCGACCAATATGGTCTTCTTCACGACTCCGGAGCTGCTCGAAATCGGCGACATCCCGATGACGTCGCTTAACGAGAAGCCGGGCCGCACGGAGGCGCTGAAGTACTACCGGCGCGTGGCGGATCTCTACAATCTGAACATTCACCAGTACGAGAACGTCGACGCGATCGAGGGCGAGGACAGCGCCTTCACTATCCGGACCACGGACCGGCTTGGCGAGCGCCATTGCTACCGCTGCCGCAAGGTGATCCTCGCCACGGGGTACTATGACCGGCCGAACCGACTCAACGTGCCGGGCGAGGATTTGCCGAAGGTGATCCATTACTACAAGGAACCGCATCCCTATTACGACATGGATGTGGCCGTGGTGGGAGGCAAGAACTCGGCGGCCATCGCGGCTCTCGAGCTTTACTGGACCGGGGCGCGGGTGACGATGATCCACCGCCGGGAGAAGCTCTCGGACAATATCAAATATTGGATTCGGCCGAACATCGAGAACCGGATCAAGAATGGCGAGGTGAAGGCGTACTTCAAATCCGAGATTACGGAGATACGCGAAAGGGAAATTGATGTCCGGACGCCGGATGACGTTATTCCGCTCGCGAACGACTTCGTTTTCGCGATGACAGGGTATCATCCAGACATCGAATTTCTGGCGTCGCACGGCATCAGTTTCGACCAGGAGACCCAGCGGCCGAAGACCGATCCGGAGACGCTCGAGAGCGCTCGCAAGGGCATTCACCTCGCCGGGGTGCTCGTGGCGGGCATGCAGACGAACGAAATCTTCATTGAGAACGGCCGTTTTCACGGAGTGCAGATTGCCGAAGCTCTGGCGAAGGAACTCCGTGGTGCGGGTATGGAGGCTCGCGGGCCGGGCGCTTGATTGGTCATGGGACCAGCCGTGGCAGAGGCCCGTGCGCGGCTGTGAAGGCGTAGCATTCACCCTGGAGTTTTGCGCTGCTCTTCCAACGCTGACGCGACGAACCGGAGCATTCGCGCGTGATGTGATCCCTGCCAGTACACGCGGCCGCAGCCGGGACAGAGCTGGAACCGCCTTTGAGACTCGCGCACTCGAGGCGGAAGGCGGTCCCGGACAGCGTCCGGCTCCACGCCCCGCAATCTGGCGTTGCACTCGATGCAGCGCGAGAGGGGGTTGACCAGCCGCGCCAGATCGAAGCGGTGGAGGATTTCGATCAACTGGCGGCGCGGATCGGTCTCGCGTACAAAGTGACCGTGCGTCACCAGGCGGCGTTTCAGCAGGCCGCGATCCCGGGTGAGCAGAACCCGCCGTTGTTCCCGCGAGATCCGCGCCAGTTCGGCGTCACCGGCGGAGCGGTCCCAGGCGGCGTCGAATCCGCACATCCGCAGGTAAGAGGCCAGCTTGCCGAGATGGGTGTCCAAAACGAAGCGGGGCTCGCGCAGCGGCTCCGGCCGCACCTTGGTAACCGGGCCGATATCGATCGCCTCGAACATCGGGTAGACGCTCACCCGGTCGCCGGCATTGACGCGGTGACCGAAATCCACCGGCTGTCCGTTTACGAGCACCAAGTCGACTTCGGTGTGCGGTACGCCGCAGCTTTCAATCATGTCTTTCACCGAGGGAGCAGTGTGAAAGCTGTAGTCCACCGGCCGCGCCCGGCGCTCAGGCGGAAGAAAGTCGTTCAACTCGGCGTAGAAGCGAACCGTCGCCTGCTTCATCAATTTGCATTGTATTCACCTGGTCAGGCAGGTTGCTGCTGGGTGAGGCAGTGGAGCGCGCCGAGGCCAAGCACGAGGTCCCGGCAGTAGATCGGAATCACGTCACGGCCGGGAAAGCAACGGCCCAGGGCGTTGCAGGCGGAGCGGTCGTTCGGATCGTTGAATACGGGGACCAGCACAGCTCCATTTGCGATATAGAAGTTCGCGTAGCTCGCCGGAAGGCGCTGGCCCGCGAAGTAGACGGGGGCGGGCATCGGGAGCTTGACTATGCGGTATGCCAGCTGCCGCAGACGGGCCAGGTTTTCGCGGAGGGGTTCGTGGTTCGGATCGGCGGGGTCCGGCTCGTGGGCGGCGGCGATTGTGGCGGGGCCGGCGAAACGCGCGATGTCGTCGACATGGCCGTGGGTGTCGTCGCCAACGATTCCGCGGTTCAGCCACAGCACTTGGTTGATTCCCAGGTATTGCGAGAGCATGTCCTCGACGCCGGCCCTGTCGAGGCCGGGATTGCGCGCCTGCACCGGGCTCAGGAGACATTCCTCGGTGGTGAGCGCCACGCCGCGCCCGTTCGTGTCGATGGAGCCACCTTCGAGGACGCGGCCGATTTTGACCTGCGGGACCTTTAATTGCCGTGAGATGTAATCGGGGATGCCGTCATCCTTCTGCCAGTTAGCGTACTTAGCCCAGCCGTTGAACTTCCAGTTGGTGATGCTGACGGCGCCGGCGCGGTCTTTTACGAACAGGGGGCCGGCGTCACGCAGCCAACCGCGGTTGGTGGAATAAACGTGGAACTCGACGTTGCCGAGCGGAACGTGCGACCGTTCCAGGGTTCGCCGGGCGTACTCGCGGTGATCGGTGTTTTCGACCAGAATTCGGACGCGCTCGCGCGGTTCCAGACACCGGACAATCTCGGCGTAGACCCAGCGGATGGGAGCGAACTTGCCCGGCCAGTCCGTGCGTTCGTGGGGCCAGCCGATCCAGGTCGCCTCGTGCGGCTCCCACTCGGCCGGGAAACGGACACCGTTCATCCCAGCCACCGCTGGTCAATGCCGGCGTAGGCGTCCACGCGGCGATCCCGAAGGAAAGGCCAATTCCGGCGGACCTCCTCGATGCGGCGCGGATCGCACTCGACGATGAGTGTCTCCTCCTTCTCCGTGGCGGCCTCGGCTAACATTTCCCCGAACGGACCGCTTACGAACGACGAGCCCCAGAACTCGAGCCCGTTTTCGCCGTCACCCTCGAAGCCGGTCCGGTTGACGGCCGCCACGTAGACTCCGTTCGCGATCGCGTGGCCGCGCTGCACGGTGCGCCACGCCTCGCGCTGGCTCTCGCCGTAGCGTTCCTTCTCCGCGGGGTGCCAGCCGATGGCGGTGGGGTAGAAGAGGATGTTCGCCCCCTGGAGAGCGGTGAGGCGAGCCGGCTCGGGGTACCACTGATCCCAGCATACGAGGACTCCAACGCGTCCGCGGCGCGTGTCGAAGTTGCGGTACCCGAGGTCACCCGGGGTGAAGTAGAATTTCTCGTAGTAAAGCGGATCGTCTGGAATGTGCATCTTGCGGTAGATGCCGGCCAGCGAGCCGCTGGCGTCAATCACCGCGGCGGTGTTATGGTAGAGGCCCGCTGCTCTCCTTTCAAACAGGGATGCGATGAGAACAACCTCGAGTTCGGCGGCCACCGCCGAGAGGGCCTCGGTTGTGGGCCCCGGCACGGTTTCGGCGAGATTAAAGAGATCCGGGTCTTCCACACGGCAGAAGTATTGGGAGCGAAACAACTCCTGGAGGCAGATGATCTGCGCTCCGTCGCCCGCCGCCTCCCGGATGCGCCAAATCGCCTTTTCGAGGTTCTCCATGGGGTCCGGTGAACAGGCCATCTGAATGAGGCCCACCGTGAAAGGGCGCATCTCTGGGGCGGACATGACTCTATTCTCGCAGTTGAACTGTCTTCTAAACCAGCCGGAGAAATTCTCTCAGCAGCCCCGCCACCGCATGACTCGCGGCCAATCCCGTCTCCAGAACTCCCTCGTGTGACAATTCCTTCGCCGAAAGCCCGGCCGCCATATTGGTGACGCAGGAAAGACCAAGAACCGCAATGCCCATGTGGCGGGCCGCGATCACCTCGAGCGCGGTCGACATGCCAACCAGGTCGGCTCCGATGGCTCGCAGAAAGCGGATTTCCGCAGGTGTCTCGTAGTTCGGACCCGGTACGGCCGCGTAGACGCCCTCGGCGAGCCGCGCTCCCTGTTTTTCCGCCGCCTGCTGGGCCAGCTCGCGCAGGCGCGCGGAATAGGCGTCCGTCATATCGGGAAAACGGGGACCGAGAGCGGCGTCGTTCGGCCCGGCCAGCGGGCTGGCGCCCTGGAGGTTGATATGGTCGCGGATCAGCGCCAGTTGGCCGGGGCGGTACTCGGGGTTTACCGCTCCAGCGGCGTTGGTGAGTACCAGCGTTTCCACTCCCATCCGGCCGAGCGCGCGGACCGGGAACGCCACTTCCCGCGGGCTGAAGCCCTCGTAGAGATGGACGCGGCCCCGCAGCACTGCAAGCGGTCTTGCGTCCAACTCTCCAATCAAGAGTGAGCCGGTGTGGCCTGCAGTGGACGGAACGGGCCACCCGGGGATGAGGCTGTAAGGGATCTCCGTGGGAGCCTGAATCAGATCGGCGAACCGGCCAAAGCCGGAACCCAGAATGACGGCGGCGGCTGGCCGCAAATCCGTCCGCTCGAAGACCGAACGGGCGGCGAGGCCGATGGCCGGAATCAACTCACAACTTCCAGGATCAACTCCCGCTCCTCCGGCGGCTGGTTGGAGATTCGGAAGGCATCCTCTACCTGAGCGGCCGCCTCTTCCACGTTTTCCTCTTCGGTGTAGTAGAGCCGGGCGAGTATCCCGCCTTCGTCAACCTTCTGGCCAACCTTAACTTCGAGGATGACGCCGACGGCCGGATCAATCGGCGTCCCTTTCTCGGTACGGCTGCCGCCGATCGTCGCCGCGGCCGCACCGATATCCTCGGCCGAGATGGCCGAGACAAAGCCGGTGCGCGGGCAGGGAATCTCCCGGGCGCCGGTGGCGTTGGGCAGCAGATCGAATCGGTCCATTACCTTTGGATCTCCGCCCTGCGCTTCGATCACCTCTTTGAACTTCCGGTAGCCCGAGCCGTCGAGCAACTTAGATTGCGCCATCTCGCGCGCTTCTTCGATCGTGGCCGTCACCTCGCCGAGGAAGATCATCCGAGCCGCCAGCTCGAGCGAGAGACGAGTCAGATCCGTTGGCCCGACATTCTGCAAGGTCTGGGAGACCTCCATCACTTCGAGCGCATTGCCAATCGCATAGCCGAGCGGCTGGTTCATGTCCGTGATCAACGCATGCACCCGTTGATTCGCGTGGCGGCCGATCGTCACCATCGTTTGCGCCAGCCGCCGCGCGTCAACCTGCCGCTTCACTGACGACCCGCTGCCGACCTTCACATCCATGACAGAGGCGTCAAGTCCGGTTGCGAGTTTCCTCGCCATAATCGAGGAGGCGAGCAGTGGCAGCGAGTCGGCGGTGCAAGTGAACTCCTCGAGCGCCTGCAACTTGTCGTCGGCCGGTTTCAGATTCTTCGGTTCTTCGATGTAAGCCAGTCCGATTTGGTTAAGCTGGGTGCGAAACTCGTCGACGCTCAGATCGGTCCGGAATCCGGGGATGGCTTCCAGCTTATCGAGCGTGCCGCCGACGGTCCGTAGCGCTCGATCCGCTATGATCGGGCTCACAACGCCTGCGGAAACCGCGAGCGGAGCCGCAATCAGCCTAGTCTTGTCGCCGACGCCGCCGGTGGAGTGCATATCCACCTTCAAACCCGCGACCGATGACAAGTCCAACGGAGTTCCGGACTGTCTCACGAAGACCGACAGAGCCTCGGTTTCCTCCGGCGATAGGCCCCTGAAGTAGACAGCCATCAGAAACGCGGACATCTGGGAATCTGGGATTTCGCCCTCGATATATGCACTGAAAAGAACACCTATCTCTTCGGGCGTGAGTTCCTCACCATCCCGCTTTCGCTGGATCAACTCGACAGTATGCATTTGACGAAGATCAGCGTAACATCATTTGTGTTTGAAAGTAAAGGACTTGCGTCGGAGCGGCCGATCTGCCTCAGGACGGCTCCGAGCCGAATCCCCATGTTGGTGCGGGTTTGGAATTGTTTTAGGCGTCCGCGTTCATTTGCGGCAGCGGGAAACGGTACTCGCCGGCGAACACTTCCCCGAACAACACCACCGTCTCGTCATGGATTTTCCCGTTGGTCGCGAGAATATTTGGCCGGCCGAGCTTGTTCGGAGTTCCGCGCATGTCTGTGACGCGTCCGCCGGCTTCGATTACCGTCAGGATTCCAGCCGCGACATCCCAAGGGTTGAGCCCGAATTCCCAGAACCCATCCAGGCGTCCGCAAGCCACGTAGGCGAGGTCAAGCGCGGCCGAGCCAGCCCGGCGCACTCCGTGCGATACCATTGCCGCCTGGTGGAAGAAGTGAACATTGACGTCCTGGTGGCGGCGCCAGTTGGGGAAGCCGGTCGCCAGCAGACTCTCCTCCAGCATCGCCGCGGGCGAAATGCTGATGCGGTGATTGTTAAGGTATGCCCCGCCGCCGGATTCCGCCGCAAACATCTCCTGCCGAATCGGGTCGTAGATCACGCCCGCCACCAGTTCGCCGGCCCGCTCAAGCGCCAGCGTCACGTTGAAAAACGGGAAGCCGTGCGCGAAGTTCGTCGTTCCATCGAGCGGATCGACATACCACTGATACTCGGAGGAGCCCGCGTGGCTTCCGGATTCCTCGCCGATGATCGAGTGGGACGGAAAGCGGGAGCGCAGCCGTTCCACCACCAAGTCCTCGGAGGCCCGGTCGGCGGCGGTGACAAGGTCATGCGCGCCCTTGTACTCGAAGCCGATATTGCGTTCGAAGTGGTGTGATAGCAGGGCGCCCGCCTCGCGGGCCACCTCCATGCTGAAGTCGAGGTAAGAGGCCATGTTGGAAGCGGTTCGCTCAGTCAGGGATTTCGTGGAGGTATTTTATGTCGTGCTTGAAAATGAACAGGTTTGGGCCGTCGGTTCGAGTCAGGCGTATGAACGTCGTGTCGTAATACTCGATTGTTCCTTCGACATCCTCGTTGTCGGTCATCCGGACTCGGATGGGGATCTCGTTATCGATCAGATACTTGAGATAGCGGACCTCTTCTTGGGTGCGCTCGGGTGCGCGGTTCTGCGGCGCCGGTTTGGTCTTTTTCGGCGCTGCGGTTTTTTTTGTGTTCTTCTTCAGAGGTTTAGGCACGCCTACTCCTGGTGTCGAGGTTTAATCGAAGGGCCGCCTCGCGTCTGCGCAGGAGGCTTAGGATCTGTGTTCTCTTCATAATAGCCACTGCGCGTGAGGGCTCGCAAATCGGGCCGCTTCAGTTTTACCTCAACGCGATGGAAGCGGTTCGTCGAATAAGGAATTCCCCGCGGGGTATAACCGATCACGTACTGGGTCCGCAGGTCCGCGAGAATGGAGTCAAAGGCCCCATCCAACACTTCCCCCAAAGCGGCCGCGAATACGCGGCCGCCGGTGGTGGTTGCCAGACTGATAAGAGCGTTCTCGCCGGCGATGTGGCGCCCGGCGTCGGCCGTCACGGGGATGACCATGATTCCATACAGCACCGCATCGGCGGCATGCACAGCTTCCAGGGCGCCTTGAAAAGTCTTGATGCTGGTCGTGTCGGCCCCGTCGCTCACCACGACAATTACGCGCCGTCCTTTGCGGTGGCGAAGAGTGCGGGAGGCAAAGTAAATCGCGTCGTATACCGATGTCCCAGCCTCCCCCTTCAAGGTTCGCAATTCTTTTTCCAAGCGCTTATCGCTCCGCGTAAAGCCAGTCTCGAGCGTGACGTCGTGGTTGAAGCTGTAAAGCGTGATTGCATCATTTTCGTTCCCTTGGCGGAACAAGGCGTTGATGAATCGCAGAACGGATTCGGTCTCCTCGCCGAGCCGGGCACCAGTGGAGGCGCTGGTGTCGACTAGCAGGGCTACGGATAGAGGTTGCTCCCGGCTGCGCTCGAAGAGCGTAATCTCCTGCTCCACCCCGTTATCGAAAACGCGGAACTGGTCTTTTTCCAAGTCGCCAACAAGGCTGCCGGAGCTGCTCTCAACAGTTGCGAGGAGGCGAACGAGCTTCACATCCACGCGAAAGGTGGTCTCTTGGGCGGCGAGAGCCAGCAGGCCGACTGCAACAGGAAGAACACGGGCGATGACCGTCCGGAGTTTCATCGGTTTAGGACCGAGTCGTCCCACTCTCCTTCTACCCAGACTTCTCCGCTCGAGAAGTACTCCTTCTTCCAAATCGGCACCAGCCTCTTCAAACGGTTGATCCCCTCGAGAGCGGCCGCAAAGGCGGGCTTGCGGTGCGGCGCCGCGACGATAATGGCGACGCTCGTTTCGCCGATTTCCATCACTCCCAGCCGGTGCACCATTCCGATGCGGCTGATCTCGTGCTCCGAGGCGATGTCGCGGCCGATTCGCGCCATCATCTTCACCGCCATGGCCTCGTAGCATTCGTATTCAAGGCGCAACGTCGGCCGGCCCTTGGTGTTGTTTCGAACCACGCCTTCAAAGACGATGAACGCGCCGTCCCGTCCGGCAAGCAGCCGCTGCTTGAGCGGTTCGATGGCGATTGGAGTGCGGGTGAGGGCGAAAAAGTGGCCCGCGTCGTCCTCGATGGACTGAGGGTAACCGGAACCGCCGCTCACCGGCGGCATGAATGCAATTTCATCGCCGTCATTCAGTGAGGCAGAGTGCCCGGCAAACTCCTGGTTCCGGGCAAGTACAATGCTGCTCTTGAGTTCCCGAAGCCGCGGGTGCACACGGGCGAAGTGTTCGAAAACATCGCCCACCGTGGAGCCGTCGGGGAGTTCCAGTTCGCCGGCCGGAAGACCGGCGGCATCCTTTAACATCCCGAAAAAGAGCACTTTAACTCGCACAGAAGCTATGTTAGCAGACGTGATTTTTCGTCCGGCCGTTTCAGCGTTTGGCGAGCCCTAACGGACGAACCAAGGCTACAGCCGCAGGTCCCACATTGCATAGACGATGTTCGGCGACCCGCCCGGCGTCGACTCCTTCAGATATGCACCTGGCCAGAGATGCGCCGCGCCGAACATCAGCGTCACGTGCGGCGAAATGCTGTAGGCGACTCGGAGGTCCAATTCCTCCCCGGCGGAGAGCTTCTCGATCAATCCGGCTTCCGGACCGCCCTGTTTGTCTTCCGCTTCCAATGGCGGCGTCGATAGCGGCAAGCTCAGCAGGGAAGGCAGCAGAAATCGAATGGCCCAACGTCTCAATTTTCGATTATCACATGAGCGATAGTTTCAGGCCTGTTACTCTTCTTTATCCGAAGTGAGGCCGGCCTGCGTCCGCGGCCCGGGCTTCCGTCCGGGCCGCGGTTTGGCCGCCTGCTTCACAGGGGGAGAATCACTTCGCGCACCGGATCGAAATCGAGCCGGCGCTTCTGCACGTAGGAAATGTTGCCGAGGTGTGAAGCCTGCGCCGACCGGTGTCCGATCAACACATCACCGTTCGGGCGCTGGCGGGTGCGCACGCATTCGAGGAAATTTCTGACGTGCTCGATCGTGAAGTCTTGGTCGTACTCCGGCTTCACCACCACCGGTTCCGCGCCTCTTTCGACGGGAGTGAAAACATACCGGCCACGGTCGATCCACAGGCTGCCCTCCGTGCCGATGAACTCGATGGCCGCACCCTTGGTTCCGGGCGCCAAGGTGGCCTCAAAGGTGGCCGTAAACTCGCTCGGATACTCGAGCAGAACGTTGATCGTGTCCGGCGCTGTCCGGCCGTCCTTAAAGTAGTACACCCCGCCCGCGGCGACGCCGGACTTGGGGATTTCCTGGTCGAGGAACATATGGACGACGTCTATCCAGTGGGTGAAAAGGTCGGTCACCTGGCCGCCGCCGAAGTCCAGATACGCCCGCCAGTTCCAATACTGCTGCGGGTCGTAGTCCCGCCACTTCAGCGGACCCAGGAATCGCGCCCAGTCCATATTCGAGGGCTGCCGTAGGAGGTAGTCCGGCGCCGTGCGCACGTGGTAAGTGTTGCCGTGCCACCAGGTGCGCGCCAGCGTGATCTTTCCCAGGCGGCCGGACTGCACGTACTTCTCCTTCGCCTCTATGTAATGAGGGCCGGACCGCTGCTGCATGCCCACTTGACAGACCCGCTCGTTTACGCGCGCGGCCTTTACGATCTCCGGCCCTTCCTCGATGGTGAGCGTCAGAGGCTTTTCGACGTACACATCCTTCCCGGCATTCAGGGCGTCAATGGTGGTGGCGGCATGCCAATGATCGGGCGTGGCGTTCAGTACGGCGTCGAGTTCCCGGTGCTCGAGGAATTCGCGGTGGTCCTTGTAGGTCTTTGCCCCGGGAGCCAGCTCGAGGGCCTTGTCGAGTTGCATCGCGTAGACGTCGCAGAGCGCCGTAACCTTCACTCGAGGATCCTGCTGGAAGAGGCCCATTACATGGCGCCCGCGTACTCCCGGTCCCACCACGCCGAGCAGCACGCTGTCATTTGCGCCCATTACCCGGGAGTAGGACGCGGCCGACATCGCCGCCGCTCCGGCGCCGATGCCGTGGAACAGTTTCCGGCGGGCGATTTTTTTTGAACTCATGTGCGAATTATATAACCCTCGGCGCACTACTTTACCGAAGTGTCCATTTCAAGCCTGGCCGGTCTGCTATTGCTGACCCTCATGCCTTTGCCGGGGCAGACGCAGGAGTCTGCCCCCGTTTCTTCCGCAAACCGGCCTGAACTCACCGCGGAAAAGGCACTTGCCGACGCTATCCGCAGACGTTTCGAGGCTTCCAAGATTTCCTCCAACAACTTCACCGTGCGGGTCATTCGGAAAAAGGCCATCATCGAGGGAAGCACTGACATCATCCAGCACAAGGGTGTCGCCACCCGCCTCGCCCGGCTTGCCGGCGCAGAGTCCGTCGACAACCGCATCGAGATCAGCAAGCGAGCGCGTGACAAGGCCAACCGGCGGCGCCGGGAGTCCGCGCGGCACGTCCGCGTCGAGTGGCGTGAAGCCACCCGAAGCGAACGGCGCTAGCAGCGCTCAGAGGCTGGCTAGCACGCCCGGCTGCGCCAGCGGTTTTGCACCTAACCAATAGTCTCACCGGGCGTCCCATATCGCGCGTGATAAAATTGTAAGGACCAGCCTGAAGGACCGACTCCAGATGAAATTCTGTTTGAACGTGTTTCTCGCGCTCTTCCTCGCATGCTTCGGGGCCGTCGCCGCCGTCGCCCCAGATACCGTCGTCGCGACAGTAAACGGTAAAAAAATGACCGCCGGCGAACTCGAATCGATCCTGGCCGGCATTCCTCCCGACACGCAGGAGCAACTGCGGGGCGATAAACGGCAGTTCGTCGAGCAGTACGCGCTCCTGAACCTATTATCCGAACAAGCGATCGAGGAGGGTATCCACGAGCAATCCCCGTACAAAGAGCAGCTTGAGTGGAACCGCGGCCAGGTTCTCGTCCAGGCGGCGATCGCCGAACAAGCGCGCGCCCTGCGGGAGTCTGGCGCCGTTGGGCAGTCGCTCGATAGCGCCATGAAGACCTGGCTCGATGAGGTGCGCAACGGCGCCAGTGCGACTTATGAAAACCAGGACTATTTCGCTGATGATGTGGAGAAGGCCGCGGCCGTTCCGGATGACCAAGTCGTCGCGACCGTCAACGGCAGGTCCATCACTGCCGGCGCGATGAAGCGGATGCTCCAAGGCGGCGCGCCGCGAATCCGGGAGAACTTTCAGAAAGACCGCCGCCAGTTTTTCCAGGAGTACGCCATGATGGAGAAGCTTATCGAAATTGCCGAGGAGAAGAAGCTGCAGGAGAAAAGCCCCTACCGCGAGCAACTGGTCTGGGTTCGCAAGAACATCCTGTCTCAGGCGCGGCTCAACGAATACACCGACAGCATTAACATCGGCCGCGCTGAGGAGCAGGAGTTTTACGAGGCGAATCAGGATCGTTACTCCATCGTCAAGGTCAAGGTGCTGTATGTCGCCTTCGGCTCGGGCGATGCGGTTGGTTCCGAGGTTAACGGCAAGAAGATCTTGAGCGAAGCCGAGGCCAAAGCCAAGGTGGAGGACCTCCGCCGCCGCATCGAGACGGGCGCCGACTTCGTCGAATTGGTGAAACAACACTCCGACGACGAAACCTCCCGGGCCGCGGACGGCGACTTTGGCGCCATTCACCGCAACGAGCGCATCCCGCGCCACATTCTAGACGCCGTTTTCTCCCTCGAGGAGGGCGAGGTCAGCCCTCCCGTGCGCCAGCCTAACGGCTTCTATCTTTTCCGCGCCGAAGAGGTCCGCACCAAGTCGCTCGACGAGGTCCGGCAGGAACTGAACCGGCAGGCGAAGAATGAAAAGTTCAACGAGTGGTTTGAAACCGTCCGCGCTTCTATCGATGTCACGTTTGAGAACGAAGAGTACTTCGGCTCCGCCCGCGAATAGCTCGATTCTCCGTTTTGGCGACGGCGACCGCCACCGGCTCGCAGCCGTCCTCCCGATCGCCGCCATGTTGCCGGCCCTCGAAGGTTCTCCGGTCACGGTTGCCGTCCGCGAAGAACTTCACGTGAAGCGCGGCCGTCTCGCGCCCGAGGGAGCAGGGGCGCACTCGGTGAGCGGCGCGGCGAACATACGCGCCCGCCAGATCCTGCTCGAATCGGCCCTCTTCGACCAGCCCGCTGAGCTTCGCCGCATACTCGTCCACGAGCTATTCCATTTTGTCTGGGTCAGGCTCCCGAACCAGGTTCGCCGGGAATACGAAGAGATTGTGCGGCGCGAAATCGAGGGCCGGGCGCGCGGTGAACTGGGCTGGTCAGCCGAGCAGCGGAAGTTCGCGCTTTCCCAACCTGACTCGGCGAACCGGACCCGGAAGTGGCGCGATTACATCTGTGAGAGTTTCTGTGATACGGCCGGCTGGTGGTTCGGAAGCCTCGAAAACCACCCGGAATTCACCCTCGCGCGCCGCCATCGCACGCGGCGTGCGGATTGGTACCGTAACTTCGCCTCCAGAGGCCGGCGAATAGCTCTGTAGTAAAATAAAGTTCAGGAGACCCTTTTTGCGCAGCTTTTTTCCGTTTCTCATGACCGTGGCCATTCTTTGGGCCGCCCTGACTATCGCCGGGTGTTCCGCGGGCGAGCCGGTCGCCGTGGCCGAATCCTCCCTGAAGCCCGTGGATGATCGCAATGTTGCGCCGGACTTCGAGCTCCGCGATGCGAGCGGTCAAGTCGTCAGGCTCTCCGACTATCGGGGCAAAGTCGTGTTGCTCAACTTCTGGGCCACTTGGTGTGGGCCGTGCAAGCTGGAAATCCCCTGGTTCATCGAGTTCGAGAAGAAGAACAGCGACCGTGGTTTCGCCGTGCTCGGTGTCTCCATGGACGAGGACGGATGGGACGCTGTGAAGCCTTACCTGGAGCAGGCCCGCGTCAACTACAGGGTTCTAATGGGCACCGACGAGGCTGCCATGCTGTACGGGGGCGTCCAGTCTTTGCCGACGAGCTTTTTGATCGATCATGACGGCAAGATCGCCAGGGTCCACATCGGATTGGTGAGTAAAGCCGACTACGAAAACGATATCGAAGCGCTCCTCAATGAGAAGTCCAGTTCTTAGCCTGTTGTTGGTGGCAGGCCTTGCCTCCGCAACGCTGATCGCCGCGGGCAAGCAGGTGCTCTTCGTGAAGAATCCGCCTCCCGGCGTTGCCAAACGCGGCGCCCCGGTTGCAGTGACGGTGCGCGCCGAGTTACTGCCCGGGTACCACGTCAACAGCGATACGCCGGCCGACGAGTATCTCATTCCGCTGCAGCTCACCTGGTCGAGCGATCCACTGGTAGTGGTTGCCATCGAGTTCCCCGAGCCAGCGATGGAGACCTACTCCTTTTCCGAAAAACCGCTTGCCGTGTATGTGGATGACTTTGATATCGTCACCCGCTTCAAAGTGCCGGACTCCGCCAAACCCGGGGCGCTTACCCTCAACGGCAAGCTCCGCTACCAGGCGTGTTCGGATAATCTTTGCCTTCCGCCGAAGACCATCCCGGTGACGGCGGATCTCGAAATTCAGTAATCTCATCTGCAGTGAAGCGGCTCTTGATTCGCCCGGGCGCTATCGGTGACTTTATCCTTTCGCTTCCCGCGCTCGAATCGCTCCGGGATGTCTATACGGAGGCCTGGGTCAGCGGCCCAAATGTTCCGCTTGTGCGCTTCGCCGATCGCGTCCGCTCGATTGCCGGAACGGGCCTGGACTGGCTCGAGATTCCCGGCCGCGAGGCGCCGCCGGCGCTCCTTGAAACGCTGCACTCATTTGACTCGATCATCTCCTGGTACGGTGCGAACCGCGCCGAATTCCGTGACGCCGTCCGCCGGCTTGCGCTGCCGTTCCAGTTTTTCGATGCCCTCCCCGCGGAGAACTCGCGCCATGCTGTCGACTTCTATCTCGACCAGGCCCGCAGGCTCGGCGGCCGTCCAACCACCTTGGTTCCGACGCTCGGTATCTCGTCCACGCGGCGCGAGAGAGTGGTGATCCATCCGTTTTCTGGCAGCGCAGCCAAAAACTGGGCGCTCGAGAATTTCCGCGCCCTTGCGGAGCGGATCGAAGCTACGCTGCCGGTGGAATGGTGCGCCGGCCCGGAAGAGGCGCTCGACGGAGCGCACCGCTTCGACGATCTTTTCGAACTGGCAAGCTGGCTCGCGGGGGCGCGCCTGTACGTCGGCAACGACTCCGGCGTCACACATCTGGCCGCCGCGGCCGGAACCCCGGTTGTCGCTATCTTCGGGCCGACGGATGAATTCGTTTGGGGGCCGCGCGGGAAGCAAGTCGACATTGTGACTCCATCGCCCCGGGGGGCCGGCCTCGAAAGCGTGACACCTAATGCCGTCCACAAAGCCGTCCAGCGTCGCCTCGTTTAGCAGACAGAGGCTACAGCGGCAGATTGGCGCGAACGTAGTCGACGCATCTCTGGTTGAGGTCGTCTTCGAGTTTCAGCCGTTCCGCCGGCGTCAGCCCGCTGATGCGCGGGAGCGGTTTCCTGGGCGGGTGTTTGCGCACCCAGTCGATGAGCATGGCCAGGTCGCGCGGCGGCACCGGGCTCTTGTCGTCGTAGATCTTCCAGTACTGCTCGGTGAAAATCGGTACCTTCAGTGGATCGCGAGTGATCATCTCGAGCTGGAACAGCATGTTCGGGTCTTTCTTCTGCATCATTGCGACGATCGCGGGCAGATCGAGATGGCCTTCGCCGAAGGGAACCTCGGAGAGCAAAATGCCCTCGTCATAGAAGTCAGCGGCGACGTCTTTGAAGCTGACAAACAGAGTGTATGGAGCCAGCATCTCGATCGTCTGTGACGGCGCCTCGATGAGGGAGACGTTGTTGGTCAGATCCAGGCAGACACCGATGTACTCGCTGCCGGTCGAGCGCACCCAATCAACCAGTTCGGCGGAGCGCCACCCCTTGTGGTTCTCGATTGCCAGCGGCATCTTATGCTTGTGCAGGACCGGCAGCGCGCGCTTGACCGCCGCCTTGCACATTGCAAAGAACTCATGGTATTCGGCGGCGGTCTTGAACTGCTCATAGCGGCGTCCTGTGAACTGATCGAGGAGGCAGGCGACGCGGCCGTCCATCCCGGCGAGCGCCTTGACGGTGGCCTCGTATTGCGGCAGATCGCTGTCGGATCGTGGGGTGCGGACACCCACCGTAAGGCGCATGTCGTACTTATTGATCTTCTCGTGAATCTGCCTCAGCTCGTCCGGTCCCGGATCGCCTCGCAAATAGACATGAGCGGCGCCAAGGCCCTTGCCGTGACAGTACTCGATCATGTCGAGGTCTTCACCGGCTTTGCGGGCGGCTTGAACCCGAGCCCCAATACCGGGCGATGCGACGCCCATGTTTTTCACTCTCTTCGGGGCGGCGGCGGCTCCGCCTGCTAGACCCATTGCGGAAACCGCGGCAACTGTGTTCTTCAAAACCTCGCGTCTCGTCATCGGCACACGCTCCGGCCCTAACTTATACTCCGTTTGCCGGAGGATCCGCAACTACGAGGGAAAGTGGTGGCGGAGGGAGTGGGATTCGAACCCACGAACGAGTTACCCCGTCGCCAGTTTTCAAGACTGGTGCCTTCAACCGCTCGGCCATCCCTCCAGCCTTAGCTCCAGAATAGCGAAGCGCCGGCGGGCAGGCAAAGCCATCTCCCGGAGCGCGAACGGAATCGCTGTGGTGGTTGTCCGACGGCGCGGCCGTTTGTTAAACTAACGGGTAAGTGGCGCTATCGTCTAGTGGTTAGGACAGGGCCCTCTCAAGGCTCAGACACGGGTTCGACCCCCGTTAGCGCTACCACCCTTCAATAACTTGCAGGTTCAATGTTGCCATTCGTTGCCCTGACAGCGGAGAACCTCTCAGCAGGGTGCGGCAGGCGGAACGGCAGAACTGGGGAGAACCGGCTGGAGCCAACTTGAATCTCTCAGCGCTTCTACCAGGTGCCCTCGACCTGGACAGGCAATCCCACACGCATGAAAAATCGGGCAAAAGACTGGGAGAGATGTTCCCGATATGGAGGTAGCAGGCGCAGCCGAGAGGTTCGTAACTTTAGCAGGTAGGACTCAATGAAGTCGCGTGGAACAGTATAGACATCATGGAAGTCGACCACTCGAATCTCAGTCTTGAGGTCGTCGATGGCTGTGCTGTTGAGTAGGCTCAGATTCCAGACGTAGCCATCTCTAATATCGTCACAGTGTCTCTTCCATGCTCTATTGCTTGGGTTTTGGTCTCCGGCCCGCATTGCTTCCTCCCACAGGGTCTTGTATTCGCTCATGGGGAGATGAGGGCAGAGGACAACATTGTTGACCTTGCTATGCTCCAGGTCGCAGGCTTGGGTCATGACCACAACATCAGCTTTGAACCCATCAGCTTTCTGCCTTAGGGAGTCTACGGTCGGAGATACGACCGGTTCGTCTCTCCAACCAATGAGCGGGCATGAGAGGATAATGTCGCCCTGGGTGAGAGGGGTTTCGGGCTGGACAAGTTCATACCAAGGATCAGGCATCGTCGGCGCGGTCAAGTGCTCGGCGGTCGATTGTCACCTTCGGTTTCCAAGGGTTCGCCGAAGTCCGTCCAAGTTCTACGTTCAGCGTGAAAAGCACTGATCGCGCCATCCGCACTGAGAGTGTGCCGCGTGCCCTGGGAGGCTCGGCTCTCGGTTCAGCCCACAAGGTGGGCCATTGGGCCGTGCTGGCCATGCACTCTCCCGGTAGTCCAACTTCGTCAACTTCGACCTCGACGGCAACTGCACCGGAACGTAGAACAGGAGACCGCTGCCGGCTGACTCCGGCGAATGGTACTGGAAAAACGAGCACGTTGACCGTGTGTTCAGATCGTTGGTCGGGTGGATCTACACCTTCGATGCTCATCGTGGTTGCAGTTTCAGCGCTCCACTGTGGTCTAAGCGGCTGGCCGTACATCGTCGCAAGGAACTGCTCTTCAGACGTCGCTGTCATCGAGTTCGTCTCCAAGTCTTCTTCTGAATCTCATCGCCCGTGAGGTCCACGAATCCGCGGACAATCCACTCGTGGGCCATATCAAACCAGTTCCACATTGCTTCGCGCGAAATGTCGGTGCCGATTCCGCGGGCGGTGAGTTCCAAAAGCACCAACGGACGTTGGTCGTCCCGCCGGATGCCGTTCCGAATAGTCGCGTGCAAGCGACCGCTTTGGTTTGGAAGGGCAAAATTCGATCTCAGATTTCGACCGTCGGGTACGCTAAGAAACCGCTCTGGGCGGACCTGCCAGGCAAAATCCGGAAACACGTCAGCAATCTCCGAAAAAGTCTGCCACCCCTCCCCCTGTGGGATGTGATTCACATATGTCATCTCGTACTGCTGAGTGACAAGCCCTCCGATGTTGAGCTCATTGAGGCACCTCTCGAAAGTCGCGAGGTGCTGTTGAAAGAGACTCTTCACATAGCTATACCGGGGATATTCATCCTGCGGTCGAACCTTCTTCCAGTTATGTAGAAACCGATCTCGCTGAACTTGGATGATCCCATTCTCATCCTTGTGGATGAACCAGACTCGCGGAAGCGGGGGGCTGGCGGAGATCTCAACCTCGTTCGGCTCGGGCGCCGGACCGAAACGCTCGATGGCCGGCATCAAAGGAGGAACTTCTTGACACCTGTCATAGTCCGGTTTGAATCGTTCCCAGAGCGCCCCGAAGTGAGGTACAAGAAGACGCTCCAGACTGCTGAACTGAATGCCGCACACAACCTCAATGACCGGCGGATTCTCAAAGCTCGGTAGGCTGTAGGCGCTCATCTGGCTTCATGGCTCCCGAGACCAGACCTCAGGCGACCGGGCGAACTCGATCGTATCATAGACAGTTCGGCGTCTTCTCCTCTCGGTGCTTGCCTTAAGAGCATCCTACACACGCTCCGAACGCAGCCTGATTCAGCCGCTGGTGCCCTCTCTTTGGCTCATCGACAGAGCGAGCGGTGTTTCGATCGGTTTGCGTCTGTGACGTTCAAGCAGCTCATTGATGGCCTGCCTGCCGAGCCAAGCAATGGATACTCTGAGATTTTCGGCCAGACTCACAAGCTCTCCGTACTCCCGATCTGGCAAATTGATGGACACTCGGCGCTTCGTGGTTGGCATATAAGCAGTGCAGCACTGTGCTGCACCTTGCTCCATAGTGCTCCACCTCCCAAGAGGATGTCAACTGCATTCTCAGCTACAACCCTTTGCCCGGTGGGATCTCGAGGCTCAGTGAACTTGTGTTTCCTGGTCTTGGACTTCCGACATGATCGCATCCCAAGCCTCCGCCGCAGCCTGCTCTTCTCGGGTGAAGCTGTGCGAGTAGATCCGCGCGGTGACGGAGGGATCTGCGTGGCCGAGGTGCCGCGAGACAGTCGGCAGGGAGTGACCGCTGCTGAGGAGCAGGCTGCCGTGAGAATGCCGGAGACAATGCCGGCCGGCGCTTTCGAGACCAGCTTTCTTCGCCAATCGGCAAACAGTAGCGGTGACCGAATCCGGCTTCAGGTAATCGTCATCTGGGGCGGCGAATACAAGGTCGAGGTCGTGGCGATAGGTCGAGCCATAAGCCTTCTTGTTCACTCTCGATGTTTTCCGAGTACCTCAACCAAACCACCGGGCAACGGGCACTCGCGCTCACGAGTGTTCGACCCCCGTTAGCGCTACCACCCTAGCTCTCCGGCAAATTTGGCGCGCCGCTGATCCGCATTAGCCGCAGGTTGTCGCCGATTGCTGCCGCCTTGATGACTCCGTCCTTCGGCAGATCTACACTGCAAGTCTCTGCCGGCTCTCTGAGTTCGATAGCCGAAGGCGCCGGGCGCCCAAAGAACGAACTTGTCTGGTTATGACTTGGCTCCGGCCAGCGGCACATTCTCTTTCATCTTCTCGAGGGTGTCCATCTCCGAAATGGTGGCGCTGAGATTCGGATTGCGAAGCACCCAGAGGTACGCTTTCTGGGGCGTCTTCAACTCGCCGGGCACCGCTTTCTGGATCTTCTCCACCCGGACGGGGTCGTCCTGAGTGCCGTTGTTCCGGCCATTGTGGACCGGCCGCGCGGCTTTCATTGCTATCACGCCAAAGTTATTCTTCTTAGCGTTCTCCAGGGCCTGGTCCACGTAATGGTGGTTAATGATGTTGTAAGCCGCGAGAGCCATCGAGTATTGACCCGTTTCGATCGCCGCGTCGATCACCCGTCCCGGATCGTTGTGGGTGGACACGCCGAGTTCGCGAACCTTGCCGGCCTTCTTCAGTCTTTCGAACGCTTCGAAGATCTCCGGATAGGCTGTGACGTCATGAGCCGTCGAGGCCCCGTGCGGGCACGTGATCACATCGACGTGGTCCGTTTTTAGCCGGTCGAGGCTCTCCTCCACGGAATCGACCATAATCTGCAGGTAGTTCTTCTTTCGGTCAATGTCACGCCCGTATTTCTTCGCCATCAATTCCGAGCGAACCGCATTCTCCAATTCCGTGCGTTGGCCGTTGAAGTAGTTGCATATATGGTCCGGTTCAGCGGCGCCGCTCCGTCTGATCTCGTCCTCGACGGCCGTGTTGATCTTCTTCTGCTCGGATTCCGGGAGGCTGTCGAAGATCTTCTTGTACAGTTCGTTTCGGTTGCCGTCAAACACGCTGACTTTCGTGTTGAGGAAGAAACTGTCCCGGGGCCGGGCCGTGATTACTTTCGCGAAACCTTCTTCGCTTTTCCCGCGGCCATAGGCGACCGCCGTGTCCAGGTAGTTCACGCCTTGATCCAAGGCCCAGAGAACGTGCTCCCAGTTGTCCGGTTTTACTGCCAGGCCGCCCACCACGATTTCCGAGACCATGAAGTTCGTCCGGCCCAATCGGCGGTAAGCCATGCCGCTCTGTTTGTTGCGCCACTCGCTGGAGGCGCCCCCGGGAGCGGCGTCGGCCTTTTGTTTTATTGCGGCCGCGAGCGCGGCAGCCGTGGAAGTCCGTATGAAGTCTCGCCGGTAAAGCATATTAGCTATTTTCCCACGCGGGCGGGCGCCCGCGCCGGATGTCCGGAGCTCGCCACCGCGTCAGCCCTGTAATTGATATTCACCTCCTGTTGGCTTATTCTGAAACGGCAAGGAGCAAGCCATGAATCGCCGCGACCTACTGAAAGGCGGCCTCCACGCCGCCGCCGGAACCTCTCTGTTGGCCGCAGGCCAGCCGAGCAAGATACCCTGCAATCCCTGCGCTCCCACGCCTTTTCCAAAGGCCCCATCGCCCAGAGCCAAACTCAGAGTAAAGCCCGTGATGACCAACATGGTGCATTCCGGCGTCTGGGAGGGTCCGTGCCGCTTCAACGTGGTAACGGTCGAAGATGAGAAGAAGGCGGTGCAGCGCTCCTATAACAACTGGGCGGAAAGCCTCAAAGCACGGAAGGTCGACTTCGGCCCGGGCGTGGAACTAATGGAGCCGTCGCTGATTACCATCGACGAGGAGTTCACAATCCCTGCTGCCGGCTTCGCGTCCGTTGACCAGGATGCCCGCGAGGCCGACGCCCTGTTCATCGCGCCTCACGGTTCATCAAACGCCGCCGTCGAGATCGTTTCGCACTTCCACAAGACCGGCATTCTGCAGACCCTCAATTGCCGCACCGCGGACGTTGCCGCCTATGCCCGGAGCCAGGGCGAAGAGATTCTGGTGGCCAAGGACGCCGCCGAATTGCGCCGTCTCGCGCACCTGTTGCGGGCGCGCAAGATCTTTCGCGAAACGAGTGTACTTTTCCCGAGTGACCGCGGCTTCCCTTCAGTGGCCTCGCTCACCGGCATCACGGACCTTGACGATCTCCGCTCGCGCCTTGGCGTCGCCTTGACACAGCTTTCCTACAAAGCGTTCGCCGGAAGAGTGGAAAGCACGCTCGAAGAAGCGGCCGCGAGGGAGCAAGCGGAAGCCGCCGCGGACGCCCTCATTGCCGGCGCCAAGAAGAGCTATCTTGACCGCGAATACGTCGTTCGCAGCCTTCTCTTCCAGTCCGCCATCGAACAGTTGATGGACGAGCACGCCTGCAACGCCTTCACCATCGAATGCTTCGAGTTCTGCGCCAGCCGCCTTCCGGAAAAGTGGAAGATCACCCCGTGCCTCGTCCACACTCTGTTCAAGGACCGCGGCATCGCCTCTTCCTGCGAGGGTGACATGGGCGCTCTGCTCGCCATGCGGATGCTGATGTCGCTCTCGGGCAGGTCCTCCCATCTTGGCAACATGTTCCTGCGGGACGGCAATCTGGTGGAGATCAACCACAGCGCGCCCGGCATCCGCATGAACGGCTTCGACGAGCCGGGGCTCAAGTACAATCTCGGCCGCTTCGTCGAGTCCGGATGGGGAACGAAAGTGAGCGTTGACTTCATGCAGACCGCCGAGCGCAACGTCACCGTGGCCCGCATGCACCCGAATGCGAAACAGTTACTCATCATGAAGGGCGAACTTGTGCGCTCGGGAGGCCACGAAAAGGATAATCTTGGCTGCTCCGCCTCCGCTTTCGTCAGGCCGCGCGAATCCGGAGACGGCGAGCGATTTATCCGGAGGCAGTTGGAGTACGGCAACCACCTCATCTGGGTCTATGGCGACTACGCCGAACAGGTGCGGGCGCTATGTGGCCTGATGAACATCAAGGCCGAGATCATCGCCTGACGGGCGTCCGGCGCGACCATTTCTCCGCGGCGGTCAGGCCGTCTTCTTGCGGCGGCTGGTCTTGCGCGGAGCGGCGGATTTCTTGGCCGGAGTCTGCGTCTTCGCCGCCGCCGGCTTCCGGGGCTTGGCGGCCTTTTTCGCGGCGCCTCTCTTCGGAGCGACAATCTCGAGAATGCCGCGCTCGAGCTTGGCCCGGACTGCCGTGGCATCGATCTCGCCCGGCAGATCCACCCGGCGGAGAATGCCGTTCGGATTGAATTCTGAGAAAACCGGCTTCTCGTTTTTGACGGGATTGGTCAGCCGGGTTGCCTCGATGACGATTGCATCCGGCATCGCGGTCAGTGACAACTGATTCGCTTCCAGCCCGGGCACCGCGGCGCGGATGCGGTAGTCTCCGTTTTGCTCCATGAGCTCGCATGGTGGAATCCACAGAACCTCGCGCTCTGCCTGCAGCCAGTTCTCGAAATCGTGGTCCCGTTGCCTTGTCGCGACTTGATAGGCTTGTTCCCGCACAGCGGCTTGTGCGGTGTCGATGTTTTCTTGAATGCGTGCGGCGGCCTCGTTATTGTTCACCACCGCGGAAACTGCTATCTTGGCCATAATTCCCTCCCAAAACGTCTTTGCAGCAGTCCGGATCGAAGCAGACGCAAACGAGACCTGCGAGAACGAAATCGATTTCAGAAAACCGCCGCCGGCAGGGGCGGGTGTCCCGATTTGCCTGTTTCCACCCGGACAGGAACTATCTACATTCTAACTAGAAAATGTTACTGGTGGATGAAGCGGTCCGCCGTCAGGGCTTAACGCCAACCTGCTCACGCCAAGCATCGAGCTTCGCGGCCAACTCTTTCACCCGGGCCGGCTCGCGGCTCGCGAGGTCCGTCTGCTCCCACGGGTCGGCGGCCAGATTGTAGAGTTGGTGGTTGCCCTTCCAGGACGCGATCAGCTTCCAATCGCCTTGCAGCACGGCGGCGTAGAGGTCCTCATAGTGGCGGTAGAGATAGAGGGTGTCCCGGGGCAGGGAACCGGTTTCCCGGAGCAGCGGTAGCAGGCTGAGCCCGTCCAGAGGCTGATAGTCGCTTGGCTCGCCGCCTGCGATCTCGACAAACGTGGGGAACAGATCGGTGGAGAGAACCGGAATGCCGCACTCGCTTCCAGCCTTCACCGCTCCCGGCCAGCGGACGAGCAGCGGCACGCGCGCGCCGCCCTCGAAGAGCGCCAATCCACCGGTCTTGCCGCCGCGCAGGGGAGCATTCGTAAAATAGCCGCCCTGGTCGGAGAAGAAAACAACAATTGTCTTGTCCGCCCTCCCGCTCTTATCGAGCGCCTCGAGAATGCGGCCCACCGCCGAGTCCATCGCCTCCACCATCGCTCCGTATTGCGCTTCGCGGCCGGTGAAGCCCCGCTTCTCGTACTTCGCCACCAGGTCGCGGCGGCCCTGGTGCGGGCTGTGGACGTTGTAGAAAAACGTCGCCATGAAGAATGGCCCGGTGCGGTCGTAGCCGCGCAGGAACTCGACCGCGTCGTCGGCGAGCCGGTCGGTCAGGTACCTGTCTTCCGGCGCGCCAGCGTAGGGGTTGGCGCCTTCAATGAAATACGGCGGATAGTAGTTGCGCGGGTGGCCGAAGTTGCTGACGCCGTGCTGCTCGTCGAACCCCTGGTGCACGGGATGGAACGGCTCCGAGCCGAGGTGCCATTTGCCGAAGAAGGCCGTGTGGTAGCCGAGCGGCAAGAGCGCCTCGGCGATGGTGGTCTTCTCGAGTGGCAACCAGTTGCGCGAGGGGAACTGCGCGGGGTCGGTGGGTAGTACGTGCCAGTGCTCGTTCGTTCGGCCGTACTTGTCAAACCCGAACTTGACGTTGGCCGGGATGTGCCGGACGATGCGCAGCCGGGCCGGATGCTGGCCGGTGACCACCGAGGCGCGGCTCGGGCTGCAAGTCGGGCTGGCGATGTAGGCGCGGCTGAACCGCTTGCTCTCGGTTGCGAGCCGGTCAATGTGCGGCGTGTCGTACCGCTTACCCTGATACCCTACATCGGCCCATCCAAGATCATCAACGAACAACAGAATGATGTTCGGTTTTGCAACGCCGGGAACTGCCGCCAAGCACAATTCGACCGCCAGCAGCGCCATCAGCGCCGCTCGCCAACTCGCCGCCTTCACTTTGCCCGGGCTCCTTCGAAGGTCCCGTTGTAGGTATCCCACTCCCACGTGCCGGTAATCCGGTTGCCGGTCACCTTGCCCTTGATGATCAGGTCCGCGCGGTAGCCGGCCCGGTCCGAGTAGTAGTTGGGCACCTTGTAGGAGAATGCATCGCCCGTGATCGTGCCGACTTCCATATCGCCCTCATCACCGACAATGAACAACGCCGATCCCTTCGTCTTATAGGTGGTCTTGAGATGCACCGTGTCGTCGGGAATACGATAGGTGACATCCCACGCGCCGTCGAGCGCCGCGGCGAACGCGGCCGCGGCGAAGCACAACACTGTAATCAGAACTACAGCCAGTTTCTTCATCGTGATTCCTCCGTTCCACCATCATAAACCGCTCGCCGGAGCTATTCCGGTTCGTTTACCTGTCTCTGCAATTTGTCGAGAAACTCCGGGTCCAGGAAAGGATCGTCCGTGCGCTTTCGCCATTCGAGGAGCGCCGCGGCCAGCCTTTCTTGCGCCTCTTTGTACTCGGGTTGCCCGGCGACGTTGTTGAACTCCCAGGGGTCGTTCGCCAGATCGTAGAACTCGAATTCCGGCGGATCGGAAAGTGTATTGAAAGCGCTGCGGACTTCCGTCCCCTCATAGCGGGGCTCCCGGGAAAGCCGATAGCCAAGATCGCCGTCCACTCCGTGGCTCGGCTTCACCTCGCCGGCCAGCAGGTTATGGATCAGTTTGTAACGGGTGTCGCGGATGGCCCGGCGGGGAAAGAACGGGCGGCCATGCATGTGGAACTCGCCCGCGAGGTACTCGCGCCATTCGGCTTCCGGATCGCTGAGCACGGGCCGCAGGGAGCGTCCGTGCATGACGACTGCCGGCTCGGCTCCCGTGGCGTCCAGGATCGTCGGCAGAATATCGACGGTGGAAACCATCGCCTCGCTCCGCATCGGCCGCGAAACCCCGGGCCAGCGCACGAGGAATGGAACGCGCAGACCAGCCTCGTACACCGTCGTCTTCGCCCGCACGAACGGTGGGCCGTGGTCGCCAACGAAGATCACCAGGGTGTCCTCCGTGTGCCCGTGCTTTTTCAGCGATTCCATGAGCAGCCCGATGCCCACATCCACCCGCTTCACCTCGTTGTAATAGCCCGCCACCCGCTCCCGCTGCTCCGGCGAATCCACCTTTTGGAACGGCCACACGGTCCTCTCGCCGGGTTCCACCAGCGTCTCCGGAATGCCATTCACTTGGTCGAGAAAGGTCCATGGGCCGCGCTCGCCGGTCTGCGGATCGCGGGATCTGTAGGCATGCGGGTCAGAGTAGTTGGCCATCAGGAAGAACGGCTGCCTGGCCGCCTCTGCGTTGGCCATGAACTGGCCGGCGAACTCGGCGAAACCACGGACGTCCCGCCCGTCGAGGCGTCCGCGCTCGTCGAACTGGAACTTCTCTTCCGGGTCGACGTGCAGCTTGCCTACGATGCCGGTGTAATAGCCCGCGCGGTTCAATATGTTCGGTATTGTCGCGTCGTGAAGATGGGGATGCAGGCTGAAATCCGATGCATTGGTCAGCCCGTACTGGCCGTTCGAATGGACATACAGGCCGGTGAACATTGCGCTGCGTGAGGGGCTGCAGGAGGCCTGCGCCACATAGGCAACTTCAAACTGGACCCCGCTGGCGGCTAGCGTGTCGAGGTTTGGGGTTTCGATCACCTCGTCGCCGTACGAGCCCAACTGCGGGCCGAGGTCGTCGGCGGTGATGAACAGCACGTTGAGAGGTTGTTCGGAAGTCTCTTGCGGGGCCGGCCCGCAGCCCGCTAACAAGACCAGAAGCGAGCAATGGAGAAAGATGTCTCGGGAAAAGGTGTTCATGGGATCGCCTGCCGGTTATCAACCTATCAGAAACCGGCCGCGTCCGGGTTTCGCTATCCCCCGATCGCCGCGAGCAGCCGTCGGGCCTCCGCGGCGCTCCGCGCATCGATCTGGCCGTTGAGCGCGGTTTGCAGCTCCTTTTTCGCGCGTATCGGATCCGAATTTTGGAAGAACGCCAGCCCCAGGTGATAGCGGAAATCTCCACGGTCCGGATTCTCCCGAACTAACTTATCGAGCACTTCGATGGCGTTGCCGAGGAGCTGGCGCTTGATATAGACGAGCCCGAGGGTGTCTCGGAAGTCGGGGTGATCTGGAACGCGGGCCACGGCCCGCTGCGCGAGCGTGAGCGCCCGGTCCAGGTCCAGGTTGAGCTGCGTGAGGACAAACGCCAGATTGTTGAGCGACGCGGGAAAGTCGGGCGCGATCTGGAGCGACTTCTCGAACCAATCCCTTGCCTCTTCGTATTTTCCAGCCTTGGCTTCGAGAGTGCCGAGATGATAGGCCGCGAATGCTTGTGGTGGATCCGCGTTCCAGGCCAGCAGGAAACGCTCTCTGGCTTTCTCGAACTCATTCCGGGAAAGGTGCAGTTCGCCCACCCGCAGATTCGCCAAGCCGTTCTTCGGATCTGTCTCCAATACGATCCGGTACTGTTCTCCGGCCGCTTCCGGCTGCCCGCGGCCAAAGCTTAGGTTACCGAGCGCCATTCGCCAACCCGGGTTTTCAGGCCACCGCCTGGCCCCCGCTTCGAGCGCCTTCTGCGCCTCGGCGGCTCGCCCTTGGGACAGCAGGGTGTCCACAACTCCAACGGCTCCGCGCGGGTCCTCGGGATGCTGCTTCGCCAGTTCATGGAACAGCGCCCCAGCCTCGTCATAGCGTTTCTCGATCAGGTTCAGCCTGGCCAGCATATTCAGAACACTGGCATCGTCAGGCCGCAGCGAGCGCATCGCGTTCAGCTCTTCACGCGCCTGGTCATACTCCCGCAGACCGATCCAGCCAACGACGCGATTCAGCCGGGCCGTCTGGTTCAGTGGCGTCCGATCGAGTATCGTTTCGGCTCGAAGAATTGCCTGAGTATACTCCTGCCGGGCGAGATGCATCCGCGTGAGCGCCTGGACCGGTTCGGCGTAGTCCGGCTTGAGGCGGGCCGCCTCTTCGAACCGCGACTTGGCTTCCGCCGTTTCGCTGCGGGCCAGGTGCGTCTGGCCCAGGTGGTAGTGCAACTCCGCACTTCTGGGAAGCGCGGCCACCGCATTCCGGAGATCCTCGTTGGCCGCGTCGAGCCCTTCCCGCCCCGGCTTCGTCAAATGAATCAGCCCACGGAGCCCCAGCGCAATGCCGTCGCCGGGTTCCTCCGCCAGCCGGGCTTCCACCAGCCGGCTGGCTTCCTCGACGTCGCCCTTCGTGAGATTCGCCTGAATCATGAGGCGCTCCAACACGGCCGGATCGTCGGGGTCCTTGCGCAGTCCCTCTTCGCAGATCTCGATTGCTCTGGCCGGTTGTTTCGCGCGGATGAAGAACTCCACCGCGGCCACGCGTCCCAGTGGATACCGGTCCTCATCAGTCAACAGGCGGGTGGTGACTCCGTCGATTTTGGCCGGTTGTCTGAGCGCTTGGTAATGAACGGCCAATCGGATCCAACAGGCCGCGTCATCCGCCGCGTTCTCGCACTGCGCGGCCAGCGTTTCGCCCGCCTGTTCATAGTCCTTCTCCCGCAGGTGGAGGTTGTAGAGCATGCGGTAGAAAGCCGGCTGTTCGGGGTGGACTGATAGCGAGGCCTTGGCAATCTCCTTCGCCTTTCCGAGTTCGCCGAGGCCAAGGTGGGCCGCGATCCTCGCGCCGGCGGCGCCCTCGTCTCCGGGGCGGATTCTCTCAGCCTCGTCCAGGAACTCGAGCGCCTGGGAGTAATCCTTCTGATAGTTCGAAACGTGGGCTTTTATATAGCGAATCTCGAAGGCGTCCGGCGAGTATTCCTCCGCTCTCTCGAGGTGATGAATCAGAGCGCTGAGGATGGCGTCCCGCGTGGACGCCGGCGCGGCAGCGAGAGCCTGCAAGTGCATCTCCGCAAGCAGTCGAAATACCCTGAGGTTGTCAGGGTTCAACTCGAACGCCCGCGTGAATGCATGAATGGCCCTGTCGCCGTCCTTCTTTTTCAACATCACGTCGCCCAGCTTCTCGTAAGCCTCGACATGCCGGGCGTCCTCCTGCAGCGCCTTCCGGTACATGATCGACGCCTCGTCGTACTTCTCCTGGGCGAAGTACTTGTCGCCGAGGGCGACGAGCCGGGCGGCGCGTTCCCCCCGGTTCCCGCCGCAACCCATCAGCAGGATCAGCAGGCAGACAAGCGGGCGTGCGTGACGCAACATCGGAAGTTTCTTCTCCTCAACAACAGTTTATGCAACTCGGGCAGGTGCGCGGCGGCGGAGCCTGCCGGAATTCGTGACGATAGGCCGCCGGCTACCCCGGAGGTGCACGCACGGCAGTAATAACGGTGGGGTCACGGTACTGGAACTGCCTGGACCCACGAAATCGGCCCATCTATTGACAATCGAAGCTTGGGAACCAAAACTTCAGACAGACTCAATCTTCAAAGAGGAATCCAAGAGTTAGGAAACGCTGTCTACTGATACTCCCGCTGGCTGTCTAGTTATTGTTTGTCCGGGGCGTGTCCCCGGCGGAGGTGGCCGCCGGCGATAAGATCGCAGTTTGTCACGTGCCGCCTGGAAACCCCGAAAACGCGCACATTGTCGTGGTGAGCGCGAAATCCTGGAGTGATGGAACCGGTCACAACCCGCATCAGGCGCATGCTCTGGACGAGCTATGCGATGGCCCGGGTGGCTGCCCGGCCTGCGAGGGCGTCGGAGAGTGTGAGCCGCCGCCCGGTGGTTGCCCGTCCGGGTACGAGTGGTTACAGTCTCCAGCCTGTGTTTGCGAGGAAATCGTAGAGCCCAGTTAGCTGGTTCAAGCTGAAGGGGCGGGCGCGATGTAGTGCTCCGCTCGATGACTCACGCGCTCCGGGCCGTTTGTAGACTGAGGCCGTCACCCCCGAAATGTCTGATCTCTTAATCAAGAGGCCCAGGATAAGCTGCACCAAAGCCGGTGGGCGAAAAACAGGTGCTAGCCTTTGACCTTTCTCACAACCACCTCGTCAAGCAGATCGGGATATTCGCCCAGCATGTACGATGGAAACCACTTCGCGAACTCCTGGCCGGAGTTGAACTGCAGGATACCCTCATTCGGGTCAAAGAACTGCACGACGCCATTCTTCTGGCGAAACCCGAGAGCGTGCCCGCCGTCCCCATAAACGCTGATCTGCGCATAGCCAACCAAGCCCGCACATGCTTGGCCAACCTTCTGGAATCGACCCTTCTTTGTCGCGAAGAACTTCTTCTTGAGACTGGACGAAGCGTTCACCTTGAGTGAATGAGTCTCGATAAACGCCTCGGGGCTATCATCGGCATCAAAGGCTCCCCGCATGTACGCCGTCTGTGCAAGAGCGAGCCCAAGGCCGCTTTTCAACTGCGACTTCTGGGTAACTCCGCCAGGGGTTTGCAGAGATTTTTGAATCCAATCCACAACCATCGACATGCAAACACCATTCTTGTTGCGGACCAGCTTGCCGTTTCGCGGTGAAAGCTTTTCGGTATCTTGCAGATCCGATGTGTCAATTACAAGTGTGGGAGTAATTCCAGCGTAAGTGATAGACATGTGTGGCCCCGTGACTTTCGGATGAAATTGAGTATCGCGCCTGCAGTCTTGCTTGTCAAGGGGGCGAAGGGACCGAATCTTCACCTGGTACCAGTGCACAGGTGGTAACAGGTAGCAACGTCCTCCCCTGTTGTGCTCTTGGAGAGTCCGGGGTGGGGTCTGCCCCCGTTTCTGGCGGAGAGGCGCTGCCGGAGAGGCGTAGAGTCTCTTTTTTGGTCGGGGCGGCAGGATTTGAACCTGCGACCCTCTGCTCCCAAAGCAGATGCGCTACCAGGCTGCGCTACGCCCCGACGACGGTGCTTCCGTGGTGAACGGAAAGGGATGGACGAGCGCATCGAGCGCTCTCCACTCCGAGTTTATCATGGAAGTGGCGGCGCGCCGGATCTTATCGACCGCTGGTATCGGCTAGCCTGAAGGAGATGCCCTCGGAACAGTGGCTCGCAGGCGCCGACGCGAAACTCCTCCGGATCGTCGAGGCCGGTTACGCGGAAGCGAAGCGCCGTGCCGGGGATCGGCTTGCCTGCCGGCCTGGCTGTGGCGATTGCTGCCATGGCATGATCCCCATCAATCGTCTCGACGCGCGGCGTCTTGCGCTTGGGGTGCGGCTGCTGGAAGAGCAGGATCCGGAGCGGGCCCAGCGGATTTCGGACCGGGCGCGGCGGGCGGTGGCGCTCGCCGCGCCGGACTTTCCGGGCGATCCGGACACCGGCATTCTCCGTGGCGCGCGCGAGGAGCGGGAACGTTTCTTCGCGCGACACGCCGGCGTTCCCTGTCCGGCGCTCCATCCGGAGACGCGCGTCTGCGAGATCTACGAGCACCGCCCGGTCGCCTGCCGCGCCGCCGGCCCCCCGGTCAGCTTTGGCGGCCATCCGCTCCCCCATTGCGAACTCTGCTTCATCGGGGCGGACGAGGCCGAGGTGGAAGCGTCCCGCGTCGATGTCGACCCCGAGAGCTACGAAATCTCCTTGCTGCTCGATACCGGATTGCAGCAGACTCTGATCGGCTATGCTCTATTGCGCGGACTGGACAGCCGGAATCCGGCGAGCCAACCCGCCGCGGCAACCCCCCGCTCATCCCGGCGAAATCAGCGACGGGAGATCCTGGTGGCGGGCGGTCAGGCTTTGCGGGACTCTACCCAGAACGGCGAGGACCAAGCCTGATGGCCGTTGGCTTCGGTGACCCTCACGTAGTACCAATCCGTTTGGTCCGGCCCGCCCTTGTCCGTGAACCGGAATCGGGAACGGAAAAAGTCTGGCGTTACGAGGCGGTGGACAATGAATGACTCGCTGGTGAAGGGTCCGGTGAACTCAATCTCGTTGTGCTCGGCCAACTCGCCCAGCGTCCGGCGGAATGCGATCTCCGACGGATTGGTGAGGCGCAGTTCGAGTAGCGCGTTCTTCCCGCCGGCGACGTGGAGCACCAGCGAGTTCGTGGCTCTTTCCTCGAAGGCCTCGCGGCGCGAGGTGTAGAGCTGGAACCGGCAGGAATGCTCGGATCGGGACAGGATCTTGTTTCGACGCTCTTCTTCGTAAGGCCCGGACTGGAAGCACGGGGTCACCGAGCGGATCGTGCCGTTCTTGATGGCGATAGTCCCCGCCCAGTCGCAAACGCGGGCCATGTTGAGTGCGGCCCAAGGTCCCCAGCCGAATTCGAGGCGGCAGAGGGCTTCGCCGGGCCACGGCGCTCCGCCGGCCGCGTGGTCTTCCGGGAAATGCCGGTGGATGGTGCGGCCATTCTTGATGATGTCGATGCGGTCGATCTCGTCACTCGCGGCGACCTGCACGTCGAACTCCCGGTCCGCCGCGAAAGGCAGCTCGGAGCCCATCCACTGGCCGTTTAACCGGGCTTCGAGATGTATGCGATCGCCGGTGACGGCGATGGTCCTCCGCTTCCAGATCGCATCGAGCAGCGCCTCGCGGGAAAGGTCTTCGGCGAAGATTCCCACAAGCCCTTCCCCATAGGCGCCCGGGTATCCGAAATGGTCGTCCGAGGACGCAATCACCCCCACCCGGAATCCGCGATTCAAAGCCTCGCGGAGGGTGTTGCGGCTCCAGCGGGGGCCGTTGCTGTGGCGGATGTAGTCGCCGGGCCCGCGATCGCACTCGGAGAGGCCATGTTCGGAGAAAATCTCGAGCGCCGGGCTGACTTGCGGATCCAGGTAGTCCCAGTTCGCGCCCCGCCATCCCTGCCGGTACGCCAGATGGTGCGGTAAAACCGCCGCCCCGGCCGCGCGCGCGTACTTCTGCAGGTCTCGCACGTGATTGAAGTACCGCAGATCGAGATGGTCGCCGGGGTAGTAAAGGCAATAGTCGCCGAAGAAGCTGGAGTGCCATTCGTAGGCGAGGAACGAGACGAACTTGCCGGGTTCGTTATGGCCGGCGGCCATCTTCTGCACCCGGGGCCAGGCCTCGTTGGTGACCTTGAAGCCGTTCACCCACTTCATATGGGCGTCATTCGGCATCTCCGGCATATCGTGCCATTGCGCGTGAGGAGTGAAAGCGAGGAAGTCCAGGTGTTCCAGGGCCACGTCGTAGGTGCGTTCAAGAGAGCCCTTGGCGTAGCCGACGGCGCTATGGTTGTGAAGATCCCCCCAGAACAGCGAATACTCCCCGCCTGCTCTCTCCTGGCCCGGCATTCCGGCCTCCGGCAATAGCGCGCCCGCAGCCAGGCCTTGTATCCATTCTCGACGGTTCCAATTGGCCATGGTGCATGATAACCCGTTTTGGAGGGGCGGCGACAACGCGGGCAAGAGGTTTCGCGGCGCTGGCGTAGGAACCGAAGATCCCCTCATTCCGTAGCCCAAATTAGCCTGTTTGGACTATCGACTCTCTCTTCATGAACGGCGACGATAAGTTTGCGTGGTTTACTGAACGTAAGCCGCGTAAATCGATAGACGGAAGGGGTTTGTATCAATGCCGAAAAAGAAGACCAAAAAGGCCGCCGCCGCCCCGGCGGAGGAGGCTCCAAAGGCTGCGAAGAAATCTCGTAAACCAGCCGCGAAGTCTAAGTCCAAGGCTAAAGCCGCCAAATAGCGGCGAATCACTTCTGCCTGGGGCTCGCCGGGACGTTGTCCGTCTCCGCGAGCCCCAATTTGAGACGTCCGGGACCTCCGCGCCGCTGTCTGCGCGGATAAGCGATTCTCCGGGTTGACAGGATCCGGCGCCCTCCACCGGCCGCGACGATTTCTTCTATTCTCAGTTGCCGAGTTCGAACATGAAGCGGATGCGGCGTTTCTGGCCGCGGTAAAAAGTGCCGAAGTAGGGGCTGGCGATGTTGTTCTGGACGTCGTTGGGGTTGAAGCTGTTCAGCACGTTGAAAAAGCGAACACCGAAGCGAACCACTCGTTCGCGCCCGAAGACCCAGAAGGCGATGCGCTTCGTGAGCTGGGCGTCGAGAGACTGATAGAGAGGGAAACGGCCGGCGCGGTTGGCGGGACCGAAATAGCCGCGGCCCTCGTCCACCAGCGAGTAGGGGAAGCCGCTGCGCAATTCGAGAAAAGGCACGAAGCGAATGTCATGGGGAAACCCCAGGTCGGACCAGATGACGAAGCGATGCGGGGCGTCGAAGTCGAGCAGGGAACGCTGGTTGTCGCGGATGAGCTCGGCCGGGGTGGCGCCGTAGATGGCGCCGAGGTCGTTCAGATCCCCGACGGCCGCCGAGCGCACGTAAGATCCAGTGACCTGTCCGTTGCGGGGGAGGCGGTAGCGGACGGTGAACTGCCATTCGCGATAGGTGTCGCGGCCGTCGCTTGCGAGGGTGAAGTAGTTCATCGCGGAGCTGACGCCGGCCGCCCCGACGTTCTCTTCCCGATCAACCACCCAGTTATCGCGGGTTTGCCGCTGCTGGTAGCCGGCTCGCACGAATAGGTCGTCGAACACCTGGCGGTCGAGCTGCAGGTTCCAGCCGAGGCTTCTGGCGTTGCGGAACGGCCCCCGCAGCCGGTTCTCGAAAGTGAGTTCGGAGACAATGTTCCCGGTTGCGTCAAACCCCGTTTCGGTACGAGAGGGGAGTTCCGGGAAGGCTGTGACGATGAGGTTGGTGCGATTGTAGAAGAGACCCGCGCCGCCGCGCAAAACAGTCCGCGCGTCTTTCCCCAGTTCGTAGGCGAAGCCGGCGCGGAAGCCGGGATTCGTGTCCCTGACGATGGAGTCGCGCTCAAAACGGAAGCCAAGGTCGAGCGTGAGAGAGCGGGAGAAGGACCAGTGATCGTGGACGTAGCCCGCGTAGTCGCGCTTGTCTCCACGAAGGCTCGCCGCGGGGCCGAAATCCGCCCGCAGCACGGGACGCTCGCCGGCGCCGAGCCAGGTGACAGGATTAAAAAGCTGGCTGCCGTGGAAGGTCTGGCTGGTCACTTCGAGGCCGGTACGGAACTGGTGCGTGCCCCGGAGTGTAAATGGCTTGAAGCTGAACTCCTCTGACCAGAAACGGCGGATGGCGCTCCGGCCTTCACGATTGAAGAAGGAACCGAGAGCCTTCTCGAGGCCGACATTGTACGGATCGTAGCCGCGCGGCTTCACATCCTTGTCGAGCTTCTGATAGGAGACCTTCGAGGTAAGCGCTGCGCCGGCTCCGAAATCATACCGGTTCTGGAACGAAGCGAGATAGCCGCGGCGTCGCAGATCCGGGGTGGACTCCTGCACGTTGAACGCGTTCAGTCCGTGAAAGTTGATTTTCGCCGGATAAATGAGCAGGCCGACCGAGGTGCGGTTCGTCACCGAGTGCTGGATGTCGAACTGGTTGTACATCGTGAACGCCTCGCGCTCGGTATCGCGGGCCAGCGGGGGGAGATTGGCGTCCTGCTGCGGGAAGCGCACGAACAGGTATTCCGTGGAGTGGAGGAAGGCGAGCTTGCCTTTGCGAATGGGGCCGGACACGGTGAGCCGGGGTCCCCAGGCTTCGAGGCCGACGATGCTGCCGTCGGTGCGCCGCGGGCGGGGGACGAAGTCCTGTATCGCGAAGTTGTAGTCAGTGAGATCAGCCGCCTTCGTGTTGACGGTGGAGACAGCGCCGGCGAAGCCGCCGTACTGCGCATCATAAGGATTCGAGAGCACGTTCACGCTGGCGACGGTCCCAAGGGGAAGGCTGAACGGTGAAGTCCCGCTGACGGGATCGGTGATGTCCATGCCGTTGAATCGCGCCCCGGTTTCGGAGGTTCGCGCACCGCTCATATTTAACTCGCCCTCGGGGCCTTTGTAGACGCCGGGCAGCAGCGGCATCACGTCCTGGAACTGCTTGTTCATTTTCGGAGCATGCTCGAGCGGGGAGGTACCAACGGATTCGGTGGCGCTGGTTTGCTCCGGGTTCAGGCCGATAGCCGTGGCGGTGACGTCGATGGATTCCACCACCACCTCCGGTTCGAGGCGAAGCGTGATACTGAGGCCATCGGCCATCGGCAGGCAGAAGATATCGGAGGTACCCTGAAGGCCCGGCGACCGCCCAAGCAATTGATAGCATCCGTCGTCGACGTTGGGAAACCGAAAGACGCCCACTTCATTGGTTTCCGCGGTGGGATGCGCGGCCTCAGGGTCGAGTTCGTCAACGGAAACAAGCGTGACCGTGGCCCCGGGCACGACGAACTTCTCGCCGTCCGGGCTGATGGACACGGCCTCGCCGGTGAGGGTGGACGACTGCGCGGCGGCCTGTAAAGGCAGCACGCAGAGGAGTGCGGCCTGCGCGGCTACAATGAGTGAATATCTGCTTTGAGGATGCGGCACTTTTCGTCTAAATGCTTGACTCTGTTCTCCTCCAAGGCGTTTCCTTGCGGATGCCCGGGGCGCTCGTTCTGGTAGGGTACTTGCGGTGCAGGCGAACCCCTAATCCCCTGGAAGGCAGAAGCGCCTGACCCACAAGTCCTTATCCTCAAGTCTACAGCACCGCCTGGGGACGAACCTGTTAAAACACCACCGGTATCCAGACAGTCATGTGCGAGGGACCGCGATTCGCCCAGGCGTAATAGGGGATCAAGGTAACGTCGATCTCCTTGCGCTCCGGCGCGCGGAGGGTTTGGTAAAGCGCGCGGGTCCAGTCTCCCGTTCGAATCGAGAAAGCGCGGCCTTCGAGCACGGTGACGCCGCCAAGCAGTCCGTTGTGGTGGCGTGGCCGTAGATCGATCTTCGCGGGCAGGTGGATGTCGCTGACACGCACGGACGGCGGCAGGTCAGGCGACTCCAACGCATAAACAATCGGCCCGCGCATCACCGCCACCTGGCCCCGCGTGTCTTCCACGTACGGGTTCGCCACCACCAGGCGGGGCTCCATGGGAAGGTTCAGTGCGACGGTGTCTCCCGGTTCCCACCGGCGGCGAATCTCCTCGTACGACTGACCGGGCAGGCTTCCTTTTATGGGACGGCCATTGACGGCGATGGTTGCTCCGCCGGCCCATTCGGGGATCCGAAGCATTAGCGCAAAACTCGTTCCCGGGGTCTCCTCAAGGGTGATTCTCACCGCACCGTCCCAAGGGTAGTCCGTTTCCTGGCGGATCTTCAGCACGCCTCCGGCGAATCCCGTTTCGGCCTCGTTGCTCCCGTATAAGTGGACCCAAAGCGCGCCGTCCGACTTCCCGTAGACCCAGCCCGGCAGCTTGCCGATTGTGCGCGTCACTGACGGCGGGCAGCAGTAACATTGCAGAATGCCGGTGCGCTCCCAGGGATCGTTCCGCCGCATAATCTTCGGGAGTTCGTGGGCGTGGCGGCGGAGCGGGTTGTTGTACATGAATCCGCTGCCGTCGGCGGCAACGGCTGGGAGCATGGAGTTGTAGAGTACCCGCTCCATCATATCGGCGTATTTCGCCTCGCCGGTGAGCGAGAGCATGCGCCAGTTCCACATGGCGTTGCCGATGTTGGCGCAGGTCTCGTTGTAGCCCAACCGGAGCGGCAGTTCATAGCCGATGCCGTAGGCCTCGTGCATCTCGTGATTGTCGCGGTAGTAGCCCTTGAACAGATTGCCCACAGCCCCGGTGACGTACACTTTCTGGGTGGTCGCGTTGGTCCAGATGCGCTCGAGAGCGTCGAGGAGGGCCTGCTCGCCGGTTTCGCCATAGACGTCGGCGGCGCCGGCATAGAGGTAGTTGGCTGTTACGGCGTGGCCGACAGCCTCGGTTTCCTTGCGGAGGGGAATGCGCTGCTGGTTGAGGTCCGGGCCGCCGGGTTGAGAGCCGCGCATGTCCACGAATATGCCAGCGAGTTCAATGTACTTGCGGTTGCCGGTGGAGCGGTAAAGCTCCGCGGCGCCCATGATATTCGAGGGATTGAATCCGAAGTGGGCCAACTCCTTCGGCCGCGGCGCGAAGACATCGTACAGGTAGTCGCCAAGCTTTTCCGCGACCTTCAGGAAGCTGGTTTTGCCCGTCACCCGGTAGTGGATGCTGGCGGCGGTCATGAGGTGGCCCATATTGTAGAGCTCGTGGTGGTGCAGGTTGCTCCAGCGCTCGAATCCTTTGAGCTTCTGCGGCGTGGAAATGTAGCCGTCGCTATCCTGCGCGGCGGCGAACTCGGCGATCATCTCGTCCATGTGGGTGTTCAGGCGTTCGTCGCCGGTGAGGCCGTAGACGTAGGCGACGGATTCGAGGTACTTGTAGACATCGCCGTCACCCCAATTGGTCCGCGCCGCTCCTCCTTCCTCTTTGCCGTTCACGCGCAGGAAATTGCGGAAGGAAGCCCCGTTTTCGGGATTGTTGAGCGCTTTCCAGACAACAGGGATCGAAACGCTCCGGTTGATTTCCCACTTCTCGGCCCAGAATCCGCCGGTCCAACGGACCTCTCCGATATTGAGATTCTTGATCTTGACGTGAGGGCTATTGGAGACCCCGGTGATGCCGCGGTCATCGGGGAGGCCGCTGGCCAGGAGCGACATAGTAACGAGAAAAACAAAATAGCGAGGCATTTCCAACCTTAAGAATTATTGGACAAACCAATCCTACCAGTCTCATTTTCCGCCGGTCAACAGGGTTCCGTAAACCTGCTTTGCGTTTTCGATTTGGCGCATGGGAGTATTGGTATTGCCAATGAGTAAGAAAGACGACCTGACCACGAAGCTGGTCACAAGCCTCGCCGAGCTTATCGCGCAGCGTGTGCTTGAGCCGGGCGCGAAGCTGCCGCCGGAACGAGAACTGGCCCAGCAGTTCGGCGTGAGCCGGCCTTCACTGCGTCATGCGCTGAAGGTACTGGAGTCGTTCGGAGTCCTCCGGCAGAAGGTCGGCAGTGGCACTTACCTGAACATGAACGGCGAGAATATCCTAGAGCGGCCGCTGGAGTTCGTCCTGCTAATCGATGCAATCTCGCATTACGAGGTGCTAGATACCCGGCTGATGCTGGAGCCGGAGCTGGCGGCGCGGGCGGCCGAGAACGCCACGGCGGAGAATCTGCGCGCCATCAAGGCGACGCTCGATCCTTCGATCTCCGATATCGCGGCATCCGTCCAGGCCGACATCGCATTTCACCGGGCGATCTATGCGGCGTCGGCGAACCAGCTCTGTGTCCGGCTGTTTTCGGCGCTGCACCGGGCGATGAAATCCACTATGATGCTCACCTCCGAACGCGTGAGCTGGAAGGATACGCTGGCCTATCACAGTCCGGTCTACGAAGCGATCTATCATCGCGACGCCGAGGGGGCGCGGCGCTACATGGCCGCGCATCTGGCGGACTCTCGCGATGTGTGGCGGGAGATAACGGGTGGTATTAGGAGACCGGTGTCGCTCTCGGGGATTGCGCCGATCAGCCGTTAGAGGCCGGGGCGGGCGCCGGTCAATCCTCGTTCTCCCGCTCAGCGGACCCGGATGACCGAAGTTCTCTGCGACGCTGCCGTGGTATCTGTGGATTGTGAAGGCGCTTGTGCTCTCGGCGGGTGGGATGTTTGGCGCGTGGCAGGCCGGCGCCTGGCTGGCTCTCGATGAGAGCTTTCAACCGGACTTGGTGGTGGGCGCGTCAGTGGGGGCTCTGAACGGGTGGATGATCGCTTCCCGCTGTCCCGCCTTGGAGATGGCCGGTCACTGGCGATCGCCGATGTTCGGCCGCAACGGGAACGGCGCCAAGGAAGACGGCCGCTTCCCGCTCCCTGGCTTGGTGAGCGGCTGGCCGGTGTTGAACATTGCCCGGGAGTTGTCTCAGGCCTACCGTCCGCGGATACCGTTGGCGCTGGTTTGCACGGAGTTTCCGGCGCTGCGGCCGCGAATCTTCCGCGACGCGGAACTCACGCCAGACCATTTGTACGCTTCCTGTGCCGTACCGTTGATTCTGCCGCCCCGGAAGTTGCCGGACGGGCGAATTTACGGTGACGGTGGATTCCTGGGGCCGCTTCCGCTCTGGGCCGCCGTGAAGCTTGGGGCGACACGGATTCTTGCCATTCACGTGCTGCCGCCGATGCCGTTCTGGCTCGACTGGAAGATCCGGGCGATGCGCTACGTTGCGCGGCACGACGACAGGACGCCGGATGGGTTGGACGTGATCCGGCTCGGTCCACCACAGGTGCTGGGCGGTTTTCGCGATTCGGCCGTATGGGATGCGGGCAATACCGATCGGTGGCTCGAAGAGGGCAAAGAAGCCGGTAAGCGGCTGTGCGAAACGTTGGTCCGGTGGAAATGAACGGCGGCCCCAACCCTCCCTGAGCACGGTTGCGGCCGCCGCCGTTCAGCAGGTCTGAGCGTCGACTTTCGTGTCGTCGCGCGCGCCGGCCTTCTTGAGCAGAGTTATGGCGGGACACCAGTTGGTGAACGCGCTCTGGAACAGGTTCAGGCCCACGAACGCGGTGAAGAGGAACCAGCCGGGATGAACGAAATATCCCAGCGCCACGGTCGCCATCACGATCGCGCCGGCCAGCAGCCGGAGGTAACGGTTTACAGTCATGCAGTCTTCTCCTTCCTGCGGTTGATGAGGTAGTAAACAACCGGAACGGTCATGCGCGAGAGAGCGAGCGAGGCGATCTCGCCGGCCATGAGCGCGATGGCCAGTCCCTGGAAAATCGGATCGAAGAGGATGACGCTGGCGCCCACCACCACGGCGGCGGCGGTCAGCATCATCGGCCGGAAGCGCACCGCTCCCGCATCGATTACGGCCTGGTCGAGCGGCATCCCCTCCTTCAGGCGGAGCTCGACGAAGTCGACCAGAATGATCGAATTGCGCACTACGATGCCGGCGCCGGCGATAAAGCCGATCATCGAAGTGGCCGTGAAGAAGGCATTCATCAGTCCGTGGGCAGGCAGAATTCCCACCAGTGAAAACGGTATTGCGGCCATGATCACCAGCGGCGTGACGAAACTCTGGAACCAGCCTACCACTAGCACGTAGATCAGCACCAGGACTGCCGCGAAGGCGAGTCCGAGGTCCCGGAACACCTCGTAGGTGATGTGCCACTCGCCGTCCCACTTCATGGCGTATTTCGTGCTGTCATCGGGCAGACTGGCGGTGAACTGCTCCACCGTGTAGCCCTCGGGGATCTCCATCTCCTCGATCTGCGACATCAGCGGCAGAATCGCGTAGACCGGCGATTCGACGACGCCGGCAACGTCGGCCGTCACGTAGGTTACCGGCATCAGGTTCTTGTGATAGATTGCCTTGTCCCGCGTCGTATTCCGCACGCTGACCAGTTCGCCCAAAGCCACTAGGTTGCCCGCCCGGCCGTGTACCTTGAGCTCCTGAATACGTTCGATATCGGAGCGGGTGGCGCGGTCGAGCCGGACGCGGATCGGTACGTCTTCCTTGGAGGCGGAGTCATGCAAGAGACCGGCGGATTGCCCGGCCGAGGCAATGGCCATGGTCCGGGCGATGTCCTGGGTGGAGACGCCATTCAGGGCGGCCTTCTCCTTATCCACGACGAGCTGGTATTTCGGCTGGTCGTCCTCGACGTACCAGTCCACGTCCACCACCCCCTCCATCTCCTCGAACATCCCCATGATGTTGCGGGCGATGCGGCGGCGGCCTTCGGTGTCCGGCCCGTAGACTTCGGCGACAATTGTCTGTAGCACCGGCGGGCCCGGCGGCACTTCGGCTACCTTGATGCGCGCGCCCCACTTGTCGGCGATCGGCTGGATGTCTTCCCGCACGGCTTTGGCGATGTCGTGGCTCTGTCGATTCCGGTCGTGCTTCGGCAACAGATTCACCTGGATGTCGGCTTCGTTGGACGCCTGGCGAAGGAAGTAGTGCCGGACGAGGCCGTTGAAATTGTAGGGCGAGGCAGTCCCGGCGTAGGTCTGTAGGTTGACCACTTCTGGCTGCCGGTAAACCCGCTCAGCCAGGTCTCGAGTCACCCTCGCCGTCTCTTCGAGGGTGGTCCCCTCGGGCATGTCGACGATGATTTGAAACTCGCTCTTGTTGTCGAACGGCAGCATCTTCACCTTGACGAACTGGACGTAGACCAGCACACATGAGCCGAGCAGCAAAAACACGACGCCGAGCAGGAAGCCGGTCGTCAACAGCTTGTTGTGGAGCAGCGGCCCCATTACACCCCGGTAGAGCCTGGTAAGTCTGTCTTCCTTGCCCTCTTCGTGCTGGCTACCATCCTTGCTGCTGAGTATCCGGATGGCCGCCCAGGGGGTCACTATGAAGGCGACGAGCAGCGAGAAGACCATCGCCGCCGAAGCGCCGATCGGGATGGGTCGCATGTACGGTCCCATCAACCCGCCGACAAAGGCCATCGGAAGAATCGCGGCGATGACGGCGAGGGTGGCCAGAATGGTGGGATTACCCACCTCATCCACGGCCTCCACGGCCACTTCGCTGAGCGGCCGGCCCCTATTCCCTGGCAAATGGCGGTGTCGGACGATGTTCTCGACTACCACAATGGCGTCATCGACTAGAATTCCAATGGAGAAGATAAGCGCAAACAATGTAATGCGGTTGAGCGTGTAGCCATAGAGGAAGAAGGTGGTCAGCGTTAGAGCCAGCGTGACCGGGATGGCGATGAAAACAATCCATGATTCGCGCCAGCCCAATGTGAGCAGGATCAGTATGCTCACCCCCACCACGGCGATGCCCATGTGGAAGAGCAGTTCGTTGGACTTCTCGGCGGCGGTTTCGCCGTAGTGTCTCGTCGTGGAGACGTGCACGCTGGACGGGATGAGTGTTCCCTCGAGGTTCTCCACCCTCGCCAGGACGTTTTCCGCAACGTCAATCGCGTTGGTGCCCTTGCGCTTGGCTACGGCGAGGGTCACGGCGGGGTAGAAGCTGGCTCCCTCCGAGTACTGCACGTATTGCGACGGCTCCTCGCCGCCGTCGGCGACTTCGGCCACGTCCCGCAGGTAGATCGGTTTGTTGTTAGCGACGCCAACCACGACGCTTCGCACTTCTTCGGCGGTGGTCAGGAATTCGCCGGTCTCAAGGAGGAATTCCTGGTTCTTCCGATCGAAACTGCCGGACGGCAGCCTCTCATTGGACATCCCCAGCGCGCCCATCACCTGCATCGGGGAAAGATTGTACGCGGCGAGACGCGCGGCGTCGAGAGTGACGCGGACTTCCCGCCGCTGCCCGCCGATGATGGTGACGGCAGAGACGTCGGGAACCCGCTTGACGACGTCGTGGACCTGAGCCACTACCTGCCGCAACTCGAAATCGTTGTAGCGTTCGCTCCAGAAGGTGAGCGCGAGTATAGGGACGTCGTCGATGGTCCGGGGTTTGATCAGCGGCCCAATGGCGCCCGGCGGAACGAGGTCCATGTTGGCGAACATCTTCTGGTTGAGGCGCACGATTGCCTCTTCCTCGTCCTGTCCCACCAGGAACCGGACAATTGCCATCGCCTGGCCGGGCATCGAGGTGGAGTAAATGTATTCAACGCCATCAATTTCCCAGAGGAGCTTCTCCATGGGATTCGTGATGCGCTCTTCCACTTCCTCGGCGGAGGCGCCCGGCATCGAGACGAAGACGTCGATCATCGGAACGATGATCTGCGGCTCCTCCTCGCGGGGCAGCATCCAGATGGAGAAGACGCCCACGGCCAGGGACGCGAGGATAATCAAAGGTGTCAGCTTCGAGTTGATAAAAGCGCCGGCGAGCTTACCCGCCGTGCCGAGCTCGTCGTGAGTTTTCACGGCCGGACCTCCACTGGCGAGCCGTCCACGAGATTCACCGGCGTCGGCGCGACCACCCGTTCACCGCCGGTGACTCCCGACAGGACTTCCATCTGGGCGTCCCGCTGGCGGCCAAGGGTGACGAGACGGCCGCGGGCCAGACCGCCTTCAATGACGTAGACCGTTTTCACCTGGCCGCGAGTGACGACCGCTTCCGAGGGAACCACGATCGCACGCTCCGAGCCGGCCGGAAAACGGGCCCGGCCGAAGGAACCGGCGCGGAGGTTCGGTTTGTTCGGCAGGCTGATGCGGACCGTGAAGGCGCGGGAAGCTGCGTCGACAGCCGGGATGATCTCCGAGACCCGGGCGGTGACGGTTTCTCCGAGCGCCTCGAGTTCCACCTCGACGTCCTGTCCGGTCCTCACGTGGGGTAAGCGCGATTCCTCGACCCGGGCTTCGAGCCAGTACGCTCCTTCGCGCTCCACGGTGAGCAGCGGCGCGCCCGGCGCGGCGAGGACGCCTGGGTCTACCATCTTGCTGGTGACGCGTCCGCTGAACGGCGCCGTGATCTCGGCGTAGCTTTTCATAATGGCCGCCGATTCGACGCCCTGCTCGGCTTGAGCGATCTTCTTCGAGAGCTGCTCGCGCTTGGAGGCCGCCATCTCGTAATTCGCCTCGGCCATCCGCAGTTTCGCCGAGGCCTCGTCGAATTCCTGCTCGGTGATGGAACTCTTCTCGTGCAGTTCTTTCATACGCTTGAAAGTGGCTTCGGCGAACTCGAGTTGGGCCTTGGCGGCGGCAATCGCATTCTCCACCTCGGCCATCGCGCTATTCGCTTCGGCCAGGGCGGCCTCGGCCTGCAGATAGCCGGTTTCGAGGTCTCGGGAGTCGAGGACAACCAATAACTGGCCGGCATTCACCCGGTCCCCGGCGTCGACGCTAATTTCTTTGACGTAGCCCATCACTCTGGCGGAAAGCGTGGCGGAAGTGCGGGCGGCTACAGTCCCGATGGCCTCGTACACCGACGGCCACTCCACCTCCTCCACCGTGGCCGCCTGAACGGTCACCGTGGGCAGTTCTTTGACTTCTCGTTCGTGAGGCTCTCCTCCGCAGGCGGCGAGCCACCCGGCCATGAGGACGACGGACAATAACAACGCTGGGTTCTTCATTGGAATGCTGTGTCTATTTGAGGACATCGGAATTCTCGGAAAGGATGCCAGTGGCGAGTTCCACGTTGGCCGCCGCCACCCGCTGGTCATAGACCGCGGCGAGACGCCGGGTCCTGGCTTGCATCAGAGCGGTTTCGTTTCGCAGAAGATCAGTGACCGTGGCGAGGCCGGCCTCGTAACGGTTCTTAGTGATGCGCAAGCTCTCTTCGGCCTGGGCGACGGCGGCCGTGGCGACTTCGATCCGTTCCTGGGCCGCCATAAGATCGGCATGAGCCTTGCGGACCTGCAGCCGGATGCCGGCGTCCGCGCGCCTCTTCTCCGCTTCGGCGCTGCGGAGCATGTGGGTCGCCTCGCGCACGCGCTCCTTGGTCTGGTTTCCGTTGAACAGGTTCCATTGCATGGTTGCGCCGAAGTACCAGTTCCCGCCTCCGTCCGTGACGAACTTCCGGCGGTCGAACTCAAACATGGCGCGCCCGGTTACGCGCGGCCAGTAGGCGGTCTGGGCGATCTTACCCTGCGTGGAGGCGATCTCGGTGGCGATGGAGGCTTGACGTAACTCGGGGCGCTCCTGCTGCGCGCGCTGCTCGAGGGCTTCCGCCTGGCGATCCGCCGCCGGGAGCGATGTCAGCGGAGTGGTCAGGTCATGCTGGGTATCCAGTGGCAGTCCCAGCGCCTCGTTCAGCGCGGAACGGGCCACCTCGAGGTCATAGCGGCGCGCGATGCGCTGTTCCTCCATCGCCGCCAGGTGGACCTTGATGGAGAGGACGTCGGCGTCGGTAGCCATCCCGGCCGACCGGACCGTCTCCGCCCGCGCGAGGTCCGCTTCGGCCGACTTCACGGCCTCTTCAGCGACCTTCAGCGACTCGGCCGCGAGTGCCGCCCCATGATAGGTGCGCACCACATTGGCGATCACCTGCTGGGAAGTCCCCCTGACCTGCTCGGCGGCGATGTCCTTGCCGAGTCTGGCAGCTTCCTTCTGGCCCTTTGTCTGGCCCGCGTCATATATGGTTTGCTCGAGCACGAGCTGCGATTGGAAGTTGTTGTAGAAGCCGGGGGTGTTCAGGAAGTTGACGTCGAAATCAGCCATGGTGAAATTTCGCTGGTTCAGCTTGCTGCCGAACACGTAGACCGGGTTGTTGCTGCCATCGATCGTCTCTTGCCAGTTGAACCTTGGCAGGAAGCCGCTGTGAGCCTGTTTGATCTTCGATTCCGCTGCGTCCACCCGGGCCGCGCTCGACTCGATCGAAGGATGTTGATCGAGCGCCATGCGCGCCGCCTCTTGGAGGCTGAGCGGATTCTGCGCGAACACGGGCAGGGTCAGGAGAATAAGTAGTCCCTTTTTCAAGGTTGTCATGCCAATTCACTCGCGATTTCTAGTACGAGGATGCAGTCCTTGCAGGGTGGTGACAACCTCACCCCTCGCGTCACCATTTCCTCCGGATCGCATCTTGCCGGGGTGAGCATGGCTCAATAGCCAAGCTCAAAATCCGGTGTGAGAGTACTACAAACGAACACCGGACCGCAATGCAGGGAAGTCCCGGATTGCTACTATTGAATGAGTGGCGACCGGGGTAATGACAGACACGGCACTGGCCAGAAGTCTGCTGGCTGGAGATCCGGGAGCGTTCGACCAGTTCGTGGCGGCGTACCGGCCGAAGATCTTCCAATACACGTACATGATGTGCGGCCACCGCGAAGACGCCGAGGAAGTCGCGCAGGAGACGATGCTGAAGGTTTTCGAAAAGCTCGACCAGCTTCGCGAGCCCGAGCGGATGAAATCCTGGGTCTTCCGGATCGCGCGCAACGCCTGCTTCATGAAGCGCCGGAAGAGTTCATTCGCCCCCACGCAGGAGCTCTCGCTCGATGAGTTGATGCCGGCATTCCATATGGAGGGGGGCCAGCGCAAGATGGAAATTGCCGACTGGTCGGACCTGCCGGACGATCAGGCGATCAACGCGCAATTGCACAAGATGCTGCGCCGCTCCATCGAAGAACTGCCCGAGATCTATCGCTCGGTGATCTTGCTGCGGGACATGGAAGAACTCTCCACGCAGGAAACCGCCGAGGTTTTGGAGATAACGGAGGATACCGTGAAGACGCGCCTGCACCGGGCTCGTCTGGCTGTCAGAAAGTCTCTCGACCTGCAATTGCGCGCGGACAACGGAGGACAATCATGAAAGTCTCCGAGTGCAAGGAAGTCTTCGCAATTCTTTCTCAATACCTCGACCACGAACTCCCGGACGAGGTGTGTGCCGAAATTGACGCCCACATATCTGGCTGCCCCCCGTGCGTGAAGTTTGTCGAAAGCCTGAAGAAAAGCGTCGATCTCTGCAGGGACTGCAAGGAAATCGAGAAGCCCGGCCCGCTGCCCGAGGCCGCCCGCGCCCAACTCTTCGCCGCCTACCAAAAGGCCCTGGAAGCGCGACGGCAAGCGTGATGCGGGGTCTGCAGCTATAGCTCCGTACCACGGCACGAACGGTACCTGAAGTGCGGCCAGCGGAATGTTGACCCAGTTCTATTCGAAATTCGGATTTCTCCGGCAGGATCACGAGTTGTTCGCTTCCGGGTCCGGTGCGCGGATCCACGACCAGCAGGTTCCCAGTCAACATGCCCGCCTGCGGCACGGGCGGGCCGCTGTAGCGTACGGCATAACAGCCGGGCGCCGGGGTGAAACCGGGCGCGGCGGCATCAAGCGTCACTGTTGCCCGGGTGCGCGCCGGCTTCCCTCCGGCCGGCGGCGCCGACGGCAGCGAAATGCTGAACAGCCGCGACGGACCGGCGGCTTCCGGATTCTCCTCGATCACGTCGATCTGCCGGGAACCCCGTTTCGAGCGCCGGATCAGGCCTTTGGCCTCGATCGAGAGCAGGCGCCCCGCCACGCCGTTCGCACTGCGAATCAGGAAGGCCTTCTGGATCTCGGGAATGGAGGGCGAACAGCCGTGCCGCCCACGGAATTCCACGATAAAGTCATAAATGGCCTTCTGGCGCGGAGTCAGCTTGGTCATCGGCTTTCGAAGCCCAGGAGTTTGTAGTATCGCCGGGCCATGTCGAACCTCTCGCTATTTGACGACGAACCGCCGCGATCCGAACGGCCGCTGAGGGCGAAGCTGCGCAATCTTGCCGGCGAGCGGATCTACTTTGGGACCAGCTCCTGGAAGTACGAGGGGTGGCTCGGGCAGATTTATACTCCCGAGCGATACCAGTCACGCGGGCGCTTCTCGAAGAAGAAATTTCAGGAATCGTGCCTGGCCGAGTACGCCGAGACCTTTCCGATCGTGTGCGGCGACTTCACCTTCTATCAGTTTCCTTCGGACCAGTACTGGTCGCGGCTCTTCGGCTCCGCGCCCGGAGACTTGCTGTACGCGTTCAAAGTTCCGGAGGATATTACCGTGGCCGCTTGGCCCACGCACGCACGCTACGGTGAGCGCGCCGGCAAGCCGAATGAGAACTTCCTGAACCCGGAGTTGCTGAAGGAGGCCTTCCTGCGGCCGCTCTGGCCCTACCGCGATCAGGTGGCCGCGCTGATCCTCGAGTTTGGGGCATTCTCCAAGAAGACCTACGAGAGCGCCGTTACGTTTGCGCGGGATCTCGACACATTCCTCGGCGCGCTGCCCACCCCGTACCGCTATGCGGTCGAGATCCGCAACCCGGAGTTTCTCGCGCCCGAGTACCTCGACTGCCTGCGCGCCCACAAAGTGGCGCACGTCTTCAACGCCTGGGCGCGGATGCCGGAACTTAGTGCGCAGATCGCCACCCCGGGAGCCTTCACGGCGGACTTCACGATGGTTCGCGCGCTGCTCAAGCACGGCCGCGGCTATGAGAACGCGGTGAAGCTCTTCCAGCCTTACGACCGCATCCAAGAACCGAATCCAAGGGCCCGCGACGCCCTCCGCCAGCTTGTGCGCGAGTCGCGAAACGACGGCCGTACCGCGATGATTTTCGTGAACAACCGGCTCGAGGGGAACGCTCCGGCGACAATCGAAGCGGTGGTGGAAGCTCTGTAGAGTCGCGGTTACGCACTGATTCGCTCGGATGAAATCCGCTACGCGATTACCGCTTCAAGCAGCAGGGGAGCGGAGTCTTTCAGGCCGGAAGAGACAGCGTCGCTGACTTCGCCGGGAGATTCAACGCGGAGCGCGTGAACGCCGAACGATTCGGCCAATTTGACGAAATCAATCCGGGGGGCCGTGATATCGAGGCCCACATGCTTGCCGGCCTGGGATTGCGGCAGGCCCATCACCGCGCCGACATCCTTGAGGATCTTGTACTGGGCGTTGTTCGCCACTAGAAACACCACGGGCAGCTCATAGTGCGCCGCGGTCCATAGTCCTTGGATCCCGTAGATAGCGGCGCCGTCGCCGAGCAGCGCGAGTACGGGACGATCCGGCCACGCGATCTTCACTCCCACGGCGCAGCCGAGGCCCCAGCCGAGCGCCCAACCGCGCTGGGCGAAGTGGGCCGCGGGATCTTGGGGGCGGCCGAGTTGCGCCAGCAGGTTGCTGTTGGTGGTGGGCGCCTCCTCGACGAAGACCGCGTCGGCGGGCAGCGCGCGGGCAAGCGCGCCGATCAGGCCTCGCGCTGTCATCGGCTCCCGGCCGGACTCGCTTTCGAGTTCCGCGCGCAGTGCGGCGCGCCGTTCACCCGACGCCGTGCGCATGCGGTCGCACCGTTCCACCGCGCTGCGCGCCTGTTCCCATACGGTCTCGGCGGCGACGAGGCGGGTCAACTCTGTGAGGGTCGCGCGGATGTCGCCCACGAGGCCTGCATCCACCGGAAGATTCTTTCCGATCTCCGACGGGTTGGAGTCAATCTGAATCACCCGCGCGCCGGGCGGCAATGGGTTGGCGGGCTCCTGGAGGACGTACTGCCGCGGAAAAGCCATGCCGGCGATTACCAGCACGTCATGCCCCTCGAGCGCCCGGCGCATCTCGGGCGACCATAGCGGCAGCGCACCGGCGTACATCTCGCAATCGGGCCGGACCGGGAGCCTCCCGGCCGAGGCATGGGTGTCCGAACAGATGGGCGCCCCAAGCTTCCGCGCGAGTTCCTCGAGCTCGCCGCAAGCCGAACACTCGACGACACGGGCGCCGGCTAATACCACCGGGGACTTCGCCGCTAGTAACAACCTCGCCGCGCGTTGCAGCGCCCCCTTGTCCGGCCGGCTTCCTTTTAGCGGCGGCATGGCCGGATGCGTGTCCGGCCGTTCCATCCGCTCGCTCTGCAAGTCGACCGGCAGTGATAGGAAGACCGGCCCGGTAGGCGGCGTCATGGCCTCCTGGAGCGCCCGGCGGGTCGCGGGGGCAACATCTTCCACCCGGTTGACCTCGGCGGACCACTTGGTCCACGGCCGCGTCACGCCTACCAGGTCGCCCGCCAGCACCGGCTCCTCGAAGAGCAGACGGCGGTCCTGCTGCCCGGCCGTCAGAATCAGCGGCGTGCCGGAGCACCAGGAGTTATATAACATGCCCATTGCATTACCCACTCCACAGGCCACGTGGACATTGACCGCGGCCGGACCGCGGGTGGCCTGCGCGTAGCCGTCGGCCATGGCCATCGCTGGAATCTCGTGCAGCGCCAGCCGGTAGTCGAGCGGTGCGCCCGCGGCGAGGGCGTCCATGAGCGGCAGTTCCGTCGATCCGGGGTTGCCGAACAGGTATTTCACGCCGCTGTGGGCGAGCACTTCGCAGAAGATTTCCGCACCAGTCTTCTTCATCGCGTAACTATTCAGGGTAGGACAGCGCGGGCGGCTTTTGCTTGTGCCGTCAGCCGGTGAGGTTGGCCACCGCGGATCGCAGCGTGGCCCGCACGGCGTAGTCGTAGCCCATGTTGTCCTTGCGCGTCTCTTCGACGGTAGCCAGGGTCCGCTGGAGAGCCGCCAGCGCGAGCCGCGACTTCTCGCCCAACAACTCCAGCGTGCGGGATGCTCGCGCAATCACTATTGGATTACCGCTGCCAAGCGCCTCGATGAGCGCGGCGAGCGGTTTGCCGGCGAGTTCCCCGTCAATCTTCACGAGCGCCACGGCGGCTTCGATACGCGCTTCCGGAGCCGCATCGTCGAGCGCTGCCGTGAGCGCTTCGCGGTACCTCGCGGCCGCGGGTCCGGCGGCGTGCAGGGCCATCGCGGACCATATCCTGACGTGTGGATCCGCATCCTTCAGAGCCTTTGCGGCGTCCGCGAGCGCCCCGGGGCGGCCGATGCGATCCACCGCCGTAAAGCAGGCCGCTTGCCGCTTCCGGTTGAAGCCGGTACTGCGCGGGCGGTTTCCAGTCTCCTCGATCAACTGGCCTTCGGCGAAGACGCCGATGTCCTCGTGCCCGCGCATCCAGCGGGCCCAGAGATCGTCGCGCATCGTCTCGAGCGTCGCGGCGTGCTGGGGATCGCCGGCGAGATTGCGGATCTGGTGCGGGTCCGCCAAGGTGTCGTACAGTTCCTCCACCGGACGATCTCCGCCGGCGTAAGCCATCTGCGCCGCGTTCAACTTGCCGGCCTCCGCGAGACGGGAAATCTCCAGGCGCAGCTCCTCGTCGCGCGAGTAGTTCTCCGGCTGATGCCAGCCGAGGTGCGGGTGAAAGTTGCGGACGTACAGCCAGCGTTGGTCGCGGAGGCAGCGCGAAAGGTCGAACGCTTCATCAATGCGGTCGCGCGCGCCGCCGATGTACCTGCGGGTTGTGCGGTCCGGGCCGGCGAAAACCTTGGCCTCCATCTCGTGGCCGGGCCTCACTCCGGCAAGGTTCAGCACGGTCCGCGGGAAGTCGATGAAACTGACCAGGGTGTCGCAGGTGGTTCCGGGTCCGGAGGGAGCCAGATGCTGGTACTTTTCGGGGAAGCGTACGAGAAGCGGCACGTGCATCCCCGAGTCGTAGAGCGTGCGCTTGCCCCGCGGCAGGCCTGAGCCGTGGTCGGAGTAGAAGAAAACGATCGTATCCTCGGCGAGCCCGTCCTCCTCGAGTTGGCGCAGGTAATGCGCGGCGTGCAGGCGGTCCATCACCTGCCCGCAGTCGTACTCGCGGGCGAGGGTTTTGCGCACCACGGGCGTGTCCGGGAAGTATGGCGGGACCTTTACGGCGGCCGGGTCCGTTCGCTCTTCCGGTTTCAGGTGCTTCGCCACCTCGTTCTCGAATTGCTCCCAGGGCCACTGGCTGATGCGCGACTGATGCGTGAGCGCCGAATTGAATACGGCGAAGAAGGGCACGCCGGCCGGACGATTGCGCCAGTGCGAGCGGCCGGAACTCTCGTCCCAGCAGTCGCGGACAAACGAACGTTCGTCCGCGAGGTTATAGTCGGTTTTGGCGTTGTTTGTGGTGTAGTAGCCGGCTTCCCGAAGGTAGGCCGGAAACCCGCGGACCTCCTCCGGCAGCGTGACTCTCGAACGGTGATGGAGCATGCCCGTGCGCGTGGGATAGTTCCCGGTGATGAGACACGAGCGGGCGGCCGAGCAGACCGGAGCGCTCGCGAAGGCATGGGTGAAGCGAACGCTCTCCTTCGCGAACCGGTCCAGGTGGGGTGTGCGAGCAACCGGATCGCCGTAACAGCCGAGAGTGGCGCTCATATCTTCGGCGACGATCCACAGAATATTGGGCCGCTTCGCTTGCGCGGCGCCGAGCAGGAGTGCAGGGGCTCCAAGAATTGCTCTCCGCGAAATGTTCATTGAACTGGCCTCCATCTACTCTACGTCCGCTGCAGTGCCAACACGCAATCATATATGCCAGGGTTATCTGGCATTGCCCATTCGCCCTTGGCATTGGCTTCCGCGGCGCCAATCGGATACTCCTTGCCCAGTACAGGGTCCCACCAGAGCGCTCTGTACCGGACGCCGTGTTCGAGGTCGCGCACCATCCGCCCACTGTGCCAGACGTTCGGCATATAGGCGATGCGGAACTCGCCCGGGACGCCGGCCGCCCACGGAGGCTCGTCATCTTCCGGCGAATGATTCGGGCCGCGGACCCACTCCGGGTGTGGCTCCATCCTCCAGTAAGGAAATCGGGTAAGGAACTTCTTGTTCATCCCGATGTGTGTGCTGCCCGTGTACTGCGCGGCCACGTCCCACGGATCGCCACCCCACGTGCGCCCGTGCGGCGACGCCCCAAAATCCTCGTCGCGCCGGTTAAACTGCCAGATACCATTCGCGCCGTAGCAGAAGCCCGCCGCGCCGTTCAGCATGCTGCCCCAGAAGACGAGCCGTTGGATGTTCTGCCAGTTCTGCCAGCCGATGCCCTCGAAGCACACCTCGCCAGGGAGCATCGGCATCTTTGGCTCAAGGGAACGGTTCTCGCGGAGCATACGCACGGCGCGGATCGCCGAACTGCGGTCTCCGTGGCCGCACTGCATAGAGTCGAAGTCGAGAAAGCCCGGGGCCGTGACTCCTTTCCGCGCGATTCCGGTCGTGCCGGATGGCTGCATCGTGATGAGGCGATGGTAAGGATCCATCTCGCGCAGATACCGGCCCACTTCGGCCCAGGCCTCGCGCTGCCACACCACATCATTCTGCCGGTCGCTGGAGAGGTAGTAAGCCATGTCGCTTTCCATCGTGAGCTGCCAAATCACCGGCCAGGCGCCCCAGCGCGCCACCAGGTAGCGCCAGTGCTTCTTCATCTTCTCGACACCCATGCCCGTGATGTAGTAGCCCCACGCGCCTACGATGCACGGCACGATGCCGCGCTCAAGGAGATAGGCGATGCGAAGGTCGGCTAGATCGAAGAACTCCGGACGGATACTCGCGTATCGCGGCTGCCAGCAGTGGCCGGCCTCGTTGTGGTTCCGCGGGTCGAATTCGGAGACGTCGCAGTTGAGACCGGCGGTGATCTTGATGACGGAGAATCCCTTGTCAATACGGTCCTGGGTGAGTGCGCGGAACTCGTCCGGCCATCGCAGGCGGTTGGTCAGCCCGTGCCACCAGTCGTCGCCGAGCAGAAAGAACGGCGTTCCGTCCGCGTGCTGGAAATGGCGGCCGTCTGCCGATAGCCGGATGGGACCGCGGCGCAATAGTTCATTGCCGCCCTCGTATTCACCCGCCTCGAAGGAGCCGGACGTGCCGTGAAGATCCGCGTTCGCCTCATCGGAACACTCCGTGCGCCAAGTGTAGGAGCCCGCCTGCGGCGCGGCGAACCGGACCCGCCAGACTGAGTCCCCCGCCCAGAACGCTGGAACGCGCCACTCGCGACCGCCGGGACCATGCACCAGTACATCCATATCAATCTCCCTAAACGGATCGCCGTACCGTCTGGCTGAACGCAGCGCCCACTCCGTTGCCACATTCGCGACTACCCGCGAAGGTGCGGCCGCTCCCTGCAAGGCCGATGGCAGCGCTCCCGCTACCCCTAAGAATCCGCGTCTTGTCAGCATCAGCTCTATTCTATTCACGTTCCTCTGCGTTCCTCCGTGGCTTGTATAATCGTTCCGATGACTGACCGCCGCTCTTTCCTCAAACATCTCGCCGTTGGCGCTCCCGCGCTTGCCCTGACACATTGTTCCTCCGAGCCGCCGGACGCCGCCAAACGCCCGAATATACTCTTCTGTATTTCCGACGACCAGTCCTATCCGCACGCCGGCGCTTACGGAGCGGACTACATTGCCACGCCGGCCTTTGACCGCGTCGCCCGCGAGGGTGTGCTCTTCCACAACGCGTTCGCCTCCACGCCTTCCTGCTGCCCTTCGCGCGGGAGCGTGCTCACCGGGCAGGACTTCTACCGTCTGCGGGAAGCGTCGATGAACCACACGGTGTGGCCCAGTGGCGAGGGCCTGCCCGTCTTTACGGACTTGCTCGGTGAGGCCGGCTATCAAGTCGGCTACACAGGCAAGGGATGGGGCCCGGGCAACTGGCGGATCTCCGGCCGCGAGCACAGTCCTTCCGGACCGGCCTACAACGACATCACGCTTGAGCCGCCGGGCGAGTTCATCAGCCCCATCGACTACGCCTCCAACTTCCAGGCCTTTCTCGATGCAAAACCCGCCGCTACGCCCTTCTGCTTCTGGGCCGGTTTCGTCGAACCCCATCGCGAACTCGACGACGGCATCGGAGTCGCCAACGGAAAGAAGCTCGAGGACATCGATGTCCCCGGTTTCTTCCCGGATGCACCGGAAGTCCGCGGCGACATCGCCGACTACGCGTTCGAGATTGAGCACTACGACAAGCACCTCGACCGGATGCTCCGGCTGCTCGACGAGCGCGGCGAACTCGACAACACGATCGTCATTGTCACCTCCGACAACGGAATGGCCTTCCCTCGCGCGAAAGCCACCGCCTATGACTACGGCGTCCGAATGCCACTCGCTATTCGCTGGGGCGGGAAGGTGAAGGCTGACCGTACCGTGGACGACTTCGTCAGCTTCACCGATTTCGCGCCCACCTTTCTCGAAGCCGCCGGCGTCCCTCGCCCGCCGGAGATGACCGGCCGCAGCCTGTTGCCGGTTCTTCTGTCACCTGAATCTGGACAGATCGAACCGGCGCGCGACCACGCGGTCTTCGGTATCGAGCGCCACTTTCCCGGCAGCCGGCCCGAGGGCCTCGGATACCCGGTGCGCGGCATCCGCACGGCCGAATACCTCTATATCCGCAACCTGATGCCGGAACTTAACCCCGTCGGCGACCGTCCCGGTCCGGTCTGGCCCAGCGACGACCCCACCGGCGGCTTTGGTGACACCGACGGCAGCCCCACGAAGACCTACATCTGGAATCACCGTGACGACCAGCCCGAGTTTGCCCGGTGGGCCTTTGGCAGACGGCCGGCCGAGGAGCTGTTTGCGATCAATGACGATCCGTACAACCTGAAGAACCTCGCTGATGATCCTGCTCTCGCCGGCGCCAAGGCAGAGCTCCGCCGCCAGCTTGACGACCACCTCAAAAGGACCGGCGACCCGCGCGCCACCGGGAATGCCGCACTGCTGGACGGCATTATGAAAAAGTACCCGGTTCTGGGATCAAATAATCCGAGCCTGGAGCAAAGCCGCTAACGGCTTCTTGGGGCGGACTTTCCGCTTTTTTGCGAAACGAACCGCCGGGTTGATCCGTCTTCCCCGGTGGGATTTCTAATTCCCATCCGAACGAAACCAGACGTGTCCGCGGGAGCGGAGGACGGCGCGCCGGGACTAGATCGGATCCCCGACGATTCCTCGAACGCCAATCCAGCCGGCACGGAAGGGAGGTGTGTATGTTCAGAGCCATAACCGTCGTTTCACTGTTGGTCCTCGGGATTCTGGCCATCACGCCGGGCTATGCTGCGTCGTGTTGGATCGAGGACGCCGCCGTTGCAGAGGGATCGCTCTGGCTACTCTGCCAGGACGGCAAACTGCTGGTAAGCAGTGATCCGTCGCAGGGTTGGGAGGAACGGGATCTGCCGTCGCGCGAGCTTCTGCGGGCCATCGCGTTCACCGGCAAACGAGGCTTTGTGGCTGGAGATGAGGGCACGCTGTTGCGAACCGTCGACGGCGGCAAGAGCTGGGTGGAGATTGATCCGCCGGTTACTGAAAACCTGCGCGCTGTCTACGCGCTCGGAGACAATGTTTGGGCAGCCGGATGGAGCGGCGTGATTCTCTATTCCTCCGACGCTGGCGCGAGCTGGAGCCGCCAGATCACTCCAATATCACTGGGATTCGAAAGCATCTACTTTACCGACGAGAACCACGGCTGGGCCGTCGGGTGGGTCGGCGCCATTCTCCGGACGGAGGACGGAGGACGAACCTGGCTGGAACCGGAAGCTCAGGCCGCCAAGTGGTCTCTAAACTCGGTCTACTTCCGCGATGCGCGGATCGGCTGGGCGGTCGGGTTTAACGGCCAGATTCTTCACACCAACGACGGCGGCCGCACTTGGGAAGGGCAGCAGAACTCGGAGTGGGGCACTTTAACGTCAGTCTACTTCGAGGACGAAACCCATGGCTGGATCACAACCGCTGACGGCCTGCTGGCTACCACCGATGGCGGCGAAAGCTGGCAGCCCGTTGCCTTTGAGGAGCGGCTGTTCTTGTCCGGCCTGGTGCCGTTCCATGGCTCTCTCTGGGCCATCGGACCAGTGGGCATACTGAAGCAGTCCGGAGAGGCGCTCGCCTGGGAGCGGATGGCGAATCCCGCCCGCTCCATCCCGGCGCTCGCCTCGAGCTAGAAGGAAGCTGAAACCCGGTCCTCAGCGCCGAAGCGGCGCTTCTCGCTCCGGGGCGCATTCGTTGTCTGCTTTCGCCAGCGCCTCTGGTTCTACCAGCAGCCCTCGCCGCTCATAGCGTTTTCGGCTGCGGCTGAAGCTCACAACAACCGCCCATTCTTTGCTGTACTTCTTGGCCCGGCGGGTCAAGGCGGCGTCGCCGGACGGCAGATACTCCAGCCTGTCCAGTCCGGCGCAGGCGAGGCAGAACGCTTCGTCGCCGTCCTTGAAAAGGAAATCTCCTTCCCATTTTTCGGCTCCACAGGCGCTGCACTTGGAGTTGCGAAGGATGCTGAAGACGACAATGTCTGGGGGAGTGTTCAATTCCCTCAGAATTTTTTCGCGCTCCTTCCGGGAGAGGTCCGGCGACAGCCAGACCCGCCGGTACTTCTGTTCGGCCTCCGGATCGCTGGCGCTGGTGAAGCGCAGCGCCACCAGACCCTTGCGGGAACGGCGCTCGTATCTGGTTTCGGCCGTTTTGAGATTTTGCCCGTGGGCCCAAGCGTCGAGAATCCCGACAGCCTGCGCAACTGAGCCGGAAGAGACCGGGACCGCCTCTTCCAGGCAGGTGGCACGGCCGCCGCGCCAATCCATGAGATGAGAAGCCTGCAGCCAGCCGATCCGCATGAGTACGTCGATGGGCCGGGCGTATCCCTGGTCAAGGAGCGCTTCCCCGGCCGCGCGGGCTACACGAGACTCCAGAGTGGGTTTTTCCGGCATCGCTCGTCTTCACCTCCACTACAATATGGGCAATGAAACTCACCCGCCGTCAATTCCACACACTTGCCGCCGGATTTTCGCTGGCCGCCTCCGCCCAATCCGCGCCGCCGCGGCCGGACCGGAAGGACTGCTTCTTCGGAATGCACTTCGACCTGCACCCGCGCGATACCGACGAAGCCCTCGGCCGTGACGTAACCCCCGAGATGGTGGAGCGGTTCCTCGATCGCGTGAAGCCGGATTACGTGCAGTACGACTACAAGGGTCACATCGGCTACATCGGCTATCCCTCCAACGTCTCCTCGCACGCCCCGGTGGTGAAGGACTCGCTCGCCATCTGGCGCGAGGTGACGGCCCGGCGCGGCGTCTCACTCTACATCCACTTCTCCGGTGTGCTCGATCAGCGCGCGGTGGAGGAGCGGCCGGAGTGGGCGCGCATCGGTCCGGACGGCAAACCCTCGGCGCGCGAGACTTCCACCTTCAGCTCCTATGTGGACGAGCGCATGATCCCGCAGCTCAAGGAAGCCATTACCAAGTACGGCATCGACGGCGCCTGGGTGGACGGCGAGTGCTGGGGGACCAACCCGGACTACGGCACGGACGCCGCGAAGGCGTTCCAGGCGGTGAGCGCCATCTATCCGCCGCCGCGAAAGCCCGGAGAGGATGGCTGGCTTACATGGCTTGAATTCTGCCGGCAGCGGTTTCGCGACTACCTGCAGCACTATGTCGGCACGCTGCACGAATTCCGGCCCGGTTTCGAGATTGCGTCGAACTGGCTTTACACCACCTTCGTGCCGGAGCGGCCAACTCTGCCGGTCGACTTCATCTCGGGCGACTACCTCGGCAACGCCTGCATCTCCCGGGCGCGGCTCGAGGCGCGCTACCTCTCACATGTCGAGAGGCCGTGGGACCTGATGGCGTGGGGATTCCAGAGTTCCCGCGAGAACCCGGTGGGGCCGGTTCACAAGTCGGCCGTGCAGTTGCAGCAGGAGGCGTCGGTGGTGCTCGCGCAGGGCGGCGGCTTCCAGATCTACTACCAGCCAACGCGGGCCGGTTACTTGGACGACCGTCACATCGGGGTTATGGAAGGGGTGGCCAAGTTCTGCCGGGAGCGCGAGGATCTCTGCCACAAGTCGGAGACAGTTCCCGAGATCGGCGTGCTGTTCTCGAAGCACTCGCTCTACGCCACGGGGAACAAGCTGTTCGGCGGATGGGGCGAACGCGTGAACCAGGCGCGCGGGACCGTGGACGCCTTGGTGGACAACCAGCTCTGCGCTGACGTGATCCCGGATTGGAAGCTCGAAGAAGTGGCCCGGCAGTATCCGATGATCATCGTGCCGGACTGGGAGGAGATCGGGGATGAGGCCCGCGACACTCTGCTGGCCTACGCGCGAGACGGCGGCCATCTGCTGCTCGTCGGGGCGAGGAACGCAGCTTTGTTCCAGGACGAACTGCAGGTTAACTTCCCACGTCCGGCGGAGAGGGTCTCCGCCTACATTCCGGGCCGGGAGGTGTTCGCCGACGCCGCCGGCGTGTGGCAGGATGTCGAGACGCGCGGTGCGCACGTTCTGGCTACCCGTTATCCCACCTATGACGCCACCCGCGACGGCCGCACGGCCGCCACGGTAGCCAGTCTCGGCGACGGAAGCATCGCCGCCATCTACGGCCCCTTGGGAACCGTCTACGCCCAGACCCACGCCCCCGAAGCGCGCAACGTTTTTGGCGAGATCGTGCGGCAGGTCCACACTCCGGCGGTACGGGTGGAATGCCCGCCGGCGATTGAGGTGGTCTGGCGGCGGAAGAGCGGCCGCAACGTTCTACATTTGCTGAACGCGAGCGGTATGCAGCTCGCCTCGGACTATGGCGCCATCGACTATGTGCCTCCGGTGGGTCCCATCCGTATTTCGCTGAGTCTTCCTGTCCGGCCCCGGCGCGTCACGCTCGAACCCGGCGGTGAAGAGCTGAAAGGCGTTTGGCGGGATGGCGCCTGGAGCGCCTCCATTCCCACGCTGGCCATCCACGCGATGCTCGTCTGGTAGCCGGCTGCAACTGGATGTCGGGAGCTTGGAGCCTGGCCAGAGTTTGACAGTATTGCAAGTGGGTCCGGGTGAACCCCACTCGAGCGGTTTGGCCGGGAGGCTCAGTTTGCCTTGGTGGCGATGAAGTTCGTTTCGTAAATGTCCCAACTTGCATCGCCGCGGATCTCATCACCCTTGACTCGTCCGGAGACTTTGACGGGCGCCTCGTAACCGGCTTTGTCGGCGTAGACCTCGCCGATCAGTTCGAGCAGGCCGTTCTTGAGAGTTCCCTTGATGGCGATTCCGGCGGTTTCCGCCGTCACCTCGCTGCCGCTCACTTTCATCGTGACCGGAAGCTCGAGGACGCCATCCGGCATTTCGAACGCGAACTTCCACTTGCCGGCAACGTCGCCTCCGGATGCCACCCCCGCCGAGGCCAGCAGCAAGCCAATCACCAACCAGTTCTTCATGCGTTCTGTTTTCCTTCCAGAGAGCCTCCGGCGAACCCATGTCCACCGGATATCGTGGGCTTTTCGATGCAAGACGCCCACCAACGATTACAGACGTGTTAATCGGCTGGATTGTTGCCCGGAATTAGTCGAAATCCAGAATATTTAATGTGAGTGTTGCAGACCAGTTACGCAACCGCGCGGGTATGATCCGAAGGTGACTCGATTGAGTTACAGATGCGTTACCCGGATGACGAATCCGTTACGGTACTGCCGGCGCTACTCTGCCTTTGCTGCCTCGAAGGTCAGGTTGTAGGTGTCCCATAGTCCCGTGCCCTTCAGCTTGCCGCCTTCGAGTTTGCCGGTGAGTTTCAGCAGCGCTTTATAGCCGGCTTCCTCGGCGTAGTGCTCGCCTTGTAGCTCTAACGTGCCGGCTTTGTAGCTACCGGTAAGGGCTTCCTCGCCGTGCTTGCCCGAGACGGCGGAACCGTTCTGGGTGAGCACGATCTCCCTCAAATGTTGCCCTTCCGCGGAGTAGATCGTGAAGTTCCATTTGCCGTCGAGTTCGGCCGCGAGGGCCGCCTGCGAGATGAGTAATATGACCAGCCCGGATAGAGCCAGCCGGAGAATGATTCCAATCTTCCTCATGAGTTCTAAGCATTCCTTTCAAGCTTTGGGCAGTGCTGCTCACCTGTAGCCTCGCAGGTTTGGGGGAGCGCCCGCAACCGCAGTAAAGTAATTGTCATGCCCACGCGATTCTTGGTCCTGCGGATCTTCATCGGCCTGCTATGCGTCGGGTTCGCCTATGCATGGGGACGCAGTATCGCCCGGCGAAATCTTCCCCACCGGCCTCGGACCGGTCCGCTGAGTTGGGCGATTCGAACTCTCCTCTGCGCGATCGTTCTACTCTGGGGCAGCGGGCCGGATGTCTACGCGATCGTTGCCTGGGTGGCGGCGGCCATCTCGGGAGGCGCCGGATTCTTCCTTTCCCGCAAACCGCCGGGGCCGGAGGAGGATCTCGCCAAAAAGATGTTCGGGGAAGACGACTGACGAGCCTGCTTCCAACTACCACGGGGCGGACTTCGCGGAGATCGGGCTCGACCAAGCCATGACGGGGCGGCCCTTCACGGTGTTGGTTTGCCGCAGCCGGAGATAGTAGAGCGAGCCCAGTGATGGGGCATGAGAGCCGGTGGCGTGAGGGGCGCCCGGAGTCCACTTCCGGGCCACTTTCCACCTGGAGCCGTCGTATTCCATGAGTTCGATGAAGGCGATGGGGGCGGCGCCGTGGGCTTCGAATTCGAGGCGGCCGGCGGGTGTCCGGTGGAAGTCGAGATAAATGCGTTCGCCGGTGGTGGCGTAGGTGGCTCGGTTGACGAGCGCGTTGTAGATGGACCGGCGGTCGAGGCGCTTTGCCCAGACGGCGGCCAGCCCTTTTTCCGGCTGGCCCGGGCGGGCGGTATGGTCGTCCGAAGATGCGATGGTTCCCATCTCGAGACCCATGGCCCAGGCGTCGCGGGCGTAGGCAGGGCCGCGGACGGAGACCGGTCCGGCGAGGCGGCGATACTCCTCAGGCGTTTCCGGGGCCGAGCGCTGGAACCAGTTTTTCCAGCGCTGGATGAAGATGAGGTTGTCATAGGCGTTCGGCGCGCCGGGGGCGAACATTTCGGAGTGGCCGTGGCCGGAGTAGATTTCGATGAGGGGCCGGGTGTTGCGCTTCGGGGCCGTGGCAGCATCCCACACGGTGGCCTTTGCCTCCGGGTTGGCGCTGAAGTTGATACCGGTGTGGTGGGGTACGGTGAAGGCGTCGCGTCCGGCGAGTTTCTCCCAGAGAGGGGGCAGCGTCTTGACTTCGTGCCGGCGGAAGAGCGGGCCGGTGTCCGTGTTGTAGTAGACGTTGTGATGTCCCCAGGGCGGGCCGAAGGAGACCTCGTAGGCGAGCAGAGTAACGAAGCGGCCGGGCTGATGAAAAGCGCGGACATCGGCCTGCGTGCGCTGCCACTCGGCGCCGGTGATGCCGTTATCGCCGCGGTCTCCGCTGGTGTGGTCGGTGAGGGAGTAGAAATCGAGGTTGGCGTAGTCGCGGGCAAAGGTCCAGGGCGTCTCGCCGATGCCGTCCTTGGACATGGAGGAGTGGGAGTGCAGATCGCCCCAGTAGAGGCGGACGGGCGGTTCCTCGGCGGTGACGCGGACGGGATTCGATTCGACGGGGTCGAGCACGCCGCCGGAGGCGGTGAGGGTGTGGAATCCCGGTTGGTCGAAAGCGGCGAAGTAATCGAGCCAGAAGCGCGTGCCGGTTTCGATGGTTTCCTCGCCGATGGTGAGTGATGGCGGCAGAGCGGTGGGGTTGTCAAAGAGGTCCCGGGCGGAGGCGTGAAAGCGAACGCGCTCGCCGATGCGGGCGGTGGATTGCGCGGTGAAGGCGAGCCGCTCGGCGGGCAGGGGTGTCGTGGTGACAGTGGGAGCGGCCTGCGGGCGGCCATTGAGGCGGACCGGGAAGCGGACGGTTTCGGCGAGGAAGGAGGCGTAGACGGGTTGGGCCTGTGTGCCGTAGGAGACGGTCAGCGTCTGGCCTTTCGGGAGCGCGGATTCGAGCTTGATCTCGAGGGTGCGGCCGAAGCGGTGGAAGGTTCCGTCGTGGGATAGCTCGAGGAGTGTGTGGATTTCGGAGAAGTCGCGGTGCGAGGATGTGATGCGGATTTTGGGGGCGAGGTCCTTTGTGAGTTGGGGATAGGGCTGGTTGCCGAAGGTGCGGCCGTCGCGCTCGTCGAGGCGCATGGCATGGACGGCCCAACTCGGCGGGATGACGACGGCGATGCGGTCGCCGGGGGAGAGGGCAGTGGTGGCGGTGAGGTTGAGGCGGAGGGATGTGGGGGTATTGGCCGAAAGGTTGGCGGGGGAGAGTTCGACGGTCAGGGAGGGGGTGGTGGCGGTGAGGGCGGCGTAGAGGAGGAGGGGGAGGAAGAGGAAAAGTGGGAGGAGACGGGTGGAGTGGTTGGTGTACGCGCTTCTCTTGGTCATCGGAGGGGGACCTTCTTTGTTTCGGAGTTCCAACTGGAGACGCTCAGAGCTGCATTAGAGCGGGTTTCGGGCTCGCGCCAGAGGACGTAGAGGATGAGGTCGCGCTCCTCGCCGGGGGCGAGCCAGAAGAAGTTGTCGGTGGCGAAGAAGCTGCTCTTCGTGCCTTCGATGCCGATGCGGGTGACGGGCGCCGGTTTCGCGCCGGTATTCTTAACGCGGGCGCGAAGGATGGAGCGGTTGGCGCGGTCAGCGGCGCTCGAGAGGATATAGATTTCGACGCCGGTTTCGGTCCTGGCGACGGTGGGCTTGAGCCATGGGCCCCGCTGCAGGGTAGGCCACTCGGTGGGCTTCGACTGGAACTCCTCGACGTTGATCGAAGTCAGGCTGCGCGGCCAGTAGGCGGAGCGCGATATCAACACGCCCTCCTGGGTTCTCAGTTCGGCGACGATGAAGAAGAATCGATCCGCATAGCCGGCCGGAATCGTAAAGGCGCCGAGTTCGAAGTCGATGGCGGAAGGGCCGGCGTCGAGCGCGATCGCCCGCTCCTGACGCCACATGGTCTCGAAGCTGTCGTCCATCACCTCCACCGATGCCGTGTAGTTGCTGATTAGCGTGTCGCCGGAGTTGATGACAGTGAGGGTGAGCGGCACGTCCTGCCCGGGCGCATTCAGCAGGTGGGGGAAGCGCGCCATCACGTGGGCCGGCTCATAGGTTCGCTTGAGGAAGTAGTAGGGCGCGGTGGGGTGGCCGAAGCCATCAAGCAACTGGATCGCAACCACCGGCCAGGGCCGCTTAAAGGTCCACGGCAAGAGGCCGGCGGTGACGGGGTAGTTCGCTTGCAGGCCCTCCGACATCACCTGGTAGAACTCGCCCGCGCCGATCTGCGTGCCTTCGGCGAGGCTTTCGATGAGAGGCGCGGAAATATCGTCGATGTGGGAGGCGCGGCTCAGCATGCGCGGCACCCGCGAGGCTTCGAATTCGACGAAGTGATGGCGGAAGTCGGGGAAGAGGTCACCGAACTCCTCGGTGTACATATTGGAGAGCGGCTTCGCAAGCTCTTCGGCGCTGACAACCTCGCGCATGGTTTCAGCGCTTGGAATGTTGTGCATGCCCGTCTCGGCCATGAAGGGGACCTGGCCGTAGATGCGGGAGTACCAGGTGGGGTCGAAGTCCGGATAAGTGTGCATGGATCCGCCGTCGGGCGAGGTGCGGCGGAAGGGCCGCGTGCCATCAAAGCCGGCGACGGCGCGTTCAAGGATGCCGATGACGGCGGCATTCTCCGGGTGGTAGGCGTTGAACTCGTTGCCGCCGCACCAAAGAGCGAGCGAAGGGTGGTTGCGGAGGCGGAAGACGGTCTGCATGACCTGGGCGTTCCAGACATCAGCGGGCCATTCCGGACGGGTGCCGTTGCCAATAGGGAAGTCCTGCCAGACGAGGATGCCGAGTTCGTTGGCGACCGAATAGAGGGCCTCGGGCTCGATGATGCCCCCGCCCCAAACGCGAATCATCTGAATTCCGGCGTTCCGGGCGGCGGACAGGAGCCAGTGATACCACTCGCGCGGTACGTTCAGCAGGATATCGGCGGGCATCCAGTTGATGCCTTTGACGAAGAACTCGCGGCCGTTCACGGCGAACTGCCAATCGAGCCAGCGGTCTCGGTAGCGTGGTCCGGGCGTGGGGCGAACCTCGATGGCGCGGATTCCATAATCGAACGAGATGGCGTCGCGTTCGGCGGAGCCCTCGATCAGGACGAGGCGCGCGGTGTAGAGGTTCGGGTCGCCGAGCCCGTTCGGCCACCAGAGATTGGGGTTCGGTACGCTGAGGTCGCGCTCCACCCAGTTGCGCCCTTCGTAGAGATCGAGGGGGATATTCTCGCGGAAGACGCGCTGGTTGCTCTGCTTGTCGATCAAGTCGAACCGGATACGGTACTGCCCGGGCAGGAGCTTCGCGGTGGAGGTATCGCGGAAGTCACGGAGCTGCTGGCCGACGATGGCGTCGAGATTCCCCTCGAGTGAATGAACGCCGGCAAGTATCTCGGCCGAGAGATGGAGCGTTGCCTCGTTCTCGCCAATCGACTTCGTGGTGAGGAAGGGCCGCTCGATGTGGACTTCTGGAACGATGTCAATGCGGGCGCCCTGCCATATGCCAAGGGGATAGAACATCTCGGCTCCGGTACCGCCGGCCAGCACCCAGGGTTTGATGATTTTGCCGGGCGCGCGCGGCTGGTAACCCGTTTTATTGCCCCAGTTGCCGGCCTTCACCTCGACGAGAAGACCGTTCGATCCGCCGGGGTTGGCCGCGCCGGAGATCTCGATGACGGGCCCCCCGAACATGCCTTCGTGGCGGCCCATGAGCTTGCCGTTGACCCAGACGCGGGAGAAATAGTCAATGCCGTCGAAGGAGAGCAGGATGTAGCTCTCGGCGGCGCCGGCGGGAAGATCGAAGGAGCGCTTGTAGTACCAAACCTTCTCGTCGACCCAAGAATATTTGCCGGAGTTGAGGTTGTAGTAGGGGTGCGGCAACTCGCCAGCGCGAAACAAAGCCATTTGGACGGTGGCCGGCACGGGCGCCTGGATCCATTTCTGGGAGTTGAGCTCGGCCGGATCGACGATGGGAACGTCCCGGTGGCCGAGATCCCACTGGCCAGCGAGATCGACCTGCTGGCCGCCGGCGCGGGGATAGATGTAGTAAGGCTGCCAGAGGGCAGGCTCTTCGGGCGGTTGAGCGGCCAGAGCGAGAGGGATGATGATTGTCGCGATGGCAAAAATTATTGTCACGGTCTTCATGGTTAGTGTAAGAGAGATCTTCTCACGCGGCGATGCAAAGCAGCAAGGCTGGTACACCCAGCGCGGGTGTTACGCGGATGGATGTTATTTGCTTCGAAGAACAACATATTCTAAATCAAGGATATAGAGAGCAATTATTTTGCAATTTTCTGATGGGAATAGCCCCGCGGCAAGGTGTTCCGGCTGCTCCGAATGCCTTGACCCCTGGTGGCGGCCGCCATCTGTTCGTGTATTTGCGGCCCACACACTACCGCGGGGGCTCCCAGTACGATCGTCCGGCTGGAGTGTAGCACGGTGATTGCAGCCGGGGCGTCCAGCGCGGAACGTAAGTAGTTGCTGTTGAACGGAATTCACGCCCGGAAATGCTGTGTAATCGAAAGACAGTGGGCGGAACTGGCGCTTGACGGCTGCTTCCGCTGCTGGCTTATTTCCAGAGGTAATCCTGGCTTGACCGACGGAGTTTCATACGAAATGGTTGGAAGCTCCTCGACGACATACCCTGATACGTGGGACTTCTCTGTCGGCTGGACGGAGCTTGCAATAACGGACACGGCGAGGTGGGTCCGATGTACCTTCAATCACACTGGGTGGCTGTTCCTATCGGAACTGGAGGTGGTCGGATTGCCGGGCACTATCGAGGTTGGTGTCAGTGTGGATCCGGCTTCCGTAAGTTTGATATCCGGACAAAGCCAGCAGTTCACGGCCACTGTGACGGGAACGACCGACCAGGCGGTGAGTTGGAGCATCGACCCGCTGGCCGGCGCCATCGACGCAGCAGGGTTCTACACCGCGGGCACCGTAACCTCGGCTCAAATGGTCACCGTTCGGGCCGTATCGGAGTTCGATCCCACGAGATCCGGCACAGCCACCGTTACCGTGAATCCGGACACGAGTGAAATCGCCATGGTTGGGCCGGTGGTCCCCGATAGCGGTACCGGACTCAGCCAGGTTTTTCGGTTTGACGCTCGCCCGCGAAGCGGCGACCTCACCTGGGTGCAGATGGTATTCAACAGCTCGCTAAGCCCGACTAGCGCCTGTTTGGTGTACTACGATCCGGCCGGCGATCAGGTATTTCTCTCCGCCGATGACTCGCAGCCGGAGTTCAACACGTGGGTTGGCTCGGCGGTCCTGGGAACGGCCGGGGCGAGTCTCTCCAACAGCCAGTGCACCATCGATGTAGCTAGTTCGTGGTCCACCAGCGCCAGCGGGGAAGTCAGCGTTCACCTCGACATCGACTTTGCGGCCGGTTGGTCTGGGACAAAGCATATCTATATGGCGGCGGAGGATACGAGCGGTGAGCTATCAGCCTGGCCCTACGTGGGCTACTGGATCGTGCCGTAGGCGGAGTAGCGATTCAATGCAGGCATGACGGAGGTCACATGGTAATGAGAGTCTTACTTCTTATTCTTAGCGTTCTAACGCCGATCCTGATTTGGGCGCAGGCAAGAGGCGGAGAGATCGTGGGGCAGGTCTTGGACGAGCGCCAGCGGCCAGTAGTGGGAGCCCGCGTTGCAGTACATGTTTTGCCCAGCCGTGGCGCCAAGGTGGAGCCGTTCCAGGCTAGTACATTAACAGCGGCAGATGGGACGTTCGGGTTCAGCGTGCCGCAGGGAGACTTTCGAGTCTGTACCCAGCTACCTGGCAGCGAACTTCTGGACCGCTGCCTGTGGTCCGAGAAACCGCCACTGGCCGCGGTGAAGACTGGTCAAAGAACCGCCATGCGGCCGATCGTAATGCGGCGTGGCCAGGCCGTGAGCGTAAGTTTAGAAGATCCCCGGGCCCTGCTACGGGAAGCAAAGTCGACCAGGCCGCCCGTGGGTAACCGGGGCGACGAGGTTCTCGTGGGCGTCACCGCCCTGAACGGGATGTTTCTGCCGATGCCGGTGCACAAGCGTGACAGGACCAGCCGGGAACATCGCATTTTTGTGCCGCGCGACACTCCGCTGCGGATTTCGGTCCACAGCCCGGGGCTAAACCTGGCGGACAGTGAAGGCAAGGCCATCGATTCATCCCGGGGACACGTCTTCAATGCGAGGATCGCGAATGACCGGAGCAAGCGGAGGTTTGTATTCCGGGTGACTGGTAAGAGAGCGGAAGGAGGGGAGTGATGAAGGAAACACGGATGGCTGTTTTACAGATTCACGCAGACAGGGCCTTCGCGACAGTGCGAGAGTGCCCGATGGCCAGGATTCTGGTCTGCGCGGCTTTCGTCCTATGCTCGCCCTCGACGCCGGCGTACGCTCAGGCTTCCCGGCCCGGGCCGGCGGCGGTTGCCAATGTCTCGTACACCCGCGTGCCAAGCCAGCTCCGCCCTCAGCTCGAGAAGTTGGGCGACCGATTCACCGAGACGGGCAAGGAGCGCCTGGCGCTCTCGGGAACGATCACTGATGCCGATCAAACCCAGTCTCCAGTAGAAGTGATCTATGAATTGCCCAACAAGATCCGCATCCAGCGGCTGGGCGCCAGGGCGGCGGTGCTGACATTCGACGGAAACAGCTCCCGTTCCTCGGCTGGAGAGCTCGACGAAAGCCAAGAGGACATCCTGGAGAGCCTGCAGGCCGACTCGCTCGATGGATTCTTTGGCGCGCTATCAAACGGCGCCGCCTTCCGCGTCGTCGGCCGCGGCTTCCGTCCCTCGCAGGAGCGGTTCCCGGACTACCGTGGGCCATCGTACGACATCTACCAGTTGATCGCGCCCGTGAAGCCCCGCGGAAACCAGGAGGTACGGTCGAAGAGATTCTACTTCGATTCGTCGGCACACGTGCTGTTACGCGTGCTCTACAAGGAGGAAGCGCTTCCCTCTGGCAGATCGCCGGCCGGCGGATCCGGGAAATCGATCGAGACCGTTTTCTCGAAGTGGGGGTTCGTGGAAGGTCAGCTCGTGCCGGGCAGAGTCGAGCGGTTGGAAGACGGCGAACCGGTCTTCACGCTGGACATCACCGCAACGTCGTTCACCGCTCGATCGGATGACGGGTTGTTTGCGCCAGCCGCACCTTGAGGATTCAGGAGGCCCAGTGATTCCAACGAATTGGATGGAGATGAAGATGATTCGGCGCCGCTTACTCATTCTGGTAGTCAGTTTGTTCTCTGTTGCCCCCGCTGTCGCCCAGTACGCGGGCGAGGGTTTCACGACCGATCCCCAACGAGGGTTCCTGCCCACGGGCACGTATAGCGTGTCGGAGATCGACTCGGTCGACGTCGTCCATGGAGGGTTGACCCTTCGTGTGCCCTTGGCTTCGCTTCCTGCGGGACGAGGTGGAATGTCGTTCGCTTTGGACCTGATCTATAATTCTCAGATATACGACGCGCAGACAGACTCCTACCTCGTGTTCGACGAATACTCGCAGCCTGTCAGGGCGTTCCAGCAGTCGCTAGTCCAGGGAACCACGGGGGGATGGCAATACAACTTTGAGAACGTACAGCTCGATCACGATACCCGGGCTCTTCTTGACACCTGGACGGACTGCACCCAGCGCGAACAACACCGGCAACACAAGATGACGATTGGGCTACCGGATGGTTCGATCCATACGTTGCAGCTCGAAGGATACGGTGACGAGTTCGGGCTCGGTGGGGGCTACACCGGCGATGGATTCTTCCCTGTTTCGCCCAACGGCGCATTCGGCTCCTGTGCCGATGTCTCGGACTATTCAGGCCTAGGTTTTGCCATTCCGAACCCAGTCAACTACTTCACCAACGACGGGTCCTTCCTGCGACTTACTCTTTCGAAACCGCCACCGGGCGCCTATTGGGATGAGCAGACATGGACCCTGTATTTTCCGGACGGCCGCCGCATGGAGGGCAAGGGCTTCAACATTGAGACGATCTATGACGCGAACGGTAACTGGGTAGCATTTGTGCCGGATTGCCGGGATTATCCCGCATGCACCAGACCGTACACCATCATCCGAGACAGCGCCGGACGCGAGATTGAACTCGAGAAGGGGTGGGACGGTTCAGCCGGACAATCCGCACCGCTCGTTGACACCATTACGGCCCCAACCTTTGCCGGCGGCACAGCGAAGTGGATCGTTCGGTGGGAGTACATGCCGATTGGCGGGACCGGTGGGGACGCGTATTCGTACCTCTGCTGTGAAGACTGCCTCTCTGGAGACCAGTTGTGCAATCTGAATACCGGGTTCGTCGTTGTCGATGCCATCGACCTTCCCACGGCGCAACCGACGCAGTACTTTTTCGACTACGACGACAACAACGAAGCGACTCCCGGCTTTGGCGGTCTCGACCAGATCGTTTTGCCTACCGGCGGGCAGGTCGACTACGGCTACCGGCTTGATCGAAGCCCGTCGTTCAATCACAGCACCGAGGTGATGCTAAAGAACCAGGTTGTCCAGAAGATTGTTGATCCCCATGACGGGCCGCCTGAGACCTGGGCGTACAATTACTATCCCGATGGCGTCCCGGTGGGGACCCAAACGATTGTTACCCAGCCGGACACGGGCGAGGTTAAGCATGAATACGGGTGCGCTTCAGGTCCGCCGGGGGGCGGAAGCCTGGTCTGCAGGATCACGTATCCCAACGGCGACGCCGTCGAGTGGGAGTGGGTTCGGAATATCGCCTACGGGCACAGCGGAGGTGAGAACTACAGCCAGAACAACCCGTATGTCAAGACCGAAACCAGAATCCTCAGTGGCGGGAGCCCGAAGACAGGGATCATGCAGTTCTCCTACGACAAGAACGGGAATCTGACTTCAAGGCGGGAATGTGATTGGGGAGGCCCGTGCCCGGTGGCCCGCGAAACGATCAATGAGTACTGGGTTGATGTGCCGGATGCGAGCACGGTTGCCGACAACGCCAATGCCTACTGGCGGACCGCCTCGCCAGACCGCCTGGATGCGGAGAAGTGGACGCAGACTACGGATGGGTCAACCACGGAAGCGTTCTCGTACTTCTTCTACGATGATCCGTACACCAAGGGAAACCTGGAGGAGGAGCGCCGATGGGACAGTACGAAGACCGGAGGTGCAGGGAGCTTTCCAGGTGACTCGGCCATCGAATCCGACAGCACCGGGGCGAAATCCGTCATTCTGAAGTGGGACTATAACACCTACGGCAATCTGACCTACATCGGCCACTTGACAACCGCCCAGGTGAAGACCGATTTCACCTACGACGGCAACAACCTGTATCCGGTGACGATTGTTCGCGGGGACGGAGGTTCCGATGCACGGGTCGAGACGCTCGAGTGGGACCTTGACACGGGGCTGTTGAAGCAGCGTACCGATTCCGACAACAGCATCAGCACCCGCTATTCCTACGACCAGGCCGGCCGGCGGACGCTGGTGAGCGAGGCCGACGGGCTGGGGCTCGAGCGCCAGACCACGACCGCCTTCAACGACGCGGCGAAGACGGTGACCGTAACCGCGCCACTCGATGGCGCCGGCGCGCTGACGACGACGAGCACCTACGACGATCTGGGCCGTCTGAAGCAGACGCAGAACCCGGACGGGAGCACGGTGAGCCGGCAGTACCATTCACCCTCTGGACAACCGCGGTATGAGCTGGTCTCGAACCCCTATTCGGCGACCTACCCCGAAGCCGCCGGCTGGACCTGCACGAAGTACGACCAGCGCGGTCGGGTGGTCAAGGTGACCACGTTCTCCGGCGCCTCGGCACCCTCATCCTGCGACTCCACCTCCGGTCTGACCGGCGCGAGCACCACTGTGTACGACGCCGAGATAACCACCGTTACCGATCCGGCGGGCAAGGTGCGGGAGAACCACGTGGACGCGCTGGGACGGCTGGTGGAAGTCGTGGAACACGAGGGGTCGCCGTACTACGCGGCCAACTACAGCTACGACGCGCTGGACAATCTGACCAGTGTCAGCCAGGGGACGCAGACGCGGAGCTTCGACTACAATTCGCTCGGCCG